>CBIHLQ010000031.1:0-67788 GCA_966210885.1 uncultured Pseudomonas sp.
CATGCGTTGTTGTAGGACTTGGCAAGGGAACAACGCGGACGGCTAGTCCATTACCTGCGTCCTACGCCTAGCCTGGCGAGATTTTTCGCGGCAACGCGGCTTGCGCTGAAACGGCAACAGACCCTATGGCGTTAGTTACTGCTCTGGCCGTTTTCGCTATTGGATACATTAAGCAATTGCAGCGCTTGGGCGGAATGGCTGATGCAGGCTTCGGTATCGCCCGCGCTTTGTGCGTCCTTGGCTTGCTGGGTCAGTTCTTCCACCTGCTCCTTGGCGGGCGAGCCCAGGGTAATGACCTGGGTTTCCTTGTTGTCGAGTTTCTGCAGCTGGATCGTGCAAAGATCTTCGGCGAACGCCGGGGCGGATGCTAGGGCAGCGGCGGCAAACAGCATAATAATTAGCTTCATCTGATAGTCCTCTCATCATGAATTCCCCGGAGAATGCCCATAGCAAGGGCACAGGCGGGATCGATGTCGGCCTAGTTTGTTTAAGGCTCATAAAAGCTGACTGCCTTATCACAATGGGAGTTCAGGTGTTTTCCGTGTAGGCGAGCGCCGCCTCTGCACGGGCGCGGCGCCAGCTCTGCGCGAAAGGCTCGGCCTTGAGCGCTTGGACCGTTGCCGGGCGGTTACCCCGATTTCGCCCGCGAGACGCGGTCCACCAGATAAACCAGGCCGTGGTAGTCGATGCCACCGTGCTGGCTGAGCCCGATCTCGCAGGTGCGGCTGGTGCTGATGCCTTCGGCGCAATACTGCACCGCCGACTTCAGGCTGCGCAGGGCGTGGCCGTTTAGTTCGGGGGTGGTGAAGCCCTTGTCGCCGGCGAAGCCGCAGCAATGGATGCCCTCGGGAATCACCACTTCGTTGGTGCAGCGCCGCACTATGTCGATCAGGCCCTGGGCTTCCCCCAGGTGCTGGGTGCTGCAGGTGACATGCACGGCGATGGGCGCGGTTTGCGGCTCGAAGTCGAGTTTGTCGAGCAGCTGTTCGCGGATGAACTTCACTGGATCATGCAGCTTCAAGCGCGGGTCCAGGCCGTCTTGCAGCAGGCGCAGGGTACAGGGGCTGGTGTCGCAATAGATTGGATCGAGACCGCCGCGGCTGGCTTCGAGCAGGGCGTCGATCAGCTCCTGTTTCTTGCGCTGCGCTTGCTCGGCATAGCCCTTGGAAGCGAACGGCTGGCCGCAGCAGAGGTTGTCCAGGTCAGCCGGGAACACCACCTGGAAGCCACCTTTCTCCAGCAATGCGCGGGTCTTGTCGAACAGCGGCACCTGCTCGCTATCGCTGGCCGCCGGGCCCATGGCGCGGGATACGCAGGCCGCCAGATACACCACCCGGGGCCGTGGATCGTTGCTGGTCTCGGGCAAGCGCAGCCGGCGAATCGGTTGCGGCATGGCCGGCGTCCATTGTGGCACGCGGCCCTGGCTGGCCTTGCTCAAGGCCACCGAGGTGCGGCTGAGCAAGGGCGCGCCCATGACCATGCGCGCGCCGTTGGCCACGTGCAGCATGACCCGGGTGCCCTGCATGGCGCGGCGGAAGTTGTTCGCTAACCAATCGGCTGTGCCGGTGTGGCTGGCATCGCGGGCGCGCAGCTGGCGCACCAGATCACCGGTATTGATCCCCACCGGGCAGCGCTCGGCGCACAGGCCGGTGGCGGCGCAGGTGTCGATGCCCTGGTATTGGTAGTCGCGTTCGAGCGCCGCGGTGTCGATGCCCGCGCGTTTTTTCGCCTGGATATCGCGCCAGATCACGATGCGTTGGCGCGGGCTGAGGGTCAGCCCCTTGGACGGGCACACCGGCTCGCAGAAGCCGCATTCGATGCACTTGTCGACGATCGTGTCGGCGGCCGGCAGCGGCTTGAGATTTTTCAGGTGGATCTGCGGATCATCCGACAGCACCACGTCCGGATTGAGGATGCCTTGCGGGTCGAGCAGGCGCTTGAGCTGCCACATCAACTGGTAAGCATCGGCACCCCATTCCAGCTCGACGAAGGGCGCCATATTACGCCCGGTGCCGTGTTCGGCCTTGAGCGAGCCGCCGAACTCCACCGCCACCAGCTGCGCCACGTCCTGCATAAAGGCTTCGTAGCGCGCCACTTGCTGCGGATCGTCGAAGCCCTGGGTGAAGACGAAGTGCAGGTTGCCCTCCAGCGCATGGCCGAAAATGATTGCCTCGTCATAACCGTGTTTGTCGAACAGCGCGAGCAGGCGATTGACGCCCTCGGCGAGCTGTTCGATGGGAAAGGTCACGTCCTCGATGATCACGGTGGTGCCGGTCTGGCGCACCGCGCCGACGGCGGGGAAGGTGTCCTTGCGGATTTTCCACAGCAGGTTGTACACGGCCGGGTCTTCGCTGAAGTCGACGCGCTTCTCCAGGGGGAAGTCGCTGACCGAGGCCATGATCAGCCCGAGCTGTTCGTGCAGCAGGCTCTGGCTGGCGGCGCGGGATTCGATCAACAGGGCGCAGGCGCCGTCGGACAGGCTCTGCACCCATTCCGGCATGCCGGGTTTGTTCTGCACCGAGCGTAGGCTGCGCCTGTCCAGCAGCTCCACGGCGGAAACCGGTTGTTGTTTGAGCACGGTCACCGCGCGGCAGCAGCTTTCCACATCGGGGAACACCAGCAGCGCGCTGGCCTTGTGCGGGTGATCCGGCACCGTGTCGTAGGTCACCGCGCTGATAAAACCCAGGGTGCCTTCGGAGCCGACCATCAAATGGCTGAGGATATCCAGCGGCTGATCGAAATCGATTAGGGCATTGAGCGACAGCCCGGTGGTGTTCTTCAATCGGTATTTGTGCCGAATCCTCGCCGCCAGTTCGCTGTTGGCGCGGGTCTGTCGGCCCAGCTCGGCGAGTTGCTCGAGCAGCTCGGCATGGGTGGCGAAGAAGCGCGTGACGCTGAGCGGGTCTTCGCTATCCAGCACCGTACCGTCGGCCAGCACCAGGCGCATACCGGCCAGGGTGTGGTAGCTGTTGTGGGCGGTGCCGCAGCACATGCCGCTGGCATTATTGGCGACGATGCCGCCGATCTTGCAGGCGTTGATCGAGGCCGGGTCGGGGCCGATCTTGCGCTGGTACGGCGCCAGCACGGTATTCGCCTGGGCGCCGATCACCCCGGGTTGCAGGCGGATCTGCTGGCCCTGGGCGCGGACCTCGCGGCCGTTCCAGCTATCGCCTAGCACGATCAATACCGAGTCGCTGAGCGCTTGGCCGGAGAGGCTGGTGCCGGCGGCACGGAAGGTCACCGGCACCCGTTCGGCACTGGCCAGTTTGAGCAACTGCACGACCTCGCGCTCCGACTCGACCCGCACCACCAGCTTGGGGATCAGCCGGTAGAAGCTGGCGTCGGTGCCGAAGGCCAGGGTCGACAGCGGGTCGTCGAACAAACGCTCTGCTGGGATCAGGCGGTGCACCTCGGCAAGAAAGGCGGCGGGCAGGCTCATGCGGGCTCCGGGAGTTGTCGATGGTCTTTTATCTGTGGGTTGTAGGAGCCAGGGGGACGCCTGGTTCTTGCTGGCGATCAGCACACTGCAAAGCATCGTCGGCGTGCCGAACCACAGCAAGCTGGCTCCTACATAGGTGTTCTGCAGCTTTGGCTGTTTGTCAGCGGCCCAGTTCACGCACCAACGAGTCGGCGTTGATCTCGCTGATCGACTTGGCGCCGGTGAGCACCATGGCCACGCGCATTTCTTTCTCGATCAGCTCCAGCAGGTTGCTCACGCCCGCGCCACCGGCGGTCGCCAAGGCGTAGATGAAGGCGCGGCCGAGCAGCACGCTGTCGGCGCCGAGGGCGAGCATGCGCACCACATCGAGGCCGGTACGAATGCCCGAGTCGGCTAGGATCGCCAGGTCGCCCTTGACCGCATCTGCGATCGCCGGCAACGCCCGCGCGCTGGACAGCACGCCGTCGAGCTGACGGCCGCCGTGGTTGGAGACGACGATGCCGTCGGCGCCGAAGCTCACCGCGTCCTTGGCGTCCTGCGGGTCGAGGATGCCCTTGATCACCATCGGTCCTTGCCAGAATTCGCGGATCCACTCCAGGTCCTTCCAGGAGATCGAGGGGTCGAAATTGGCGCCGAGCCAGCCTATGTAATCAGCCAGGCCGGTGCGGCTGCCGCGGTAGGCGGAAATATTGCCCAGGTCATGGGGCTTGCCGAGCAGGCCGACGTCCCAGGCCCAGCTCGGGTGAGTCATGGCCTGCAGCACGCGGCGCAGCGGTGCGTTCGGTCCGCTCATGCCGGAGTGGGCATCGCGGTAGCGGGCGCCCGGTACCGGCATGTCGACGGTGAACACCAGGGTGGTGACCCCGGCGGCCTTGGCGCGCTCCAGGGCGTTCTTCATAAAACCGCGGTCCTTGAGCACATAAAGCTGGAACCACATCGGCCGGTCGATCGCCGGCGCCACTTCTTCGATCGGACATACCGACACCGTCGACAGGGTGAAAGGGATGCCTTTGGCAGCCGCAGCCTTGGCCGCCTGCACCTCGCCACGCCGCGCGTACATCCCGGTAAGGCCGACCGGCGCGAGCGCCACGGGCATCGACAGGGTTTCGCCGAGCAGCTGGGTTTCCAAGCTCAGCTCGGACATGTTCCGCAGCACGCGCTGGCGCAGGGCGATATCGGCCAGATCCTCGACATTGCGCTTGAGCGTGTGTTCGGCATAAGCGCCGCCGTCGAGGTAGTGGAACAGGAACGGCGGCAGCTTGCGTTGTGCCGCGGCGCGGTAATCAGTCGAGGCAGAAATGATCATGGCATGCACTCTGGTTCAGAAAATGGGGCGGTCAGAAAGCAAGGTCGAGTATTGCAAAGCGCGCGCCGCGGGCTGGCCGGGGCGCGTGCATGCGCAGCGGTTATCGGCCGGTTACCAGCGGATCGCTGACGCCCAGTACATAGATGGCGAACAGTGCGATCGAGCCGGTGAACAACACGTAGTACAGGGTAGGCCAGATGGTCTTGCGCAGGATGCTGCCTTCGCGACCGAGCAAACCAACGGTGGCGGAGGCGGCGACCACGTTGTGGATCGCCACCATGTTGCCCGCCGCCGCGCCTATGGCCTGCACCGCGACCACCAGTGCGCTGGAAATCCCCAGGCTGCTGGCAACGCCGAATTGGAACTGGCTGAACATCATATTGCTGACCGTGTTGGAGCCGGCAATAAAGGCGCCCAGGGCACCGATGCTCGGAGCCAGCAGCGGGTAGATGCCGCCGACGCTATCGGCCACCCAGCGCGCCATCAGAATCGGCATGCTGGCGAGGTCCGCGCCATTGACGCCCGAGTTGATCAGGATGCGCACCATGGGCACGGTGAACAGCAACACGAAACCGGCGCTGAGCAGCACGCTGGAGGATTCCTTCACCGCGGCGCCCAGTTCGCGCAGCTTCATGCCATGGAAGAAGAACGTAGCCAGGACCACGGTGACCAGAATGCCGCCGGGCAGGTACAGCGGCATGAAGTTGGCGCTGACCCCGGTTTCACCGAGCAGGTCGGGAAAGTTCACCACCACGGCCTTCAGTGCCGCACCGACTTCCGGCACCACGCGGCTGATCACCAGCAGCGCGCCGACCAGTACATAGGGCAGCCAGGCGCGCAGCGCGCTCATCGGCTTGGCGGTCAGCTGGTCCAGTTTCATCTCGACGGTGCCCAGCCATTCGGCCGGCCACTTGTCCGCCGGGGCGAAGTCCCAGGTGGTCTTCGGCAGCAGAAAGCCCATGCGCGCAGCGCTGGTGACGATCGCCAGGCCGATCAGGCCGCCGGCCAGCGACGGAAATTCCGGGCCGAGAAACACGCCGGTAAGAGCATAGGGAATGGTGAAAGCCAGGCCGGCGAAAATCGCGAACGGCAGCACTTCGAAACCGGCTTTCCAGCTTTTCTTGGTACCGAAGAAGCGCGTCAGCATCAGCACCATCACCAGTGGCATGACGGTGCCGACGGTGGCGTGAATGATCGCCACTTCGCTGGTGATCAGTTGCAGGAATTGCGCCCAGGACGAGCCTTGCTCGACCAGTTGCGCACCGATGGTCGCGGAATCCAGGCCGGTGTTGATGCCGACGATGATTGGCGTACCCACGGCGCCGAAGGACACCGGGGTGCTCTGCACCAGCATGCCCAGCAATACCGCGGCCATGGCCGGGAAGCCGATGGCCACCAGCAGGGGCGCGGCGATCGCCGCCGGGGTGCCGAAACCGGAGGCACCCTCGATGAAGCAGCCGAACAACCAGGCGATGATGATCGCCTGAATCCGCCGATCCGGGCTGATGGTGGCGAAGCCCGCACGGATCGCGGTGATCCCGCCGGAGTGTTTGAGGGTGTTGAGCAGCAGAATCGCGCCGAAGATGATCCACAACAGGCCGAGGGTGATCAGCAGGCCTTGCACGGTGGAAGCCAGCACGCGGTTGACGCTCATATCCCAGGCGAACAGGCCGACGGCGGCAGTGACCAGGTAAACCAGCGGCATGGCGTGTTTGGCCGGCCAGCGCAGGCCGATCAGCAGAATCGCCGCCAGCAGGATCGGGGAAAACGCGAGTAGGGCAAGAAGACCAGAGGACATGTCGCTCTCTCCTTAGCGGCGCGCAACGCGCATGGGGGAGGATGGATGCAGCGGTACGGCGAGTGATCGGGATAGAGCCGGCATGGGAACCTCACGAATTTTCTTGGAATTGTTTTGGTTGTCTAAATTGGTAATACCAATTTACAATCTGGCCGAGTCAGGGTAAAAGTGCCGACATTGGGCTGTCAATTAGCAAGCTTGCTACTTTGGTCGTATGATCCAGGCTTGTATGGCTACAGGCGGCGCTATAGGCTGGCTGGTGAAGGGCCCTGGCTAGGGCGTGTGGATTGGTAAAACCAGTGGAGCGTGGGTTATGGAAGTAGGTCCGGTTCGCCAGCGCCGTTTGTCGGACGACATCGTCACTCAGCTGGAAACCATGATTCTCGAAGGCACCCTCAAGGCGGGCGAGCGCTTGCCGGCGGAGCGGGTCTTGGCCGAGCGTTTCGGCGTGTCGCGGCCCTCGCTACGCGAAGCGATTCAGAAGTTGGCGGCCAAGGGCTTGCTGAGCAGCCGCCAGGGCGGTGGTAATTACGTCGCTGAGTCCCTCGGCTCGACCTTCAGCGATCCGCTGTTGCACCTGTTGGAAAGCAACCCGGAAGCGCAACGCGATCTGCTCGAGTTCCGCCACACGCTGGAAGGCTCCTGCGCGTTCTACGCCGCGCAACGCGCCACCGAACTGGATCGCCAGCGCCTCGGCGAAGCCTTCGCGGCGCTACAGGATTGCTACAGCCGCAGCGGTAAAGTGACCCGCGCGCAGGAGGGCGCGGCCGACGCCAATTTCCACCTGGCCATCGCCGAAGCCAGCCACAACGCGGTGCTGTTGCACACCATTCGTGGCTTGTTCGATCTGCTCCGGAACAACGTGGTGACCAATATCGGCGGCATGTACGCCCAGCGCGACGAGACCCGCGACATGCTGATCGAGCAGCATCGGGATCTCTACCAGGCGATTATCGAAGGGCGTGCCGAGGATGCGCGCAAGCTCTCCAATCGGCATATCGATTATGTGCAGGAAGTGCTCGCCGAAGTGCAGGAGCAGGTAAGGCGGGAGGAGCGGGCGCAGCGTCGTGGGGCGGCCAAATCGTAGGGTGCGCCATGCGCACCGCTGTGGCTGTACAGGTATTCAGGTGCGCGTGGCGCACCCTACGGGCTGGGTTGCCGCCACGCGAGCTATCAGTCGTCCTTGCCCTTGGTGCGCATGGCGCGCTGCACTTCGCGGTCGGCGTCACGTTCCTTCTCGGTGTGGCGCTTGTCGAAGTCCTTCTTGCCCTTCGCCAGGGCAATTTCGCACTTGATCAGATGCGCTTTCCAATACAGCGACAACGCCACGCAGGTGTAGCCCTTCTGCTGCACGGCGCCGAACAACTTGTCCAGCTCGCGCTTGTTCAGCAGCAGTTTGCGGGTGCGGGTCGGATCGGCGATCACGTGGGTGCTGGCGGTTTTCAGCGGGGTGATGTGGCAGCCCATCAGCCAGGCTTCGTCGTCCTTCAACAGCACGTAGCTGTCGACCAACTGAGCCTTGCCGGCGCGCAAACTTTTCACTTCCCAGCCGGCCAGGACCAGGCCCGCCTCGAACTTGGATTCGACGAAATAATCGTGCATCGCCTTCTTGTTTTGGGCGATGGTGCCTTGTGGGTGTTTCTTTTGTTTAGCCATAGGGCGCGCATTATAGGGAGTCGCGGGCTCGCTGGCGATAACCCTATCTTGAGGGTGAGGGGGTAATCCCGGACAATGCCCGATCTTTTTCACGCATTCGAGCGTATTCATGGCGAGCGATAAGATTTCCATCCACGGCGCATGGGCCAGCCGCTGGGTTTTCATCCTGGCGGCGACCGGCTCGGCGGTCGGGCTCGGCAATATCTGGAAGTTCCCCTATATGACCGGCATGTATGGCGGCGGGGCTTTCGTGATGATGTACCTGGTGTGCATCTTCCTCGTCGGCTTGCCGATCATGCTCGCCGAAACCCTGATCGGTCGCCGTGGTCGGCAGAGCCCGGTGAATACCCTGAAAACCTTGGCCATCGAATCCGGCGCATCGGCGAAATGGTCTTGGGCGGCGATGATGGGCATGGTCGCGGCCTTGCTGATTCTGTCGTTCTACAGCGTGGTGGCGGGTTGGTCGCTGGATTACATCATCGGCATGGGCCGTGGCCAGTTCGAGGGCGTGACCGCCCAGGAGGCGGGCGGCGCCTTCGGCGCGCTGACCGCCGACCCCTGGCGCCTGACCCTCTGGCACACGCTGTTCATGGTGCTGACCGGTTTCGTCATCGCCCGCGGCGTGGTGGCCGGCCTGGAGCGCGGCCTGCGTATCATGATGCCGATGCTGTTCGTCCTGTTGCTGGTGCTGCTGGGTTACAGCATGACCACCGGCCACTTCATGCAGGGCTTCCATTTCCTCTTTAATTTTCAGCCCGATCGGCTGCTGCATGGGCTGCTCGCGGCCATGGGGCACGCCTTTTTCACCCTGAGCGTGGGGGTCGGTTCGATCATGGTGTACGGCGCTTATATGCCCAAGCATGCTTCGATCGGCAGCACGGTACTGGCGGTCGGTATTCTCGATACCCTGGTGGCGCTGGTCGCCGGGTTGGCGCTGTTTCCCATCGTCTTCGCCGGCGGCATGGAGCCGGGCGCCGGTCCCGGACTGATGTTCGTCACCTTGCCGGTGGCATTCGGCAATATCGCTTTCGGCCAGATCATGGGCACGCTGTTCTTCGTGCTGGTGCTGGTCGCGGCCTGGACCTCCTCGATCTCCATGCTCGAACCGGCGGTGGCCTATCTGGTCGAGCGCACCGGGCGTAGTCGGGTATTGGTCACCAGCATGCTGGCGTTGCTCTGCTGGTTGGTCGGTATGGGCACAGTGCTGTCGTTCAATATCGGCGCCGAGGCCAAGTTCTTCGTCTTCGCCGAGGATGGCTTCCGCCTGTTCCAGTGGGGCGCTGCCGGTGGGATGAACTTCTTCGACAGCATCGACTACCTGACCAGCCGCATTCTGCTGCCGCTCGGTGGTCTGGCGTTCCTGCTGTTCGCCGGCTGGGTGCTCAAGCGCGACACGGTGCGCGAGGAGCTGGCGATGAAAAATCCACTGCTGTTCAGTCTGGTTTACTGGCTGGTGCGTCTGGTTGCACCCCTGGGTGTATTGATCGTGTTTGTTACCGAGCTGATGAAATGACGACCCATATCCATCGCTCGGCGTTGTTGCCCTATCCGGCGCGGATGCTTTTCGATCTGGTCAACGATGTGGCGAGTTACCCGCAATTCCTGCCCTGGTGCTCGGCCAGCGAAGTGCTGGATGCCAGCGAGGTGCACATGCGCGCCAGCCTGACGGTGGCCAAGGCGGGGCTGAGCCAGCGTTTCGTGACGCGCAACGTGCTGGTGCCCGCGCAGTCGATCGAGCTGAATCTGGAGGAAGGGCCGTTCTCCCAGCTGCACGGCGAGTGGCAGTTCAAGGCGCTGAGCGACAAAGCCTGCAAGATCAGCCTGGATCTCAACTTCGACTATGCCGGGCCCCTGGTGCGCGCCACGCTGGGGCCGCTGTTCAACCAGGCGGCGAACACCCTGGTGGATGCGTTCTGTCAAAGGGCCAAGCAACTCTATGGATAACAAATCGATCGTGGTCGAGGTGGCCTACGCCTTGGCCGACAAACAAAAGCTGCTGCGTCTGAGCCTGCCCTACGGCACTACCGTGCGCCAAGCCGCCGAGCAGTCGGGCATGGCCGCGCATTTCCCAGGGTTGGACCTGAGCGGCGCGCCGCTGGGGATTTTCGGCAAGGCGGTAGCCAAACCGGAAGAGCGCGTGCTGGAAGATGGCGAGCGGGTGGAAATCTACCGCCCGCTGATCGCCGACCCGAAAGAGGTGCGCAAGCAGCGCGCGGCCAAGGCGGCCAAGGCCAAGAGCGACGAAGCGGGCGGTTGAGGGCGACAGCGACGCATGCCGATGAAGTCGGTTGGCGTATAGAGATTGTCGAGGCGCATAACCTTCCGCTCGCCTCCGCCAGTTAAAAACTGTGCCCGCCATTTCACTGTATGAAGGCGCCAGCGTTATGAGATCGTCGTTCGAGAGCGTATTGAAGGACAAGAACCGACTGCACCTCGAGCGGGCGCGGGGTGACGAGCCAACGGTGACGATGCGCCGAGTCGCCTTTGTGTTGCTGGATAACTTCTCGATGATGGCCTTCACCGGTGCCGTGGATGCGCTGGTTACCGCTAACCTGATGAGCACTACGCCGCTTTATGAGGTATTGGTTGTCGGCGGCCAGGACGTCGTGGTCAGTGACTTGGGCATCACTATCTCGGCTGGTTGCCGCCTCGCCGATTTGCATGAGCGTGAGCAGTATCTGATTGTGGTCTGCGGCGGATTTCGCGTGCGGCTGCATCCGGACCCGCTGCTCAGGGCCAAGCTGCGCTCGGCCGCCGCTGCCGATGTCACCCTCGGCGGATTGTGGAATGGCGCCTATTTCCTCGCCGAAGCGGGGCTGCTGGACGGCTATGAATGCGCCTTTCACCCCGACGGTAGGGCGATGATGGAGGAGCTGTTTCCCAAGGTGCGGCTTTCCAGGCACTCCTTCGTGCTGGATCGCCAGCGCATCGGTTGCGCTGGCGCCAACAGTTCCTTGGGTATGATGCTGGAGGTGGTCAAGCGCGATTGCGGCGACAGCCTGGTTCAGGCGGTGGAGGAGGTGCTCAGCTGCGACAAACTCCAAGAAGTCATGGATGTTTCGGCGGTGACCGTGGACCGCGATCCGACCTTGCCGCAATCGCTGAAACTGGCTTTGGAGCTGATGCACAACAATATCGACGAGCCGTTGAAGATGGAGGAGGTCGCTACCTGCGTGGGTATCTCCACGCGCCAGCTCGAACGCCAGTTCTGTCGCCACGTCAACGCCACGCCTTCGCGTTACTACCTGGAGTTGCGCTTGACGCGCGCGCGCCAGTTGCTGCAACAGACCAATAAATCCCTGGCCGATATCGCCGTGGCCTGCGGCTTCGTCAGCATTTCGCACTTTCGCCGCTGCTTTCGCGAGTTCTTCGACGTGGCGCCGGGGTATTTCCGCAACAGCATGCGCAAGAATCGCTGAGCGCGGGCTGGCCCGCTCGGCTGGGCGGCGAATGCAGCCCGCGGGGCTATCTGCTCATGGTATTGCCAATACCGCGAAAAGCTCGCGTCGAGGCCGGGCCGCAGGCAATTCATGGCTCGCGCTACGGCCAGTAACTCGTACATAAAAAAGCCCGGACATGTCCGGGCTTTTTTCTTGCGGCAGGCTTACTGCGGTGAGGTTTCCAGCGGTTCCGGGGTCGGCACCGGTACGGTTTCGACGCTGTCCACTTCGCGTTGGATCTGTTCCAGCAGAGAGCCGGGGGCGGCCGGTTTTTCTTCCGCTTTCGGCTGCTGGGCGGGGGCGGTGATCACGCTGTCGCCCGACTCGCCGAGGATCGCCTGGTCGCGGCTGACGCCTGGCATGAAGTCGCCCGACAGGCCGACGAGCTGATCGCCCTCGTTGAAGTTCACGCTGATGCGTTCCTGCAGGCGCTGGCCGCCGCCGGGCTGAATGCTGTAGAGGTAATCCCAGCGATCGGCATGGAAGGTGTCGGTAATCAGCGGGTTGCCCATGATAAAACGCACCTGGCTACGGCTCATTCCGGGGCGCAATTGGTCTATCATGTCCTGCGTCACGACGTTGCCCTGTTGGATGTCGATTTTATAAACCCCGGGGAAAGAACAACCGGCGAGTGCGAGGAGCCCCGAGAGGGTGAGGCTTGTCAGCATGAGCTTGGTTTTTTGCATCGGAGGGTGACTTCCACTATCTTGGCTGGGCAAATTTAATCCCGGATCATACCCGCAATAAAGGAAGCTGCGAAGCCGCTTCCGTGAGAAAACAGACCATGGTTGAAAATAGCGAACTACGCAAAGCTGGCCTGAAGGTGACCTTGCCTCGGGTCAAAATTCTGCAGATGCTCGATTCTGCCGAGCATCGGCATATGAGCGCGGAAGATGTTTACAAGGCACTGATGGAAGCGGGCGAAGATGTCGGCCTGGCCACCGTATACCGCGTACTCACGCAGTTCGAAGCAGCGGGATTGGTGGTGCGGCATAACTTCGATGGTGGTCATGCCGTGTTCGAATTGGCCGACAGTGGGCATCACGACCATATGGTGTGCGTCGATACCGGCCAGGTAATCGAGTTCTTCGATGCCGAGATCGAGAAGCGCCAGAAAGAAATCGTCCGCGAGCATGGCTTCGAGTTGGTCGATCACAATCTGGTGTTGTACGTGCGCACCAAGAAGTAAGCGCAAGCGCATCACGACAAAGGCGACCTCAGGGTCGCCTTTGTGCTTTCTGGCATGCCGCCCGTCAAGCCTGGGCGCTGCTGACCATTTGCCGGGCATGGGCCAGGGATTCTTCGGTGAGGTCGACGCCGCCGAGCATGCGCGCGATTTCTTCGACCCGGCGCGCACTGTCCAGTTTGCTGACCGCGGTGCGAGTGGCGTCGTTGTCGCGCACTTTGTGTACGAATAGATGCTGATGACCCTGGGCGGCGACTTGCGGCAGGTGGGTTACGGTCAGCACCTGGCCGCGTTCGCCGAGGCGCCGCAGCAACTGGCCGACCACTTCAGCGGTCGGTCCGCCGATGCCGACGTCCACTTCGTCGAAGACCAGGGTCGGCACCCGCGAGGTCTGTGCGGTGATCACCTGAATCGCCAGGCTGATCCGCGACAGCTCGCCGCCCGAGGCGACTTTGGCCAGGGGTTTCAGTGGCTGCCCGGGGTTGGCGCTTACCAGAAACTCGAGCTGCTCCTGACCGTGAGGGTGCGGTTCGTCGGCGTTATGGGCGCTCAACTTGATGCTGAAACGTCCGCCGGGCATACCGAGGTTTTGCATTTCCCGCTCCACCGCGGCGGCCAGTTGCTCGGCGGCGGCGTGGCGCAAGGTGCTCAACTCGCCGGCTTTTTCCTGATAGTGCCGGGCGAATGCGGCCAGCTCTTCGTTCAGGCGTTCGGCGGCCTGGTCGTCGGCGTTGAGTCCTTCCAATTCCTCGAACAGCTGCTGTTGCATGGCGATCAGCTCGCTGGGCTGGATTCGGTGTTTGCGCGCCAGCGTGTAGATCGCATCCAGGCGCTCCTCCATTTGCTGCAGACGCTCGGGGTCGGCATCGAAATGGTCGATGAAACGGTTCAGTTCGCCGACCGCTTCTTCCACCTGGATCTGCGCGCTGGCCAGCAGATTGGTCGCTTCGCTCAGTGCACCGGGCTGGCCCTGGAAGGCGCCGAGGCGGTTGAGGCTATTGGTCAGGGCCGACAACACGTTGCCGGCATCGCTCTCGCTGCATTGCTCGATGACTAGGCGGCAGGCGCTGAGCAGGCTTTCCGAGTTGGTCAGGTTCTTGTGTTCCTGCTCCAACTGCTCCAGCTCGTCTTCGCCGAGGGCCAGGTTGTCGAGTTCTTCGAGTTGATAGCTGAGCAGTTGATGACGGGCGCGCTGCTCGTCGCCGATGCTGGAGATGCGTTGCAGCTCGTTCTTGGTCTGCTTCCAGCGTTGGGCGGCCAGCTGCACCTGGCGCGCCAGATCCTGGCTGCCGGCGTATTCGTCGAGCAGGCGGCGATGGGTGTCGGCCTTGAGCAGCGACTGGTGTTCGTGCTGGCTGTGGATATCGATCAGCAGTTCGCCGAGGGCCTTGAGATCGCCCTGGGGGCAGGGCGCGCCATTTATATAGCCGCGCGAACGGCCTTCGGCGGTGATGACCCGGCGCAGGATGCAGGGGCCGTCCTGATCCAGGTCATGACCCAGATCGCGCTCGGCCAACCAGGCGCGGGCTTCGGGAATGTCGTGCAGGTCGAAGCTGGCGAGAATGTCCGCCTTGTCCGCGCCCGGGCGCACCACGCCGCTGTCCGCGCGGTCGCCGAGGCACAGTCCGAGGGCGTCGAGCATGATCGATTTACCGGCGCCGGTCTCGCCGCTGATCACACTCATGCCGGCATCCAGCTCGAGGTCGAGGTGTTCGACGATGGCGTAGTTATGTACGGACAGATGCACCAGCATGATGAAGCCTCCCGGTCTGAAGTATGGTTATTTATACAGTAGTCTGGTTTCAGGCTTCAAGCGTCAAACTGTAAGTCCGGCGTCGGTGGGCGTGCCTGCATATCCCTGCCCGGGTTGCCGCTGGCGACATGTGGTTTGCCGCTGCCGTCGCCCCTTGAAACCCGGTATTCCATCCCCATATAGCGGTCAGGCATTCGGGTTAAGGCCTGATCGAATTTTGTTGAGGAGAAACGCATGGCTGACGAACAGAACCAAGATATCCCGCTTCCAGATGTTGCCGCAGACGCCGGAGCGGCTTCGGGTAACGAGTTGGACGCGCGCATCCAGGTCCTGGAAGAAGAGCTTGCGACCGCTCAGGATCAGGCGTTGCGTATCGCCGCCGATCTGCAGAACGTGCGTCGCCGCGCCGAACAGGATGTGGAGAAAGCCCACAAATTCGCCCTCGAGCGCTTCGCTAACGACCTGCTGCCGGTGGTGGACAGCCTGGAGCGTGGTCTCGAATTGTCGAGCCCGAACGACGAGGCGATCAAGGCGGTACGCGAGGGCATGGAACTGACCCTCAAGCTATTCCAGGACACCCTCAAGCGTTACCAGTTAGAAGTCATCGACCCGCACGGCGCGCCGTTCAATCCGGAGCACCATCAGGCGATGGCTATGCAGGAAAGCGTCAATGTAGAGCCCAATACCGTGCTCCAGGTATTCCAGAAGGGTTACTTGCTCAATGGTCGTTTGCTGCGCCCCGCGATGGTGGTGGTGAGCAAGGTGCCGGCCGAGGCGCCACCGTCGATCGACGAGCAGGCTTGAAATCGGGCGATCTGCCCCCATTAACCAGTCAAGCGTTTTAGTGCTGCCGCGGCTGCCGCTACACAGCCGCGGAAATATCCAAGTTTCGGGAGAGTGAAGATGGGCAAAATCATTGGTATCGACCTGGGGACCACCAACTCCTGCGTCTCCATTCTGGAAAACGGCAATGTCAAAGTCATCGAGAACGCCGAAGGTGCACGCACCACGCCGTCGATCATCGCTTACGCCAACGACGGCGAGATCCTCGTCGGCCAGTCCGCCAAGCGTCAGGCGGTGACCAACCCGCATAACACCCTGTATGCGGTGAAGCGTCTGATCGGCCGCCGTTTCGAAGAGGATGTCGTGCAGAAAGACATCCAGATGGTGCCGTACAAAATCGTCAAAGCCGACAACGGCGATGCCTGGGTCGAGGTTAACGGCCAGAAGATGGCACCGCCGCAGATCAGCGCCGAAGTACTGAAGAAGATGAAGAAAACCGCCGAAGATTACCTCGGCGAGCCGGTCACCGAAGCAGTGATCACCGTTCCTGCGTATTTCAACGACAGCCAGCGTCAGGCCACCAAGGACGCCGGCCGTATCGCCGGTCTGGACGTCAAGCGCATCATCAACGAGCCGACCGCGGCGGCGCTGGCCTATGGCATGGACAAGGCCAAGGGCGACCACACCGTGATCGTTTATGACCTGGGTGGCGGCACCTTCGACGTCTCGGTGATCGAAATCGCCGAAGTCGACGGCGAGCATCAGTTCGAAGTATTGGCCACCAACGGCGACACCTTCCTCGGCGGTGAGGACTTCGACATTCGCTTGATCGATTACCTCGTCGACGAATTCAAGAAAGAAACCGGCATGAACCTCAAGGGCGATCCGCTGGCCATGCAGCGCCTGAAGGAAGCCGCGGAGAAGGCCAAGATCGAGCTGTCCTCCAGCCAGCAGACCGACGTCAACCTGCCGTACATCACCGCAGATGCCAGCGGTCCCAAGCACCTCAACGTGAAGATTTCCCGCGCCAAGCTGGAATCCCTGGTCGAAGACCTGGTGCAGCGCACCATCGAGCCGTGCCGCATCGCTCTGAAAGACGCCGGTATCGACATCGGCAAGATCGACGACGTGATCCTGGTTGGTGGTCAGACCCGCATGCCGCTGGTGCAGAAAAAGGTTGCCGAGTTCTTCGGTAAGGAAGCGCGCAAGGACGTCAACCCGGACGAAGCGGTCGCCATGGGTGCCGCCATTCAGGGTGCGGTACTGGCCGGCGACGTCAAGGACGTGCTGCTGCTCGACGTATCGCCGCTGACCCTGGGTATCGAAACCATGGGCGGCGTGATGACCGCGCTGATCGAGAAGAACACCACCATCCCGACCAAAAAGTCCCAAGTGTTCTCCACCGCCGACGACAACCAGAGCGCCGTGACCATTCATGTGCTGCAGGGCGAGCGCAAGCAAGCCGCACAGAACAAGTCCCTGGGCAAGTTCGACCTGGCCGAGATCCCGCCGGCACCGCGTGGCGTGCCGCAGATCGAAGTGACCTTCGACATCGACGCCAACGGCATCCTGCACGTGGGCGCGAAAGACAAGGCCACCGGTAAGCAGCAGTCGATCGTGATCAAGGCCAACTCCGGTCTGTCCGAGGAAGAAATCCAGCAGATGGTTCGCGATGCCGAGGTCAACGCCGAGGAAGATCGCAAGTTCGAAGAGCTGGCGACCGCGCGTAACCAGGGTGATCAGCTGGTGCATGCCACCCGCAAAATGATCACCGAGGCGGGCGACAAGGCCACCGCGGATGAGAAAGCGGCCATCGAAACTGCGTTGAGCGCGCTGGAAGTGGCAATCAAGGGCGACGACAAGGCGGATATCGAAGCCAAGATGAACGCCCTGTCCGAAGCCACTACGCCGCTGGCGCAGAAAATGTACGCCGAGCAGCCGCAGCCGGGTGCAGAAGCCCAGGGTGCCGAAGAGCCCAAGGACGCAGCGGACGACGTAGTCGACGCCGAGTTCGAAGAGGTCAAGGAAAACAAATAAGCGCAAGCTTATGCCGCTCCGGTCGGTCGCGATGCGAGTCGCGGCCGACGGTTCCGTCACGCGGGAGCTTGCTCCCGCGTTGGCGTGTCTGGAGCAGACGATTTAAGGGTGTTGAAGACTTATGGCTAAACGAGATTATTACGAGGTGCTGGGTGTCGAGCGCGGCGCCAGCGAGGCGGAGCTGAAAAAGGCTTACCGTCGCTTGGCGATGAAGCACCACCCGGATCGCAATCCCGACGATAAAGCCTCGGAAGAGAAGTTCAAGGAAGCCAACGAGGCTTACGAAGTGCTCTCCGATGCCAGCAAGCGCGCGGCCTACGATCAATACGGCCATGCCGGCGTCGATCAGAGCATGGGTGGCGGCCCTGGTGGCGCCGGTTTCGGTGGGGCGAACTTCTCCGACATCTTCGGCGACGTGTTCAGCGACTTCTTCGGTGGTGCCGGCGGGCGCGGCGGCCAGCGTGGCGGCGCGCAGCGCGGTAGCGATCTGCGTTACACCATGGAGCTGGATCTGGAAGAGGCGGTGCGCGGCACCACCGTGACCATCCGCGTGCCAACCCTGGTCAATTGCAAAACCTGCGATGGCTCCGGCGCGAAGAAGGGCACCAGTCCCGTGACCTGTACCACCTGTGGTGGTATCGGCCAAGTGCGCATGCAGCAGGGCTTCTTCTCGGTGCAGCAAACCTGCCCGCGCTGCCATGGCAGCGGCAAGATGATCACCGATCCCTGTGGCATTTGCCATGGCCAGGGCCGGGTCGAGGAATACAAGACGCTGTCGGTCAAGGTGCCGCCAGGCGTCGACACCGGCGATCGCATTCGCCTGTCTGGCGAAGGCGAGGCGGGCGCCATGGGCGGCCCGGCTGGCGATCTGTACGTGGTGGTGAATGTGCGTGAACACGCGATTTTCCAGCGCGACGGCAAGCATCTTTATTGTGAAGTGCCGATCAGCTTCGCCGATGCGGCCTTGGGCGGCGAGCTGGAAGTGCCGACCCTGGATGGCCGGGTCAAACTGAAAATCCCGGAAGGCACCCAGACCGGCAAGCTATTCCGTCTGCGCGGCAAGGGCGTCGCCCCGGTGCGCGGTGGCGGTGCTGGCGATCTGATGTGTCGGGTCGCGGTGGAAACGCCGATCAATCTGAACAAGCGTCAACGCGAACTGCTGGACGAGTTCCGCAAGTCCCTGGAAGGCGATAGCTCGCATTCGCCGAAGGCCAGCGGCTGGTTCGAAGGCGTGAAGCGTTTCTTCGGCGATTTGTAGGTCAAATAGCTGCAAGCCTTGAGTGGCACGATGCGGGTTGGCGCCGCTGGGCTTGCAGCTTTAAGCGTGAAGCTTGGAGCTGATTTCTATGCAACGTATCGCAGTAATGGGCGCCGCCGGGCGCATGGGCAAGACCCTGATCGAGGCGGTGCAGCAGGCCGATGGCGTGTGCCTGAGCGCAGCTATCGACCGCGCCGACAGTAGCCTGATCGGTGCCGATGCCGGCGAGTTGGCCGCGCTCGGCAAGCTGGGCGTCACGCTCTCGGGCGATCTGAGCGCGGTGCTCGAGCAGTTCGATGTGCTGATCGACTTCACTCACCCCTCGGTGACCCTGAAAAACCTGGAAATCTGCCGGCAGTCCGGTAAGGCCATGGTCATCGGCACCACCGGCTTTTCGCCGCAGGAAAAGCAATTGCTGGCCGATGCCGGCAAGCAGATCCCCATCGTCTTCGCCGCCAACTTCAGCGTCGGCGTCAATCTCTGCCTGAAACTGCTCGACACCGCGGCGCGGGTATTGGGCGATGACGTCGATATCGAAATCATCGAAGCCCACCATCGGCACAAGGTCGATGCGCCGTCCGGCACCGCGCTGCGTATGGGCGAGGTGGTGGCCAATGCTTTGGGGCGCGATCTGCAGAAAGTCGCGGTCTATGGCCGTGAAGGGCAGACCGGTGCGCGCGAGCGCGAGACCATCGGCTTCGCCACGGTGCGCGCCGGCGATGTGGTCGGCGATCACACGGTGCTGTTCGCCGCCGACGGCGAGCGCGTGGAGATCACCCACAAGGCGTCGAGCCGCATGACCTTCGCCAAGGGCGCGGTGCGTTCGGCGCTGTGGTTGCAGCAGCGCCAACCGGGCCTGTACGACATGCAGGATGTTTTGGGTCTTAACTGACGTCTCACCTGACTGGGCCTTAACTGATTGAGGTTCAATTGACGCGCTTGTCCGAAAAACTGTGCCCGTTTAGGAGTTGCTCGCATCTAACGGTGGACCAAAAAGGCACTTTTCTATAAGCTTCCCGCTTTAGTGTGTCCACTAAAAGTTGCGCAGAATGAATCAGATAAAAAAGCGGGATGACGGTCGATACGTCATCCCGCTTTTTTACAATCTGCGTTTGCTTCAAAGCTTTGTTCGACGGAGGTTTTCTTGAGTAAGCCAGCCCTTAAACCTGCCATCTTGGCTCTTGCAGATGGCAGCATTTTTCGCGGCGAGTCCATCGGCGCCGATGGTCAAACTATTGGAGAGGTGGTTTTCAACACCGCCATGACCGGCTATCAGGAAATCCTCACCGATCCTTCCTATGCCCAGCAGATCGTCACTCTGACCTATCCACATATCGGCAGCACCGGCACTACGCCGGAAGATGCCGAGTCCTGCAGCGTCTGGGCGGCCGGCCTGATCATTCGCGACCTGCCGCTGACTTCCAGCAACTGGCGCAACAAGCAGCCGCTCGATGAATACCTGAAGGAAAACGGTACCGTCGCCATCGCCGGCATCGATACCCGTCGCCTGACCCGCATCCTGCGTGAGAAGGGTTCGCAGAATGGCTGCATCCTGGTTGGCGATGACGCCACCGAAGAGAAGGCTCTGGAGCTGGCGCGCAGCTTCCCCGGTCTCAAGGGCATGGACCTGGCCAAGGTAGTCAGCTGTGCCAAGCCTTACGAGTGGCGCTCCAGCGTCTGGAATCTGCAGGACGACAGTCATCCGCTGATCCCGGCCAGCCAGTTGCCCTATCACGTGGTCGCCTATGACTACGGCGTCAAGCTGAACATCCTGCGCATGCTGGTGGCTCGTGGCTGCCGGGTAACCGTGGTGCCGGCCCAGACCCCGGCCAGCGAAGTGCTGGCGCTGAATCCCGATGGCGTCTTCCTGTCCAACGGGCCGGGCGACCCCGAGCCGTGCGATTACGCGATTCAGGCGATCAAGGATGTGCTGGAAACCGAGATCCCGGTATTCGGTATCTGCCTCGGTCACCAGTTGCTGGCGCTGGCCTCCGGCGCCAAGACTTTGAAAATGGGCCACGGCCACCACGGCGCCAACCACCCGGTGCAGGACCTGGATTCCGGAGTGGTGATGATCACCAGCCAGAACCACGGATTCGCTGTGGATGAGGCCAGCCTGCCGAGCAATGTGCGGGCGATTCACAAGTCGCTGTTCGACGGTTCCCTGCAGGGCATCGAGCGTACCGACAAGAGCGCCTTCAGCTTCCAGGGCCACCCCGAAGCGAGCCCCGGCCCAGCCGATGTGGCGCCGCTGTTCGACCGTTTTATCGAAGCCATGGCCAAGCGCCGCTAAACCTCGCCGACCGACCCAAGGATTCGAGTAACCGCTATGCCAAAACGTACAGACATTAAAAGCATCCTGATCCTCGGCGCCGGCCCGATCGTCATCGGCCAGGCCTGCGAGTTCGATTATTCCGGTGCGCAAGCCTGTAAAGCCCTGAAAGAAGAGGGTTACCGGGTCATCCTGGTGAACTCCAACCCCGCCACCATCATGACCGACCCGGCCATGGCCGACGCCACCTACATCGAGCCGATCAAGTGGTCGACCGTGGCCAAGATCATCGAGAAGGAGCGTCCGGACGCCCTGCTGCCGACCATGGGCGGCCAGACCGCGCTGAACTGCGCGCTGGACCTGGAAAAGCACGGCGTACTGGAAAAGTTCGGGGTGGAAATGATCGGCGCCAACGCCGACACCATCGACAAGGCCGAAGACCGTTCGCGCTTCGACAAGGCGATGAAGGACATCGGCCTGGCCTGCCCGGTTTCCGGCATCGCGCATAACATGGAAGAAGCCTACGGCGTTCTGGAGAAGGTCGGCTTCCCCTGCATCATCCGTCCGTCCTTCACCATGGGCGGCACCGGCGGCGGCATCGCCTACAACCGCGAAGAGTTCGAAGAAATCTGCGCTCGCGGTATCGATCTGTCGCCGACCAGCGAATTGCTGATCGACGAATCGCTGATCGGCTGGAAGGAATACGAGATGGAGGTGGTCCGCGACAAGAAGGACAACTGCATCATCGTCTGCGCCATCGAAAACTTCGACCCGATGGGCGTGCACACCGGCGACTCGATCACCGTGGCCCCGGCGCAAACCCTGACTGACAAGGAATACCAGATCCTGCGTAACGCCTCCCTGGCGGTACTGCGCGAAATCGGCGTGGAAACCGGCGGCTCCAACGTGCAGTTCGGCATTTGCCCGAACACCGGGCGCATGGTCGTCATCGAGATGAACCCGCGAGTGTCGCGTTCCTCGGCGCTGGCCTCCAAGGCCACCGGCTTCCCGATCGCCAAGATCGCCGCCAAGCTGGCCGTGGGTTACACCCTCGACGAGCTGTCCAACGACATCACCGGCGGCCGCACTCCGGCCTCCTTCGAGCCGGCGATCGACTACGTCGTCACCAAGATCCCGCGCTTCGCCTTCGAGAAATTCCCCAAGGCCGACGCCCGCCTGACCACCCAGATGAAATCCGTCGGTGAGGTCATGGCCATCGGTCGTACCTTCCAGGAATCCATGCAGAAGGCTTTGCGCGGCCTGGAAGTCGGCGTGTCCGGCCTCGACCCGATGCTCGATCTGAGCGACCCGGAAGCGGAAAGCACGCTCAAGCGCGAGCTGACCGTACCGGGCGCCGACCGCATCTGGTACGTGGCCGATGCCTTCCGCGCTGGCAAAACGGTCGCCGAGGTCTTCGAGCTGACCCGTATCGACGAATGGTTCCTGGTGCAGATCGAAGACCTGATTCAGGAAGAGGAGCGGATCAAGACCCTCGGCCTGGCCAGCATCGACCGCGACCTGATGTACAAGCTCAAGCGCAAAGGCTTCTCCGATATCCGCCTGGCCAAGTTGCTCGGCGTTTCCGAGAAGAGCCTGCGCAGCCACCGTCACAAGCTCAAAGTGCTGCCGGTGTACAAGCGCGTCGATACCTGCGCCGCCGAGTTCGCCAGCGACACCGCCTACATGTATTCGACCTACGAGGAAGAGTGCGAGGCCAATCCGTCGAGCCGCGACAAGATCATGATCCTCGGTGGCGGGCCGAACCGTATCGGCCAGGGCATCGAGTTCGACTACTGCTGCGTGCACGCGGCGCTGGCACTGCGTGACGACGGTTACGAGACCATCATGGTCAACTGCAACCCGGAAACCGTCTCCACCGACTACGACACTTCCGATCGCCTGTACTTCGAGCCGGTGACCCTGGAAGACGTGCTGGAAATCGTTCGCGTCGAGCAGCCGAAAGGCGTGATCGTGCAGTACGGTGGTCAGACTCCGCTGAAGATCTGTCGCGCCCTGGAAGAGGCCGGCGTTCCGATCATCGGTACTTCGCCGGACGCCATCGACCGCGCCGAAGACCGCGAGCGCTTCCAGCAGATGGTCCAGCGCCTGCACCTGCGTCAGCCGCCGAACGCCACTGCGCGTAGCGAAGAAGAGGCTCTGGCTCATTCCAAGGTCATCGGCTATCCGCTGGTGGTGCGCCCGTCCTATGTACTGGGCGGCCGGGCGATGGAAATCGTCTACCAGGAAGAAGAGCTCAAGCGCTATATGCGCGAAGCGGTGAAGGTGTCGAACGACAGCCCGGTGCTGCTCGACCACTTCCTCAACTGCGCCATCGAGGTCGATGTCGACGCCATCTGCGACGGCGAGATCGTGGTGATAGGCGCGATCATGCAGCACATCGAACAGGCTGGCGTGCACTCCGGCGACTCGGCGTGTTCGTTGCCGCCGTATTCGCTGCCGGCGCACATTCAGGACGAGATCCGCGAACAGGTCAAAAAGATGGCCCTGGAACTCGGCGTGGTCGGCCTGATGAACGTGCAGATGGCCGTGCAGGGCGAGGATATCTTCGTCATCGAAGTGAACCCGCGCGCTTCGCGCACCGCGCCCTTCGTGTCCAAGTGCATCGGTATTTCCCTGGCCATGCTCGGTGCCCGGGTGATGGCGGGTAAAACCCTGGCCGAGCTCGGTTTCACCGAGGAAATCATTCCGAACTTCTACAGCGTCAAGGAAGCGGTGTTCCCGTTCGCCAAGTTCCCCGGCGTCGATCCGATCCTCGGCCCTGAGATGAAGTCCACCGGCGAGGTCATGGGTGTTGGCGACAGTTTCGCCGAAGCCTTTGCCAAGGCTCAGCTGGGCGCCAGCGAAATTCTGCCGAACAGCGGCTGTGCCTTTATCAGCGTGCGTGACGACGATAAGCCCCTGGTGGCCGACGTCGCCCGCGATCTGATCGGTCTCGGTTTCGAAGTGGTCGCCACCGCGGGTACCGCCAAATTGATCGAGGCTGCCGGTTTGCCGGTGCGTCGGGTCAACAAGGTGACCGAAGGCCGTCCGCACGTTGTCGATATGATCAAGAACGATGAAGTGACCTTGATCATCAACACCACCGAGGGGCGTCAGTCGATCGCCGACTCCTACTCGATCCGTCGCAATGCACTGCAACACAAGATCTGCTGCACCACCACCTTGGCGGGCGGTCAGGCGATCTGTGAGGCGCTGAAATTCGGTCCTGAGAAGACCGTGCGCCGCTTGCAGGATCTCCATGCAGGAATCAAGGCATGACTAAATACCCAATGACCGTCCAGGGCGCGCGCGCCCTGGAAGAAGAACTGGCCCATCTGACCAAGGTCGTGCGCCCCAAGCTCAGCCAGGATATCGGCACGGCGCGCGAGCTCGGCGACCTCAAGGAAAACGCCGAATACCATGCCGCGCGCGAGCAGCAGGGTATGGTCGAGGCGCGCATCCGCGATATCGAAGGCCGTCTGCAGAACGCCGTGATCATCGATGTCACCACCATCGAGCACACCGGCAAAGTGATCTTTGGCACTACGGTTGAGATCGTGAATGTCGAAACCGACGAAAGCGTCAGCTACCAGATCGTTGGCGAGGACGAGGCCGATATCAAACAGCGCAAATTGTCGGTCGGTTCACCCATCGCTCGGGCGTTGATCGGCAAGGAAGAGGGCGATGTGGTGATGGTCAAGACGCCTAGCGGTGCCGTCGAGTATGAGATCGTCGAGGTTCGCCATATCTAAATCAGGCGCACGCGATGCGGGCGCAATCAGTTGGCTGCTAGCTCAGACGTTCTGGGTCGGCGGCCTCTGGTTGCTGCATTTTCTGTTGCTGCCGGCAATCGCCAAGACAGGCCTGGCCTCGTTACTGGTCGAAGAGATCGGCAGCAGTTTGCGTGCGTTGCTGGTGGGCCTGGCTGCGGTTTGCGCCGGCTTGCAGGTGCTGGTATTGATCCGCGCCGAGCGGTTGGCCAGTGTGTGGCGTGACATGCGTGGGCAGCTGTTATCGGTGGTGGTGGCGATGGCGGCCAGTTATTTCGTGGCGCGGCTGTATTGGCCGGGCGCCGAACTCTGGTTGATGTTCAGCTACCTGGTGATGGCGTTCTGCGGTTTGTTGCTGGTGCTGCAACCGGTGCCGAGTGGAAGCAGTCGCAAGCTATAGGTCTAAGCTTCGAGTCAAAGCAAGGCGATCGACTGAGAGGCGCACGTGGCGCCTCATCCCAGCTTGCAGCTCCGATCAGCCGTGATGGCGATGGATATTCGACAGATTCTTGTTCGGCTTGGGGTTCTTGCGGTAAATCAACGCCATCTTGCCGATGACCTGCACCAGCTCGGCAGCGCCGGCTTTGCACAGTTCGTTAATGGCCGCGAGGCGGTCTTCGCGCTCGATGATGCGCAGTTGTACTTTGATCAATTCATGGTCGCTCAGGGCACGCTCCAGCTCGGCCAGTACACCTTCGGTCAAACCATTGTCCGCCACGATCAATACGGGTTTCAGGTGGTGGCCGATAGATTTGAATTGTTTCTTCTGCTCTTGAGTGAGCGGCATAATCAGGTTCCTGCAATCTGGTAAAAAAACAGCTCTGGTAAAAGCGGCGATCAGTTTACCCGAGCGCTCTCGGGGGCGCCCAGATATTCATGCTTTGTAAAGTTCGAGGTATTGCGTGGCCCGTTCCAAGACCAGTCAAGGTTGGCTGAAAGAACATTTCAACGACCCTTACGTCAAAATGGCGCAAAAGGATGGCTATCGTTCACGCGCCAGCTACAAGTTGCTGGAAATCCAGGAAAAGGATCGCATCCTCAGGCCTGGCATGACCGTGGTCGACCTCGGCGCCGCGCCGGGCGGTTGGTCGCAGGTCACCAGTCGGGTGATTGGCGACAAGGGCACACTGATCGCCTCGGATATTCTGGAAATGGACAGCATCCCCGATGTCGCCTTTATCCAGGGCGATTTCACCGATGATGGGGTGTTCGCACAGATTCTCGAGGCTATCGGCGACAAGGCGGTAGACCTTGTGATTTCCGATATGGCCCCCAATATGAGTGGGGTAAGGGAGTCGGATCAGCCGCGTGCGATGTACTTGTGCGAATTGGCGCTGGATCTTGCTTCCCGCGTGCTGCGTCCGGGTGGTGATTTTTTGATCAAAATCTTCCAGGGCGAAGGCTTTGACCAATATCACAAGCAGGTGCGGCAGATGTTCGACAAGGTGCAGATGCGCAAACCCTTGTCCTCGCGTGATCGCTCGCGCGAGCAATATATGCTCGCGCGCGGTTTTCGTGGGCTTGAGTGAGACGGGGCGCACGGGTAAATAAAGGGTTACAGACGGCGTCTGCCAGGTGCGGGCGTTGTGTAGTAAGTTAGATCGGTACATAACTGGTCGTCATGCGAAGCACGCTTCGAGACGAGGCCTGCTGCAGAGGGTAGCTAATTGAACGACATGGCAAAAAATCTGGTCCTGTGGCTGATCATCGCGGCCGTCCTAGTGACGGTGATGAACAATTTTTCCAGCCCGAGCGAGTCGAACAAGCTCAATTACTCGGAGTTCATCCAACAGGTTCAGAACGGTGCGGTCAAGCGCGTGACCGTCGACGGCTACGTGATCAGCGGCGTGCGCGAGGACGGTTCGTCTTTCGAGACCGTGCGTCCGGCGATCCAGGACAACGGCCTGATCAAGGACCTGATCGACAACAATGTCGAGATCGTCGGTAAGCAGCCCGAACAACAAAGCATCTGGACTCAACTGCTGGTGGCGAGCTTCCCGATCCTGGTGATCATCGCGGTGTTCATGTTCTTCATGCGCCAGATGCAAGGCGGCGCTGGCGGTAAAGGCGGGCCGATGAGTTTCGGTAAGAGCAAGGCGCGCCTGCTGTCCGAAGATCAGGTCAAGACCACCTTCGCCGATGTCGCCGGTTGCGACGAAGCCAAGGAAGAAGTCAGCGAGCTGGTCGAATTCCTCCGTGATCCGGGTAAATTCCAACGCCTCGGCGGGCGTATCCCGCGCGGCGTGTTGATGGTCGGCTCGCCGGGTACCGGTAAGACGCTGTTGGCCAAGGCGGTCGCGGGTGAGGCCAAGGTGCCGTTCTTCACTATCTCCGGTTCTGATTTCGTCGAGATGTTCGTCGGTGTCGGTGCCTCCCGGGTGCGTGACATGTTCGAGCAGGCGAAGAAGCACGCGCCCTGCATCATCTTCATTGACGAGATCGACGCCGTCGGTCGCCATCGTGGCGCCGGCATGGGTGGCGGTCACGACGAGCGCGAGCAGACCCTCAACCAGTTGCTGGTGGAAATGGATGGCTTCGAAATGAACGATGGCATCATCGTCATTGCCGCCACCAACCGCCCCGACGTACTCGATCCGGCGCTTCTGCGTCCGGGCCGTTTCGACCGCCAGGTGGTGGTGGGCTTGCCGGATATTCGCGGCCGCGAACAAATCCTCAAAGTGCATATGCGTAAGGTGCCGATGGGCGAGAATGTCCAGCCGGCGGTCATCGCGCGCGGTACCCCGGGCTTCTCCGGTGCCGACTTGGCCAACTTGGTCAACGAGGCCTCCTTGTTCGCTGCGCGCGCCGGCAAGCGTGTGGTGGAAATGAAGGAGTTCGAGCTGGCCAAGGACAAGATCATGATGGGCGCCGAGCGCAAGACCATGGTCATGTCGGAAAAGGAAAAGCTCAACACGGCGTTCCACGAAGCCGGCCACGCCATCGTCGGTCGCCTGGTGCCCGAGCATGATCCGGTTTACAAGGTGTCGATCATTCCCCGTGGCCGTGCTTTGGGCGTGACCATGTTCCTGCCGGAAGAGGACCGTTACAGCCTGAGCAAGCGGGCGCTGACCAGTCAGATCTGCTCGTTGTTCGGCGGTCGCATCGCCGAGGAAATGACCTTGGGCTTCGATGGTGTGACCACTGGTGCATCGAACGACATCATGCGTGCCACCCAGTTGGCGCGGAACATGGTGACCAAGTGGGGCTTGTCCGAGAAACTCGGTCCGCTGATGTATGCCGAAGAAGAAGGTGAGGTTTTCCTTGGGCGTAGCATGGGCAGCCAGCACACCAATGTGTCTGCCGATACGGCGAAGATGATCGACCTCGAGGTGCGCAGCATCATCGACGGTTGCTATGACACCGCCAAGCGCCTGCTGGAAGAAAACCGCGACAAGCTCGACGCCATGGCTGACGCCTTGATGAAGTACGAGACCATCGATGCCGAGCAGATCGAAGACATCATGAGCGGCCGTGTCGCTCGCGAACCGCGCGATTGGACCGGCGGCAACGGCGACGCCGGCACGCCGGTGGTGAACAGCGACGAGGCGGATCGTCCTGAAAAGCCAATTGGTGGTCCTGCTGCCGAGCATTAAGGGCGCAAATGTCTGACTCGTGTAATCCGAACCGGTTGCCATGTGGCAGCCGGTTTCTCGATTTAACCCATCCGCAGGTGATGGGTATCCTGAATATCACCCCCGATTCATTCTCCGATGGCGGTCGTTATGCGCAGCGCGATGCCGCCCTGCGTCATGCGGAAGCGATGTGGCGCGCGGGTGCCAGCCTGATCGACGTCGGCGGCGAGTCCACTCGCCCCGGTGCGCGGGCGGTATCCCCCATCGAGGAGCTGGAGCGGGTCGCCCCGGTGGTCGAGGCCATTGCCGGCGAACTCGACGTGATCATCTCGGTCGATACTTCGACGCCTGCTGTGATGCGTGAAGCTGCGCGTTTGGGTGCCGGGCTGATCAACGACGTGCGCTCGTTGCAGCGCGAAGGCGCATTGGATGCGGCGGCCGATAGCGGTTTGCCGGTGTGCCTGATGCACATGCGCGGCGAGCCGACCACCATGCAGCAGGATCCCCGGTACGCCGATATTCTGAGCGAGGTCAGGGGGTTCCTGGTCGAGCGCATGGCCGCCTGTGCGACAGCCGGGATTGCCGCCGAGCGGTTGATCCTCGATCCGGGCTTCGGTTTCGCCAAGACCTTGGAGCACAATCTGCGCTTGTTCAAGCATCTGGAGTCCCTGCATGAGTTGGGGCGGCCGCTTTTGGTCGGGGTCTCGCGCAAAAGCATGATCGGCAGCGTGCTGGGTCATGAGGTTGGCGGACGCTTGTATGGCAGCCTGGCGTTGGCGGCCTTGGCCGTGGGTAAGGGTGCACAGATTCTGCGCGTGCACGATGTCGCCGAAACGGTCGATGTGGTGCGCATGCTCGCAGCAGTAGCAGCGGCCGAATGACGAGCCTCTGAATACGAAAAAAATAGGGAAGCATGGTCATGGTCAGAAAATATTTTGGTACCGACGGTATCCGTGGGCGTGTCGGCGAATTTCCGATTACGCCGGATTTCATGCTCAAGCTCGGCTGGGCCGCTGGCATGGCGTTTCGCAAGCAGGGCAAGTGCCGCATCCTGATCGGTAAGGACACGCGGATTTCCGGTTATATGTTCGAGTCGGCGCTGGAGGCCGGATTATCCGCGGCCGGTGCCGATGTGATGTTGTTGGGGCCTATGCCGACCCCGGCCATTGCCTACCTGACGCGTACCTTTCATGCCGAAGCCGGCATCGTGATCAGCGCCTCGCACAATCCCCATCACGACAATGGCATCAAGTTTTTCTCCGGGCAGGGCACCAAGCTGCCGGACGAAATCGAACAAATGATTGAGGAGCTGCTCGATACGCCGATGACCGTGGTCGAGTCGGCGCAGTTGGGTAAGGTTTCGCGGATCAACGATGCGGCCGGGCGTTATATCGAATTCTGTAAAAGCAGCGTACCGACCAGCACCGATTTCGCCGGTCTGAAAATCGTCCTCGATTGCGCCAATGGTGCTGCCTATAAAGTGGCGCCCAGCGTATTGCGCGAATTGGGTGCCGAGGTTTCGGTGCTGTCCGCTCATCCCGATGGCTTGAACATCAATGACCGCTGCGGCTCGACCCATGTCGAAGCCTTGCAGGCCGAGGTACTGGCGCGGCAAGCCGATCTGGGTATCGCCTTCGATGGCGACGCCGATCGCGTGCTGATGGTCGACCACACCGGGGCTCTGGTGGACGGCGACGAGCTGCTATTCATCATCGCCCGCGATCTGCAGGAGCGCGGCAAGCTGCAGGGTGGGGTGGTCGGCACGCTGATGAGCAACCTGGGGCTGGAGTTGGCGTTGGCGGATCTGGGGATTCCCTTCGTGCGCGCCAAGGTCGGCGACCGTTATGTGATTGCCGACCTGCTGGAGCGTAACTGGCAGCTCGGCGGCGAGAACTCCGGACATTTGGTGTGTTTCCATCACACCACCACCGGGGATGCGATCATCGCGGCCTTGCAAGTGTTGTTGGCGTTGCAGCGGCGCGGTCAAAGCCTGGCCGAGACGCGCCAGGGGCTGCGCAAGTGCCCGCAAGTGCTGATTAACGTGCGCTTCGCCGGTAGCCTTGATCCACTCGATAGTCCCTCCGTGCAGGATGCCAGTGCGCGGGTGACCGAAATGATGGCGGGCCGTGGTCGGGTGCTGCTGCGCAAGTCGGGAACCGAGCCGTTGGTGCGGGTGATGGTCGAGGGTGACGATGAGGTTCAGGTGCGTGGCTATGCCGACGAGTTGGCCAGGGTCGTGAGCGAAGCCTGCGAGGGGTGAGGTGCGAAGCTGCGGGGTGAGCCCGTCCGCTGGCCCCGCAGTGAGGTTCAATTGCTGGTTGGCATTCTATGTTATTGATTGGCTTGCCAGTCTTGGCGCTCTTGGGTAACATCTGCGCCCTCTTTGACCGACGAGGTGAAGCATGCGTCACCCATTGGTAGCTGGTAACTGGAAAATGCATGGCACTCGTGCCAGCGTTGCAGAGCTGATCGAGGGTTTGTCTCGGCAAGCGTTACCTGCCGGGGTCGAAGTTGCAGTTTTTCCGTCTTGTTTGCATATCGCTCAGGTCGTAAGAGGTCTGGATGGTAAGCGTGTTGCGGTCGGTGCGCAGGATTGCGCCGTCGAGTCGGCGCCCGGTGCGTTGACTGGCGAGGTGGCCGCAAGCCAGCTGCAGGATGCCGGTTGCTCCCTGGTGTTGGTGGGGCATTCCGAGCGTCGCTTGATCCTTGGTGACAGCGATGCGGACGTGACGCGTAAGTTTGCTGCGGCGCAGTCTTGCGGTTTGACGCCTGTGCTCTGTGTTGGGGAAACCCTGGAGCAGCGCGAGGCTGAGCAGACGCTGGAAGTTGTGGGGCGGCAATTGGCCGAAGTGATTGATGCCTTGGGTATTGATGCCTTCGCCAAAGCGGTGGTCGCTTATGAGCCGGTTTGGGCAATCGGTACAGGGCTGACCGCTTCGCCCGAGCAGGCCCAGCAGGTGCATGCGGCGATTCGCGCGCAATTGGCTGGGCAAGATGCTCAGGTTGCGGCGGGTGTAAAGATTCTTTATGGCGGCAGCGTGAAGGCCGCCAATGCTGCCGAGTTATTCGGTATGCCGGATATCGATGGGGGGCTTGTAGGTGGAGCCTCTCTGAATGCGGATGAGTTCGGTGCGATCTGTCGCGCCGCAGGAAACTGAAAAATGCTGGAAACAGTCGTAGTTGTTCTTCATCTGCTCGGTGCGATCGGCGTGGTTGTGCTGGTTCTGTTGCAGCAGGGTAAGGGTGCCGATGCTGGCGCGTCTTTCGGTTCGGGTGCTTCTGCTACCGTTTTTGGTAGTCAAGGTTCCTCTACCTTTTTGAGTCGCGTTACTGCTATACTCGCCACCGCTTTTTTCATAACCAGTATGGGCTTAGCATTCTTTGCTAAAGAGAAAGCTGATGGTTTGACCGAAGTAGGTCTGCCAGACCCGGCGGTGATGGAAGTGCAGGAAAAACCGGTCGTCGAAGACGTCCCGGTGCTCGAAGAACAAAAGCCAGCTGTTGAAGCAGCTGACGTACCTCAAGTTCCAGAGCAGTAACAGGTTGTAAGCAACAAGCGATTTTGCCGAGGTGGTGGAATTGGTAGACACGCTACCTTGAGGTGGTAGTGGCCATAGGCTGTAGGGGTTCGAGTCCCCTCCTCGGTACCAATTAAACAAGAAAGCCCGCTCCATGCGGGCTTTCTTGTCGCTGGAGCGTCGGTTGACCCTTGAATGGGTTCGGCCGTATACTTCGGCCCCAGCTTTGACGCGGGGTGGAGCAGTCTGGTAGCTCGTCGGGCTCATAACCCGAAGGTCGTTGGTTCAAATCCAGCCCCCGCAACCAGTAGTAGCGGAGCCCCTTTTCAGGGGCTTTTTGCTAGCTGGACGACAGCTTTGCCGGCCTGTTCCAGGTCGGTCAGTGATGGGCGTTTCGCCCATTTTTTATTTGCACAGCATGCACGAGGGGGTTCAGGTGTCGAGCAAGCTAGAACAGTTGCAGGCCTTGTTGGCCCCGGTAGTCGAGGCGCTCGGCTATGAATGCTGGGGCATCGAGTTCCTGTCGCAAGGGCGGCATTCGCTACTGCGGGTCTATATCGATCACGCAGACGGCGTGCTCATCGAAGATTGCGAAAAGGTCAGCCGGCAGATCAGCGGTGTTCTCGATGTCGAGGATCCCATCAGTGCGGAGTACACCCTCGAGGTGTCTTCGCCTGGCATGGATCGGCCGTTGTTCACGTTGCAACAGTTCGCCGCGCATGCCGGCGAGCAAGTAAAGGTCAAGCTGCGTTCGCCTTTCGAAGGGCGCCGTAACTTTCAGGGTCTTCTCCGCGGTGTGGAGGAACAGGACGTGGTAGTGCAGGTGGATGACCACGAGTTCCTGTTGCCGATCGACATGATCGACAAGGCCAATATTATCCCCAGGTTTGATTGAGACGCGGATCCCGCGGATCCAATGGATTGCGAAAGGCGAGGCGTACGATGAGCAAAGAAGTACTGCTGGTTGTTGAGTCGGTATCCAATGAAAAAGGCGTACCGGCCGGTGTGATTTTTGAGGCGCTGGAGTTGGCTTTGGCCACGGCGACTAAAAAGCGTTTTGAAGACGAAGTCGAGTTGCGGGTGGCGATCAATCGTCAAACCGGCAGCTATGAAACCTTCCGCTGCTGGACAGTGGTCGAAGAAAGCGATTTTGAAGATCCGGCGCATCAAGTCACTGTTGATATGCCGCGGGCGCTTGAGGCGAAAGCCAAAGTGGGCGATGTGCTGGAAGAAAAGATCGAATCCATTGAGTTCGGTCGTATCGCCGCGCAAACCGCCAAGCAAGTGATTGTGCAAAAGGTCCGTGAGGCCGAGCGCGCACAGGTGGTCGAGGCCTACCGCGAGCGTCTGGGCGAAATCATCTCCGGCACTGTTAAGAAAGTCACCCGCGACAGCGTGATTGTCGACCTGGGCAACAACGCTGAAGCGCTGCTGGCCCGCGAAGACATCATCTCCCGCGAAACTTTCCGGGTCGGTGCGCGCTTGCGTGCACTGCTCAAGGAAATCCGCACCGAGAACCGCGGTCCGCAATTGATCCTCTCGCGTACCGCGCCTGAGATGCTGATCGAGTTGTTCCGTATCGAAGTGCCGGAAATCGCCGAAGAGTTGATCGAGGTGATGGCCGCTGCCCGCGATCCGGGTTCGCGCGCCAAGATCGCCGTGCGCTCCAAGGATAAGCGCATCGACCCTCAGGGCGCGTGTATCGGCATGCGTGGTTCGCGCGTGCAGGCTGTGTCCGGCGAACTGGTTGGCGAGCGTGTCGATATCGTGCTGTGGGACGACAATCCGGCGCAGTTCGTGATCAACGCCATGTCGCCGGCCGAAGTCGCCGCGATCATCGTCGACGAAGATGCCCATGCCATGGACATCGCCGTCGGCGAAGACAACCTAGCGCAGGCTATTGGCCGTGGCGGTCAGAACGTGCGTTTGGCCAGTCAATTGACCGGCTGGACCCTGAACGTGATGACCGAGGCGGATATCCAGGCCAAGCAACAGGCGGAAACCGGCGACATTCTGCAGAGCTTCATCGACGAGTTGGAAGTCGACGAAGAACTGGCTCAGGTACTGGTCGAAGAGGGTTTCACCAGCCTGGAAGAGATCGCCTACGTGCCTCTGGAAGAGATGCTCAGCATCGACGGTTTCGATGAGGAAATCGTCAATGAGCTGCGGGCGCGGGCAAAAGATCGCCTGTTGACCAAAGCCATTGCTACTGAAGAAAAACTGGCAGACGCCCACCCGGCCGACGACCTGCTCTCTCTTGAGGGTATGGATAAGGGCTTGGCGCAGGAACTGGCAGTACGCGGTGTGGTTACCCGCGAAGACCTGGCCGAGCAGTCGATCGACGACCTGCTCGACATCGACGGCATCGACCAAGAGCGTGCCGGCAAGCTGATCATGGCCGCCCGAGCCCATTGGTTCGAGTAAGTTTTACGGCCTGAGGAGAGAAATGCATGACGCAAGTCACGGTGAAAGAACTGGCCCAAGTGGTCGATACACCGGTAGAGCGCCTGCTGCAGCAGATGCGAGAGGCGGGTTTGCCGCACAGCAGTGCCGAGCAAGTTGTCACCGATAATGAGAAGCAGGCGTTGCTTGCCCATCTCAAAAGCAGTCATGGCGTAAAAGTGGAAGAGCCGCGCAAGATCACCTTGCAGCGCAAGACCACCAGTACGTTGCGCGTGGCCGGCAGCAAGACCATTAGTGTGGAAGTGCGCAAGAAGAAAACCTTCGTCAAGCGCAGTGCCGAAGAGATCGAAGCCGAGAAGCAGCGTGAGCTCGCCGAACAGCGTGCCGTGGCTGAAGCTGCGCGCCTGAAGGCCGAAGAAGAAGCCCAGCGTCGCGCCGCGGAAGAAGCGCAGCGCGCCGTGGTCGAGCCGGTTGAGGCCGTTGCGGCTCAGCCTGCTGCTGCGGCGAGCGTGGCAGTGGCTGAAGTCGAAGTACCGGTCGTTGTTGCGCCTGTTGTCGAAGAGCGTAAGAAAGACGAGCCGCGCCGTCCGGATAAAGCCCGTAACGACGACGATCGTCGTGGCGGCGAGCGCAAGACCACTCAGCATCGCCCAACCGTCAAGGAAAAGGCGCCGGCACCGCGTGTCGCCCCGCGCACCATCGACGAAGAAAGCGATGGCTTCCGTCGCGGCGGTCGCGGCAAGTCGAAGCTGAAGAAGCGCAATCAGCATGGCTTCCAGAGCCCGACCGGACCGATCGTGCGTGAGGTCGCCATCGGCGAAACCATCACCGTTGGTGAGCTGGCTCAGCAGATGACGGTGAAAGCCGCGGAAGTCATCAAGTTCATGTTCAAGATGGGCACCCCGGTGACCATCAACCAGGTGCTGGATCAGGAAACTGCCCAGTTGATCGCCGAAGAGCTGGGCCACAAGGTCAAGCTGATCAGCGATAACGCCCTGGAAGATCAGTTGGCCGAGTCCCTGAAGTTCGAAGGCGAGACCTTCGCCCGTGCGCCGGTGGTGACCGTCATGGGTCACGTCGACCATGGTAAGACGTCGCTGCTCGACTATATCCGTCGTGCCAAGGTAGCCGCTGGCGAAGCTGGCGGTATCACCCAGCACATCGGCGCCTACCACGTGGAAACCGATCGCGGCATGGTGACCTTCCTCGACACCCCGGGCCACGCGGCGTTTACCGCCATGCGTGCTCGCGGTGCCCAGGCCACCGATATCGTGATTCTGGTGGTGGCCGCGGACGACGGCGTGATGCCGCAAACCATCGAAGCGGTGCAGCATGCCAAGGCTGCTGGCGTGCCGCTGGTGGTCGCGGTGAACAAGATCGATAAGCCGGGTGCCGATCTCGATCGCATCCGCAGCGAGCTGTCGGTGCATGAGGTCACGTCCGAAGAGTGGGGCGGCGACACCCCGTTCGTTCCTGTTTCGGCGAAAGTCGGTACCGGTGTCGACGAGCTGCTCGAAGCCGTATTGCTGCAAGCCGAGATCCTCGAGCTGAAAGCGACGCCGTCGGCGCCCGGTCGTGGCGTGGTGGTTGAATCGCGTCTGGACAAAGGCCGTGGCCCGGTGGCCACCGTTCTGGTTCAGGACGGCACCTTGCGTCAAGGCGACATGGTTCTGGTCGGTTCCAACTATGGCCGGATCCGCGCCATGCTCGACGAGAACGGCAAGCCGATCAAGGAAGCCGGCCCGTCGATCCCGGTCGAAATTCTCGGCCTGGACGGCACCCCGGATGCGGGCGACGAGATGAGCGTGTTGACCGACGAGAAGAAAGCCCGCGAAGTGGCCTTGTTCCGTCAGGGCAAGTTCCGCGAAGTGAAGCTGGCCCGCGCCCACGCCGGCAAGCTGGAGAACATCTTCGAGAGCATGGGTCAGGAAGAGAAGAAGACCCTGAACATCGTCCTCAAGTCCGACGTCCGTGGTTCTCTGGAAGCGTTGCAGGGCTCGCTCAGTGGCCTGGGTAACGACGAAGTGCAAGTGCGTGTGGTCGGTGGCGGTGTCGGTGGTATCACCGAATCCGATGCCAACCTGGCGCTGGCCTCCAATGCCGTTCTGTTCGGTTTCAACGTGCGTGCAGATGCGGGCGCACGCAAGATCGTCGAGCAGGAAGGTCTGGATATGCGTTACTACAACGTGATCTACGACATCATCGAAGACGTCAAGAAGGCCCTGACCGGCATGCTCGGCAGCGATGTGCGCGAGAACATCCTGGGTATCGCCGAAGTGCGTGACGTGTTCCGTTCGCCGAAGTTCGGCGCGATCGCCGGTTGCATGGTGGTCGAGGGTATCGTGCACCGTAACCGTCCGATCCGCGTATTGCGTGACGACGTGGTGATCTTCGAAGGCGAACTGGAATCCCTGCGCCGCTTCAAGGACGACATGTCCGAGGTGCGTGCCGGCATGGAGTGCGGTATCGGCGTGAAGAGCTACAACGACGTCAAGGTCGGCGACAAGATCGAAGTGTTCGAAAAAGTCCAAGTGGCTCGCAGCCTGTAACAGGCACGTAGCAGCGAGTCGCAACGCGCAGCGCCCGACCCCGTTTATTCGCGGTCGGGCGTTTGCCGCTTTTAGGTCCGATGCTTTTACCGGCGTCGCGACGAGTGAAGGTAGTAGAAATGGCCAAAGAATATAGCCGTGCCCAGCGCATCGGCGACCAGATGCAGCGCGAGCTGGCGCAGTTGATCCGTCTGGAAGTCAAAGACCCGCGTCTCGGTGGGCTGGTGACCGTCACTGCGGTGGACGTCAGTCGCGATGCCAGCCACGCCAAGGTGTTCGTCACCGTCATGGGCGGCAATGTCGAGGACGACCCGGAGCGTGTGGCACAGAGTATCAAAGTGCTCAACGATGCCAGCGGATTCCTGCGCATGCAGTTGGGCAAGGCGATGAAGCTGCGCAGCGTGCCGCACCTGCGTTTCCACTATGACGAAAGCGTTATCCGTGGTGCCCAGTTGTCGGCGTTGATCGAGCGTGCGGTCAACGAAGACAGCGCCCATGGCGATGCCAAGACCGAGTCCGAGGAGTAAGCGCGTGGCTCAGGTGAAACGTATTCGTCGCGCGGTCGACGGCATCATCCTGTTGGATAAGCCGCGCGGTTTCAGCTCCAATGCGGCGCTGCAAAAGGTCCGTTGGCTGCTGAATGCCGAGAAGGCCGGGCATACCGGTAGCCTCGACCCCTTGGCCACCGGTGTTTTGCCGCTGTGCTTCGGCGAGGCGACCAAGTTCTCGCAGTATCTGCTGGACGCCGATAAAGGCTATGAAACCCTGATGCAATTGGGCGTCACCACCACCACCGCGGATGCCGAGGGTGAAGTGTTGGAACGCCGCCCGGTGACCGTTGGTCGCGCGGAGATCGAAGCGTTATTGCCGCGTTTTCGCGGTGAAATCAGCCAGATACCGCCGATGTACTCGGCTTTGAAACGCGACGGGCAGCCCCTGTACAAGCTCGCCCGTGCCGGTGAAGTAGTGGAGCGCGAGCCGCGTTCTGTTACTATTGCGCGCCTGGAATTATTGAGCTGCGAGGCGGAGCAGGCGCGCCTCGCGGTCGACTGCAGCAAAGGCACCTATATCCGTACTCTGGTCGAGGACATCGGCCAACTGCTCGGTTGCGGTGCCCACGTTGCGGAGTTGCGCAGAACCAAGGCCGGTCCTTTCGATTTGAGCCGCACCGTGACGCTCGAAGAACTGGAGCGCGTGCACGCCGAAGGGGGCAACGAAGCTGTCGATCAGTTTCTCCTGCCGGTCGATAGCGGCCTGCAACATTGGCCGTTACTGCAGTTCTCCGAGCACAGTTCGTTCTACTGGTTGCAAGGGCAACCGGTACGCGCACCGGAAGCGCCGAAGTTCGGCATGGTACGGGTGCAAGATCACAACGGTCGCTTTATCGGTATCGGTGAAGTGAGCGAAGATGGGCGCATAGCGCCGCGTCGTTTGATTCGGTCAGTTTGACCGTGGCGTCGGCGAGGTTTCGTCGGCGTATCGAGGGTGGCTGTTAATAGGCACGGTCATACCTCACTTTAAAACACGGGAAGCGATTCCCGGCCTATTGGAATGGTTGCTTCGGTAGCCGTTTCCTAACCGAGAGGATGCCCACATGGCACTCAGCGTTGAAGAAAAAGCCCAGATCGTTAACGACTACAAGCAAGCTGAAGGCGACACCGGTAGCCCGGAAGTGCAAGTTGCACTGCTGTCCGCCAACATCAACAAGCTGCAAGGCCACTTCAAGGCCAACGGTAAAGACCACCACTCGCGTCGTGGCCTGATCCGTATGGTTAACCAGCGTCGTAAGCTGCTGGATTACCTGAAGGGCAAGGACACCAGTCGTTACAGCGCCCTGATCGGTCGCCTGGGTCTGCGTCGCTAAGCAATGCTTATGCGTAGCTGACTGCCGAAGCTGGAAGTGGGGTATAGCCCTGCTTCCAGCTTTTGCGTTTCAGTGATGTGCGTTTAACGGACCGCCGAACAACCCCAGTGGTTTTCGATGGCCTGCCTGGACCGCGCCGGGTTCGACTCCCGTAGCTGCCCACCTATTTTGCAAGACCGCTCGGCTGGCAATGCTGCCGGCGAGCGGGTGTGATAATCGCTTTCCCCAAGGCAATAAAGAGAAGGAAAACACCGTGAACCCGGTAATCAAGAAGTTCCAGTTCGGTCAATCGACCGTTACCCTCGAGACTGGCCGTATCGCCCGTCAAGCCTCCGGCGCAGTGCTGGTCACCGTCGACGACGACGTCGCCGTGCTGGTTGCCGTAACCGGCGCCAAGACTGCCGACCCGAGCAAAGGCTTTTTCCCGCTGTCGGTGCACTATCAGGAAAAAACTTACGCGGCCGGTAAGATCCCCGGCGGTTTCTTCAAGCGTGAAGCGCGCCCGAGCGAAAAAGAAACCCTGACTTCGCGCCTGATCGACCGTCCGATCCGTCCGCTGTTCCCGGAAGGTTTCCAGAACGAAGTGCAGGTCATCTGCACCGTGATCTCCACCAGCAAGAAGACCGATCCGGATATCGCCGCAATGATCGGCACCTCGGCTGCCCTGGCCATTTCCGGCATCCCGTTCAACGGCCCGATCGGTGCCGCTCGCGTGGCCTTCCACCCGGAAACCGGCTACTTGCTGAACCCGACTTACGAGCAGCTCAAGGCGTCCAGCCTGGACATGGTCGTGGCCGGTACCAAAGACGCCGTACTGATGGTCGAATCCGAAGCCAAAGAGCTGACCGAAGACCAGATGCTGGGCGCCGTATTGTTCGCCCATGACGAATTCCAGGCCGTGATCCAGGCCGTCACCGAGCTGGCTGCTGAAGCCGCCAAGCCGACTTGGGACTGGCAGCCGAAAGCGGAAAACACCGCGCTGCTCAATGCGATTCGCAGCGAGTTCGGCGAAGCGATTTCCCAGGCTTACACCATCATCATCAAGCAGGACCGCTATGCGCGTCTGGGCGAGCTGAAAGACCAGGTCGTCGCCAAGTTCTCCGGCGAAGAAGGCCAGCCGTCCGCCGGCGAAGTGAAGGACGCGTTCGGCGAGATCGAATACCGCACCGTGCGCGAGAACATCGTCAACGGCAAACCGCGTATCGACGGTCGCGACACCCGCACCGTGCGTGGCCTGAACATCGAAGTCGGCGTACTGGCCAAGACCCACGGTTCGGCGCTGTTCACCCGTGGCGAAACCCAGGCCCTGGTGGTCGCCACTCTCGGTACCGCGCGTGACGCACAGCTGCTCGACACCCTCGAAGGCGAGAAGAAAGACCCCTTCATGCTGCACTACAACTTCCCGCCGTACTCGGTGGGCGAGTGTGGGCGCATGGGCGCAACCGGTCGCCGCGAAATCGGCCACGGTCGTCTGGCCCGTCGTTCCGTTTCCGCCATGCTGCCGAACGCCGATGAGTTCCCGTACACCATCCGTGTGGTTTCGGAAATCACCGAGTCGAACGGTTCCAGCTCCATGGCTTCGGTCTGTGGTGCTTCCCTCGCGCTGATGGATGCCGGTGTGCCGATGAAGGCGCCGGTAGCCGGTATCGCCATGGGTCTGGTCAAGGAAGGCGAGAAGTTCGCCGTACTGACCGACATCCTCGGCGACGAAGATCACCTCGGCGACATGGACTTCAAGGTAGCCGGTACCGCCAAAGGCGTGACCGCGCTGCAGATGGACATCAAGATCCAGGGCATCACCGAAGAAATCATGGAAATCGCCCTGGGCCAGGCCCTGGAAGCGCGCCTGAACATCCTCGGTCAGATGAACCAAGTGATCGCCCAGTCGCGCAGCGAGCTGTCGGCCAACGCGCCGACCATGATCGCGATGAAGATCGATCAGGACAAGATTCGCGACGTGATCGGCAAAGGCGGCGCGACCATTCGTGCCATCTGCGAAGAAACCAAGGCTTCGATCGACATCGAAGACGACGGCTCGATCAAGATCTTCGGCGAAACCAAGGAAGCGGCCGAAGCCGCGCGTCAGCGCGTACTGGGTATCACCGCGGAAGCCGAGATCGGCAAGATCTACGTCGGCAAGGTCGAGCGCATCGTCGACTTCGGCGCCTTCGTCAACATTCTGCCGGGCAAGGACGGGCTGGTGCACATCTCGATGCTCAGCGATCAGCGCGTCGAGAAGGTCACCGACGTGTTGAAAGAAGGTCAGGAAGTCAAGGTACTGGTACTGGACGTGGACAACCGCGGCCGTATCAAGCTGTCGATCAAAGACGTCGCAGCAGCTGAAGCTTCCGGCGCCTAATCGCCCGGCTGTTTCACGTTTACCAGGAGGGCCCCTTGCGGGCCCTCTTTTTTTGCACGGACAATACACCCGATTAGCGGGCTGCCGTTCAGCCCCTGCCCATTTGGAAGGCCACGCTTATGGACAAGACTATCTGCCGTTACCACCCGGCGCAGCCTGCGACTTGGCAATGCATCCCCTGCGAGCGCAGTTTCGGCGATTGCTGCATTCCCTTGAATGCCGATGCGCCCGACGAGACCCCGGGCTGTCCGCTGTGCAACGGTCAGTTGCAGTTCCTCGGCGCGGCCAACACCGCTCAACCGTTCTGGGAGCGTACGCCGAAGTTCTTCTTCTATGCGCTGCAAAGTGGGCCTTTGGCGTTCGCCGCGCTGCTGGCCGTGGCCGGCCTGTTCATGCCGCGCTCTATCATTCTTTGGGGCGTCCTGTTCAGTGTGGCGACCAAGTATTTCCACAGCGTGATCGAAGCCAGCAGCCAGGCGGACGGCCAGGCACCGAGCCTGCTCAGCGCCTTCAACGGCGAAGGTTTCACTCTGTTCTTCAAGCAACTGGCGGTGTTTCTGATCGCCTTCGGCGCCCTGTGGCTGGCCGCTGATTTCAACAGCGAGGCGATCTACTGGGCGGTGAATATCGGCATTCTGTTGGTGCTGCCGGCCAGCATCATCCGTCTGGCCCTGGACAAGGAGTTGGGCTCGGCGCTCAGCCCGGAACAGGTCGGCCAGGTGATCGGCGCGATGGGCTGGCGCTACCTGATTCTGTGCGCCTTTCTGTTCATCCTCTGGCAATCGCCGAGCTGGGTCACCTACATGCTCTCCAGCGGCCTGCCCCAGGTGGTGTTGATGCCGATCGCGACCTTCCTGTTCGCCTATTTCGGCGTGGTGATGTGCGCCATGATGGGCTATGCGGTCTTCCAGTATCAGGGCGCCCTGGGCTATGTGATCGCCGACGAGAACGGTCAGGCGGCCTATCCGGCCACCGAATTCCAGCGCCGTCGCGCCTTGGCGCAAGCCGAGATCCGCCTCAAGGAAGGGCAGAGCGGTCAGGCCCTGGAAACCTTGAGCAGCGCCTTGCAGCGCGATGCCGATGATCTCAAGCTGAACGAGCGTTTCCACCAACTGCTGTTCGGCCTGCGCGATCGCGAGCGCTGCCTGCACCACCTCGCCCATTATCTGCCGTTGGCCGCCAACCAGAATCCGCCTTTGGCCGCCACGGCGCTGCTCAACGCCCGCCAACTGAAGGCCGATTACCTACCGGACAATGCCCTGGTCTGTGAGCGCCTGGCCGAGGCCCTGCTGCAGCGCCACAAAACCCGTGAGGCCTTGAGTTTGTTGCGTAACTTGCATCAGCGCTTCCCGGACTATCCGGATATTCCCCGCGCCTACCTGCTCGCCGCCCGCGGCTTTGCCGAGGGATTGGGCCAAGTGGAGCCCGCGCAGAAGTTGCTGACCTTTATCCGCGCACGTTATCCGCAATCGCCGCTGCTCGCCGAAGTGAGTCGCTTGCAGGCCACATTGAGCAAATTGGCCAGCCAGGCGTAAGGGAATCGGCTTCGTGCAATTTGCCAGGGATATTTCCTCCGAACATGCAGATTGCACGAGAAAGGTAGTCTTGCACTGATTCTAACTGACTGATTTTTATTGGTTTATTTGGCTGGCTCGAGCTGGCACAGGGCTTGCGACTAATCCTTACGAGACTGCAGCTTGGAATAGCTGCAGATTGTCTAGGATGTGCAGGAGTTGATAACCATGAAAAAGCCAATCAGTCATTTTGTTGTTGCTGCAACGACCGCGACCGTCCTTGGGCTGGCGTTGGCAGGGAGTGCATTCGCCGAGACTGGCCAAGCCGTACAGCCCATCATGTTGGCGACCGAGGACACCATGGATAAAGCTGGTGAAGTCGTATCGGACACCTGGATCACCAGTAAAGTGAAGTCGACATTTTTGGCCGACGACAGCCTTAGCGGCATGGATATCAAGGTCGAAACCAATAAAGGTGTGGTGTCCCTCTCTGGCGTCGTCGACAGCGAGACCGAGCGCGACTTGGCAATTTCCAAGGCCAAGGAAATCGAAGGCGTTACCGCGGTGTCTGCGGACGGTCTGAAAACCACCGACTAAGTGCGCGCATGCACGCCACTACTCAACGATGAGGACAGGCATATGAATTCCGATGTGTTCAAAGGTAAATGGAAGCAACTCACCGGCAGCATCAAGCAGCGCTGGGGCAAGTTGACCGACGACGATCTGGATGTAGCCGAAGGCCACACCGACTATCTGGTGGGCAAATTGCAGGAACGTTACGGCTGGAGCAAGGAAAAGGCCGAGGAAGAAGTCAACGACTTCAGCGGTAAGCTCTAGCAGGCTGTTGAAAAACTACCTACGTTGGCAATACTGCGTTAAAAACGGTCTGGGGTGCGAGCCCAGTCAAAATGCTCATTTACATCAGTAAACTCCGCTTTTTCGGCCGTTTTGCCTTGTCTTGCCTACCTCGGCTACGTTTTTCAACGGCCTGCTAGTCGCGTCCAGCTTTAGCGCAGAAGCCCTCCAGATAATGTCTGGGGGGGTTTTTGCGTTCAGCGGCGCAGGTGCTGGCGGTACAGGATCAACTGCTCGGTCTGTTCGGCTTGCGGGTAGGCGCTGGTCAGGAACTGCGCCAGTTCGCTGAGGCCGGGAAAGTCCTCCTGTTTACCCAGCAGCTTGGCCAGCTGCAGCGTCAGGGCCGGCAGGCTGGCGGGGCGCTGGCCGGTTTGGCTGAGTCGGCGCCAGGCGCTCAGGGCCAAAGGCGCTTGGCTCGCGCGCAGCAGGCGCTGCAACAGGTGCAGTTGCACGGCCGGATGTTGCAGCACGCGGTGCTGGGCATTGCCGCTATCCTGCGCCAGACGCTGCAGCAACGGCAGGTTGGCCGGTTGCTCCGGCAATTTGAACAGCTGTTGCAGCACGGCGCTCAGCAGCGCTTTGTCCTGGCGATTGAGGGCCAGTGGGTACAGTCGCTCCAGCAGCGCCAGACGGGCGGGATAGCGTTCCAGCATGGCGAGGCCGCGGCTGGCGGCCTGTTCGAGGGAGAAGGCGCCGATCAATTGATCCAAGCCCGCGAGTTCGCGTTTGAAGGGGGCCTCGGGGTCCTCTTTGTGCAAGTAGGCTTCGTCGACCTTCAGTTTGCCGCCCTGGCGCGGCAACCAGACGCAGATGAAACCGGCCAGCAAGCCGCCGAGGTGGGCGTAGTAGTTGACGTTGTCGTCGGCCAGCAGCAGGCCATAGAGCTCCTTGCCCACCCACACCGGCAAAATCCACAGGGCGGGTGCGCGGAAGTAGCCGAACAAGGGGCCCAGCCAGTAGAAGAAGTTGATCCGGCGCAGCCCGTACACGCCCAGGTACATGCCCATCAATCCGGAAATCGCTCCCGAGGCGCCGACCCCGGTGACCCATACCGGGTCCATGATCCACCACAGGGTGTGCGAGGCGACGCCGCTGAGCAGATACAGGCCCAGGTACATCCAGCGCCCCAGCGCGATCTCCAGGGCGAAACCGAAGATGAACAAGAACAGCATATTGCCGGCCAGATGGCCGAAGTCACCATGCAGGAACATGGCGCCGAACAGCCCCTCGACGCTGAATCTGGCCGGGATAAAGCCGAAACGCATACTGCTGATCCGATCACGCGCCGCTTCGGCCTGTTGACGGGCTTTCTGCCACTCCGGGTCGGCCTGGTAGAGCGGGTTGTGATGCAGGGTGTTTTCGAATTCGAGGTCGTAGAGCACCAACCGGGCCAGATCGCTGCGGCGCATGCCGTCGACGTATTTTTGCTCGTCGGCATCCAGTTTGCGCCGCTCGGCGAACGCGGGAATGAACAGGGCGCGCTCGCGATTGAGCAGCCCGCCATCGAGATACAGTTTCACCGCCTCGGCTTCACGCGCCTGATCGCCGCCTTGGTAAGCGAAATAAACCAGCACATTCAGCAGAATCAGCAGCAGGGTGATGACGGGCGGCTTTTTCCAGTCCAGCGGGTGTTCTGCGGGGATGATCAACATCGACAACCGTTCCTTGGCGACAGGGTGTCGGCGAGGCTAGCAGTTGGCCACTGTTTTGTCAGTTACCGCGTTTGCTTTCTATTTCCACCAGGCGGTTGGCTTCGAAACGCAGGAAGTGGTACATGCCGTTGCGCGGGCCATAGGTCCATTCTTCGACGGCCACCTCCTGGCGGAAGCCATAGGCGTCGATCACCTCGCGGTAGCCGAGAAAGGCACGGCTCAGCGGCTCGCCGCATTTGCTGATGACGACGCCGCTCGAGTCGTCGGTGCTGATCAAGGCGCTGTTGCAACGCAAGGTCGAGGAGGCCATCGCGCTGGCGGGCAGGAGTATCAGCAGGGCGGTAATCAAGGTTTTCATGGGCTGTCCGTGGCGGCTAACGACTGCGTTGGCGTTCGATCTGGCGCAAGCGATTGCCCTCGAACGTGAGGATGCTCAGCATGCCATTGTCCGGTCCATAAACCCATTCTTCGATGCTGTATTCGCGGCGGTCGGAGGGGCCGAGGCTATAGCCGATCAGGTCGCGAGCGGCCGGCTCGCCGCATTTCTGCAGCACTTCGAAACCGCGGTCGCCGATGCTGACCAATTGGTTGCCGCAGCGCAGGGTATCGGCCTGGGCCATGCCGGCCCAACAGCTGAGGGTCAGGGCCAGCCAGGCTGAATGGAAGTGGTTCATGCTATCCCCTTACTCGCTATCGAGTTGCAGCTGCGTGGCCACGCGGCCATCGCGTTGCGCCTGGCCCAGGCTAGCATCCAACAGGTAAACGCGGGCATCCGGCAGACCGCCGCGATCGACCAGATATCCCTTTATCTCCGCCGCCCGGGCCTGGGCCAGGCGGCGTTGCAGTGCGGTGCTTTTCGCCCAGAAGTTCAGCAAGCCTTCGCGCAGTTTGTCGGCGCGCTCTTCGTCGTTCAGTTCCTGCCATTCCGCCGGCGGCTGCTGCTTCAGGCGGGTGCGGTAAATGCCTTCGAGCAAGGGCGCCTTTTCCTCCTCGGGCACCTGCAACTGGCTGGCGCTCGCCGGTACCGTATCGCCGCGCCGTTGCAGCACGCGGTAATAGGTGCGCTGGAATTCGCGTTGCAAACGCTGCTCGGCCACCGGCAGGCCGTCGCTGCTTTGTGCGCTCACGCCTTGCACTTCCAGGCGCAACTCCGGGCGCTCCTTCAAGGCGTTGGCCAGGGTATCCAGCACGTTCCGCGCATCGCCATCGAGTTCGCTGCTGCCGGCGCTGAAATGCACGGTGCTGAGGTCCAGATCCGAGCTGCCGACCAGTCCACCGATGAATTTGAACGGCGCCTGGGCCGCGCGCAGTACCAGGTTGCGCAGGGTTTTCCAGACGATCGGCATGACGCTGAATTGCGGGTTATTGAGGTCGCCGCTAACCGGCAAGCTCAGGGCGATCTTGCCTTCGGTATCCTTGAGCAAGGCGACCGCCAGGCGGATCGGCAAGTCGACCGCGCTGGGGCTGTCGACCTTTTCGCCGAGCTGCAGTTGCTCGACCACCACGCTGTTCTCGGCGTTCAGTTGGCCCTTGCTGATGCGGTAATGCAGGTCCAGGCTGAGCCGGCCCTTGCGGATACGGTAGCCGGCGAACTTGCCGGAGTAGGGGGTCAGGGTGGTCAGTTCGAGTTGCTTGAACTGGGTGCGGATATCCAGGCGCTGGAGCGGATCGAAAGGCGTCAGGCTGCCCTTGATACTAACCGGCGCATAACGATCGACCTTGCCGGCGATATCTACGCTGGCGGGCGCTTGTGCGCGGTTGTCGAGGGTGCCGATACGGCCGTTGAGCTGCTGGATCGCGGTGGCGAAATTAGGCGTCAGGCTGAAGTCGGCGAAATTCGCCGAGCCATCCTGGAAGCTCACGCCGCCGATGCGGATCGCCAGCGGCTTGCTTGCATCAGCCTTTGGCGCCGGTTGCTTGCTCTCAGCCGGACGTGCGGGCTGGGCGACCAATAGTTCGCTGACGTTGGTGCTCAGGTCTTCGTTGATGATGAAGCGCGCGTAAGGCTGGTTCAGCTGCACCTCGTCGATGTTCAGGCTGTCGCCGTGGCGGTAATCCAGGCCAAGCAGATCGAGCTGTTGCCAACGCAGGAAATCGCGGTCCTTGATGGTGTCCAGGGTGTGCAGCTGATTGATCTTGGCCGTGCCGCTGACGCTGAACGCCAAGGGTTCGACGCTGTTCAAGCGCACATCCAGATCGCTGCCGAGCAGGCCGCTGCGCAGCTCGAGCCGTACGAAGGGGCTTATGTAGGCCTGCGCCGGGCGCAGATCGATCCCCTGGCCGCTGACTTTCAGGCTGGCGCTGGTCGGGCTCAGCTGGACTTGACCTTCGACCCGCAGCTTGCCCTGTTTGCCCACGCTGCTATCCAGCTTGAGGGTGAAGGGCGAAGTGCCGAGGCTGTCGAAATTCGTCAGATCGAGCGCCAGCGGCCCCACGTCGATCTCGACGGGCTGCTCGGGCACGCGGTCGGCCAGATGGACGTGGTAGTCGCGCAACTGCACATCGCGCACCAGCACCTGCCAGGGCTTGCTCGGTGCGGCTGCGGCATCCTTTGCGGGCGCCGTGTCGGCGGCCCTGGGCGGGCTCAGCAGCTTTTGCCAATCCAATATGCCATCGGCTTCGCGCGCCGCCCAGATTTCCAGCTGGCGGCTGCGGATCTGGCCGATCACCACTTGCTGTTTGGCCAAATCGACACTGCTCGCGCTGACGTCCAATTCAGCCAGCTTGAGCCGCGGGCGGCCGTCGCCGCCGGCGATGGCCAGAGGCGCGACCCGAACCTGGGTGTTGCTCAGCAGCAGCTTGAGGCCTTCGGCCATGTTGATCGAGTAATCGGTCGCCAGGTTGACGACGCCGTCCTCCAGCACCAGGGGCACGGTATCGCGCACATAGGGCCAGAAGGTTTTCAGGCGCCCATCGCTGATCTTCAGGTTGCCGCTGGAGGCGAGTGGCGCGAGGCTGAGGTCGCCGCTCCAGTCGATGCGTGCGCCGTTGGGGCCGCTGGCGACCAGGGTCAGCTCTGCATTGCGGTCGGGCAGGGTGCTGAGGTTATGCAGTTCGAGATTCAGATCGTCGTAGGTCAGGTCGATGGGCTCGCCTGGGCGTAGATCCTGGAAGTGCAGGTTGCCACCGCTCAGCGCGATCCGGTCGACTTGCAGCGCAAAGGTTTTGTTGGGCTCAGCGGGTGGCGGCTCTTCGCTGCTCGGCGGTAGCTTGAAGAGCTGGCTCAGGTTGAGCGTGCCGTCTTTGGCGAAGCGCAAGTCACCGTGCGGTTCGTCCAGTTCGATCGCAGTCAGGTGCAGGGCGCCGCGCCACAGGCTATCGAGTTGCAGGTTGGTATACAGACGTGCAAAGGCGATCTGCGCCTGCTCCGTTTCGCCGATATGCAGGCCCCATAGGCTCAGCTCCAGGCTGAAGGGGTTGAACTGCAAACGCTGCACGCGGGCCGGCACCTCGGCGTATTGCGCCAGTTGCTGGTTGGCGATACGCAAGCCGATGCCCGGCAGGATCAGGAAACCCAGCAAACTGTAGAAGGCGACGGCGATCAGCAGGGCGCTGGCGGCGCGTTGGATTCCTTTACTCATAACAACGTCGTCTTCCGATGAGAAATGCCTTTGAGTATGGCATGCGCCCGCAGTTCAGCAGACCCCGCTTCAATGGGATTTGTGAGCTGTTTAGAACTGCAGAATCAGGGTCTTAAGCGGCGGCTGCCCGTCCATCGACGGGAAGTCCGCGGCGGGCGTCAACGTCTGGCAATTGCGCACCGGACGGCCGAGTTTTTCCGCGCAGCGCAGAACCTGTTCGCGCCAGTCGCTCAAGGCGACTTTCGCCAGGTTATTGCAGCAGATCAGCACGCCATCCTCGGCGGTGGCGAGCAGCGCCGGCTTAAGCAGGCTCTGGTAGTCGCGCAGCAGGTCGACGGTGCCGAAGGCGCTCTTGGCCCAGGCAGGCGGGTCGAGCAGGACCAGATCGAATTGGCGCTGTTCGAGGCGCGGGTAGGCCGGCAATTTCTGCCCGCGTCTGGCGCTGATCGGCAGGCCGGCCAGTTGGCGAATCGCCGGAAAATAGTCCGACTGGATGAATTGCATCGGCGCCAGTTCGGGGTTGAGCGCGCCGTTCTCGCGACCGACCGCCAGGTTGCCTTCGGCGAAGTCGAGATTGACCACCTCGCGGGCGCCGCCGGCCGCCGCGCTGAGACCGACGCCGCAGGTGTAGGCGAACAGATTGAGCACCGACTTGCCTGCGCTGTGTCGTTTGACCCAGCCGCGGGCGTTGCGCAGGTCGAGAAACAGCAGCGGGTCCTGGCCGGCATGGCGACCGCGTACGCGGTAGTTCAGGCCCCACTCGTGGCCGATCAAGTCTTCGAGGGCAGCTGGCTCGGCCTGGTACACGGGGTCGCTGCGGTCGATCCGCGAGTTGCCTCGGGAGCGGTCGTTGTAGACCAGCAACAGCTCTTCAGCGAGGCCGGCCTGGCATTGCTCGGCGAGTTGCAGCAGCTCATCGCGGCTCAGGCTCTGGTGAAAGCTCTGTACCAGTAGTTGCGGGCCGTAGCGGTCGATGGTCAGGCCGCCGGCGCCTTCCTGGCTGCCATGGAACAGGCGATAGCAGTCGGTGCCCTGGCGATGCAACTCCCCCAGCAGATCCTGGCGGTTATTCAGTGCGGCGCGCAGCGCCAGGTCGAGAGAAGGCATGCGCGGCGACTCGGAAAACAAGGGCGCGCAGTTTATCAAGAATCGCCTAGGGGAACGCGAGCCCGATAAAAACAGCAAGGGCGCCCGAAGGCGCCCTTTAGTTTGCGAGTGGTTGCGATTCAGACGACGCGGATGCCACCAGTGCGGTCTGCACCATCGGCGGCGATTCGGTTGATGTGGGTGCGATCGGAGCCGTCAGCTGCTACGCGATTAGTGCCCGTGCGGTCAGTACCGTCTTCAGCGACACGGTTGCCACCAGTGCGGTCAGCACCGTCGGCTGCGATGCGGTTGATGCCGGTGCGGTCTGCGCCATCGGCTGCTACGCGGTTGATGTTGGTACGGTCAGCACCGTCGGCTGCGATGCGGTTGATGCTGGTGCGGTCGAAGCCGTCGGCAGCGATACGATTGCTCAGGGTGCGGTCAGCACCGTCGGCTGCGAAAACATTGCTGGTCAGGCTGGCGGCGAGCAGGGAAGCGATCAGGTACTTGTTCATGTGGGCGTCCTCGGGAGAGTGGGTAAGTGGCTACGGGGCTAATGTTGCGCCGTGGCCGGACTCTTGAGAAACGCAGGCGGTCAATAGCAAACATCAGCGCTATCGATGGCTCGCCAATAAAAAAGCTCACTAGCTGTGATGGAAGGATTTACTCGCTGAGCTCGCTATCCCGTAGCCCGGATGCAATCCGGGGAGCACTTGTGCAGCTGGCAACGAGTCCCGGATTGCATCCGGGCTACACGGCATCTGTCACCAGGGGATTCGCAATAGGGGCTTGGGGTGGCGCCAATAAAAACGCCGGCCCCCCTGATCAACGGGGCCGGCGTTTCGCTGAAGCGATAAGGCTTAGCGTTCGATGGCCAAGGCCACGCCTTGTCCACCGCCGATGCACAAAGTGGCGAGGCCTTTCTTGGCGTCGCGTTTGATCATCTCGTGCAGCAGGGTCACCAGCACACGGCAGCCGGAGCCGCCGATGGGGTGGCCGAGGGCGATGGCGCCGCCGTTGACGTTGACCTTGGCGGCATCCCAGCCCAGCTCCTTACCGACGGCCAGGGCCTGGGCGGCGAAGGCTTCGTTGGCTTCGATCAGGTCGAGTTGCGGCAGTTCCCAGCCGGCTTTTGCCAGGCAGCGCTGGGTCGCGCCGACCGGGCCGATACCCATGATCGCCGGGTCGACGCCGGCATTGGCGTAGGCGGCGATTTTCGCCAGCACCGGCAGGCCCAGGGCCTTGGCTTTTGCCGCGCTCATCAGTAGCACGGCGGCGGCGCCGTCGTTGAGACTGGAGGCGTTGCCGGCGGTGACGCTGCCGTCCTTCTTGAACGCCGGCTTGAGCTTGCCCAGGGATTCGGCGGTGGTGCCGGCGCGCGGTTGTTCGTCGATGGCGAAGGCCACAGGCTCGCCTTTGCGCTGGGGGATCATGATCGGGGTGATTTCATCGACGAAGCGCCCGGCTTCGATAGCGGCGCAGGCTTTCTGCTGCGAGGCGGCGGCGAAGGCGTCCTGCGCTTCACGGCTGATGGCGTATTTGTCCACCAAATTCTCGGCGGTGATGCCCATGTGGTAATCGTTGAAGGCGTCCCACAGGCCATCGGTGATCATGCTGTCGACCAGTTTGGCGTGGCCCATGCGCAGGCCGGTGCGTGCGCCGGGCATGACGTAGGGCGCCAGGCTCATGTTCTCCATGCCGCCGGCGATGATCACCTCGGCGTCGCCGCAGCGGATCGCCTGGGCGCCCAGGTGCAGGGCCTTGAGGCCCGAGCCGCAGACCTTGTTCAGGGTCAGCGCCGGCACCGCATGGGGCAGGCCGGCGAGGACCGCCGCCTGGCGCGCCGGGTTCTGCCCGGAGCCTGCGGTCAGTACCTGGCCGAGAATCACTTCGTCGACCTCGGCGCCATTCAGGCCGGTTTGCTCCAGCAGACGGCGGATCACCGCTGCGCCCAATTCCGGGGCCGGGATATTCGCCAGCGCACCCTGAAAGGTGCCGATGGCGGTGCGGGTGGCGGCGACTATGACGACTTCTTGCATAAAAACCGAACCTCATAAATACCAGCGCGGCGGGCCGCATAAGGGCGCTATGTTGGCATACGGGCGGCGTTTGCGGCCAGTCGCGAACCGCCCGGTCAGCCGAGTGGCGCTGGCGCCAGGCGCTTGTGTGCGCGCTGTGCGGCGCTGCTGCGCACGGCCCAGCGCAGCACCGGCGCCAGGCTGTGCACGCCGCCGTGGATCAGCCGGCTGCGCGTCGGGCCGATGCGCCGCTCGAGCATGGCTTGCGCCCAATCCGGCAGCAGGTCGATGCCGGCCAGCATCAACAGCCGGGCCACGGGGGCGGCCATAGCGCTGGGCGCCGGGGCGTCGAGGAGAATCCGCAGCACCTCGTGGGAGCGTTCCTCGCAGCGCAACTGCGGGCGCACGGCTGCGAGGTAGTCGGCAACCTCGGCGCGTGAGCGCGGTACCTGGGTCGCGCCCAGGCGTTCGGCGATCAGTGCGATTTCGCTGTAGTAGCGGTCCTGATCGGTGCCGGACAACTGCGGGTTGCGGTAACGCAAATGGGCCTGGAGAAAGCTCTGCACCTCGGCCACATGCACCCAGGTCAGTAGGGCCGGATCACTGGCGGCATAGGGACGGCCGTCCGGCGCAATGCCGGTGACCCCGAGGTGGATGCGTTTGACCTTGTCAATCAGCCAATCGGCATCGGCGCGCGAGCCGTAGGTGGTGCCGGAAATGAACTGACCGGTGCGGCGCAGGCGGCCGAGCAGATCGTCGCGAAAGTTCGAGTGATCCCAGACACCTGCGAGCGCCAGCGGATGCAGCGCCTGCAAAAGCAGGGCGCTGATGCCGCCGATCAGCATACTGGTGAAGTCGCCGTGCACCTGCCAGCTCACCGATTCGGGGCCGAACAGGCCTGGATCGCCTTGGGGCTTTTCGAAGTCGATCTGACCGAGGGCGAGACCGCTGAGACTGAAGACCTGGGTCTCGATGTGTCGGCGAAGGAATTCCATGGGGACTACGGCTCGGGTGAAGGGAGAGTCTGTAGGAGCCAGGGGGACGCCTAGTTATTGCTGGCGATCAGCGGCGGATCGTCGGAGTGCCGAACCACAGCAAGCTGGCTCCTACATGGGCGTTGCGTCAGCGATTCAGTCGCTGTTCGATCAGGCTGTCGACCACGCTCGGGTCGGCCAGGGTCGAGGTATCGCCAAGGCTGTCCAGCTCGTTGCAGGCGATCTTGCGCAGGATGCGCCGCATGATCTTGCCCGAACGGGTCTTCGGCAGGCCGGGCGCCCATTGAATCAGCTCGGGCTTGGCGAAGCTGCCGATTTCCTTGCCGATCAGCGCGAGCAGGTCTTTCTTCAGCTCGTCGCTGACCGTCACCCCATTCATCGGCGTGACGAAGGCATAGATGCCCTGGCCCTTGAGGTCGTGGGGGTAGCCGACCACCGCGGCTTCGGCGACCGCGTCGTGCAGCACCAGGGCGCTTTCCACTTCGGCGGTGCCGATGCGGTGGCCGGAGACGTTGATCACATCGTCCACCCGGCCGGTGATCCAGTAGTCGCCATCCTCGTCGCGGTGCGCGCCGTCGCCGGTGAAGTAGTAGCCGGCATAGGGTTTGAAGTAGGTGTCGACCATGCGTTGGTGGTCGCCGTAGACGCTGCGGATCTGACTCGGCCAACTGCCTTTGATCGCCAGTACGCCGGCACCGGCACCGCTGATTTCCTTGCCTTGCTCATCGAGCAGTACCGGTTGCACGCCGAAGAACGGGCGGGTCGCCGAACCGGGTTTGAGGTCGATGGCGCCGGGCAGCGGGCTGATCATGATGGCGCCGGTTTCGGTCTGCCACCAGGTATCGACGATCGGGCAACGCATCTCGCCGACCACGTGGTAGTACCACTCCCAGGCTTCCGGGTTGATCGGCTCGCCGACGCTGCCGAGCAGGCGCAGGCTCGCGCGCGAGGTGGCCTTGACCGGGCCTTCGCCCTCGCGCATCAGCGCGCGCAGGGCGGTCGGCGCGGTGTAGAAGATGTTCACCTGATGCTTGTCGATGACTTGCCAGAAACGCGAAGCGTCCGGGTAGTTCGGCACGCCCTCGAAGACCAGGCTGGTCGCTCCGTTGGCCAGCGGGCCATAGACGATATAGCTGTGCCCGGTCACCCAGCCGACATCGGCGGTGCACCAGTAGATGTCGCCGTCGTGGTAGTCGAACACGTATTTGTGGGTCATCGCGGCCATCAGCAGATAGCCGCCGGTGCTGTGCAGCACGCCCTTGGGTTTGCCGGTGGAACCCGAGGTGTAGAGGATGAACAGCGGATCCTCGGCATCCATGGGTTCGGCCGGGCAATCGCCGGAGGCTTCGCTCAGCGCCTTGTGGTACCAGAGGTCGCGGCCTTCGACCCAGTCGAACTCGCCCTGGGTACGCTCGACCACCACCACGGTGGAGACGTTCGGGCAGCTTTGCAGAGCCTTGTCGACGTTCTTCTTCAGCGGTACGTACTTGCCGCCGCGCACGCCTTCGTCGGCGGTGATCACGGTGCGGCAATCGGCATCGAGAATGCGGTCGCGCAGCGCATCCGGTGAGAAACCGCCGAACACCACCGAATGCACCGCGCCAATACGTGCGCAGGCGAGCATGGCGTAGGTGGCTTCCGGGATCATCGGCATATAGATGCACACCCGGTCGCCCTTTTTCACCCCGCGGCTTTTCAGCACGTTGGCCAGGCGGCAGACGTGGCTGTGCAGCTTGTTGTAAGTGATATTGGCCGACTCGCTCGGGTTGTCGCCCTCCCAGATCAGGGCGATCTGCTCGCCGCGTTTTTCCAGGTGGCGATCGATGCAGTTGTAGCTGACGTTCAATTTGCCGCCGGCGAACCAGTTGGCCTGGCCGCTTTGCAGGTCGCCGCTGTAGACCTGATCCCAGGGTTTGAACCAATCGAGGAAGGCAGTCGCCTGCTCGGCCCAGAAGCGCTCGGGCTGTTCGATGGATTGACGGTACAGGCGTTGGTAGTCGTCGGCGTTCACATGGGCGCGCTGGCGCACCGCATCGGCAACTGGATGGCGAGTGATCTCAAACATGGCGGGGCCTTTTTGTTGTTCCGCAGTGGATAAACCATAGCATTCAAGCGAAAAGCCGAAAAACCTGATGTGCGCGGAAATTATTCCCGCACACCGGATAGGCACGGCACCGTTAGCAGGCCGTTGAAAAACGTAGGCGAGGCAGGCAAGACAAGGCAAAAACAGGCGAGGAAGCGGAGTTTACTGCTGTAAATGAGCATTCCGAGCCTGTTTTTAACGCAGTATTGCCAACGTAGGTAGTTTTTCAGCTGCCTGCTAGCCGCGATGGCGCTCGCGGAAATGACTGATCAGGCCTTGGGTCGAAGCATCGCTGGCCGGCTCGTCGGTCTCGCCGGTCAGGCGCTGATAGACGCCCAGGCCCAGCTCCTTGCCGAGCTCCACGCCCCATTGGTCGAAGGCGTTGGTGCCCCAGATGGCGCTCTGCACGAACACCTTGTGCTCGTACAGCGCCACCAGCGCACCGAGGTTGTACGGCGCCACGCGGGTGAGCACGAGGATATTGCTCGGGCGGTTGCCGGGGATCACCTTATGCGGCGCCAAACGCTGCACTTCGGCTTCGTCCAGACCCTTGGCGCGCAATTCGGCCTCGGCCTCGGCGCGGGTTTTGCCATGCATCAACGCCTGGGACTGCGACAGGCAATTGGCGAACAGCCACTGATGGTGGTCGGCCAGCGGGCTGAAGCTGTTCACCGGCACGATGAAATCGGCTGGAATCAATTGGGTGCCCTGGTGCAGCAACTGGTGATAGGCGTGCTGGCCGTTGCAGCCGACGCCGCCCCAGATCACCGGTCCGGTGCTGAAGTCGACCGGGCTGCCGTCCTGGCGTACCGACTTGCCGTTGGATTCCATGTCCAACTGCTGCAGGTGTTTGGTGAAGTTACGTAGGTAGTGGTCGTAGGGCAGGATCGCCTGGCTCTTGGCCTCCCAGAAGTTGCCGTACCAGATGCCCAGCAGGGCCATCAACACCGGCATGTTCTGCGCCAGCGGTGCCTGGGTGAAATGCTGGTCCATGGCGTAGGCGCCAGCGAGCAGCTCCTTGAAGTTGGAGATGCCGATGGCCAGGGCGATGGGCAGGCCGATCGCCGACCACAGCGAGTAGCGGCCGCCAACCCAGTCCCACATCGGGAAGATGTTTTCCGCCTTGATGCCGAATTCGACAGCAGCCTTCTCGTTGCTGGTCACGGCGATAAAGTGCTTGTGCAGCTGCGCTTCCGGGCCGCCCATGGCCAGGTACCAGTCGCGTGCGGCCAGGGCGTTCTTCAGGGTTTCCAGGGTGCCGAAGGACTTCGAGGAGACGATGAACAGCGTGGTCTCCGGGTTCAGCCGCGCAGTCAGGTCGCGGAACTCGCTGCCGTCGATATTGGCCAGGTAGTGGCAACGCACGCCGCGCTGAGTGAAGGGGCGTAGCGCTTCGGAAACCAATTGCGGGCCGAGGAAGGAACCGCCGATACCGATATTCACCACCTCGGTGATGGGTTTTTCGCTGTAGCCGCGCCACAGGCCGCTGTGGATGCGGCTGACCAGTTCGGTCATCTGATGCAGCACCTGATGAACCTGGGGAATCAGGTCGACCCCGTCCAACTCCAGGCGCCGGCCGATCGGGCTGCGCAGGGCTGTGTGCAGCGCCGCGCGGCCTTCCGAACCGTTGACCTTTTCGCCGTTGAACAGGGCCTCGATCGATGCCGGCAGCCCGGCCTGTTCGGCCAGTTGCACCAGCAGTTCGAGCGTCTTGTCGCCGATCAGGTTCTTCGAGTAATCCAGCAGCAGGCCGCAGCTGCTCAGGGAATAGCGGTCGAAACGCTGGCTGTCGTCGGCGAAAGCCTCACGCATGTTGAAGTCGTTCATCTGCTCGCGGTGTTGGCGCAGCGCCTGCCAGGCAGGGAGGGTGGTGACAGCGTGGGATTGCGGGCGATCGGCCATCGGCGGCGTATTCCTTGTCCTGAAGAGTGGCGAAAAAATCGTGATGAAAGCACAGGCCCGGAGGCGTGCGGGCCTTGAGTTTAACTGGCTAACCCCTGTGACAGGCAAGCTGCAACGCAGTCGCATTGCAGGCGTGGCGGCGCCGCTTCCCCGCGGCCAGGGGACGGCCGTAAGCGCTGGCCGCGCCCGTCCGGGCGCATATCGGATAAGAGGCGCCGCCAGAGGAAAAGGTTCAGCATCCCGGCGATGGCGCAACAGGCCGTTCTCGGCAGTTTTTGCCTTGTCTTGCCTGCCTCGCCAGGTATTTCAGATACCCGCTAAAGCGGGCTACCCAGATCGAATGCCAGGTTGTCGATCAACCGCGTGCTGCCGATAAAGGCCGCGACCAATATCACCAATTGGCGATCGTCCTTGGTGGCCGGGCGCAGGCTGTTCGACTCGCGCACCTCCAGGTAATCGGGACGAAAACCCGCGGCCAGTTGTTGCGCTTGCGCGGCGGCGATCAGGGCCGGGAAATCGCGTTCGCCCCGGCGAATGGCATCGGCCATCTGCACCAGGCTGCGATACAGGGCGGGTGCGGCGGCGCGTTGTTCGGCGTTCAGGTAACCATTGCGCGAGGACAGGGCCAGGCCGTCGTCGGCACGTACCGTGGGCTCGCCGATGATCTGGATCGGCATGTTGAGGTCGTGCACCAGGGTGCGGATCACCGCCAGCTGCTGGAAGTCCTTCTGGCCGAAGATCGCCAGATCCGGCTGCACCAGGTTGAACAACTTGGTCACCACAGTCGCCACACCTTCGAAGTGGCCCGGCCGGCTGGCGCCGCACAAGCCTTCGGAGACGCCGGCGACGCTGACCCGGGTTTGCCCGGCCATGCCGTGGGGGTACATTTCCTCGACATCGGGGGTGAACAGCAGATTGCAACCGGCTTCGAAGAGTTTCTCCTGATCGGCGGCGAGGGTTCGCGGGTAGCTGTCGAGGTCTTCGTTGGGGCCGAATTGCAGCGGGTTGACGAAGATACTGGCGACCACGAAATCGGCGCGCTGGGCGGCCTTTTCCACCAATGCGGTGTGGCCCGCATGCAGGTTGCCCATGGTCGGTACGAAGCCGATCTGTTTGCCTTCGGCACGGGCCTGGGCGACGGCAGCGCGCAATTCGCGCACGGTTTTAACCGTATTCATGCAGAGAATCCATGTTCGGCCGCAGGGAAGCTTTTTTCTTTGACCGCTTTGACGTAAGCGCCGATGGCGGCGGCAACACTGCTTTGTCCGTCCATGAAATTTTTCACGAACTTGGGCGTGTGACCGCTCAGGGACAGGCCGAGCATGTCGTGCAGGACCAATACCTGGCCGTCGGTGTCGTTGCCAGCGCCGATACCGATCACCGGGATCTTCACCGCCTGGCTGATCTCCGCCGCCAATTCGCTGGGCACGCATTCGAGCAACAACATGGCCGCGCCGGCCTGCTCCAGAGCCATCGCATCGGCGCGCATCTGCCGTGCCTGGGCTTCCTGACGGCCCTGGACCTTGTAGCCGCCGAGGATATTCACCGCTTGCGGGGTCAGCCCCAGGTGCGCGCATACCGGCACGCCGCGCTCGGCCAGCAGGCGAATCGGTTCGGCCAGCCAGGCCGCGCCTTCGAGCTTGACCATATGGGCGCCGGCTTGCATCAACGCGGCGCAGTTGTTCAGGGCTTGTTCGCTGGTGGCGTAGGCCATGAACGGCAGGTCGACGAGAATCAATGCGCCTTGGTTGCCGCGCTTGACGCAGGCGGTGTGGTAGGCCATCTCGGCGACAGTTACGGGCAGGGTGCTGTCATGTCCCTGTAAAACCATGCCGAGGGAATCGCCAACCAGCAGCACGTCGACACCGGCCTGGCAGGCCACTTTGGCGAAGGTGGCGTCATAACAGGTCAGCATGGCGATTTTCTCGCCGCTCTGTTTGAGGCTTTGCAGGGTGGTCAGGGTAACGTCGGGCATGAACTCGTCCTCACTCAGGCGTTCAGCAAGCAGTCAATCTGCTTCGCAGTCAGGCTGCTTCAAAGTGGCCTGCATTGGCCTCGATTTGCACCGGTGCGGGGCAACGGGACGCCTATAGTCCTGATGGGCGCGCATGAAGTCAATTGCAGGTGTTACCGGGCGTTACTGGCGTTACCGCGAAGAACTCAAGCGGGCGCCTTGCGGCGGGTTGTCGCGGGGGCCGCCGCCCTGGCGCGTTGGCGGGAGCCAACATCGCGGCCAATGGGCATTGTTTGTGGTTCGAATAAGCCTTGGCGCAATCCGGGAAAGCCGCTGCATGTGCCCATCGCTTCCCGGATTGTGCGGGCGCTCATCCGGGTTACCAAAGCCGTCGGCCTATTCATGGCCGGGCAGGCGGGACTAGGGCTACGGCTTGTCGCCCAGGCGCTCGAGGCCGACGAAAGGGCAGGCGGCGAGCAGTTCGCCGAGCGCTCTGCCATCGGGCAGGCGCAGCTCGGGCGCGAGTTCGGCCAGGGGATAGAGAACGAAAGGCCGTGCGTGCATATGGTAGTGGGGAACCTGCAAGCGGGCGTCGTCGAGTATTCGATTGCCGAATAGCAGGATATCCAGGTCGAGGGTGCGCGGGCCCCAACGCTCGGCTTTGCGCGTGCGGCCCTGTTCCTGCTCGATGCGTTGCAAGGCGTCGAGCAGGGCGTGCGGTTGCAGGGTGCTGTCGAGCATGGCGACTGCGTTGACGTAGCGCGGCTGGTCGGCGGGGCCGAGCGGGTCGCTGGCATACAAAGAAGAACTGGCGAGCAGTTGCGTGTGCGGCAGCGCGGCCAGCGCCGCGAGGGCGCTGCGCAGCTGCTGCACGGGCTCGGCGAGATTGCTGCCGAGGCCGATATAGATGCGTTCCATCAGTCGTATCAGTCGTGGGACGGCGCGTCGGCGCCCGGTGCACGCTTGCGCTTGCCACCGCTGCGGCGGCGTTTGCGCGGTGCCTCGCCAGTGGCGTCCTGGCTGAGGTCGCGAATCATGCCGCGGCGCTCGCTGTCGCTGGCGTCCTGATAAACCGTCCACCAGTCGCCGAGGCCGCCGGTTTGTTCACCGGCGCTTTCACGCAGCAGGAGGAAGTCGTAGCCGGCGCGGAAGCGCGGGTTTTCCAGGAGCAGATCGGCGCGTTTACCACTGCGCCGCGGCAGGCGCTCCTGCATGTCCCAGATCTCGCGGATCGGCATGGTGAAGCGTTTGGGAATAGCGATGCGCTGGCATTGTTCGCTGATCAGCTCGTGGGCCGCTTCCTGCATCGCCGGAATCGGCGGCATGCCGCGTTCTTGCAGCTTGAGCACGCGTGCCGGCAATGCCGGCCAGAGCAGGGCGGCGAAGAGGAAGGCTGGGGTCACCGGTTTATTCTGCTGAATACGCAGATCGGTGTTGATCAGGGCGTTGCGGATCAACTCGTCGGTATAGTCCGGGTTGGCCTTCAACGCCGCGGCGCTGGCCGGGAAGAGTTCGCCGAACAGGCCGTAATCGACGAGCAGCTCATAGGTGAACTCGGCATAACCGGCGAGGAACAGTTTGAGTACTTCCTCGAACAACCGTGCCGAGGGAATCTCCCGCAGCATCGGCGCCAGTTTGTAGATGGGCGCGGCGCTGTGCTTCTCGATGTCGAAATCCAGCTTGGCGGCGAAGCGCACCGCGCGCAGCATGCGTACCGGGTCTTCCTGGTAGCGCTGGGTCGGGTCGCCGATCAGGCGGACCAGGTGATTGCGGATATCGTGCACGCCGTTGGCGTAATCGAGGATGCGTTCGGTGCTCGGATCGTAATACAGCGCGTTGATAGTGAAGTCGCGACGCTGGGCGTCGTCTTCCAGGCTGCCGTAGACGTTGTCGCGCAGGATGCGCCCGCTTTCGTTACGCGATGCCAGATGGCTGCTGTCTTCCTCGTCGTCGCCTTCCGGATGGTTGGCGCGGAAGGTCGCGACCTCGATGATCTCGCGGCCGAAATGCACGTGCACCAGCTTGAAACGCCGGCCGATCACCCGTGCGTTGCGGAACTCGGCGCGCACCTGCTCGGGCGTGGCGCTGGTGGCGACGTCGAAATCCTTGGGGTCGATATCGAGCAGCAGGTCGCGCACGCAACCGCCGACCAGATAGGCCTGGTAGCCGGCCTGTTGCAGGCGCTCGACCACGCTGGTGGCGTAACGACTGATGTCGCCACGATGGATGCAGTGCTGGTGGTTGGTCAGCACTTCGGGGCTGCTGTGCGATTGATGGGCGCGGCGCAGGGGCGAGCGGAAAGACTTGAACAGCTTTTTCAGCATGGGGTGCACTGTTTGACGAAATGACCGGCCAGGGTAAACCTTGACCACAAGAGTGGCGCGGATTCTAACATCGAGTCGGGGAAGGGTGTAAAAGAGTCGGGAAATGCGGGAGAAGGCATGGGAGCTAGGCCCAGTAAGCTAATGGGGGAGCCGAGGCTCCCCCATGAATAAGTGCTTTCTTTGTTTTTATTATTATGGCGGGCTTGTTGTTTTTGTTTGGATGCCCGATCCATTAAGTCAGAGACTTTAGGAATACCTCCCAAGCTGGGAGTCAATAGCAAACGGATTGCTTTGGATGCTGATGCCACCTTAGTCATTCGACCCAACCAGTACAGGCACTGCTTTGTAGCAGTTTTTATTGTTCTCGGCCTGGTTGTGGGGCAAGCCCCAAAGGCAATTCCTTTCCAAAAGAATCAGTTAGCTGCGCCTCCGCCCTATTGTTTTTGTTGTGCTGGAGTCGATACGTCTTATTTTTATTGTTGGGGTGTGCTTGTTATTGTTGTTGTGCCAGCAATAAAGCAGAAGCCGTGCCAGTTTTTACGATTCCTTATAAAACAAGGGTTTAGCGGTTTTCGTTGTCTGCGGTGGGGTATAAAAAAGCCGGGTTCCCGTTACCGTAGAACCCGGCTTTGTTACTAAATGCTGAAGGGGTAACAGCTGGTGGTGAGGTTTCGCGGTATCACCGTGCCGGCTAGCCGGACGCCGCCCCCGACGCTTTGCGTCTCGGAATGCCGAGTCGCTGGCGCCGTTCCCAGAGGCATTTGCGGCTGATACCGAGCTTGCGCGCCAGTTCGGTCTCGGTCATGTGGTCCTGGTGCTCGAGAACGAAGTGCTGGAAGTAGTCCTCCAGGGATAGATCCTCGGTCGGTTCGCTGCTGTTGGCGTTGGCAGCGGCGCCGGGCAGGTTGCCGAAGCTCTCGTCGTCTTCGAGGTCGTCGAGTTCGATATCGATGCCCAACAGTTCGGCCGAGATGCTCGAGTTCTCGCAGAGGATGACCGCGCGCTCGATCGCATTTTCCAGCTCGCGCACGTTACCGGGCCAATGGTAGTGACGGATCGCCTGTTCGGCGTCCGCGGCGAAATGCAGGTCGTCGCGGCCCATGCGCAGCGCATAGCGTTGCAGGAAGGCGTTGGCGATCTCGCTGACGTCGCTGCCGCGTTCGCGTAACGCCGGCAGTTTCAGGGCGATGACGTGCAGGCGGTAAAACAGGTCTTCGCGGAATTGGCCGACTTTGGACAGGCTCTTCAGGTCGCGGTGGGTGGCGGCGATCAGGCGCACATCGACCTTTTGCGATTGCACCGAGCCGACCCGGCGGATCTCGCCTTCCTGCAGCACGCGCAGCAAGCGGGCCTGGGCTTCGAGCGGCAGTTCGCCGATCTCGTCGAGGAACAGGGTGCCGCCGTCGGCGGCTTCGACCAGGCCGGCGCGACCGGCGCTGGCGCCGGTGAAGGCGCCTTTCTCATGGCCGAACAGTTCCGATTCGATCAGCGATTCCGGAATGGCCGCGCAGTTCACCGAGATCAACGGTGCCTTGGCGCGCCTGGACAGATTGTGCAGGGCGCGGGCGACCAGCTCCTTGCCGGTGCCGGATTCGCCCTGGATCAGTACGTTGGAGTCGGTCGGTGCGACCTTGCGGATCTTGCTGTAGAGCTCCTGCATCGCAGCGCAGGAGCCGATGATGCCGATTTCGCCGTTGCTGTTGTCGACGGCCTTCTCGCCGCTACGCCCGGTGTTACCGGCGGGAGCGCTCGGTGGGGCGTTCCTGGCTTCCTGGCGATCGCGCAGGATACGCGCCGCGGTCTGCAGCATTTCATCGTGGTCGAAGGGTTTGGCGATGTAGTCGACCGCGCCCATTTTCATCGAGTCGACCGCCGAGCGCAGGCTGGCGTAGCTGGTCATGATCAGCACCGGGGTGCCCTGGCCGAGCTTGATCAGCTCGGTGCCCGGGGCGCCCGGTAGACGTAGATCGCTGACGATCAGATCGAAGCTGGGAATACTGAAACGTTCCTGCGCTTCCTGCACCGAACCGGCTTCGCTGACTTCGTACTGATTGCGTTCCAGCAAGCGGCGCAAGGCGGAGCGGATAATGGTTTCGTCTTCGACGATCAGAATATGAGGCATCAATTGAATCTCTCGGCGGTCGCAGAGCCTGGAATCGGAATGATCGGCATCTCGATCACAGGGTCGTTGTTAGCTGGTTAAGGTCGCTATGGACGTCGCCTCGACATGCCGCGGCAGTGTCACCCGGATCCGGGTGCCGCGTTGTAGCTCGGGGTCGGCCGGGCTGTCGATTGTTATTTGTCCATAATGCTCTTCCACGATCGAATAGACCAGGGCAAGGCCGAGTCCGGTGCCTTCGCCTGGGTCCTTGGTGGTGAAAAACGGCTCGAACAAGCGATCCATGATGGCCTTGGGGATACCGCTGCCTTCGTCCTCGACGATGAGGTCGACGGCGTGCTCCGTCGCTTCGCTCCGAACCCGGATCGCCGAGCCCGGCGGCGAGGCGTCGCGGGCGTTGGAGAGCAGGTTGATCAGCACCTGGGCGAGACGCTGGGGGTCGCCGCAGGCCCAGTGATCGGCATCGCACAGGTTGAAGAATTGCACTTCGAGGCTGCGCCGGTTGAGCGACAGCAGGCCGATCGCGTCGCGCGCCACTTCCGCCAGGCACACCGGCTCGTCGGCATGCTGGTGCGAACCGGAATGGGCGAAGCTCATCAGCGATTGGACGATGCGCGAAACGCGTTTGGTCTGTTCGATGATCTGCTGGCTGATCTCGGTCAGTTCGTCGTCGCCCTCGCGCTCCTCGCGCAGGTTCTGCGCCAGGCAGGCGATGCCGGTGATCGGGTTGCCGATCTCGTGCGCGACCCCGGCGGCCAGGCGACCGATGCTGGCCAGGCGCTCGGAGTGCACCAGCTTGTCTTCCAGGTACTGGGTTTCGGTGAGGTCTTCGACCAGCAGCACCAGGCCGCTGTTACCGGGCGCCAGGGGTTCGTCGATGGCCGCCTTGTGCAGGCTCAACCAGCGGGTCTGGCCGTCGAGCGCGAGGTTCTGTTTATGCAGGTGTTCGTCAGGCAACTCGATGAAGTTTTGCAGCAGGTCGCGCCAGGGCTCGCTGAGCGCCGATAGACGCGAGCCGACCACCCGTTGCGCGGGAATTTCGGTGAGTTCTTCCATGGCCTTGTTCCACATCAGGATTTCCTGATCCTTGGCCAGCGAACAGACGCCCATCGGCAGTTCCTGCAGGGTCTGGCGGTGGTAACGGCGTAGCGCGTCGAGTTCGGCGGCGAGGCCGGTGAGGCGCGAGTGGTAGTCCTCCAGACGGTTCTCGATGAAGTGGATGTCCTCGGTGACATAACCCTCGCTGCCGGATTTGTAAGGCAGGAAGGTTTCGACGATGTCCTGGGCCACGCTCGGCCCCATCAGCCCGGACAGGTTGGCTTCGATGCGGTCGCGCAGGCGGCGCAGGGCGTAGGGGCGGTTTTCGTCGAACGGCAGGTGCAGGTCGCGCAGGGCCTGTTCCACTTCGCCCTGGGCCGCTTTGGCGCCGAGCGGCTTGGCCAGTTGGGTGGCGAAATCCTGGGGCGTCGCGGCGAGCAATTCGCGCCGTTGCGGGCGGCGCACGTTGTCCACGGCGCAGGCTTCTGCGGCGCTGATCTCCTCGCTGCTGGCCTCGGTGAACAAGGACACCAGGGTGAACACCAGGACGTTGGCCGCCAGCGAGGCGATCGCCGCCAGGTGCCAGCTGCTGTCGTCCAGCACGTAGACCAGGTTGAACATCGGTATATAGAAGCCCTGCAGATTGCCGATCATCGGCAACAGCATGCCCAACAGCCAGACGCCGATGCCCGCCAGCACGCCGAAGATGAAACCGCGGCGATTGGCGGTCGGCCAGTACAGCACCGAGAGCACGCCGGGGAGGAACTGCAGGGTGGCGACGAAGGCGACGATGCCGAGGTTGGCCAGGTCCTGCTCGGCGCCGAGCAGCAGGTAGAAACCATAGCTGGCCATGATGATGGCGAAGATCAGCGCGCGGCGGGTCCACTTCAGCCAGCGGTAGATGTTGCCCTCGGCCGGCGGCTGATAGAGCGGCAGCACCACATGGTTGAGCACCATGCCCGAGAGCGCCAGGGTGGTGACTATGATCAGTCCGCTGGACGCCGACAGGCCGCCGACATAGGCAACCAGCGCCAGGGTCGGGCTGTTGACCGCGATGCCCAGGCCCAGGGTGAAGTATTCCGGATTGGTGGCGACGCCCAGTTGCAGGCCGGCCCAGAGAATCAGCGGCGCCGCCAGGCTCATCAGCAGCAGGAACAGTGGCAGGCCCCAACTGGCGCTGACCATGGCGCGCGGGTTGAGATTTTCGGTGAAGGTCATGTGGTACATGTGCGGCATGACGATCGCCGAGGCGAAAAACACCAGCAGCAGGGTGCGCCAGGGGCCTTCCTGCAACGGCGTATGCAGGTTGCTCAGCGCCGCCTGGTTCTGCACCAGCCAATGCTCCAGGTCTTTGGGGCCGTCGAACACGCCGTAGAGCGCATACAGGCCGATGATGCCGATGGCGGTGAGTTTCACCACCGATTCGAAGGCGATGGCGAAGACCAGGCCTTCATGCTTCTCACGGGTGGCGATATGCCGGGCGCCGAACAGGATGGTGAAGAGGATGATCAGCCCGCAGAAGGCCAGGGCCACGCGTTGTTGCACCGGCTCGCCGGTGAGGATGCCGATGGAGTCCGCCACCGCCTGGATTTGCAGGGCCAGCAGCGGCAATACGCCGACCAGCATGAACACCGTGGTCAGCGCCCCGGCCCAGGTGCTGCGAAAGCGGAAGGCGAACAGGTCGGCCAGCGACGACAGCTGATAGGTGCGGGTGATCCGCAGGATCGGGTAAAGCAGCACCGGCGCCAGGAGAAAGGCGCCGGACACGCCGAGGTAGCTGGCGAGAAAACCGTAACCGTATTGATAGGCCAGGCCGACCGAGCCGTAGAACGCCCAGGCGCTGGCGTAAACGCCGAGCGACAAGGTGTAGGTCAACGGATGGCGGATGATGCGGCGCGGGATCAGCCCGTGCTCGCTGACCCAGGCCACCCCGAACAGCACCATCAGGTAGGCGGCGCTGATCAGGATCAGCTGGCTCAGGCTAAAGCTCGTCAACATCATTTCGGCTCTGCGAATAAAGAAAGGTCAAGGGCACTCGCCCGTGAATCAGAGTTCATCGGCATCGCGCTGGCTCTGCAGGATGAAAGTCACCACGATCAGAATCAGCCACAGCAGATAGGGGCGATACCAAGCGCCGTTCGGGTCGATCCACCAGTCCATGATGGCCGGCGAAAACAGGTAGATCCCCACTACCAGGATCAGGACCAATCGATAGATATACATGCCGCATCTCGTCTCATCAGTGTCGCGATGGTAACGGATGCGCGCGAGCCTGCGTAGCGTGCGCGTGGCAATCGCGGTCCCGGGCCGATCCGGATGGGTGGCGTGGCGGCGCCGTGCGAAGAGCGCCCGTCCGCGAGCATGCGGATCGTGCCTGAGGCCTGAGATCCGCTGCCGGGGAGGGATAGCCTCTTTAGGATGCCGGTTTGATCGCCGTCCAGGCGCGTGTGGCCAGGCTGACCAGCAACAGGGCGACGGCGCCGGCGAGGATGCCTGCCAAGGCATTCAATAGCGTCGGAACAAAGGCCGCGAGCAAGCCGCTGCTGGCCGCCACGTTGGCGGTCACTTGCTCGATCCAGTGATGGGCGGCCGCGACGCCGTGGGTGAGGATGCCGCCGCCGACCATGAACATCGCGGCGGTGCCGAGCACCGACAGGCTCTTCATCAGGTAAGGGGCGGTCAGCAGAATGCCCCGGCCCAGGCCGCGCCGCAGGCGGGCGAGGCCGCCTGTGCTCTCGCCTTTGCTCAGATAGAGGCCAGCGTCGTCGAGTTTGACGATCGCCGCCACCAGGCCATAGACGCCGACGGTCATCAACAGGGCGATCCCGCAGAGCACCGCCACCTGTTTGCCGAAGCTGGCCGCGGCCACGGTGCCGAGGGTGATGGCGATGATTTCCGCGGAGAGAATGAAGTCGGTACGGATCGCGCCGCGAATCTTGTCCTTCTCGAAGTCGCGCATATCCACTTGCGGGTTGGTCACCGCTTCGAGCAATTCGGCGTGCGCTGCATGGTCCTCGGCCTTGTCGTGGAGGAACTTGTGCGCCAGCTTTTCGAAGCCTTCGTAGCAGAGAAAGGCGCCGCCGAACATCAACAAGGGGATCACCGCCCAAGGCGCGAAGGCGCTGATCAACAGGGCTGCCGGCACCAGAATCGCCTTGTTGATCAGCGAGCCCTTGGCCACCGCCCAAACCACCGGCAGCTCGCGCTCGGCACGCACGCCGGTGACTTGTTGGGCGTTCAGCGCCAGGTCGTCGCCGAGTACGCCGGCGGTCTTCTTCGCCGCCACTTTGGTCATCAAGGCGACGTCATCCAGTACTGTGGCGATGTCGTCGAGCAAGGTCAGGAGGCTGGCGCCGGCCATGGGAAGATTCCTTCTTATCAGGCTATGGAGAGGGAGCAACACCGGCAGGTTTATACGTCAATGCACCGATGTCGGCCAGAGGCGCCGCTTGGTTGGGCTGGATCGTCATCCAGCCGGCACCCTCTCCACATGCTTACGTGGCGCCAATCCGTCGGTCGCCGGCGCCTATGCGTCTTTTTTATGGTTCATCGTATTTCCATGGGGAAAGGTGGGCTTGACACCGGACTGGCAAATTTGTGTGTATCGGCTAAAGGCTTGGCATGGCCTATTGTTGCGTGTGCTGAACGTTTAGGTTGCGCCCCTCACGGGCGCCACACCTTTCTTGCTTGCCCAAGAAAGGTGT
>CBIHLQ010000032.1:0-66636 GCA_966210885.1 uncultured Pseudomonas sp.
GTGGTGGTGCCTACGGTCCAGGCTATCCCGGTGGGAGCGGCGGCGGCGGCACTGGCGGGAACGGAGGCATTTACAACACTCTTGCCCAAGCGGGTAAAGGCGGCAGTACCAGTGGTGGCGCCGGAGGTAGTGCCGCAGGTGGTTTTGCCGCTGGCGGTAGTGGTGGCACTGCGGGTAGTGCGGGTACCGGCTTTATCGGTGGCGGTGGCGCAGGTGCAGGCGCCTCTTACGGTAATGGCGGTGGGCGCGGCGGTAATGCGGTAGGCGGCATCTATATCGGTAGTAGTGCAACTGTCTACATGTCCGATTCCACTATCACCAATAATTTGGGGGCTGGCGGCGGCGGCGGCGGCAGCAGTGAAGACGAAGCGGCCGCAAATGGCGGTGTGGGTATTGGTGGAGTCTGGAATAAAGGCACCCTTTACTACAACAACACCAGCATCACCAGCTCGAATAATTATGGTGACGGCGGTGACGGTGGCGGTAGCCAGAACGGCCAGGCTGCAGGTTCTGCCGGCAGCGGCACCAATACTGGTAGCGAAACCTTTGTCACAACAGGGGGCACTACGGACCCTAACTGGTCTGCAAACGCCGCTCCCACCACCACCAATCTCAACGGCGATAGTGTGGCCTGGGCTGGTGTTGGCAACACCGTATCCCTGGATTCCGGCAGCAATGCGAATCTGGCTGACACAGAGCTGGATACGCTCAATGCAGGTAACGGTGACTGGGCAGGTGCAACTCTTACTGTACAACGCTCAGGCACTGCAATTACCTCCGATGCTTTTGGCTTCAATACCTCAGGCGCGTCTTTTGAGGTTAATGGTGGCAACCTGCAACTCAGTGGCGGCGGTGCTGTTTTTGCTACTTTTACTAATGCCAATGGGGTATTGGCCATCACCTTTACCAGCAGCGGCACTATAGCAACCAGTGCATTGGTCGATGAAGTTGCCCAGCGGATTACCTACCGCAATGACACACCAGCAGGCGATGCCACCGTGAGTTTTACCCTCACCGATGGTGATGGGGGGACCGCGACTGTCGCGAATGTCACCGTCACCAGCGATACCATCTATGTCACCAATACTACCGACACAGCCTTCATTGATATCACCAATGGTGTGAGTTTCAGTGAAGCTGTAGCAATTGCCGCCGCTGATGCCACCGGTAGCCAGACGCTGATCTTCAGCAGCAGTTTCAATAGTTCGATGACCCTGGCCGGTGCGCTGGCGATCAACGAGAGTCTGACCATCAACGGCGATTCCGCCAACGGCCTGACCTTTTCGGGCAGCACCATCACCCTGGGTGGCGGCACCACCCTGAATTTCACCAACTCCACCGGCACGGTCACCATCGCCAGTGCGTTGGCGGGTACCGGTTCGCTGACCAAGGCGGGTGCCGGCACGCTGGCGTTGAGCAGCACCAGCAATGAAAGCGGCATGTCCGGCGGCATCAGCGTGACAGCGGGCACGCTGAGCATTAGCAACGACGATCATCTGTCGTCCGGCACGCTGACGCTCGATGGCGGCACGCTGACCAACAGCGTAAGCGCGTTCACCATCGATAACGCTATCGTGCTGGGCGCTGGCGGCGGCACTTTCAATGTCGGTGGTGGCGGTGGCGCCACCACCCTCACCTTGTCCGGCGTCATATCGGGTAGCGGCAGCCTGACTAAAACGGCGGCGGCCATACTGCAACTCGATGGCAACAACACCTACACCGGCGCCACCAATGTCTCGGCCGGCACCCTGATCACCAACCACAACAACGCGCTGGGTACCACCGCGGGCGCTACCACCGTGAGCTCCGGCGCCACCGTGCGCGTGGCGGGCGGACTGAGCATCGGCGAAGCCTTCACCATCAGCGGCACTGGCAAGACCGTCAGCGCCGTGGACTATGGCGCGCTGCACCTGATCAGCGGCACCAGCAGCTTGAGTGGCGCTATCAGCTTGGCCGCCGATGCCAACGTCAGCGCCGCCACTGGCACCACTTTCACCCTTAGCGGTGCGTTGGATGGTGCATTCAATCTGAATAAAACCGATGCAGGCACGCTGACGCTGTCCAATGGCGGCAACTCGACCAGCCTGTCCGGCGGCATCAGCGTCAGCGCCGGCACCCTGTCTGTGGCCAGCGATAGCCACCTGAATAACGGCGGGCTGACACTGGCCAGCGGCAGCACGCTGGCCTTGACCGGTGCGACCAATATCGACAATGGCATTACCCTGTCCGGCGACGCCACCGTGAGCGCCTCGACCAACGCCATCCTGTCCGGCATCATCAGCGGCGCCAGCAATCTGACCAAGACGGGGGCTTCGACGCTCACCCTGTCCGCCAGCAACACCTACTCGGGCACCACCATTGTCTCCGCCGGCACCCTGAGCGTCGCCAGCGACAGCAACCTCGGCAGCGGCGCGCTGACCCTGGCCAGCGGCACCACGCTGGAGGTGACGGGCGCCACCACCATCGACAACGCTATCGCTCTGGCCGGTAGTGCCACCGTCAGCAACTCGGCCAACGCCTCCCTGTCCGGCGTCATCAGTGGCGCCAACAACCTGACCAAGGCGGGCGCCTCGACGCTCACCCTGTCCGCCACCAACACCTACTCGGGCACCACCACCGTCAGCGCCGGCACCCTGAGCGTCGGCAGCGACAGCAATCTCGGCAGCGGCGCGCTGACCCTGGCCAACGGCAGCACGCTGGCCGTGACCGGCGCCACCACCATCGACAACGCCGTCGCCCTTAGCGGCGGCACCGCCAGCGTCAATACAACCGCCAATGCCACGCTCTCCGGCAATATCACCGGTGCGGGTGGGCTGACCAAAACCGGTGCCGCCGCGCTGACCCTCAGCGGCACCGACAGCTATACCGGTGCCACCAGCGTCAATGCCGGTAGCTTGCTGGTCAATGGCGCCTTGTCCGCCACCTCGGCTGCGACCGTGGCGTCCGGCGCTACCCTGGGCGGCAGCGGCAGCATTTCCAGTAACGTCACGGTAGACAGTGGCGGCACCCTTTCGCCCGGTAACAGTGCGGGCACCCTGACCATCAATGGCGACCTGACGATGGCCGCAGGCAGTACCCTGACGGTGGAAATCAATGGCACCACCGCTGGTACCCAATATGACCAGGTGATCGTCAACGGCGCGGTCGATGTCAGCGGCGCCACCCTGTCGGCTACCCACGGCTATGCGCCAGGCAACGGCGACAGCTACACCATCATCGTCAACGACGCGGCCGATGCGGTCACCGGCACCTTCACCGGCATCGCGGAGGGCGGCAGCTTCGCCGCGGGCGGCAACTCAACCCAACTCACCGCCAGCTACATCGGTGGTACCGGCAACGACGTCACCCTGACCGCACCGATCAATGACGCGCCTGTGGTCGGCAACCTGAACGGCGACAGCGTGGACCATACCGAGGGCGGCAGCGCGACGCTGCTGGACTCTGGCAGTGATGCGACCGTCTCCGACAGCGATTCCGCCGATTTCGACGGCGGCAACGTCACCGTGGCCATCGTCACCAATCGGGTGGACGGCGAGGATCTACTGGCGATTCGCAACGAGGGCAGCGGCATCGGCCAGATCGGTGTATCGGGTAGCAACGTCAGCTACGGCGGCGTATTGATCGGCACGTTCGCCGGCGGCAGCGGTAGCAACGACCTGGTGATTACCCTGAACGCGAACGCCACACCGGCCGCCGTGCAGGCGCTGGTGCGCAACCTCACTTACGCCAATAGCAACGTCACCGACCCGAGCACCAGCAGCCGCACGGTTCGTGTGACCGTCAACGATGGCGACGGCGGCACCAGCAGCAATGCCGATATTGCGGTCAGCGTCACTGGAGTGAACGATGCGCCGACGCTCACGGCCACCGGGGGCACCCCGACCTATACCGAGAACGCCACCGCGGTCGATCTGTTCAGCGGCGTGAGCATCGGTACCATCGAAGCGGGCCAGACCATCACCGGCCTGACTCTGACGGTCAGCAACCTGGCGGATGGCGCCAGCGAGATATTCAGTGTCGACGGCACCGACATCGCACTGACCAACGGCACCAGCGGCACCACCACGGGCGGCAACGCCATCGATTACAGCGTCAGCGTGACCGGCAGTACCGCCACCATCACCCTGAGCGTGGCCGGCGGCTTGAGCACTGCGACGGCTCAGTCCGTTGTCGACGGCATGGGCTACCGCAACGCGAGCGAAGCGCCCGACACCACCAGCCGCGTGGTGACGCTCACCAGCATCACTGACAACGGCGGCACCAGCAATGGCGGTGTGGACAGCACCGCGGTATCGATAGCCGCCACAGTCGCGGTGACCAGCGTCAACGATGCGCCGGTCATCACCGCACCAGGCTCCATCAGCGTCACCGAGGATGTGGCCACCGCACTGACGGGTATCAGCTTCGCCGATGCGGATGCCGCCAGCGGCACTGTGACCGCTATGCTCTCAGTCGGCTCGGGCAGCCTTGCCGCCACCAGCGGCGGCGGCGGTGTGACTGTCGCAGGTAGCGGTACCGCCAGCCTGACCCTGAGCGGCTCGATTGCCGATATCAACGCTTTTATCGCCGCCAGCGGCGTGAGCTTCACCACGGCCGCCAATGCCACCGGCGATGTCACCCTGACGGTCGAAATCGACGATGGCGGTAACACCGGCACCGACCCGGGCATTAGCGGCACCGGCTCGTCCGAAGCCGACTCCACCACCGTTACCTTGAGCGTCACGGCGGTCAACGATGCGCCGGTGGTGAGTGTGCCGGCCAACATCGGCGTCAGCGAAGACACCGCCAGTGCTTTGACCGGTATTTCCTTCAGTGACGTGGACGCCGGCGGCAGCAGCGTTACCGCCACTCTGTCTGTCGCTTCGGGCGCGCTGGCGGCTACCAGCGGCGGCGGGGTGACAGTTGGTGGTACCAGCTCGGCGTTGACCCTGACCGGCACCGTGGCCAATATCAATGCCTTCATTGCCGGTAGTAATCTGACCTTCACCACCGCGGCCAACGCCACGGCGGACGTGACGCTGACCGTGGCGATCGATGACGGCGGCAATACCGGCAGCGGTGGCGCACAGACCGACAGCGATACCACCACCTTGCAGGTGAGCGTCGTCAATGACGCGCCCGTCGTCACCACACCGATCTCGATCAACATCGACGAGGACGTCAGCACGGCCTTGACCGGCATCAGCTTCGCCGATGTGGATGCAGGCAGTGGTTCAGTGGACGCAACCTTCTCGGTGGCCTCGGGTACGCTGAGCGCTACCAGCGGTTCCGGGGTCAGCGTGAGCGGGTCGGGTACCGGTAGCCTGATCCTGTCGGGCAGTGTCGCCGATATCAACAGCTTCATCGCCGCCAGTGGGCTCAGCTTCCAGACCGCATTGAACGCGACCAGTAACGTGGTACTAACCGTTGGTATCGCCGACAACGGCAATACCGGCAGCGGTGGCAACCTCACCGATAGCGACACCGTCACCTTGGTGGTGACGGCGGTGAACGATGCCCCGGTCAATACTGTGCCCAGTGCCCAGGCGGTCGATCAGGACGCTTCGCTGATCTTCAGCAGCGGCAACAGCAACCTGATATCCATCAGCGATGTGGATGCGGGCGGCGGCACCGTGCGGGTCACGCTGACCGCCAGCAATGGCCTGATCACGCTGTCCGGCACCACAGGTTTGAGCTTTATCGTCGGCAGCGGGGCCAACGACGGCAGCATGACCTTCGAAGGCAGCATCACCGATATCAACAATGGCCTGAACGGTCTGCTCTTCTCGCCCACGCCCGGCTACAACGGCGCGGCCAGCCTGCAGATCACCAGCAGCGACCTGGGGCTGAACGGCAGCGGCGGCACTCAGACCGACACCGATACCATCGCCATTACCGTCAACAGCATCAACCCGGAAGTCACCGCGGTTAACGTGACCAACCCGGACGGCGGCTACAAGGTGGGCGATGTCATCAGCGTGACGGTCAGCTTCGACCAGGTGGTGACCGTCGATACCACGGGCGGTGTCCCGAGCCTGCTGCTGGAAACCGGCTTGACCGACCGTGCCGCCAGCTACGTCTCTGGTTCCGGCAGCGATACCCTGACCTTCAGTTACACGGTGCAGGCCGGCGATCTCAGTGCCGATCTCGATTATCAGTCCACTGGCGCCCTGGCCCTGAACGGCGCGACCATTCGCAGCGCCACCAGCGACGACGCCATCCTCACCCTGCCGACCCTCGGCGGTGCCGACTCCATTGCCGGCCAGCACGATCTGGTCATCGATGGTGTGGCACCGAGCGTGAGCTCGGTATCGGTGCCGGCCAACGGCACCTACGTGGCGGGGCAGAACCTCGATTTCACCGTCAATTTCAGCGAAGCGGTAACAGTCGACAGCTCAGGCGGCACGCCGCGTATCGCGGTCACCCTGGATACCGGCGGTACGGTCTTCGCCGATTACCTGTCCGGTTCCGGCAGTAGCGCGCTGGTCTTCCGTCTGACGGTTAGCAGTGGCCAGCTCGACAGCAATGGCATCAGCGTCGGTGGCAGCATCGCGCTGAATGGCGGCACCCTGCGCGATGCAGTGGGCAACGACGCCAACACCACGCTCAATAGTGTCGGCGCCACCAGCGCCGTGCTGGTGGACGCCGTGGTGCCGGTGGTGGCCTCGGTCAGCGTACCGGCAAGCGCCGCCTATAACGTCGGCGATGTGCTGAGTTTCACCGTCAATGCCAGCGAGGCGATCCTGGTCGACAGCAGTGGCGGTATCCCGCGCCTGGCTTTGGATATCGGTGGCGTGACCCGTTATGCCAGTTATGTCTCCGGTAGCGGCAGCAGTGCGTTGGTGTTCCAGTACAGCGTGCAGGCCGGCGATACCGATACCGACGGCATCGCCATTGGCGCTAGCTTGGACCTCAATGGCGGTACTACTCGCGACGCAGCCGGTAACGATCTGAATCTGACGCTGAATGCTGTCGGTGCAACCAGCGGGGTCGTGGTCGACACCACGGCGCCGAGCGCCAGCGGGTTGGTGCGGATCGATACCACGCCGACATCCGCCGATTCGGTACGCTTCACTCTGACTTTCAGCGAAGCGGTTTTCGGCGTCGATAGTGCGGACTTCGGTCTGGTCGGCACGGGCACCGCCGCCGGTGTCGTGCAATCGGTCGTGCAGATCGATGCCCAGACTTATGAAGTGACCGTCGGCTCGATCACCGGCGACGGCACTCTGCGGCTCGATCTGAATGCTTCGGGAACCGGCATCAGCGATCAGGCGGGCAACAACCTGGCCGCTGGCCTCAATGGCGAGGCCTATACCCTGGACAACACCGGCCCAGCCGTGGCCTCGGTCACGGTACCGGCGAACGCCGTATACATCGCCGGGCAGGTATTGGAATTCAGCGTGACCTTCGACGATGCGGTGACGGTCGATACCAGCGGCGGCACCCCACGTATCGCTATCGGTCTGGATGTCGGCGGCACGGCTTTCGCCAACTATGTGGCGGGCTCGGGCAGTAACACCTTGACGTTCCGCTATACCGTGCAGTCCGGTCAGGTCGACATGACCGGCATTGCCGTCAATGCTTCGCTGCAAACCAATGGCGGGTCTCTGCGCGATAACCTCGGCAACGATGCCAATCTGACGTTGGCCGGCGTACCGAGCACCGCCGGGGTGCAGATCAGGGCGCCACTGGATGGTGGCGATCCGGAGTTCCGCGTTACGCCGACGCCACCGCCGGTCATCGCTCCTCCACCGCCTTTGCCGCCGATCTCCACGCCACCGCCGCCAGCGCTGTTGCCGCCGCTGGTGCCGCCTCCATTGTTCGAGGTCCCGGGCTTGGGCGGGGGTATACCGCCGCTTGGCAATATCTTCCTGCAAGACCAGGCATTGGCGCCGAGTTTCCTGGCCCAGGTATTCAACAGTTCATATGGTGATGGCTCAGGTGTCGGTTTCCTCGGTTTCGGGGGCGGCGATGGCGGCGTGTTCGGTAGCAGCACGCTGTCTTCGATGTTCGATGCGCTGGTGCCACTGGATGGAGCCGTGGACATCTTCGGCGGTGATGGCGACGGTATAGGGGAGGGCGAGGAAGAGGGGCTAGGTTTCTTCGGTGCTCCCACACTGGGGCAGCAACTGGATACGCTACGAAACAACGAACTGCAGCAGATAGATCAATTGGCCAAGGCCTTTGGCGAGTGGGCCGATAAGGCGCCAGTGGCCTGAGCGAACCGACAATAAGAGCACAAGCCGCGACTAGGGGGCGGTACAAGGATGAATAAACACTACAGAGTATTGGCTGTCAGCATGCTTGCGGCAGCCGTGGGGGGCTGTGCGGTGACCAGTCAGCCGATCGAACGGGCCGCCAGCGAGCAGCGAGTGCAGAGCGATCTCGCCACTATGTTCAGCGGGCAGGAGCCGTTGAGCGCGCCTTTGACCTTGCACCAGGCGATGGCGCGCGCGGTCAAGTACAACCTTGAAGCACGCTTGAAGGTCATGGAGGAGGCCATGGCTCAACGCCAAGTAGACTTGTCCCGCCTCGACATGCTGCCGCGCATGGCGTTGGACGCCGGCTATGCCGGGCGGAATAACGTCAGCGCCTCCAGCAGTCGCAGTATCCGAACCGGCACCCAGTCCCTGGAACCCTCGACCTCGCAGGACCGCGACCGCGAGGTGGCCGACCTGACCATGGTGTGGAACGTGCTCGACTTCGGTGTCAGCTATGTCAGCGCGCAGCAGCAAGGCGATCAGCGCCTGATCGTGCAAGAGCGCCGGCGCAAAGTGCTGCACACCATCATTCAGGATGTGCGTTCGGCTTATTGGCGGGCGATGGCCGCCGACCGTCTGCTGACCCAGATCGATCAGCAGATGGCGCGGGTCGATCAGGCCCGGCAGAACAGCCTACGGATGAGCGAGCAACGTATCGGCGACCCAGTGCAGTCCCTCGGCTACCAGCGTGCCTTGATCGAGGCGACCCGTCAGCTGGAGCAACAGCGGCGCGCCTTGTCCCTGGCCAAGACCGAATTGGCGGCGCTGATCAACCTGCCCATGGGCACGCAGTTCGAGTTGGCGGAAGCATCCGCCGATTACCCGATGCCGACACTCGGGATGGACATGGCGGTACTCGAGCAGGAAGCGTTGATCAACCGTCCTGAGTTGCGCGAACAGGATTATCAGGCCCGTATAGGCGCTGCGGAAACCCGCAAAGCCATGCTGCGCATGCTACCGGGGTTGGAGTTTTCCCTGGGTGGGCATTACGACAGCAACTCCTTCCTGGTTAACCAGAGTTGGGCGGACTATGGCGTGAAGGTTACCTGGAACCTGTTCAACGTACTTTCGGCACCTGCCGCCATCGATGTGGCCAAGGCCAGCGAAGATGTGGTGGCGATGCGCCGGCAGGCGATGTCGATGGCCATATTGGCGCAGCTGTATGTGGCCAATGCCAACTTCCAGGAGGCTAGCCGTCAATTCACCACCAGCAAGCAATTGGCGGCCCTCGATCAACAGATCGCCGAGCAACTGCGCAACCGTCACCAGGCCCAGGGCATCGGCGAGCTGGAGTTGATCCAGGGCGAATTGAACCTGTTGCAAGCCAACCTGCGCCGCGACCTGGCCTATGCCGACTTGCGCAATGCCTACGGCCAATTGTTCGCCAGTGTGGGGCTCGACCCATTGCCGGAAGAACTGGGCTCCGACCAACTCGACGATATTGCCCAAGCCCTGGCCAATCGCGAAGCGGAGTGGCAGGCGGGCAAGCTCTAGGTCGGTGAGGACGTAGCTCCTGGATTGCGCCAAGGCTTATCCAGGCTACGCAAGTCGCCTGGGTTGCGCGAGGCGGCAAAGCGCCCTTGGGCTTCCAGGGGGCGGTGCGCATCGACTTCGTTACTCCCCAGAAACGCAAAAGCCCCGCGAAGCGGGGCTTTTGTTTGGAGCCGGTAACGCTTAGACGTTGAAACGGAAGTGCATGACGTCGCCATCCTTGACGATATATTCCTTGCCTTCCAGGCGCCATTTGCCGGCTTCTTTGGTGCCGGCTTCGCCTTTGTATTGGATGAAGTCGTTGTAGGCGATGACTTCGGCGCGGATAAAGCCTTTTTCGAAATCGGTGTGGATCACGGCAGCGGCCTGCGGGGCGGTGGCGCCGACTTTCACGGTCCAGGCGCGGACTTCCTTCACCCCGGCGGTGAAGTAGGTCTGCAGATTGAGCAGCTCGTAGCCGGCGCGGATCACGCGGTTGAGGCCGGGCTCTTCGAGACCCAGGGCTTCGAGGAACATATCCTTCTCCTCGCCATCGTCCAGCTCGGCGATTTCCGCCTCGATCTTATTGCACACCGGCACGACGGGAGCACCTTCGGCATCGGCAATGGCCTGCACCACGTCGAGCAGCGGGTTGTTCTCGAAACCGTCCTCGGCGACGTTGGCGATGTACATCACCGGCTTGCTGGTCAGCAGGTGGAAGCCACGAACCAGTTGCTTCTCGTCGTCGCCCAGGGTCTTGAGCAGGGTGCGTGCCGGTTTGCCTTCGGTGAAGTGTGGGATCAGCTTCTCCAGCAGGGCTTTTTGCGCGACCGCGTCCTTGTCGCCGCCTTTGGCGTTGCGGGTGACTTTCTGCAGTTGCTTCTCGCAGCTTTCGAGGTCGGCGAAGATCAGTTCGAGGTCGATGATCTCGATATCGCGCTTGGGATCGACGCTGTTGGCCACGTGGATCACGTTGTCGTCCTGGAAGCAGCGCACCACATGGGCGATGGCATCGGTTTCGCGGATATTGGCCAGGAATTTGTTGCCCAGGCCTTCACCCTTGGAGGCGCCTTCGACCAGACCGGCGATATCGACGAACTCCATGGTGGTCGGTAGCACCCGTTCGGGTTTGACGATCTCGGCCAGGGCCTGCAGGCGTGGGTCGGGCATCGGCACGATGCCGCTGTTCGGCTCGATGGTGCAGAAGGGGAAGTTCTCCGCGGCGATACCGGATTTGGTGAGGGCGTTGAACAGGGTGGACTTGCCGACGTTGGGCAGGCCGACGATGCCGCAGTTGAATCCCATGGGTGTATCCCTCGCGCGAAATGGCGGTAAAGAATTAAGAGGAGGCTTTCTGGCTGTGCAGCTTGTGCATCGCTTTGCTCCAATCCCCGGCGAGGATTTCCGGCAGTACGCCGAGGGCGAAGTCGATGCTGGTATCCAGCAGTTCCTGCTCGCCACGTGGGGCGCGGCCGAGGACGAAGTTGGACACCATGCTGCTGTGCCCGGGATGGCCGATGCCAAGCCGCAGGCGGTAAAAATTATTCTGATTGCCGAGCTGGGCGATGATGTCGCGCAGCCCGTTATGCCCGCCGTGCCCGCCACCCTGTTTGAGTTTGGCGACGCCTGGCGGCATATCGAGTTCGTCGTGGGCCACCAGAATGGCGTCCGCCGGGATGCGGAAGAAATTCGCCAATGCCGCGACGGACTGGCCGCTGCGGTTCATGAAGGTGGTGGGGATCAATAGGCGAACATCGCGTCCCTGGTGGCTGAATTTGCCTACCAGGCCGAAATACTTTTTGTCGAGACTCAGGTTGATGCGCTGGCTATCAGCCAGGCGCTCAACGAAAAGAGCCCCCGCATTATGCCGGGTCTGGTCGTATTCGGGGCCGGGGTTACCCAGGCCAACGATCAGTTGTACGGCAGTCATGACAGGAGCCCTTTTGTGGAAAAGCCCAGTCGCGCGATGCGCCTGGGCTGTTTTCCGGCGGTGCGAGTATTACTCGGCAGCGCCTTCGCCTTCTACGTCTTTAGCAACGCGCGAGGCGTGGATGTTGGCCACTGCCAGGTCGTTGCCGTGAGCCAGTGCAACCAGCTCGACGCCTTTCGGCAGCTTGAGGTCAGCCAGGTGAACGATCTGGCCCAGCTCGACTTTAGCCATGTCGACTTCGATGAATTCCGGCAGGTCTTTCGGCAGGCAGGAAACTTCGACTTCGGCCAGGGTGTGGGACACTTCGCCGCCTTGCTGCTTCACGCCAACCGAAGTTTCCTGGTTGATGAAGTGCAGGGGAACGTGAGCGCTCAGCTTCTGGCCGGCAACGACGCGGATGAAGTCGGCGTGCAGGACGTAGCCTTTGGCCGGGTGGCGCTGCAGCGCCTTGATCAGAACGCTTTCGTTGCTACCGGCTACGTTCAGGGTCAGAACGTGGCTGAAAGCCGCTTCGTTTTCCAGCAGCTTGGCGAAATCTTTGGCCAGCAGGCTGATCGATTGCGGGGCTTTCTCGCCACCGTAGATCACGGCAGGAACCATGGCGACGTTACGACGCAGGCGGCGGCTCGCACCTTTCCCCAGGTCGGAACGCACTTCGGCATTCAGGGCAAATTCAACAGTCATTTCACTTCTCCAAAATAACCAAACCGTCCTTCACGCTTGCGACCAGCGACCGGACGGTTGGGTAATAGGCCCGGCTATAAAGGGCCGGGCAGTTGCGTTCAGTGCGTTGTCCGCTTAACGGAACATCGCACTGATCGATTCTTCGTTGCTGATGCGGCGCACCGCTTCAGCGACTACCGGAGCGATATCCAGTTGGCGAATACGCGAACAGGATTGCGCAGCGGCGGACAGCGGGATGGTGTTGGTCACCACCAGCTCGTCGAGCATGGAATTTTCGATGTTCTCGATCGCGCGACCCGACAGCACCGGGTGGGTGCAGTAGGCGAAGACCTTGGCGGCGCCGTGTTCTTTCAGCGCTTTGGCCGCATGGCACAGGGTGCCGGCGGTATCCACCATGTCGTCGACCAGGATGCAGGTACGGCCTTCCACATCACCGATGATATGCATCACTTCGGACTGGTTGGCTTTCTCGCGACGCTTGTCGATGATCGCCAGGTCCACACCCAGGGATTTGGCCACGGCACGCGCACGCACCACGCCACCGATGTCCGGGGAGACGATCATCAAATTGTCGAAACGTTGATCTTCGATATCGTCCACCAAAACGGGGGAGCCGTAGATGTTATCCACTGGGATGTCGAAGAAACCTTGAATCTGATCCGCGTGCAGGTCGACGGTGAGAACCCGGTCGATGCCTACTACGGTCAGCATGTCGGCCACCACTTTGGCGCTGATTGCCACGCGGGCGGAACGCGGACGGCGATCCTGGCGAGCATAGCCGAAGTAGGGGATAACAGCAGTGATTCGAGTCGCTGAGGAGCGGCGGAAGGCGTCGGCCATCACCACCAGTTCCATCAGGTTGTCATTGGTTGGCGCGCACGTCGGCTGAATCAGGAAGACGTCTTTACCGCGGACGTTTTCGTTGATTTCAATCATGATTTCGCCGTCGGAGAACTTACCGACAGAGGCATCGCCGAGGGGGATGTGCAGCTGACGTACGATACGTCGCGCCAGATCGGGGTTAGCGTTCCCCGTAAAGACCATCATCTTGGACACGCGCAGTACCTGCCGGCTGAGGGTATACCTGGATGAGTATAGAAAATGGCAGGGGCGGCTGGATTCGAACCAACGCATGGCAGGATCAAAACCTGCTGCCTTACCGCTTGGCGACGCCCCTGTATCCTGTGAAACCCGATGCCGCTTGTCAGTCGTACGCTGCCCGAGGGCAGTTATGGCAGGGGCGGCTGGATTCGAACCAACGCATGGCAGGATCAAAACCTGCTGCCTTACCGCTTGGCGACGCCCCTGTATCGTACTAACCGATGCTATGCATTCACTTCTTCGCCAGTACTGCTAGCTTACGGTGCAACATCGAAACGTTACGACCTTGGGCAACAAAACTCGGCAGAGTGGCTGGAAGTTGGCGGGCGACTTTATCAGCATCGTCCCGATTTGGGAAGCTCCCAAATACGCAAGCTCCAGTGCCAGTTAATCTTGCCGATACATATTTATTCAATAAGATCAGCGCGTTACGAACTTCTGGGTAACGCTTTTCGACAACCGGCTGGCAGTCGTTACGACCACCCCCCTCAAGAAGGCTGCGAACTTTAATGGGCGGCGTATCCCGTGTCAACTCGGGGTCGGCGAAAACTTCCGCTGTGCTGACAAGTACTTGCGGCACAGCCACGAGAAACCAGGGCTCCGGCAACTGCAGCGGGGTGAGCTGCTCGCCCACGCCTTCGGCGAAGGCCGCGCGGCCGCGCACGAACACCGGCACGTCGGCGCCCAGGCTCAGTCCTAGAGCGGCGAGGCGGTCTTCGTCCCAGTTCAGCTGCCACAGCCGGTCGAGGCCGAGCAGGGTGGTGGCCGCGTCCGAACTGCCGCCGCCGATGCCGCCGCCCATGGGCAAGCGTTTATCCAGCCAGATATCGGCGCCCAGGGCGCAGCCGGCCTGCTGTTGCAGTTGGCGCGCGGCGCGCACGATCAGGTTGTTGTCGTGGGGCACGCCGTCGATGGCGGTGTGCAGGCGGATTTCGCCGTCGTCGCGCAGGGCGAAGCCGAGTTCGTCGCCGAAATCGAGGAACTGAAACAACGTCTGCAATTGGTGATAGCCATCGGCGCGGCGGCCGAGGATATGCAGCATCAGGTTGAGCTTGGCCGGCGCCGGCAGCACCAATTCGGCGACGGCGGGAATTGCCGGAGGGGTCATTGGCCAAGCTGGCGCGGTTGCCAGTCCTTAATCACCAGGGTCACTTGCAGATCGTGGCCCTGCAATTTCAGGCGCTCGGGCAGCCAATAGCCGTCCTGCTCGGCATAGCGCAGGTATTCCACTTGCCAGCCGTCCTGGCTCAGCCGCGCCAGGTGGCTGTCGCTGTCCAAGGTCACACGGCTTTTACTGTCCGGCGCGGGCAGGCCGCGAATCCACCAGAGTAGGTGCGAGACCGGCAGATTCAGGCCCAGTTGCTGTTGCAGCAGTTGTTCCGGCGATTCGGCCTGGTAGCGGCCCTGGTTGGCGACTTCCAGGAGGATTTCACCCGGGCGGCCGGTCAGGCGCGCGGCGCCGCGGCCAAGCGGGCCGGACAGGCGGATGTCGTAATAATCCTGACGCTGCAACCAGAACAGGGTGCCGCTGCCGGAGTCTTTCGGTGCGCGGATGCCGACCTTGCCGCTGATCTGCCAGGCATCCAGGGTGGCGATCTGCTGTTTATGCGCTTGCCAGCGGGCCGGGTCGCCCTGGCCCTCGAGGGCTTCGCGGGGGCTTAGCCCGGCGCAGCCGGCGAGTAGGGCGATAAGGCTGATTGCAATGAGGTGGCGCAGGTATTGCGGGGCTACAAGCATTAAAGCGTCTCTGAGCCGGTCAGGCGCAGCAGGGTGCTGCGCACTATGGCGTTGTCGGGTTGTTGTTTAAGCGCATGCGCCCAGACTTTGCGGGCTTCGCGTTGTTTGCCTTGTGCCCACAGCACTTCGCCGAGGTGGGCGGCGACTTCCGCATCCGGGTACAGTTCGAGTGCGCGGCGCAGCAACTGTTCGGCCTCGTCGAGGTTGCCCATGCGGTAATTGACCCAGCCCAGGCTGTCGATGATGGCCGGGTCGTCCGGGTTGAGTCGCAGCGCCTGTTCGATCAGCTCCTTGGCTTCGGCGTAGCGCTGGGTGCGGTCCGCCAGGGTGTAGCCGAGGGCGTTCAGGGCCATGCTGTTATCCGGCTCGCGCTCGATGATAAAACGCAGGTCGCGTTCCAGTTGCGCGAGGTCGTCGCGCTTTTCCGCGAGCATGGCGCGGGTATAAAGCAGATTGAGGTCTTCGGGGAACTGCTCCAGGGCCTGCTCGATGAGCTGCCAGGCAGCGTCGTGGCGTTGCTGTTTGGCCAGTGCTTCGGACTCGATCAGATAGAGCTGAATGGCATAGTCGGGTTGCAGCTGGCGCGCTTTGGCCAGGCGCTCGGCGGCCTCTTCGTCACGCTGGTTGTCGAACAACAGTTCGGCCATGCGTGCCTGCGCGGGCAGGTAGTCGTTGCCGGGGCCGACCAGACCGTATTCCATCACGGCGCTATCGAGCTCCTGTAATTCCTCATAGGCGCGCGCCAGGTTGTAGTGGGCGGCATCGACGTGGCTATCGCGCTCGATCAACTCTTCCAGGTAGACGATGGCTTCGCGCCAGGCGCCGGCCTCCAGGCTCACCAGTGCCAGGGACAAGCGCAGATCGTTGTCTTCGGGGTATTGCTGTACCAGGGTGACGAATTCTTTTTGCGCGTCTTCCAGGCGTTCCTGTTCGACCAGGGTGCGCGCATAGGTCAGGCGTACGCGTTTGTCGTCTGGATGCTGGCGCAGGCCTTTTTCCAGCAGCGGTATGGCTTCGGCGCCGCGCTCCAGGCTTTGCAGCAGGCGGGCTTGCAACAGCAAAGGCGCTACGTCGTTTTGTTTGGGGTGTTGCTCCAGCAGGTCCAGGGCTTCCTCCGGGCGACCGTCCTGTTGCAGCAGCAGAGCTTTGCCGAACAGCAGCTGGCCGTTGTCCGGGTGCTTGCCGAGCAACCGGTCGAAGCTTTGCAGCAGGCCGTTGCGGGTGTCGGGATCGGATTCTGCGGCGGACAAGGCGAGGAAGTCGAAATGGGTATTGCCCTGGCGTTGCAGGACCTTCTCCATATAGCTCATGGATTCGTCGTAGCGCCCGGCGCGGGCCAGTTGCACGGCGGCGGCGCGTTGCGCGTCGATCTGCTCGGGGGCGTTCTTCGCCCAGAGCAACGCGGTGCTCAGGGCGGCTTGTTCGGCGCCCAGGTATTCGGCGATGCGAAAACCACGCTCGGCCACGCCGGCGTCCTGCGTCGCTTCGGCTTGCGCCACATAATTGTCCAGGGCGATATCGAAGCGGTTGCGCTGGCCCGCCAGTTCGGCGGTCAGCAGCGACAGCAGGGTTTCCTTGCTGAACGAACCATAGGTCACCGGCTCCGCGGTCTGCGCGACTGCGGAAGGCTCTTCGACCGGTGGTGTACCGTCCTCGGGGGCGGGGGCAAAGGTTTGACAGCCACCCAGGAAAACAGCGGCAGTCAGCAACGCAAAGGATCTATTCATAGGGAGATATGTGGCCAACTTGCGGTCGGGTCATCATGACACAAGCCGTTGGGCAAGCCCATGGGGCATGGCGCGATAGCGCATTACAGTAAATTTCATCGTTAGACCGGCTGGCAATAGGCGCATGGCGGCTATGGCGGTATCGGATCGGTGCCAGGGCGCTCATTCACGAGGCAACCATTTGGGGCAATAGTCGGCGGTGGTTGTTCTCCCCTTGGCGAAGTAGGACAATTGCGCGCCTCCATCAGTTCAGCGAAGCGCATGGCCTTTCTCGCCCTTGGTATCAATCATAAAACCGCTTCGGTGGATGTCCGCGAGCGCGTGGCATTTACCCCCGAGCAGTTGGTTGAGGCGTTGCAGCAGCTATGCCTGCGCACCAGTACCCGCGAAGCGGCGATTCTCTCGACCTGTAACCGCAGCGAGCTGTATCTGGAGCAGGACAGCCTGACCGCCGACGCGGTGCTTGCCTGGCTGGCCGATTACCACGGCCTGAGCCTCGACGAGCTGCGCGCCTGTGCCTATATCCATGAAGACGATGCCGCCGTGCGCCATATGATGCGCGTAGCCTCGGGCCTGGATTCGATGGTGCTGGGCGAGCCGCAGATCCTCGGTCAGATGAAATCCGCCTACGCCGTTGCCCGCGAGGCCGGCACCCTGGGGCCGTTGCTCGGGCGGCTGTTCCAGGCGACTTTCGGCACCGCGAAAACCGTGCGCACCGATACCGCGATCGGCGAGAACCCGGTCTCGGTGGCCTTTGCCGCCGTGAGCCTGGCCAAGCAGATTTTCAGCAACCTGCACCGCAGCCAGGCGCTGCTGATCGGCGCGGGCGAGACCATCAGCCTGGTGGCGCGCCATCTGCACGATCAGGGCATCAAGCGCATCGTCGTGGCCAACCGTACCCTGGAACGGGCCAGCAACCTGGCCGAGCAGTTCGGTGCCCATGCGGTGCTGCTCTCGGAAATTCCCGACGAATTGATCAACAGCGATATCGTCATCAGCTCCACCGCCAGCCAGTTGCCGATTCTCGGCAAGGGTGCGGTCGAGCGGGCGCTGAAGAAGCGCAAGCACAAGCCGATCTTTATGGTCGACATCGCCGTGCCGCGCGACATCGAGCCTGAAGTCAGCGAGCTGGACGACGTTTATCTGTACACCGTCGACGACCTGCACGAGGTTATCGCGGAAAACATCAAGAGCCGCCAGGGAGCGGCCCAGGCCGCCGAAGAACTGGTCGCGGTCGGCGCCGAAGACTTCATGGCGCGTCTGCGCGAACTGGCCGCCGTCGACGTGCTCCGGGCCTATCGCCAACAGGCCGAGCGCTTGCGTGACGAAGAGCTGGCCAAGGCCCTGCGCCTGCTCAGCAACGGCAGCTCGGGCGAGGAAGCGCTGGCGCAACTGGCACGTGGCCTGACCAACAAGCTGCTGCACGCGCCCAGCGTGCAACTGAAAAAATTCTCTGCCGATGGCCGTATCGATGCGCTCGGTGTGGCCCAGGAACTCTTTGCCCTCGACGAGGGCGCGCCGCCTGCTTCTACCCATGGCAGTTCGGTCAATAAATAAAGGTCTGTAATGAAAGCGTCGCTGCTCACTAAACTCGATCTGCTGCAGGATCGTTTCGAAGAACTCACCGCACTGTTGGGCGATGCCGAAGTGATCGGTAACCAGACGCAGTTTCGCGCCTATTCCAAGGAATATGCGGAAATCGAGCCGGTAAACCAGGCATTCCGCGCCTTCCGCAAGGTGCAGGCCGACCTCGAAGGCGCCCAGGCGCTGCTCAAGGACAGCGACCCGGACATGCGCGAAATGGCCGAGGAGGAAGTCGCCGAGGCCAAGCAGAAACTGGCCGAGCTCGAAGACAACCTGCAACGCATGCTGTTGCCGAAGGACCCCAATGACGGACGCAACGTGTTCCTCGAAGTGCGTGCCGGCACCGGCGGCGACGAGGCGGCGATCTTCTCCGGCGATCTGTTCCGCATGTACTCGCGTTATGCCGAGCGCCGCGGCTGGCGCGTCGAGGTGCTTTCGGCCAGCGAAGGCGAGCACGGCGGCTATAAGGAAGTGATCGCCCGGGTCGAGGGTGACAACGTTTACGGCAAGCTCAAGTTCGAGTCCGGTGCGCACCGCGTGCAGCGCGTGCCAGAAACCGAATCCCAGGGCCGCATCCACACCTCGGCGTGCACCGTGGCGGTATTGCCCGAGCCGGACGAACAGATGGCCATCGACATCAATCCGGCGGATCTGCGCGTGGATACCTACCGCAGCTCCGGCGCCGGTGGTCAGCACGTCAATACCACCGATTCGGCGATCCGCATCACCCACATTCCCACCGGCACCGTGGTCGAATGCCAGGAAGAGCGCTCGCAGCACAAGAACCGCGCCAAGGCCATGGCCTGGCTGGCGGCCAAGTTGAAGGACCAGCAGGAAGCTGCCGCGCACAAGGAAATTTCCGATTCGCGCAAATTGCTGGTCGGTTCCGGCGACCGCTCCGAGCGCATTCGCACCTACAACTTTCCCCAGGGCCGGGTCACCGATCACCGCATCAACCTGACTCTGTATTCGCTCAATGAAGTGATGGCCGGCGGCGTCGATGCGGTGATCGAACCGCTGCTGGTCGAATACCAGGCCGACCAGTTGGCGGCGTTGGGCGATTGATTCGCGCTCTCGTAGCCCGGCTTTTCGTAGCCCGGATGAAATCCGGGAAATAGGCGGGGCGACTGCAGAATTCCCCGGATTGCATCCGGGCTACGGAAACACATGTGATGGCTACCATCGAATCCCTGCTTAACACCGCCGACCTACCCGACTCGCCCACCCCGCGGTTGGACGCCGAGTTGCTGTTGGCCCAGGCCCTGGGCAAGTCGCGCAGCTACCTGCGCACCTGGTCGGAGCGCGAAGTCGAAGCGGCGCAGCAGTCGCGTTTCGCTGCCGACCTGGAACGGCGCCGGGCCGGCGAGCCGGTGGCCTATATCCTGGGTCAGCAGGGCTTCTGGAGCCTTGAGCTGGAGGTGGCGCCGCATACCCTGATTCCACGCCCGGACACCGAATTGTTGGTGGAAACCACGCTGGCCCTGCTACCTGCAACGCCCGCCGCGATACTCGACCTGGGCACCGGTACCGGTGCCATCGCCCTGGCCTTGGCCAGCGAGCGCCCGGCATGGCGGGTGACCGGGGTGGATCGAGTGGCCGAGGCAGTGGCCTTGGCCGAGCGCAATCGCGCACGGCTCAAGCTGAGCAATGCGGCCTTTACCGAGAGTCATTGGTTCGGCGCCCTGGTCGGCCAGCGCTACCGGCTGATCGTCAGCAACCCGCCTTATATCGCCGCCGCCGATCATCATTTGGATCGAGGCGATGTGCGCTTCGAACCGAGCAGCGCGCTGGTGGCGGGTGAGGACGGTTTGGATGATATTCGTCTGATCGTCGAACAGGCGCCGGATTATCTCGAAGCGGGCGGCTGGCTACTGCTGGAGCACGGTTTCGATCAGGCCGCGGCGGTGCGCGAGTTGCTGCACGCGCGCGGCTTCACCGTGGTGGAAAGCCGGCGTGACCTGGGCGGCCATGAGCGCATCAGTCTTGGGCGCTTCGACAATGAGTGATGCCATGAACCCGCAAGACATGCTGGACGACGAGGAGCTGCTGCGCTACAGCCGGCAGATCCTCCTGCAACAGATCGATATCGACGGCCAGTTGCGCCTGAAAAACAGCCGCGTGCTGATCGTCGGCCTGGGCGGTTTGGGCTCGCCGGTTGCGCTCTACCTGGCGGCTGCTGGCGTGGGCGAATTGCACCTGGCGGATTTCGATAGCGTTGACCTGAGCAACCTGCAGCGGCAGATCGCCCACGACACCCGTAGCATCGGCCTGAGCAAGGTCGACTCGGCCGCGCAGCGCTTGCTGGCGATCAACCCGCAGATCCGCCTGCATAGCCATGCTCAGGGGCTGGACAGCGATTCTTTGGCCGCGGCCGTGGCGGCGGTCGACCTAGTGCTCGACTGTTCGGACAATTTCACCACCCGTACCGCGGTCAACGCCGCCTGCGTGGCGACCAAGGTGCCGCTGGTCAGCGGCGCGGCGATCCGCCTGGAAGGGCAGTTGTCGGTGTTCGACCCGCGCCGCGCCGACAGCCCCTGCTATCACTGTTTATACGGCCACGGCAGCGAAGCCGAACTGACCTGCAGCGAGGCCGGTGTGGTCGGGCCGCTGGTGGGCCTGGTCGGCAGTCTGCAAGCCTTGGAAGCGCTGAAGTTGTTGGCGCAATTCGGCGAGCCGCTGGTGGGCCGGCTGCTGCTGATCGATGCCTTGGGCAGCCGATTCCGCGAATTGCGGGTCAAGCGCGACCCGGCCTGCAGCGTGTGCGGTGGCCATGACCACTAACGCGCCAATCGGCGTCTTCGATTCCGGGGTCGGCGGCCTGTCGGTGCTGCACGAAATCCGCACGCTGCTGCCCAACGAATCGCTGCTCTACGTGGCCGACAGCGGCCATGTGCCCTACGGCGAAAAAAGCCCTGAGTTTATTCGCGAGCGCTGCCGACTGATCGCCGCCTTCCTGCTCGAACGGGGCGCCAAAGCCCTGGTGCTGGCCTGCAATACCGCCACAGTCGCGGGTGTGGCCGAGCTACGTGAGCTGTATCCGCAGCTACCGGTGGTGGGCATGGAGCCCGCGGTCAAGCCGGCAGCGGCGGCGACCCGTAGCGGTGTGGTCGGCGTGCTGGCCACCACCGGCACCCTGAAAAGCGCCAAGTTCGCCGCGCTGCTCGACCGCTTCGCCAGCGATGTCCGGGTCATCACCCAGCCTTGCCCGGGGCTGGTCGAGCGTATCGAGGCCGGCGACTTGGATAGCGCACAGACCCGCGCGCTGCTCCAGGGTTTTGTCGCACCTTTGCTGGCGCAGGGCTGCGACACCTTGATTCTCGGGTGCACCCATTACCCCTTTATCAAACCCTTGTTGCAAACCCTGGTGCCGCCCTCGGTCAGCCTGATCGACACCGGCGCTGCTGTGGCGCGCCAACTGCAGCGGTTGCTCGACGAGCGCGGCCTTTTGGCAGTCGGTCCAGCGCGGCCCGCGCACTACTGGTCGAGCGGCGATTCTGCGCAGATGGGAAAAGTATTGACCCTTTTGTTGGGTGATCGGTCAGTTATAGAGTCGTTCTGACAGTACTCAAACCAATGCTGATTTGCGTCATGTCGCTTTATCAAGCGTCGACCATACTGCAAAAGAATCAATACGATTGTCTCGTCAGAGAAGGATAATCCGATGAACAAACTGATGTATTTGGCTGCCGCTGCGGCCCTTTCCATGACGGCAGTCGGTGCTGCGCAAGCCGCCGACCTGACCGTTGCTGTTGGTCAATCAGGCGAGTCCACCATGGTCTATCGCCTGGGCGCGCAATTCGATTTCGAGCGTAGCTGGTGGCAAAGCGACGTCGGTCGCCTGACGGGCTACTGGGACGCCGGCTATACCTTCTGGGACGGCGACGAAACCTCGAGCAACCACAGTCTGTCATTCGCGCCGGTATTCGTTTACGAATTCGCCGGTGAAAACGTTAAACCCTATATAGAGGCAGGTATCGGTGTGGCGGCATTTGCCGATACCAGATTGGAAGACAACGACCTGGGCTCGTCCTTCCAGTTCGAGGATCGCATCGGCTTCGGCGTGCGTTTCGCCGGACAGGAAATCGGCTTGCGCGCCATCCACTATTCCAATGCCGGTCTTAAGCAACCCAACGATGGCAGCGAGACCTACACCCTGCATTACCGCATGAGTTTCTAGGCGCTGCTGCTTCGATAAAAAACCGGATCTCGATCCGGTTTTTTTCTGCCTGTCGTATCGTCCGGGCTAGGTTCTGGCGTGCGTTCCTGTAGCCCGAATATGCCTTGGCGCAATCCGGGGCTGCTCTAGCGGCTTGCAGCGGTCTCGCGTTTCTCCCTCTCGTAGGGCGGGTGCAACCCGCCAAGTCCAAGATCTTGCCCGGATTACGCTGGCGCCTGTTCTGATTGCGCTGACGCCTATGTGGGCCGCGCAATCGGCTACGCTCGCACACTGACCTGCAACCGCTCCGGTCCGAGAGATTCGCAGTGGATGCTTACCGGCATAAAGGCTTCGATCACCTGGATATTGCTGTCCAGGTGCGCGGTGCGCCGCGGCGTGGTGAAGCTGCCGCCGCCGGCCAAGGCCATGGGCAGCAACAGCTGATCGGCCAGATGCTCGGCCACCGCGGTCTCGCCGCCGAGCCAGTCGCGGGCCTGCTTCGCCACCTGATCGGCAACATTCTCGGCGCGCAGCCGCGGCTGGCCGAAGGCGGCGAAGACTTCAGTCAGTTGCTCGCAACGCACCTCCAGCAGCAGCGCATTACCGGGCCCATGGTCGTGCGGCAGATGGACGAAATGCAGCGCCTGTTCCGGCAATTTCAGGCGTTTACCCAGTCGCTCCAACTCCCTCGCGCCGACATGCCCGGGCACGCCGGCCAGCAGGCAGCGTGCCTGTTGGTCGAGCACCGCACCGCGTTCCTGCAGGTGCAGCGGTTGCAATTGGCCCGGCTGTACATGCAGCTCCAGCTGCCCGCCGCCGGCCGGCGCGAAGCCATGGCGCAGCAGGCTCAACTCCAGTTGCGCGCCCATGCGCCGCAGCAGCGGCAGCCAGGCGTGCTGCAAAAAATCGCTCGGCGGCGCAGCCGGGTTATGGGTGCCGCCGCTGATTCGCAGGCGGCTGTTATCCGGCGCGCGCAATAGGGCCGGCAGCAGCGTCTGCAATACCAGGGTGCAGCTACCGGCGGTGCCGATGCTGAAGCTGTAGTCGCCGGCTGTGATCGCGCCGGGCTTGAAACTCAGCGCCATCGAGCCGAGCTGCGCACCTTCGACCTGAGCGCCACAGACCTCGGCCGCGGCCAGCACCGCGGTCAGGTGCTGACGCAACAAACCCGGCCGGCTGCGCCGGGCGCGAATATTGACGATGCGAAACGGCCGCCCGCTGACCATCGACAGGCTCAGCGCGCTGCGCAATACCTGGCCACCGCCGATGGCGCCGTCCAGTTCGAGAAATTCCTTTTGCATGTCCTAATCCAACCAATGGGGCGCCGCGGCGCCCATATTTCGATAGTTACGAATAGCGCAGTACCGTCTCGCATAGATAAAGGTCGAGATCGGCCGTATCGCCACCCGCCTTGGGCAGCGCCGGCTGCGTTTCGGCGTGCTGCAGGGCCTGCTCGATAAAGGCGTGTATCGCTTCACGGCGCGGACCATAGGCCGATTCCACCACCTGGCGCTTGAGCGTCAGCAGTGCATCGATTTCCGCCAGCAGGGCGGGGTCGCGCACTGTGGCGTCGAGCAGCGCGGCGAAAGTCATGGGCGGTCGGCCCAGGCCTTGGTCGATCCAGCGCACCGCCAGCAACGGGCGCAGCACATAGAGGTACTTTTTGAAACGCACCTGTTCGTCCTGCAGATAGCCGCGAAAGTTTTTTCTGGCCATCGACAGGTAGTGATGCCGCGCCGCGGTCGGGCAGTAGAACTGCTCGGCCAGATCGCGCAATTGCTCGGCGACACCTGGTTCGCTGCGGTATACCAGCGGCGAGTCCAGCCACTCCAATAGCGTGGGGTTGGATTTGCGCAGCAGTTGCAGGGTCTTGCGCAGCTCCCAGCCGCCTATATCCAGCTCATCGCTCAGCGGTCGCTCGATCACATCGCGCGGCGCGTCCACGCGCAGGTACCAGGGCTGGCGCGGTACATAGACGAAGCGCACGTCATAGTCGCTGTCCGGCGAGGCGAAACCCCAGGCGCGGCTGCCCGACTCGCAGGCATAAAGCACGGTGACCTCATGTTGCGCTTCTATTTCTTTCAGCTCGCGCAACACCCACTCGCGCATTGCTGCCGAGAGCGGGTGGCGGTGTTGATGCAGGTCCATCTGTGTTGTTCCTTGTTGCCAGTCTTCAATTTATCCAGTGTTGAGGGTCGCAGTGCTCAAGCTTTCCTACTGTCATTAGCGTCAACAACTGGGTGCTCAACAGAGCGTGCTGCTCAGGCGTTGGCTGTAATGCATAGGCTCGCCGCCGCCGTTTTTGCCATGTAATCAGTGCCGTCTGCAGTATTTCTCTCTGCATCTCGTCTTCCGCTATTTCCAGCGCCTGCAGCAAGTGTTGCAGATGGCTCCATAGCGGTGTCAGGGCGGCCAAGGTAGCAAGCTTGTGACTCTTCCCCTTACTTAGCGAACTGGTTAAGGCTACTGAGAGTTGCTCGTCGTTCGTGCATATGGACTGGCGTTTCAATAGTCGGCTGGTTGCGCGCACGACTTGGGTGGATGGGTCATCCAGAGCGTTTAACAGGGTCGCCAACACATCGTCAGACGCTACCGCCGCGATGGCTTCCAATGCTTTGCTACGGACCACTGGCGCCAAGTGTGACAAGGCGGCTTGCAGGATCGGCAGTGCCCTCGGTTCGGCCAGCTCCTTGGCCAGCCCGATAAGCCCGAGCCAACCGTTCTTGTCTGTCGGTTGCTCGGTCAGTCCAAGCATCAGCACCTCTCTACTGTTTACCTGGTAGCGAGGCGCCGCCCAGCACGCCAGGCAGCGAACCGCTGGAGCGGGGTCGAGCAAGCCCAGGCGCAGCAAGTTCTGGATCTGCGGCAATTGCTCGTCGCGCGTCAGCCATTCGCGCAGCGCGGTTACCCTTATCTGCGCACTTGAACTTGCCAAACCTTGCTGCAAAAGCGCTCTGGCGTCTGTCAGGGGGAGGTGTTTGCTGGCGGTCAATGCCATACGTCGCACGCTTGTGTCGGCGTGCTTCATGGCTAATTGCAGGGTCGGCAACGCATCTGCTTCGCTCTTCAGCAGCAGCTCGAAAAGAAAGCGTGCGCCTTTGCCCCGGCGACCGTTTAGTGCCTCTGTAAGTGCGGCGTGCAATTCTGGGCGAGCCAGCGCTTCGGCCATTTGCTGCAGGATCGCCTCAGGGTTACAGCGGCCCTTGCCGGCTAATGCCAGCAAAGGCTCCAAGGCGTAAAGCAGTGCGTCAGCCTGATTGGGATGCAGGTAGTGCTGCATACCACGTTCGGCCAATTGCCGTATTTGCGGCACCCAGTCGTTGAGCCGCTCGACCAGTGCGAGCAGAGCCTGCGGGCTCGGTGTATCGCACAGCACGCGCACGGCAACCTCGCGTACAAAGCCATTGCTGTTGCGGCTGAGTTGCGACCAATCGCTTTGCTCGTCGCAATCTGCAAGTACATTCAGCGCATCCTGTTGCCAATAGTTCGTGCTGCTCAGTGGGTGTTGATGCCGATGGCGCAGGCGCTCCAGCCATTGCGTTAGGTGTTTCATTTTCCTGTCCTTCTATCCTTTAACACACACCACCTGACGCAGGGTGTGGACCACTTCCACCAGCTCGCGCTGGGCGTGCATGACTTTTTCGATGTCCTTGTAGGCCATGGGGATCTCGTCGATCACGTCGAGGTCCTTGCGGCATTCCACATGGGCGGTGGCGCGGATCTGGTCGTCCAGGCTGAACTGCTTTTTCGCCTGGGTGCGGCTCATTACCCGGCCGGCGCCGTGGCTGCAGGAGCTGAACGCCTCCTCGTTACCCAGGCCGCGGACGATAAAGCTTTTCGCGCCCATGGAGCCGGGGATGATGCCCAGTTCGCCCTTTTGCGCAGAGACCGCGCCCTTGCGGGTGATCAGCACGTCTTCGCCGAAGTGGCGTTCCTTCTGCACATAGTTGTGGTGGCAGTTGACCGCCTGCAGGTTGGCCTCGAACGGCTTGCCGATCACCTGGCGCGCCGCGGCTATCACCGCCTGCATCATCAGTTCGCGGTTCTGCCGGGCGAAGTCCTGGGCCCAGCCCACGGCCTCCACGTAATCCTGATAGTGCTGGCTGCCTTCTTCGAAGTAGGCCAGGTCCTTATCCGGTAGGTTGGCAATGTGCTGGCGCATATCAGCCTTGGCCAGTTCGATATACAGGCTGCCGATGGCGTTACCCACGCCGCGCGAACCGCTGTGCAGCATGAACCAGACGCGCTGCGCCTCGTCCAGGCAGACCTCGATAAAGTGGTTACCGGTTCCCAGGGTTCCCAGGTGTTTACGGTTGTTGGTCTTCTCCAGACGCGGTTGTTTATCGGTGATCAGCTTGAAACGCCCGGCCAGGTTCGCCCAGGCCTGGTCGGTGGCGGTGGGCACGTTTTCCCAGGCGCCTTTATCGCGCCCGCCGCGGGTGCTGGTACGACCATGGGGCACGGCGCGTTCGATGGCGTCGCGCAGCCCGCTGAGGTTGTCCGGCAGGTCGCTGGCGGTCAGCGAGGTGCGCGCGGCCATCATCCCGCAACCGATATCCACGCCGACCGCGGCGGGAATCACCGCGCCCAGGGTGGGGATCACGCTGCCAATGGTCGAACCCTTACCCAGGTGCACGTCTGGCATCACCGCCAAGTGTTTGAAGATAAACGGCAGCTTGGCGGTGTTGATCAGCTGTTGCTTGGCATCGGTCTCGACCGGCACGCCCTGGGTCCAGAGTTTGATCGGCTTGCCGTTGGCGACTTCCAGCAGTTGGTAACTTGTGTCTTTCATGGTCTTGTCTCTGTATTCGATAAGCGCCGGCCACGGAGCCGTGCGCATCTAAATGGTTGGCTGAGTGCGACCAGCCAGGCGGCGGATCAGGCGGCACGGGCGGCAGCGCACTGCGTGGGCGTATACCGAGCCTTGTACCACCTCGTACCACCATTGTTGCTGTGCGGCGGTCCAGACTTCGTCTTTACCGCAATCGACGCAGCGAAACGGCTGATCTTGATACCAGCCGCGGGCGAGAAATAGTGGCTCGCCGTAGCTGTTGTACGACGCCAGCAGCTTTGGGTTGACCGTGATCGCCTCGGTCGGCCTGAAGCCCAGCGGCAGGTACTGATCCAGTGCTCGCTGCGCCTTGGTAGCCCGCAACAGGCGAGCCGTTTTGATTTCCCTGCGGCGTTGTTTTCCGCTTTTCATGATGCTGCCTATCCTTGCATGTTTATTCAGGCCGCCTGCACTCAGTGCAGGCGGCTGGTTCAGCGCGGCGCCAGGGTTACCAGGCCATTCAGCACCTGATCCAAACCGCCGAACACGGAAATCCGGTCGATGCGCTCGGCCACCCGTTCCAGGGTTTCCAGCTCCTTCAGGCGCAATGCCGTCGGGTTGTCTTCCATCACCTTGGCGGTATTGAGCAGCGAGCGCGTCGCCGAAGTTTCCTCGCGGCGGCGGATCACGTTGGCCTGGGCGGATTTCTCCGCTGCGACCACCTGGGCCAGCAGGGCTTTCATCTCGCCAGGCAAGATGATGTCGCGCACGCCCAGGCTGCTCACCTCCAGGCCGCAGCCCGGCAGTTTGGCGGCGAGATGGTTGCTAACCGCCTCATCGATCGCCTGCTTGTTCTCCAGCAGTTCATCCAGGGTGCGGGTGCCCACTGCTGCACGCAGGCCGAATTGCAGCTCGCGGTACAGGTGCTCCTGGGGTTTAGCCAGGCGCGAATGGGCCAGCAGGACATCGCTGTAGTGCCAGTTGGCCGCCAGGTTCAGGCGCAGGCTGATCTTGTCGCGGGTGAGGATTTCCTGGCCGCTGACTTCCAGAGCCTGAATCCGCATATCCACCAACTCGACACTGATCTGCCGATTGAAACGCCAGAAGCCGTAGTGGCCGGCAGGCAACAGCTCGATCACCGCGCCATCGACCTTGAGCACGCCGACCTGGAACGCCGGCACTTGGATCAGCAGCACCGCATCCAGGCCCTGAAGGGCTTGGCTGCGCAGGCCGGGTTGGGTGAGCAGAGCGACCAGTGCGGCGTCCAGGCGGTACTTCTGGCTCAGGTCGAAACGCTCCAGGCGCTGCTCGTTCTGGCCCTTCCAGTACAGGCGACGGCTGCCGGGCGGCAATATTTCCACCAACATGCCGTCTTCATAGCGCAGGCCTGCCTCGTGCTCGGCGGTATCGAAGCGCTCGAAGTGGCGCTCGATCAGTGCGGGCTCGTTCTTGCGCAGGTAGCCGGCCAGGCGGTGCTCGAAACGCGGGCAGTTCAGGCTGAAGATTTCAACGCTCAGGCGGTTGCGCGGATCGAGGCGGCGGTACAGGCCGGGCTCCAGGATGGCCTGGAAGTCGCCTTCGGCGTACAGCAGCGCGCGTTCGTTCTTTTTCACCACAAAGCGTTTGAGCATGTTCATTGTTTAATTCCTTTTTTTCTTTTCTTATCGGCTTACGGTGTCGGCGTTCGCCGATCCGCCGGGCGTCCGTGTTGGGGCGACGGGGTGAGCCTGCATCGCGACCGTCCTGGTCGTGCGGCCTGTCCTTGGCCCAAGGTTGACTCTGCCCGTCGCTCGAGCACGAGGCCGGGCGGATCGGCGGCGGCAGCGAAACGTCTCTGCCACGCCAACGGGTACTGCGGTGCCGCGGTGTAGCTGCCGTGAAAGGGCATTTTTCGAGCGGGAATCGAACCCGCGACCCGTCTTCCGAAGAAGACTGCTCTACCAGTTGAGCTATCGAATGGCTGGGCAGGATTCGAACCTGCGACCGTTCTTCCGGGGAAGGGCGCTCTACCAACTGAGCTACCGAGCCAATGACCGAGCGTTGCGGCGGCGGCATACGGGGCATCCGAACCCGAAGGTAGATCCCTGCACCGGCGGGATATGACTCCCGACCCGTTGGCCTGCCTGGCGCTGTGGTCGAGAGGGATATTGCGAGGGGCGTGCCAGAATATTCAGGGTGTTGGAATACTTTTATAAGTTATTAATTTATAAGGTAAATATTCTTATTTTTGAAAATTGCTATAAAGCCTATACAGATTTGCTTGCTTGAATTGCTATATTTTCGTATCGCAATTTATCTTTAGGTATAAACATGCTTGCCAAGAAAACCGTCGCCATCGGCTTTGTCGGCGCCACCCTGGATCGGGTCGGCAAGGGCGCCAATCGCTGGAGCAAATGGCGGCCCAGCGTTGGCCTGTGTCAGCAGCAGGATTTGCTGATCGACCGTCTCGAACTGATCCACAGCCTGCGCGACGCAGGGCTGGCCGCGCGTATACGCGACGATATCGCTGCGGTCTCGCCGGAAACCGAGGTGTGCCTGCACGCCATGACCTTGCGCGACCCCTGGGATTTTCAGGAGGTCTACGGTGCGCTGCACGAGTTCGTCAGCAGCTACGCCTTCGATACCGAGCGCGAGGATTACCTGGTGCATATCACCACCGGCACTCACGTCGCGCAGATCTGCTGGTTTTTGCTGACCGAGGCGCGCTACCTGCCAGCGCGCCTGGCGCAGACCTCGCCGGGGCGGCGCGCGGAGGAGGCCACCCACAGCGGCACCTGCACCCTGATCGACCTCGACCTGTCACGCTATGACGGCATCGCTACACGCTTTCGCCGCGAGCAGCAGGAGACCTTGGCCTTTCTCAAATCCGGCATCGCTACGCGCAATCCGGCGTTCAACCGCAGTATCGAGCAGATCGAGCGGGTCGCGGTGCGGTCGCGGGCGCCGATGCTGCTGGTCGGGCCGACGGGCTCGGGCAAGTCGTTTCTGGCCCGGCGCATCCATGAACTCAAGTGCGCGCGGCATCTGTTGCAGGGGCGCTTCGTCGAGGTCAACTGCGCCACCCTGCGCGGCGACGGTGCGATGTCCGCGCTCTTCGGCCACAGCAAAGGGGCCTTTACCGGGGCACAGACGGCGCGCGAAGGGCTGTTGCGCTCGGCCGATGGCGGCATGCTGTTTCTCGACGAAATCGGCGAGCTGGGGCCGGACGAGCAAGCCATGCTGCTCAAGGCCATCGAGGAGAAACGCTTCTTTCCCCTGGGCAGCGACAGGGAGGTGGAGAGCGACTTTCTGCTGATCGCCGGCACCCACCGCGACCTGCGCGAGCGGGTGCGGCAGGGGCTGTTTCGCGAAGACCTGTTTGCCCGCATCAATCTCTGGACCTTCGAGCTGCCGGGTCTGGCCGGGCGCCGCGAGGATATCGAGCCGAACCTGGAGTTCGAGCTGCAGCGCTACGCCCGCGAGCAGGGCCGCCAGGTGCGTTTCAATTTGCAGGCGCGGCAACGCTACCTGGCCTTCGCCAGCAGCCGTGAGGCGGCCTGGAGCGGCAACTTCCGCGAGTTGTCCGCGTCCATCACACGGATGGCAACCCTGGCCGACAGCGGGCGGATCGACGAAGCCCAGGTCGAGGATGAAATCCTTCGCCTGCAAAGCGCCTGGAGTAGAAAAGAGCCGGCCAAGAACGATATCCAGCAGGAGCTTGAACAGTTGCTGGGCGAGCGCTGGCAGGCGCTGGATCTGTTCGACCAGTTGCAATTGCCGGGGGTGGTGGCGCTCTGTCGCGAGGCCGCCAGCCTGTCGGATGCCGGGCGCAAGTTGTTCGCTCAGTCGCGCCAGGGCAAAAGCCAGCCCAACGACGCGGATCGGCTGCGCAAATACCTGGCGCGTTTCGGCTTGGATTGGCAGATGGTGCGGGGGTTGTAGACGGCCTGCTGTTAGACGGTCCCCCGTAGGGTGGGTTAGCGGCGCTGAGCGCTGAGGAATCAGGCGCCACCGGCGTGGCGCGCCGCGTAACCCACCAAGCGGCTTGCCTCGAAACTGGGCCGCGTTGCGCCGATGGTGGGTTACGGCGCAACGGATCTCGTCGAGTCATCGCTATTGGCGGCATGCGCCTAACCCACCCTACGGTGATTCGGCTGGCCGCTAGCGGTAAATACTGGCCATGCCCTTACGCTCGTCGATACATTCGGCCGAGGCGGTTTCGAATTCGCGGCAGATCAGCGGGCGCACCTCGTAGATGGTGCAGCGCATGCTGTCGCGGTCCAACGCCGCGCACCAGCCGTCGTCCAGGCGCAGCATGACTTCGCCGCCCCAGTCGTCGGTGTCGATATAACGCTGCGGCACGCCGGTGTCGGTGATCAGCATCACTTCCAGCTGGCAGCAGCAGGCCGCGCAGTTGCTGCAACTGACGGCGGCGGGTGTGGGCAACTGGGTGTGGGCAATGCTCGGGCTATCGGTCATAGCGGCGCAGTGTACGCCATGGACGTGCTCCGGTGATTCGCTTCGTAGCCCGGATGCAATCCGGGGAAATGTATCGCCGGCGCAACCGCTCCCGGATTTCATCCGGGCTACGAGCGGATATCGCGTTCCACCTATACCGGCTTGCGCGCACGCAGGTTTTGCTCGTATTGCGCACGGTAGAGCTTGGCGAAGCCATGCAGCACGGGCATCGCCACGGCCCAGATCAGGCCGATCAGCAGCAGGCTTTGCCAGGTGCCATAAGGCAGGCCGACGTCGGCGATTTGCGCGCCGCCGTAGTACGACAGCGGCGCGGCGACTGCGCCGAGCAGGCTGGCGCGCCACCAGGGGCGCGCGGTCCAGGCCAGGCAATGGTTGAGGGTGGTGGCCAGCAGCAGCCACAGGCACGCCAGCCACAGGGGAATCAGTTGGCGCGGCTCGCCAAAATCGAATACCCCGAGGTTGAGCAGAAAACTGTCCAGGGCGCTGCCGGCGAGAAATACGCTGATCAGCAGCTTGCCTTCGGCCTGCCAACTGCTGATCCACCACAGGTGTACCGCCACTATCGCCGGTACCGTCAGCAGCCACGGGCCGTCGCCGCCGAACACGCAGGCGAACCAGCCGAGCTGAAACAATACGGCGTTGGCGATTAACTTAGGCATCGAGGTTTCCCAGCAGCGGCTCCGGTTGCGCCGCCGGCTTGGCCAGCAGCAATTGCGCGGTGCCGATGGTGCGCTCGATAAAGCCGCCCTCGCAATAGCACAGGTAAAACTCCCACAAACGGAAGAAGTAATCGTCGTAACCGAGCTGCTCGAGTTTGTGCCGCGCCAGATGCAGGTTGTCGTGCCAGATGCGCAGCGTGCGCGCGTAATGCAGGCCGAAATCCTCCATGTGCTGCAGCGTCATATCGGTCTTGGTGGTGACGATTTCCAGCATCTTCTGTACCGAGGGCAAGGCGCCGCCGGGGAAGATATAGCGCTGGATAAAGTCCACGGTGCTTTTCGCCTGTTCATAGCGTTGATCGCGAATGGTGATGGCTTGCAGCAACATCAGGCCGTTGGGCTTGAGCAGCTTGGCGCATTGTTGGAAATAGGTGGGCAGGAAGCGATGGCCGACCGCCTCGATCATTTCGATCGAGACCAGCTTGTCGTATTCGCCGCTGAGGTCGCGGTAGTCCTCCAGCAGCAAGGTGATGCGATCGCCCAGGCCCAGCTCGGCGATACGCCGCTCGGTGTGGGCGAACTGTTCGCGCGACAAAGTAGTGGTGGTGACTTTGCAGCCGTAGTGGGTGGCGGCATAGATCGCCATGCTGCCCCAGCCGGTGCCGATTTCCAGCAGGTGGTCGCTGGGCTTCAGCGCGAGCTTCTGGCAGATGCGGCGCAACTTGTTCAATTGCGCCTGTTCCAGGCTGTCGTCGGCGCTGCGGAACATCGCCGCCGAGTACATCATGGTCGGATCGAGGAACTGCTCGAACAGCTCGTTGCCGAGGTCGTAATGGGCGGCAATGTTCTTGCGCGAACCGCTGCGGGTATTGCGGTTGAGCCAGTGCAGGGCCTGGATCAGCGGCCGGCCGATCTGCGCCAGGCCGCGCTCCATGGCATCCAGCACCTCGAGGTTGCTGACAAACACGCGGACCACCGCGGTCAGGTCCGGCGAGGTCCAGTAGCCGTGGATATAGGCTTCGCCCGCGCCTATCGAGCCGTTCCCGGCCACCAGTCCCCACAGCGCGCCGTCGAGCACCCGGATCTCCGCGCTCGAACGTGCATGGGCATCGCCGAACACCAAACGCTCGCCGCCATCGACGATCACCAACTGGCCGTGGCGCAGTTGGCTGAGCTGGCGCAGTACCGCGCGACGTAACAGGGCTGCACCGATGCCGCTACCGGCAAGTACGGAGGTTTTCGCGGACACCAGGCTAGAGCTTTTCATGGGGTACTTCCTTGGGTTCAGAGCGGGCCACGCGCAAATCGCCTTCGGCGGCTCGATGAGGGAATAGCGGGATACGTTTGAGCAGCAGGCGCAGGGCTTGCCAATAAATGGCCGCCACGGTTTTGCCGGTCATCCAGGGGAAGCTCAGCAGGTAGCGGTGCAGGCTGGCGCGGCTGAGTTCGCGGCGTTGCAGGCTGAGGCTGGCGTCGAAGATCTTGTCCTCGCCCTGCCAGTCGGCCATATGGATGCCCAGGCGTTCGCCGGCCGGGCTGAAGCGCATGCGGTATTCCAGCTCGCGCGGCAGAAATGGCGACACATGAAAGGCCTTGGCCACGGCGAAGTGTTGATGGCCCTCGCCCTCGGCGGGCAGCACATAGGCATAGCGCTCGCCCCAGGGGGTGTTGCTCACTTCGCAGAGAATCGCCGCCAGGCGGCCGTCGGCGTTGTGGCAATAAAAGAAACTCGCCGGATTGAACGCCAAGCCCCAACTGCGCGGCTGGCTAAGCAGGCAGATCGAACCTTGCGGCGCATGGCCGATGGCTTCGGCGACGCGCTGGCGCACCGCATCGATCAGGCGCACGCCGTTGCGGGTGAATTGCGGCAGATAGTCGGTCTCGCGAAAGGCGAATGGCGCCCAGCGACCGCGACCGGCGAGCGGCGACAGGCCCAGCACCTGTTCCTGTTCGTCGAGGTCCAGGTAGAGCAGGCCCATGCGGTAGCGGAAGTCGTGCAGCCGCGGCGCAAACCGCCGGTGCTGCACCCAGCCGCTGTACAAGGCGCTGTTCATTATGCTGTTCACTACAGGGCCTCGCCGAATTCACGGGCCACGCGCAAGGCGCTGACCACGCCGTCTTCATGGAAGCCGTTGGCCCAATAGGCGCCGCAGAAATAGCTGTGGTTGGCGCCGAGCAGTTCCTCCCAGCGCGCCTGCGCGGCCGTTGCCGCCAGGCTGTACTGCGGATGGGCGTAGGTGTAACGGGCGAGAATCTTGTTCGGATCGATGGCCGCGCTCTGGTTGAGGCTGACGCAGAAGGTCGTTTCGCTGCGAATGCCCTGCAGGATGTTCATGTTGTAAGTCACCGCCGCCGATCGGTTCACCGACCCGCCCAGGCGGTAGTTCCAACTGGCCCAGGCCAATGGGCGCTTGGGCAGCAGGCGGGTATCGGTATGCAACACCACGTCGTTGTCGGCGTACGGCAGGGCGCCGAGAATCTCCCGCTCAATCGCGGTCGGCTGGGCGAGCAGGGCGAGGGCCTGGTCGCTGTGACAAGCGAACACCACCTTGTCGAAGCGTTCCACCCCCGCGGCGCTGTGCACCGTCACCCCGTCGCCGTCGCCGTCGCCGTCGCGCTCGACCCGGCTGACCGGGCAATTGAGTCGAATATGTTGGCTGAACGACTCGCTCAGCGGCGCCACGTAGCTGCGCGAGCCGCCTTCGATCACTCGCCATTGCGGGCGGTCGCTGACCGAGAGCAGGCCGTGGTTTTTGAAGAAGCGTACGAAGAACTGCAGCGGAAAATCGAGCATGCCGGCCAGCGACATCGACCAGATCGCCGCTCCCATCGGCACGATGTAATGCTTGGTGAAACGCTCGCCGTAACCGCCGAGGGTCAGGTAGTTGCCGAGCGTCATGGTGGCCGGAATGCGCTCGTGTGCGAGGTCGTCGAGCGCTTCGCGATTGAAGCGCAGGATGTCGCGCACCATGCCGATAAAGGGCCGCGAGAACAGATTGCGGCGCTGGGCGAACAGGCTGTTGAGGCTATTGCCGTTGTATTCCACGCCGGTCAGCGGATCGTTGACCGAGAAGCTCATCTCGGTGGGTTTCGAGGCGACGCCCAGGCGCTCGAGCAGGCGGATGAAATTCGGGTAGGTCCAATCGTTGAACACGATGAACCCGGTGTCGATGGCGTAGCTGCGCCCGCCGACTTCGACGTCCACGGTATGGGTGTGGCCGCCGACCCAATCGCTGGCTTCGAACACGCTGACGTGGTGGCTGCGATTGAGTAGATAGGCGCTGGTGAGGCCGGCGATACCGCTGCCGATGATGGCTATTTTCATGAGCTGCTCTCGGTTGTGCGTGCCATGCGTTTGCCGAGGGCGAGTTGCAGGCGTTTGGGGAGATGGGCGAGTACCGACAGGAGGCCGATGAACGGCCCCGGGAAGGCGATTTCGAAGGGGCGCTTATCCAGCCGATCGGCGATATGCCGGGCGGCTTTTTCCACCGGCCAGCGCATCGGCATGGGGAAGTCGTTTTTCGCCGTCAGCGGGGTGTCGACGAAACCGGGGCTGACCAGCGTGACATCGATGCCTTCGCTGGCCAGGTCGATACGCAGCGACTCGAGCAGATAACGCAGCGCCGCTTTCGAGGCGCCGTACGCCTCGGCGCGCGGCAGCGGCAGATAGGTCACCGAGCTGCCGATGCCGATCAGATGAGGGCGCTCGCCCAGGCGCAGCAGCGGCAGCGCCGCCTCGATGCAGTAGCTGGCGGAAAACAGGTTGGCACGCATCACCCGTTCGATCATCGCCGCTTCGAAGGCCCGCGCCTCGAGGTATTCGCAGGTGCCGGCATTCAGGATCGCGGCGTCCAGCACGCCCCACACCTGGGCGATGTGTTCGCCGATCGAGCGCACCTGTGCCGCGTCGCTGAGATCGCCGGCTACCACCAGCACCTGATGCGGGTAACGTTTGGCCAGCGCCTGCAAGGGCTCGATGGTGCGCGCACTGACGGCCACGCGGTGGCCGCTTTGCAGCAGGCATTCGGCCAGTGCCGCGCCTATGCCGCTGCTGGCGCCGGTAAGCCAGATGCGCCGTGCTTTAGCGGGTTGTTGAACCACCGCCGGCGCTGCCGGTGCGTGGTTAAACACCGGCTCGGCTGCCTCGCCCAGGTTTTTCAGCGTCTTGCCAGGCTTCATGCCAGCCTCCTTTTCAGCCAGCGAATGGCCGAACCGAGCAGCGGCAGATGTTCATAGAGCAGGTTGCCGGCATCGAAATAGTCGCGGTGGCGATACACCTTGCTGTGCCATAACAGGTGCGAGCAGCCCTCGACGCGAATCAGCCGGCCTTTGGCCAGACGCGGGTGCCGGTAGCTCATGGTCCAGCGCAGATAGCCTTCGCCCGCGCGCACCTCGTCGAAGCCGTAGAAGTCGAAGCGCAGCTCGCTGATATTGGCGTATAGCTCGGCGAAATAGGCCTGCATCTCGGCCAGCCCGCGCACTTCATGCAGCGGATCGCTGAACAGCACATCGTCGCTGTACAGCTCGCCGAGGCGTTCGAGGTCGTTCTTGTCCAGGGTGGCGAAGCCGTGGGCGAACTGGCGCAAGAAATCGCTCATGACGCCACCTGCGCCGCCAGATGCGGCAGGCTCTTGAAGGCTTCCAGGGCGCGCGCGCGGCTGCCGGGCAGGTCGACCATCGGCTTGGGATAGTCGACCGCGCCGAACAGACCACCGCCGTGGTGCGCGAGTGCATAGGGGTTGTGGATGTCGCGGGTGCTCGCGTCGGCCAGCTCGGGCAGCCAGTGACGAATGAAACGGCCGTCCGGGTCGAATCGCTGCGATTGGCTGAGCGGATTGAAAATCCGGAAGTAGGGCACCGAGTCGGTACCGGTCGACGCGCTCCACTGCCAGCCGCCGTTGTTCGCCGCGAGGTCGCCGTCGATCAGATGACGCATGAAAAAGCGCTCGCCCTCGCGCCAGTCGATCAGCAGGTTCTTGGTCAGGAACATCGCCACGACCATGCGCAGGCGGTTGTGCATCCAGCCGGTGGCGAGCAGTTGGCGCATCGCCGCGTCGACGATCGGAAACCCGGTGCGGCCCTGTTGCCAGGCGGCCAGCTCGGCGGGCGCATGGCGCCAGGCCACGGCTTCGGTTTCCGGGCGGAAGGCGCGGCCTATCGACACGCGCGGGTAGCCGGCGAGGATGTGTTTGTAGAACTCGCGCCAGAGCAGCTCGTTGATCCAGGTGACGACCCCGCTGTTGCCGCTGTCGAATTCGCCCTGATTGATTTGCAGCGCCGCGTGCAGGCATTGGCGCGGCGACAGCACGCCGGCCGCCAGGTAGGGCGACAGTTGGCTGGTGCCGGGGCGGGCGGGGATATCGCGGTTGTCGTCGTAGTAGGCCATCTGCTGCTCGGCGAACGCCGCCAGGCGCGCGCCCGCGGCCTGTTCCCCGGCGGGCCAGTATTGGCGCAGCGCCTCGCTGGGCGTGGCGAAGCCGCTGACCGACTCGGGGATGGCATCGCCGGCGATCGCCAGCGACGCCTGTGCGGACGGCGTACGTACCAGGTTCGGTAGCGAATGATGCAGGCGCTGATAGCAGGCCTTGCGGAACTGGCTGTAGACCTGGAAATAACCGCCGCTGCGGGTCAATACGCTGCCCGGGGCGAACAGCAATTGGTCCAGATGGCTGTGCAGGTCGATGCCCAGGCGGCGCAGTGCGATGGACACGGCCTGATCGCGGCGGCTCTCGTGCACGCCGTATTCCTGGCTGACCTGCACAGCGCCGATCTGCAGTTCCGCGCACAGCTCGGCGATGACTCGCGGGGCATCGCTCCAGTCATTAGTGTGGCGGATCAGCAGCGGCACATTGAGCCGGCCCAGCTCGGTCGCCAGCGCCTGCAGGTTGCGCAACCAGAAGTCGATCTTGCTCGGCGCGTCGTCATGCGCTTGCCATTGTCCGGGGCTGAGCAGAAATAGCGCGACCGTCGGCCCGGCGGCCATGGCGGCGGCCAGGGCGCTGTTGTCCTGCACGCGCAGATCGGTGCGCAGCCAAAGTAGTTGCCGGGTCATAGGGCGTTCCGCAGGCTGAGGTTTTCCGGGTGGGGTTGCAGATAGGCCTGCTGCGCCAGGTAGGCGTCCGGATTGCGTCGCAGGTGATGCTTGAGCATGGTCATGGGCACCACCAGCGGCACCACGCCGTTCCGGTATTGGCTGATCAGTTGCTGCATTTCCTGCTTGTCGGTGCTGCTCAGCGCCTGTTTGAAATAGCCGCTGAGGTGCTGCAACACGTTGCTGTGGGTGCGCCTGGTCGCGCATTTCTTCAGCGCCGCCATCAGCTCGCTGAAGTAGCGCGGGGCCAGTTCCCGCAAGTCGTGCTGGTGCAGGTTGCCGAGCAGGCGGCCGAACGCTTTGTATTGCTGCGGGTCGCTGGCCATCAGCAGGTACTTGTAGCGCGAGTGGAAGCGGAGCAACGCCTTGGGCGTGAGGCCGTCCTGCAGCAGCTGTTGCCACTCGGCGTAGGCGAACACGCGGGTGATGAAGTTCTCGCGCAGCACCGGATCGTTGAGGCGGCCGTCTTCCTCCACCGGCAGGTCCGGGTGGCGGGCGCAGAAGGCCTGGGCGAAAAGGCCGCGGCCCTTGGCTTCGCTCGGGCGGCCGCCATCCTGATAGACCTTGACCCGCTCCAGCCCGCAGGACGGCGATTGCTGCATGAAGATATAGCCGCAGATGTCGCTCAGCTCGCCCGCCATGCGTTCGCCGTAGGCGGCCAGGGGGGCGCTGACATCCATTTCGCGGCGCACGGTGCCGACCGCACGGGGAGCTGCGGGATCACCGATCAGGCGAATCGGCTCGCGGGGGATGCCCAGGCCGATGGCGACTTCGGGGCAGACCGGAACGAAGTCGAAGTACTCGTTCAGGGTCCGGTTGCACAGCCGCGACTCTTTATGCCCGCCGTTGTAGCGCACCTCATTGCCCAGCAGGCAGGCGCTGATACCGAGTTTCGGTTTGTCGCGAAGAGGGATCTGGGGCGAATTCATGGTGCGACCTCTGAAGGTTTCTTGTACATGCTGTAAAGCCTGTACAACTTATGTCCATCATAGGTGCGTGATTGTACAAGTCAAACACTTTGTATAAGTATTTGTAAGGAGGAGTGGGTTTTGTACAGGAAAACGCCAGCGCTACCGCAATGCTGTTCACTTAAGAAAAATGCCGCTTTCCCCTTACCAGGCAAGCGGCATTTTCTGTGCTTTAGAGCCGCAGGATGGGGCGGCACGTAGCCCGGATGCAATCCGGGAGTGATTTTTCAGATGCCAGATTGCCCTCGGATTTCATCCGGGCTACAAAAAAATGCTGCTCGCTTGGCGTAAGTGAACAGCATTACAGCGCTACCGGCGTTTCGGCGTGGGGCCCGCGACAGCTGTTAGGTCCAGCCGATCTTCCAGCGCTCGACGTTCTGCAGCTCTCGCCAGTCGATCCGCTCGCTGCGTCGGGTGAGCACGGCTTGCAGCTCGATTGCCAGCACCTCGCCCTGCTCGTCGCAGAACAGTTCGCTGACCAGAAAATGCTTTTCGCGCTTTACGGGGTGGGCTGCCGTCCATTTGGACAGCAGCAACTTGTGCGGATTGAGGCATTGTTGCGTGGTGGCGGGCCTGCTCATTGCAGGTGTTCGAGCAGCTTGCGCGCGGTCTCCTGGCCGCTCAACCAGGCACCTTCCACCCGGCCGGAAAGGCACCAGTCGCCGCAGGCGTACAGGCCCAGATCGGCGTCGGCCAAGACTCCCCACTGGTGGGCGCTGGCTGGGCGCGCATAGAGCCAACGGTGCGCCAGGCTGAAGGTCGGCGCGGGCATGGCGCAGCCGATCAGCTCGGCGAAGGCACCATGCAACTGTTCGATCACGGCCTCTTTGGAGAGGTCCAGGTGTTGTTTGCTCCAGGTGCTGGTGGCGTGCAGGACCCAGGTGTCCATGCTGGTATCGCGGCCCGGTTTGCTGCGGTTGCGCGCCAACCAGTCGAGCGGGCTGTCCTGGACGAAGCAGCCTTCCACCGGGCTATCGAGCGGGTTGGCGAATGCCAGGGCGACCGCCCAGGTCGGTTCCATGGTGACCGTGGCGGCGGCGCTCGCCAGCTTCGGTGCGCTGGCCAGCAAGGCGGTGGCCTGGGGAGCGGGCGTCGCCACTATGACGTGGCTGAACGGGCCGTGGCTCTTGCCTTCGGCGTCCAGCAGGTGCCAGTGCCGCTCGCCGCGGAATACTTCGGTGATACGGCAGGAGAAGTGCACCGCCAATGCGCCGAGCATGGCGCGGGTGATCGCGCTCATGCGCGGGCTGCCGACCCAGCGTACCTGCTCGTCCGGCGAGGCGCTGAGCAGGCCTTCCTTGCAGTGATACAGATTCGGCGACCACTCGTTGACCCAGCCGCGTGTCTGCCACTGCTGTACCGCCTCGACGAAACGGCGGTCGCGGGCGGTGAAATATTGTGCACCCAGGTCAAGGGCGCCGGCGTCGCTGCGCTTGCTGGCCATACGGCCGCCGCTGCCGCGACTTTTTTCGAATAATTGAATCTCGTGGCCTGCGGCATGCAGAACCTGGGCGGCAGAGAGTCCGGCAATGCCGGTGCCAATGATGGCGATGGGAGCTTGTGCTGCTGTCATGGCTTACCTCATGGGCTAGAGCGGTAGGCTACGCTTTAGACAAAAGCTATACAATAACCTTTTAATGTATAAGATGATCGTGGCAATCATCGCCTCTTTATATTAAAGACAACTTGGGGCGCGATTAAAGGCGTGTCGCACCGTCATAGATCAGGTCGCAGCCCGGCAGATATTCGTAAGATGACCTGAGAGGCTCGTCTTTACTCAGTGTTACACCCTGTGAGGAATACGCCATGAATATCTTACTGACCGGCGGTACTGGCCTGATCGGCCGTAACCTCTGTCACTACTGGCAAGAGCAGGGGCATCGGCTGAGCGTATGGAGCCGTCGCCCGCAACAAGTCGCGCAGCTCTGCGGTAGCCAGGTGCGCGGCGTCGGTCGGCTCGAGGAGCTGACCGACGAGCCGCTCGATGCGGTGATCAATCTGGCCGGCGCGCCTATCGCCGACCGACCCTGGACACGTGTACGCAAGGCCGTGCTATGGGACAGCCGCATCGCCCTGACCGAGCAATTGCTGGCCTGGCTGGCGGCCCGCGAGCAGCGGCCCGAGGTGTTGCTGTCCGGCTCGGCGGTGGGCTTCTACGGCGACGGCGGCGAGCGCGAATTGCATGAGGATTCGCCGCCCGTCGGCAGCGACTTCGCCGCGCAGTTGTGCGGTGCCTGGGAGGAAACCGCGCAGCGCGCCACGGCTCTGGGCATTCGCGTGGTGATACTGCGCACCGGCCTGGTTCTGGCCAAAGATGGCGGTTTTCTCAAACGCTTGCTGCCGCCGTTCAAGCTGGGCTTGGGCGGGCCGCTGGGTAATGGGCGGCAATGGATGCCGTGGATTCATATCGCCGATCAAATCGCCCTGATTGACTTTCTCATGCAGCGGCAACAGGCCAGCGGTCCTTATAATGCCTGCGCGCCGCAGCCGGAACGCAACGGCGAGTTCGCCCGGGCGCTGGGGCGCGAATTGCACCGCCCGGTGATTTTGCCGGTACCGGCATTCGTGCTGCGCACCGCCTTGGGCGAGTTGTCCGGGCTGTTGCTGGGCGGCCAGCGCGCGATGCCGACGCGTTTGCAAGAGGCCGGTTTCAGCTTTCGTTTCATTCATCTGGATGTCGCCCTGGCCGATCTGCTGGGCCCACACTGAACTAGGAAAATGTATGACTGATCACGCCTTGTTGCTGGTCAACCTGGGGTCTCCCGCGTCGACTGAAGTGGCTGATGTGCGGCGTTACCTCAATCAGTTCCTGATGGACCCCTATGTGATCGACCTGCCGTGGCCGGTGCGTCGCTTGCTGGTGTCGCTGATTCTGCTCAAGCGCCCGGCGGCCTCGGCGCATGCCTACGCTTCGATCTGGTGGCCGGACGGCTCGCCCCTGGTGGTGCTGAGCAAGCGTCTGCAAGCGGCGATGCACGGTCACTGGCCGCATGGCCCGGTGGCCTTGGCGATGCGTTATGGCGAGCCCTCGATCGAGACGGTACTGGTCGAGTTGGCGGGGCAGGGCGTCAAACAGGTGACCCTGGCGCCCTTGTACCCGCAGTTCGCCGACAGCACCGTGACCACGGTGATCGAGGAAGCGCTGCGGGTGGTGCGCGAGCGCAAGCTCGACTTGCGTTTCGCCATCCTGCGACCGTTCTACGACCAGCCGGAATACCTCGATGCCCTGGTGGACAGCGCCAAGCCCTACCTCGAGCAGGATTTCGATCACCTGCTGCTCAGCTATCACGGCTTGCCCGAGCGCCATCTGCACAAGCTCGACCCCAGCGACCACTGCCTGAAAGGCCCGGACTGCTGCCGCACGGCGCCGCCCGAGGTGCTCGCCACCTGCTACCGCGCGCAATGCCTGCGCAGCGCCGAAGCCTTTGCCGCGCGCATGGGCCTGCGCCCGGAGCAGTGGTCGGTATCCTTCCAGTCCCGTCTGGGGCGGGCCAAGTGGATCGAACCCTACACCGAAACGCGGCTGGACGAACTGGCCAAGCAGGGCGTGAAGAAGCTGTTGGTGATGTGCCCGGCATTCGTCGCCGACTGCATCGAAACCCTGGAGGAAATCGGCGATCGCGGCCGCGAGCAGTTCATCGCGGCCGGCGGCGAAAGCTTGCAACTGGTGCCCTGCCTGAACGATCACCCGAGTTGGGCGGCGGCCTTGCGAACACTGAGTGAGCGCGCGCCACTGATGCTCTGAGTAGTGCCTGGCGAGCATTCGTCCGAAAGGATGCACTGCATTCGCCAGGCTGATAACGCCTTCGGGCGATACTCGGCACAGGCGTTATCGGCCTAAGCTGGGGGCACTTTCAACCGTCGCGCATCGCGTAAGCGGTGCCGAGGAGACCGCCAGTGCCCAACAACAATAACGGCTATCCCTCCAGTACCCGCGCCTGGGTCACTGTCATCATCCTGATGGTGGCCTACGTGCTGTCCTTTATCGATCGGCAGATTCTCAACCTGTTGGTGGCGCCGATCCGCCGCGACCTGATGATCAGCGATACCCAGATGAGCCTGCTGATGGGCCTGTCCTTCGCCCTGTTCTATACCGTCTGTGGCATCCCCCTGGGGCGCATGGCCGATACCCGCAGCCGCCGCGGGCTGATCGCCATCGGTATCCTGTTCTGGAGCGCGGCCACCGCCGCCTGTGGCATGGCCAAGCTGTACTGGCAGTTCCTGATTTGCCGGATCGGTGTCGGTGTCGGCGAAGCCGCCCTGTCGCCGGCGGCTTATTCGTTAATCGCCGATAGCTTCCCCGCGGAACGCCGCGCCACCGCGATCAGCGTTTATTCGATGGGTGTGTATCTGGGCTCGGGCCTGGCCTTTCTGTTCGGCGGCCTGGTGATCAAACTGGCCTCGGCCCAGGGCGACGTGCTGTTGCCGGTGCTCGGCGAAGTGCGGCCCTGGCAGTTGATCTTTCTCGCCCTGGGCGCCGCCGGGGTGCTCTTCACTCTGCTGATGCTGGCGGTCAAGGAGCCGGCGCGGCGCGGCGTCGGTGCCGGCGTGGCAGTGCCGCTGGCGGACGTCGGGCGCTATATTCGCGCCAACAAGCGCACCGTGCTCTGCCACAACTTCGGTTTCGCCGGCCTGGCATTCGCCGGCTACGGCAGTGCGGCCTGGATTCCGACCTTCTTTATCCGCACCTATGGTTGGGACGCCGGCCAGGTCGGTATCGTCTACGGCATCATAGTGGCGCTATTCGGTTGCCTGGGCATCGTCTTCGGTGGGCGTCTGGCCGACTGGATGGCCAAGCGCGGCCGTAGCGACGCCAATATGCGCGTCGGCCTCTATGCCGCCATCGGCGCCGTGCCCTTCGTGCTGCTATTCCCATTGATGGAAACCGCACTCTGGGCGGCGATTCTCACCGCCCCTGCGGTGTTCTTCCTGAGCATGCCGTTTGGCGTGGCGCCGGCGGCGATCCAGGAAATCATGCCCAACTCGATGCGCGGCCAGGCCTCGGCGATCTACCTGTTCGTCATCACCCTGATCGGTCTGGGCATAGGCCCGACCGCGGTGGCGCTGGTGACCGACTACGTATTCGCCGACGATCAGGCGCTGCGTTACTCGCTGCTGATCGTTACCAGTCTCGCCGTGTTCAGCTCGGTCGTGCTGCTGAGCATGAGCCTCAAACCCTATCGCGATAGCGTGGTGCGCTTGCAGCAATGGGCGGCCAGTCCGGCCAGCCACAAAGTGGCCCCGGCTTTAGCCGTGGGGCGGATGCAATCCGGGGATGCCTGAGGGCCGATATCGGCAGCGGCCATAAGTCCGCTCCCGGATTTCATCCGGGCTACGGGATGGCCGCGATCAGGCTTCCGTAGCCCGGATGAAATCCGGGAAGTCTTTCGGCTAAGGCGTTTACCACTGCGATAGTGGTAGGCGCCCCAACCAACGAAATCAGGCCGCCGGCTCTTCGCTCAGTGCCTTGCTGCGCCAGCCTTTGCCACCCGGCAGCAGCAGGTTGAGCAGGATGGCGATGATGCCGCACAGCGAGATGCCTTTGAGGCTGATATCGCCGGCACCGATCACCATGCCGCCGATGCCGAACACCAGGGTCACTGCGACTATCACCAGGTTGCGTGCCTCGGACAGGTCGACCTGATGACGGATCAGGGTGTTCAAGCCGACCACGGCGATGGAGCCGAACAGCAGGCAGAGAATGCCGCCCATCACCGGCACCGGAATGCTCAGCAGCACCGCGCCGAACTTGCCGATAAACGCCAGCACCATAGCGATCACCGCCGCCCAGACCATCACCTTGGGGTTGAAGTTCTTGGTCAGCATCACCGCGCCCGTGACTTCCGAGTAGGTGGTGTTCGGTGGGCCGCCGAGCAGGCCGGCCGCCGAGGTGGCCAGGCCATCGCCGAGCAGGGTGCGGTGCAGGCCGGGCTGTTTCAGGTAGTTCTTGCCGGTTACGGTGCCGATCGCCAGCACGTCGCCGATATGTTCGATGGCTGGCGCGATGGCCACCGGCAGGATGAACAGAATCGCCCCCCAGTGCAGCTCCGGCGCGACGAAATTCGGCAGCGCCAGCCAAGGTGCGGCGGCCACCGGGCTGAAGTCGACCACGCCGAACAACCAGGCCAGCGTATAGCCCACGGCGATGCCGCAGAGGATTGGGATCAGGCGGAAGATGCCACGGCCGATCACCGCGACTATCAGGGTGGTGAGCAGCGCCGGCAGGGAAATCATCAGGGCGATGTCATTGGGCACCAGTTGCGCGCTGCCGTCGCCGGCCTTGCCCATGGCCATATTCGCCGCCACGGGCGCCAGGCCCAGACCGATCGCCATGATCACCGGGCCTATCACCACCGGCGGCAGCAGACGGTCGATAAAGCCGGTGCCTTTAAGCTTCACCGCGCCGGCCAGCAGCATGTAGGCGAAGCCCGCAGCGACCAGGCCGCCAAGCGTGGCGGGCAGGCCGAAGTCGCTTTTCGCCGCCAGAATCGGCGCGATAAAGGCGAAGGAGGAGGCGAGGAACACCGGCACCTGGTTCTTCGTCACCAGCTGGAAAATCAGGGTGCCGAGGCCTGCGGTGAACAGCGCCACGTTCGGGTCCATACCGGTGATCAGCGGCATCAGCACCAGGGCGCCGAAGGCCACGAACAACATCTGCGAGCCGGCCAGGGCCTGGCGCCATGTTGCATCTTGCATGTGATCCTGCATGTTCAGGCGTCCTTTTGCTTGGTGCCGAAGATTTTGTCGCCGGCATCACCGAGGCCGGGAATGATGTAGCCGTGTTCGTTGAGACGTTGGTCGATCGAGGCGGTGAAGATGGTCACGTCCGGGTGGGCATCGGCGACCGCCTTGATCCCTTCGGGGGCGGCGACCAGCACCATGGCGCGGATTTCCTTGCAGCCGGCGCGTTTCAGCAGGTCGATGGTGGCGACCATGGAGCCGCCGGTGGCGAGCATCGGGTCGATGATCATCGCCAACCGCTCGTCGATTTCCGGCACCAGTTTTTCCAGGTAGGTATGCGCTTGCAGGGTTTCTTCGTTGCGCGCCACGCCGACGGCACTGACCTTGGCCCCGGGAATCAAACTGAGAACGCCATCGAGCATGCCGATGCCGGCGCGCAGGATCGGCACCACGGTGATCTTCTTGCCGGAGATCTTCTCCACCTGTACTGGGCCGGACCAGCCTTGGATCTCGTAGTTTTCCAGCGGCAGATCCTTGGTCGCTTCGTAAGTCAGCAGCGCACCGACTTCCTGGGCCAGCTCGCGGAAGTTCTTCGTACTGATATCGGCGCGGCGCATCAGGCCGAGTTTGTGGCGGATCAGCGGGTGGCGGATCTCGTGGATGGGCATGGCTGAGGTCTCCAGCGGGGAGTGCGAAAAGTTGGCTTAGCAGGCCTGTAGATTAAAGCATTGGCCATGGGCTTATCTGCGCCGGCAGCGGGTAATTTGCTCAATTAACGGCTAAATTTCGCCTATCGCCGCTAAGTGACGGGCAACGCTTGCCCTGTTCGATGCGGATGGGTACCTTTGCCGGCTTTTATTTTGACGTATCGATCAGGTTTTTCTGCTTGGTGCGGCGTCATCCAATCAAGAGGAAACAGCATGCCCGCCGATCTCGCGCATATCCGCCAAGTCATGGCCGAAGCCGATTGCCTGTACAACGAGGCCGAAGTGGAAGCGGCCATCGAGCGCATGGCCACGACGATCAACAGCCAATTGGCCGAGCGCAACCCCGTGGTGTTCTGCGTGATGAACGGCGGCCTGATCTTCACCGGCAAGCTGCTGCCCAAGCTCAACTTCCCGTTGGAGCTGTCCTACCTGCACGCCACCCGCTACCGCAATGAAACCAGCGGCGGTGAGCTGTTCTGGAAGGCCAAGCCGGAAATCTCGTTTATCGACCGCGACGTGCTGATCATCGACGACATCCTCGACGAAGGTCATACCCTGGGCGCGATCATCGACTTCTGCCACCACGCCGGCGCCCGCGCGGTGCACACCGCCGTGCTGATCGACAAGGACCACCAACGCAAGGCGCGCCCGGACCTGAAAGCCGACTTCGTCGGTCTGCCGTGCATCGACCGCTACATCTTCGGCTACGGCATGGACTACAAGGGCTATTGGCGCAATGCGCCGGGGATCTACGCGGTCAAGGGTCTATGAGCGCACCGCGGTTTCTCGATCGGCAGCTGTTCGGCGAGCTGGCCACTCAAGCCGCAGCAAGCCCACGCCAGCGCCAGCACCATAACTTCCACCAGATGGACGAACCCTGCCACCGCATGGCGGTGGGTTTGCAGCCGGACACCTATATCCCGCCGCATCGCCACCTTGCAGCCGACAAGGCCGAAGCCCTGCTGGTACTCAAGGGCCGCCTGGGGCTGCTGATTTTCAACGAGGCGGGCGAGGTCCTGGAGCGGCGCGTGCTGCAAGCCGGCGGTGATTGCATCGGCGTCGACCTGCCACCGGGCGTTTTTCATGCGCTGGTGGTGCTGGAGGCCGATAGCATTCTGTTCGAATGCAAGGCCGGGCCCTATAAACCCGTAAGTGAGGGTGAGTTGGCCAGCTGGGCGCCGCGCGAGGGCGAACCCAGTGTAAGCGAATACAAGGCCTGGATGCGGTCGCAATTTCTGTAGCCCGGATGCAATCCGGGGAAATAGTCACGCTGCATAAATCTCTCCCGGATTGCATCCGGGCTACTCGTGTCGCTGAACGAGTTGGCAAATGTGGGAGGGGCTTTAGCCGCGACAGCCACCAAGGGAAGCTCGCCGCTGAAGCGCCTCCCACGGTTCTGCGCCTGGATTTGCATCGATGTATGGATCTATTGGTGATCTTCCCCATCGTCCTTCGGCGTCAGCCAGCGCAGGGCTTTTTCCCTGGCTTGTACCAGATCGCGCACGTAGGCCAATTGTCCTTCGATGCGCTGGATGCCCGCGCGGCGCAGTTGCAGGCGCACCTGGGGCGTGGGGCCGCTGAGCACCAAGCCGACGTTCTGTTCGCGGTAGTCGCGCAGTACGTTGTTCAGCGCCGCCAGGGCGGTCATATCCAATAGCGGCACGGCGCTGAGGTCGACGATCACCACCTTGACCCCTGGGGTGAAGCGGCGCAGCACGCTCAGGGCCTTTTCCGCGGCACCGAAGAACAACGGGCCGCGGATCGCATAGACCAACACATGCTCCGGCAAGTCGCTCAGCGCCTGGTGAAAATGCCGAGGCAGGCTTTCCGTATCGGTCAGGTCGCTCATACGTTTGATAAACAGACCGGCGGCCAGCAACAGGCCGACGCCGACCGCCAGCACCATATCGAACAGCACCGTGAGGGTCAGGCAGGTGAGCAGCACCAGCACGTCGTTGCGCGGGGCGATGCGCAGGGTGTGGCGCACATGCCGCGCTTCGCTCATGTTCCACGCCACCATCAACAACAGGGCGGCCAGCGCGGCCATCGGCAGGTAACTGAACAGCGGCGCGAGAAACACGATGGCGATCAGCACCACGGCCGAATGAATCACCGCGGCCATTGGCGAGAATGCACCGGCGCGCACGTTGGCCGCGCTGCGGGCGATGGCGGCGGTGGCGGTGATGCCGCCGAACAGCGGGGCGACCAGATTGCCGATGCCCTGGCCGATCAACTCGCCATTGGGGTCGTGCTTGCTGCCGGTCATGCCGTCGGCGACCACCGCGCAGAGCAGCGACTCGATCGCCCCGAGCATGGCGATGGCAAACGCCGGGGCGAGCAGCTGGCGCACCAGCTCGAAGCTCAGTTGCAAGGGTTGGCCATCCGCGCCGGGCAATTGCCAGGGCCAGGCGAAGCTCGGCAGAAACGGTGGAATGCCGGCATGCGCGACACCGTCCAGGTTGTAGCTGAAGCGCTCGCCGAGGGTCGCCACCGGCAGCCCCATGGACTCCAACAACAGGCTCAGCAACGCGCCCAGGGTCAGCGCCACCAGGTGACCGGGAATTTTCGGCACCCAGCGCGGCCAGATCAACAGTACTGCCAGACACGCCAGCGCCACCAGGCTGTCGCCCAGCTGCAGGCTGGGCAACGCGTGCAACAGCGCGTTGAGCTGCTCGATGTAGTTGTTCGGCTGGGAGGCCAGGCTCAAGCCCAGCAGATCCTTGATCTGCAAAGTGGCGATGACGATGCCGATGCCGGCGGTGAAACCCAGGGTCACCGGGTAGGGGATGAATTCGATCAGCCGGCCGGCGCGCAGCAGGCCGAGCGTGATCAGGATCAACCCGGCCATCAGCGTGCACAACAGCAAACCGCCGAGGCCGAACTGCTGAGTGATCGGCAGCAGAATCACCACGAAGGCCGCGGTCGGACCGGACACGTTGAAGCGCGAGCCGCCGCACAGGGCGATCAGCGCGCCCGCCACCAGCACCGTATAGAGGCCGTGTTGCGGCGCCACACCGACCGCGATCGCCAGGGCCATGGCCAGCGGAATGGCGATAATGCCGACCGTCAAGCCGGCGCTCAGGTCGCCACGCAGATGCTTCCAGGAGTAGCCGCCGCGCAGGCTATGACGCAAGGCGGCGAATAGCACGGGTTGGGCTGGCAGCATGATGGCATCCACGGTGGTTGATCGCAGTATAGGTGTTGCGATTCAGGCATAGGGGCGACCTAAGTCGCCTGTTTTAGTCCCTATTGACCGTGTTACACAACTCGGCTTGTTCGCACGCATTGAGCCTTGGGCCTGGCCAGGGGTAAACTGCCGCCCCCCGAGGCCCGGTAGCTGGAGTTGAGCATGCGTAAAGACAAGAAGCAGGTAATTGGCGAAGAAATCACGGACGAGTCGATCAAGCTGTTTCTGGCAGTGGAGCCGGCCGACGCCACGCCACCGTCGCTGCACAAACTGATCAAGGCCTATCGAGGTCTGCGGATCGACGACTTCGAGCGCTTCGTCGGCTTCTTCGTCGAAGCGGGTTACGACCTCGGTGCGACCGACGCACAAGGCAAGGATTTCATCGCCTTGATCGAGGACCAGCGCTTCGCCGAACCCTATATCGAAGTGGTCAAAGCAGCCCGCGGTTGAGGTCTTATTGATGTCGGCGCCTAGGTTGGGTTCACCAGTCCGTAAGTTGGGTTAGCGGCGATCCACGTTAGCTACCGGCAATACGGTAGTTGAACGCCGCGTAACCCAACAAGACGCCAGCGCAGTGTTCCGGTACGACCTGGGATAGCCGGGTCTGCCGATACCCATGCTGCCGAGCGGTATGACAAATGCCCAATCTTCCTCAACACCGCAACGACCTTGTTGGGTTACGCGGCGGCCGATGGTGATATCGCTGCCTGAATCGCGATAGTCGCCGCTAACCCAACCTACAGCACTACAGCACCCCGGCCTTTTTCCACGCCAGATAGCGGCTCACCAGTTCCGGGCCGAGTTCGCTGGGGCGGGCGTCGAGCACCGGGACGTTATGCGCGGCCAGGCGCTCGTGCAGCGTGTCGCGGGCATTCAGGTAGTCGAGGGTGCCGCAATAGCTCAGCGCCGTCTCGAAGTCGCGTACCGGGTTCTGCCGCACCTCATCCAATATCTCTTCACGCAGGCTGGCGATCAGCACGCGGTGTTGGCGACCGATGCGCTTGACCGCATTGAGCAGCTCCTGATCGTCTTCGTCGCGCAGGTTGGTCACCAGCACCACCAGGGCACGGCGCCGTTGCCGGCTGAGCAGGGTATCGGCGGCACTGGCGAAGTCGGCCGGCAGCTGCGTGCTATGCAGGTCGTATACGGCATTGAGCAGTACGTTGAGCTGGGCCGAGCCTTTGACCGGTGGCAGGAAGCGCTTTTGCTCGCTGGCGAAAGTCGCCAGGCCCACCGCATCGCCTTGGCGCAGAGCCACGTAGCTGAGCAGCAAGCTGGCGTTGAGGGCGTGATCGAAATGCGAAAGTTCGCCGTCCTGATTGCGCATGCGCCGACCGCAGTCGAGCAGGAAGATGATCTGCTGGTCGCGCTCGTCCTGGTATTCCCGGGCGATCGGCGTGCGTTTGCGCGCCGTGGCCTTCCAGTCGATCTGACGCAGAGTGTCGCCATCACGAAATTCGCGCAGCTGATGGAATTCCAGGCCCAGGCCGCGACGCTGGCGTTGGCGCACGCCGAGCTGGCTCAGCCAATCGTCGACCGCCATCAGTTGCGCGCCGTACAAGCGGGCGAAGTCCGGGTAGACGCGGGTTTCTCCAGGCAGGTCGAGGTAGCGTCGCGAATGCCATAGCCGCAAGGGGCTAGGCAGTTGGACTTCGCAACGGGGAAAGACGAAGTGGCCACGCGCCAGTGGCCGTACCCGGTAGCCGACCTGGGTCTGCTCGCCCGGATGCAGCTCGACGCGCAGCGGCAAATGCTCGAAGGCCATATCGCCCGGCAGATGGTCGAACACCTGCACGGCGAGGCTGCTGGTGTAGGTGTGGTGCAGGCATAGCTGCACCTCACTCCAACGGCCCAGCGGCAAGTTGCCGGGCAGTTGCCGCTCGATGCGTGGCGACGGCAGGCGGCGCAGCAGGCCTGCGTCGACCAGCGCGGCAGCGAGCAGCACCAACAATGCCGCCCACCATATGGCGTGCAGGCTTTGTGGGATGCGCAGGTCCAGCGCGGTCAGGGCGCCGAGCAGGATCGCCAGTCCCAGCAGGCTGCCGAGGAGCGCCAGTAGCGCGCGGGAAGGCTTCACGCGCCGGTACCTGTGGTCGATGCATTCATAGACGCGGCGCCGGCACCTGATCGAGCAACTGTTGCAGTACCTGGTCGACCGACAAGCCTTCGATATCCAGCTCCGGCGCCAGGCGCACACGGTGGCGTAACACGGCCAGGGCGCAGCCCTTGATGTCGTCCGGCAGGACGAAGTCGCCGCCGCGCAGCAGTGCCCGGGCGCGGGCGCCGCGTACCAGGGCGATGGAGGCGCGGGGCCCGGCGCCTATGGCCAGACCCGGCCAGGTGCGGGTGGCGCGGGCCAGGCGCACGGCATAGTCGAGCACCTGGTCGTCGAGGGCCAGGTCGCTGGCGATTTTCTGCAGCGCCAGTACGTCCTTGGCTTGCAGCAAGGTACGCAGCGGCGCGACTTCGAGCATGTCGGCCTTCGCCGAACGGGTGACCTGACGCACCATGCTCAGCTCTTCGCTCTGCTCCGGGTAGTCCATGCGCAGCTTGAGCATGAAACGATCCAGCTCGGCCTCGGGCAGCGGGTAGGTGCCCTCCTGCTCGATCGGGTTCATGGTCGCCAGCACCATAAAGGGCAGCGGTACCGGCAATGCCCGGCCTTCGAGGGTGACCTGGCGCTCCTGCATGACTTCGAGCAAGGCCGCCTGGGTTTTCGCCGGGGCGCGGTTGATCTCGTCGGCCAGCAGCAGGTTGGTGAACACCGGGCCCTTGCGCAGTTTGAACTGCTCGCTTTGCAGATCGTAGACCGCATGGCCGGTGACATCGCTGGGCATCAGGTCCGGGGTGAACTGGATACGCGCGAATTCGCCGCCGAAACAGCGCGCCAAAGCGCGGACCAGCAGGGTTTTACCGAGGCCGGGTACGCCTTCGACCAGCACATGGCCGCCGGCGATCAGTGCGGTGAGCACATCGTCGATCACCGCGGTCTGGCCGACCACCGCTTTCTGCAATTCCTGACGCAGCGCCTGGGCCAGCTGACTGGCACGCTGACGCTGCGACGGCGGTGGGGTGGGGGCCGCGCCGGGTGCGACGGTTTGCGTAGCGAGCGGCGCATCTGCCGAGCTGCTGGTGACTTCGCGGGTGTCTTCGCTCATAGGGCGTTCCTAAGGGTTTGCAGGTGGGCGACCTGGCGGGTGAATTCGGCGGCGGGTAGCGATTTTTCCGGCAGCGGCCGCATGGCTTGGCTGATGGCGCTGGAGGGCAAGCGGCTCATACGTGACAGGACGTGCCATTGTTCGGCGACGCCAAGACGCTCGAAACCGGGATGGCGGCGGCGCGCGCGGCGTTGAATATCCTGTTGCAAACCTTGCAGCAGACTCTGCTGGCCGCAGCGTCGGAGCAGAAAGTCGGCACTGCCGCGCACATGCTCCTGCAATTTACGGCGACTCAGGCTGACCGGCAGTTGCAGCGGACCCTGGCGCACGCCGGCATACCAGAGCGTCAGCACGATCAGCAGGGCCAGCGCCGTCAGCGCTTCGGGGAAGTTGCGCAGCAGCAGGCTGAACAGGTCGTCGCGTTCGGCGCGGTAGACCAGGGTCACCGCGCTGTCCTGGCTGAGGTACCAGAGCAGCCAGGCATGGTCGTATTCGCCGATCTGTTCGTTCTGCCAGATCCAGCTGTCGGTCAATACGCTGATCAATCCTTCGCCGTGGTAGAGCAGCAGCAAGTGGGTTGCGGCGCCGCTGTTGGCCCAGACATGGGCGCGGTCTTCGCTGTCGTAGAGGTGGTATTCGGTGTCGAAGTCGATATAGGCCGGGGCGTCTTCGTTTTCCAGGTACAGCTGGGTCAGTTCGGGGTAGCGATTGGCTTCGCCGGCTTGCTCCGCGTCGGCCGGCGCTTCGCTATTGGCGCTGGCTTCTACCTCGGTCTGCGACTCCTCGGTATCCGCCTCGGCGTCGCCTTCTTCGTCCTCGAGATCCTCGGCGAGGTACTGCTGAATGCCCAATTGGTCGAGCAGCAGATCGCCGCTTTCCTGGTCTTCCTCGTCCCACAGGCGTTCGGCGACCACCAGCAGGTGCCCGCCTTTGGCGGTCCACTCCAGTAGACGCTGACTTTGCCGCGCGTTGATGTTTTTACGGTCGCCGAGCAGCAATAGGGTTTGGCCGACGCTGGGCAGCTCGTTCAGCACCTCTAGACCATCGGCGTGTTGCACCTGAATGCCCTGGGTGCGGAGGAAATGCTCGGCGGCGAGGTAGGGGTTGGCGGCGACCTCGGGGGCCGGGCCGTGCTTGATGGTTTCCTGGTAGGGCTCGGCAATGCTCAGCAAGTAGCTGCCGAGCCACCCCAGGCAGAGCAGTAGCAAGCCGCCGAGCAGAAACTGAAGGCGCCGACTCATGCCTGCACCCCCGGGCCGAACAAGTTGCGCCAGTCCTGACACAAGACCGGTTTGAGCGCCTCGGGCGGTAGCCGATGGCCGTAGGCGAGGTTCTGCCAGTGCAGCGTCAGTATTTGGCTGAACTGACTGAGCGGGTCCTGTTCGAGGGTTTGTATCAAGCGCAGCACTTCGGCTTCGGTGTAGGCGCTTTTCAGCGGCAGGCGATAGTCGTGCAGCAGGCGGCTGAGCAGGGCGCGATAAAGCAGGCCGAGTGCGGCGCGCGGCTGTTCGCCCCAGAGTCGTTCGACTTCGCTGGCGACATCGTCGGGCAAGGTTTCCGGGGCCACTTCAAGGCCGAACAGCTGGCTCGGCGGCAGGTATTTTTTGCGTCTCGCCGGTAAACCCAGGCGCCCTGCGAAGGCGCTCAGCCAGTCGCGATAGCGCCAGATCACCAGCGCTAGCAGGCTTAACAAGGCGGCCCAGAGCAGCACCTCGAAGACCAGGGCGACTATTTCGATGCTTTTCCAGAGTTCGCCTAGCTTGAGGAACTTCTCGATCAGCGCCTTGATGGTTTTCTCATCGACTTCCTCGGCTTTTCGTTCTTCGCCGAAGCGCCAGAGGGTGACCACCTCGCGGTTCTCGAACGGCGGCTCGTCGAGCAGTTGCGCGATGCTCTGCTGTGCGGCCTGGCTGGTCAGCGACTGCTTGAGCAGGCGTTCGGCGTCCGGACCTATGGGGTCCTCGATGGGTAATGGGCAACTGCTCGATGCCTCGGCCGCCAAAGCCGGAGCCGGCGCTTGCAAGAGCAGCAAACCGCAGCCGAGGATCAGTGCGTAGGCCACGCCGGTCAGGCGCTGGCGCAGTTGGCGGAACACCAGTTCGATATCCCAGGCTTCCAGCGCAGTACGCCGGTTCAGGTAGAGGGTGAAGCCGCAGGCCACGTACACCGGTTCCCAGACGATCAGCACCAGCACATACAGCAGGTTGGACAGGTGCTCGAGCCACAGCCACTCCCCGCTTGCCGCCTCGATCAGGCTTTTCCAGCTCCAGTCCAGTTCGATCTGCGCCGGCAGGAGCATATAGAACAAAGTGACCAAGCCCAGCCACAAGGCGCCCTCCAGGTGCATGCCGACCACGGTCAACCAGGTGGCAGCGCCGGCGTCGCGCTGGCCCAGGACCACCAGGCGTTGGTTGCGGGACGCGCCGGATAAGCCTTCCAGCTGCAGTACCGGGAGGTCGAAGCTGCGTGTCGGACTCAAGCGGCGCCAGGTCAGGCTGGCCAACAACTGCGGCTTGAGCAGGCCGGGCAGGGCCTTGAGCGCCTGTTTGACAGTGGGCGTATCGCCGAACAGGGCGTGCGAGAGGATATACAGGGGCAGCCGCTCGTATGCCGGTTTCAGCCACCAGAACAGGAAGATCGCCCAACCGGGGTGTCGCCACAGCAGCAGGCAGAGCAGGGCGAACAGTGGCAGGGTCAGCAGCGCCCAACTGGCCATCAACAGCCCGGCATGCCGGCGCGCGAGCAGCACGCCGAGGTCCAGCGCCTCCCAGGCGCTGCGCGGGCGAATCGCCACGCTGGCATCAGTCAGGCGCATGCTGACCTCGTCCGGCGAACAGCAGATAAGCCAATACCAGCAGCCATAAAAGCGCTCCGACGACGTATTTGACCGTTGGGCTTGCCAGGGTCATCGACGACCAGTAGGCCTCGATAAAGGCCGCCAGCAGGAGAAATACGGTGGCCCCGCCAATCAGACGCACGCTGTGGCCCGCCGCCAGACGCAAGGCCTCGCTGCGCGGCAGACGTCCCGGCGCCAGTAGCGCGCCGCCGAGTTTGAAACCGGCGGCGCCGGCCAGGGCGATGGCGGTCAACTCGAAGGCGCCGTGGCCGATGACGAACGACCAGAAGGTTTCGCTGTAGCCGATTTGCGTCAGATGGCCGGCCACCGCGCCTATCATCAAACCGTTGAACAGCAGGAAGAACAGACTGCCGAGGCCGAACAGCAGGCCGCTGGCGAAGGTCTGAAAGGCGATGCCGATATTGTTCATGATGTAAAAGCCGAACATCATCCAATCGTCGCCCGAATCGCGTTCGCTGAAGCGGCCGATGCGCCGGGCATCGGGGTCGTACATTTCCTCCATGTTGGCCACTTGCTCGGGGTCGACCAGGCTGTAGATCAACTCGGGGAACAGATAGACCAACAAGGCCATACCCAGCAGGCTGCCGAAGAAAACCAGGCTGGCGGCGGTCACGCAGCGCCATTCGGCGCGCACCAAGCGGGGGAAGCCGGCTAGGATGAAACCGATCAATTGCGCCGCCAAGGGGCTGCGATGGCGGTAGAACTGCTGGTGACCGCGCAATACCAGGTGTTGCAACTGCTCGATCAAGTGACTGCTGTAGCCGCGCGCCTGGGCCAAGGCGAACTGCTGGCACAGGCGCCGGTAGTCGGCGGCGAATCCCTTGCAGGCCTGGCTATCGGCTTTGCCGCGTTCGAGGCTGTCGAGCAGCTCGCCGAAGGCCTGCCAGTCGGCCTGGTGGCGTTGTTCGAACAGGCTCTGTTTCATGTCGGCCCCAAGAAACCATGGGCGATGCCATGGATGCGTCGTTCGGCAAGCTCTGCCGGGACTTGTAACGGCTCGGCGATAATCGCCGCCAGCTCGGCGCGGCGTGCGCTGGACAGGCCCTCGGCGCGTTCGGCGAAGCCGAGCATGGCGCGTTGCTCGGCCAGGTTGAGTGCAAAAGGCGCGCGCGCCGCTTCGGCCTGCGGCAGATTGGGGCGCGCCGGCGGCGTATCGCGGTAGACCACCAGGGTACCGGCGGCCATATCGCCGAGGCGTTTGAATGCCGAGTGATTGAGGCAGCTGAGGATGCCCAGGGTGTAGCCGAACGGCAGGATATCGACGAAACGCAGCAGGTTGCGGGTCAGCGACGCGGCCCAGCCGATCGGCGTGCCGTCATCGTGAACCACGCGCAGGCCGAGCATCTGCTTGCCGGGCGAGCGGCCCTGGTTGAGCACCTCGAACAGCACCATGTACCACCAGGTGACAAGAAACAGCAGGATGGTCGCCAGGCCCATGCCGAATTGGCCGAGCAAACCGAGAACGAGATAAGTGACCCCGAGCGCCGCACCGCGAATCGCCAGGTCGATGCTGAAGGCCAACGCGCGCGGAACCAGCCCCGCTGGGCGCAGAACCAGATCGATGGCTTCTGGGGTTTCCACGTGAAAGCGGGTATCCAGCGGCGCTGCCGAAGGCTGCTCGGAGGATAGCGGAGCACGCGAATAAGAGGGTAAGGCTGTAGGCGGCATCAGCGGACTGCATCGGAGAAAGCCCGATGCTAGCCAGCAGCGGGCAGGTAAGCAACCGAGTCAGCTGAAGCTGACTCGGTTGCTTAACGTGTTTTTCAGGCGAAACTCACTGAGCGGCCGGCAGAACACCGAAGATGGTGCGATACAGAATGCCCATGGCGATGATCATCAGCGGGATGGTCCAAACCAGGCCGATACCCAGGGGGATCGCACTGAGCATGGTGATCAGGCCCAGCAGCAGGAACAGGCCGAAGACCTTGAACCAGTGTTGGGTGATCGCCTTGCGCGAAGCTTCCAGCGCTTGCCACGGCGACAGACCGCGCTCGACCACCAGAGGGATCGCCAAGATATAGGCGATGGACAGGTAGAGACCGGGAATCAGCAGCAGAAGCATGCCCAGGTAAACCAGCGCCATCATGATCACGGCGGTGATCAGCAGCGGCACGGTGCGGCCGAAGTGGCTGAAAATTTCGTTGAAGGCGATCGGTTGATCGGCTGCGCGGCGAATGCCGACCATGTTGAGGCCGGCCATAAAGGGGTAGGCAAAGGCAGAAGCGAAGACACCGATTACCAGTTCGGCAACGATGCCGACGACGCTGAAGTCTTCCCCGCCAGTCAGGCCGATCAGTCCGAAGATTCCGCCGAGAATGAAGGAGGCCGCCAGCAGCACGGCGTAAAACAGGATGAAGCCGCCAATGATGATGCCTTTGGTGCCTTTGGTACGTTGCCAGGCTTCGCTGATCAAATCGCCGATATTGAAGTCATAACCACGGCTCAGTGCTTCTTCGATGCTCAATGCCTGGCCGTCGTTTTTGCCGGTGTCCTGCAATTGGCTGGTCGGGGCTGCGTAGGGATTGGGGGCTGTCGAGTCACTCATCGGGGGCATCCTTGTACAAGAGTGGGGAGGGGGGACAACTGTAGCTTTAGTGGCATATGGCCTACAAGGCACGCGACGGTTGCCGAGCGTGAGCTGGATCAAAGTTCTGCGGCTGCCGGGCCATCGCCGTCTTGAATGATAGACTGCGCCTGCCTTCGACTCAGGATAAAGCCGTGACCTCCAGCCTCTTTTGGTACGACTACGAAACCACCGGTATCGATCCTCGGCGCGACCGCCCATTGCAGGTCGCCGGGATACGCACTGACGAAAATCTCAATGAAGTCGGCGAGCCGCTGAATATTTACTGTCAGCCCAGCGACGATATCCTGCCCCACCCAGCAGCCTGTCTGGTCACCGGCATCACCCCGGCAAAACTGGCCCAGAGCGGCCTTGGCGAGGCCGAGTTCATGAGTCGGGTGCATGCCGAATTGTCGCTGCCGGGAACCTGCGGCGTCGGCTACAACAGCTTGCGTTTCGACGACGAAGTGACCCGCTACAGTCTCTATCGCAATTTCTTCGATCCCTATGCCCGGGAATGGCAGGGCGGCAATAGCCGTTGGGATTTGATCGACCTGGTACGTACCGCTTATGCCTTGCGTCCGGAGGGTATCGTCTGGCCCGAAGTCGAGGGTAAGGTCAGCCTCAAGTTGGAATTGCTCACCGCGGCCAATGGCATCGAGCACGGCCAGGCCCACGACGCCCTGTCGGATGTGCGGGCGACTATCGCCTTGGCGCGTTTGATCCGCAGCAAACAGCCGAAACTGTACGATTACCTCTACCAATTGCGCAGCAAGCAACGGGTGCTCGATGTCGTGCGTTTATTGCAGCCAATGGTGCATATATCCGGGCGTTTTGCCGGCACCCGGCATTATCTGGCGGTGGTTCTACCGCTGGCCTGGCACCCGCGTAATCGCAATGCCTTGATAGTCTGCGATCTGCATGCCGACCATGCGCCCTTGCTCGAGGAAGATGGTGCAACACTGCGCCGTCGCTTATATACCCGCCGCGATCAATTGGCCGAAGGCGAACTGCCCGTGCCCTTGAAGTTGTTGCATATCAACCGTTGTCCGGTATTGGCGCCGTTAAATGTGTTGCGCGACGAGGATCGGCAGCGTTTGCAAGTGGATATCGCCGCCTGCCAGCTGCGTGCCGAGCAACTGTGCGACTCCGCAAACCAATGGCAGGGCAAACTCGCCGAAATTTATGGCGAAGAAGAATTTCCCGCCTGCGATGATCCCGAACAACAGCTATATGACGGTTTTATCGGTGATCGCGACCGGCGTTTATGCGAGCAGGTGCGTCGCGCCGAACCCCACCGGTTGGCCCAGGAAGTTTGGCCGTTCGATGATGCGCGGCTACCGGAATTATTATTTCGTTACCGCGCACGTAACTTCGCGTCAAGCCTTACAGCGCAAGAGCAGGAGCGCTGGCGTACGTTCTGTCGGCAGCGTTTAACCCAGGCCGAATATGGGGCACCTAACACCCTGGCGGACTTCCGGGCGGCACTGGCGGAAGTCTTCGATAATTCAACGCTCGACCAGCAGGCGGTTTTATCCGCGTGGCGCGATTACGCCGAGCAGTTATGCCAGCGATATGGCCTGGAATAAGGGCGCTGGATATTGCGGTGTAATTGCAGTAGCGCGATTTAAGGAAAATATTTCCTGTTATGCATTGCGCCGTTTGTTGCGCACTGGATATGCGGTTGCATGTCCGGGGCGGGGTTTTCAAGGTGCAGCCCTGATGCATCGGGGGTAGGCGGTTGCTCAGCAGCAACAGGCCTAGGCGTGTGTCTGCTTGGGAAAGGTCCAGCGAATGCCGGTTTGATTAAGGGCGCAGTGAGCAAAATACGGTCATAAAAAAACGCCAGCATTGCTGGCGTTTTTTATGTTCAGGCCATGCGGATAATCGAAGCTTATCCCAGCAGTGTTGCCCAGCCTTCAACGACGTCGCCGCCCCACTTGGCTTTCCACTCTTTCAGGGTTTTGTGATTGCCACCTTTGGTTTCGATCACTTCGCCGGTGTTCGGGTTTTTGTATTGCTTAACTTTACGGGCGCGCTTAGTGCCGGTGGCTTTAGCGGCGCCTTTGGCTTTGCTGGCCTTGGCTTCAGGGTCGAGCATGGCAATGATGTCACGCAGGGACTTCTGGTATTCACCCATCAAGGTGCGCAGTTTGCCTTCGAATTCCAATTCTTTTTTCAGCTTGTCGTCTTGCGACAGGTTCTTCAGGCGCTCTTGCAGTTCTTTGATGGCTTCTTCGGTGGCGCGGTATTCGTTGATCAGTGACATGTCGATGGCCTTAATCTGTAGATGGATGGTGCTAAGTGGAAGCAATAATAGTCAGGCACTTTTATCCTGTAAACCGCTTTGTAAAAAAATGCCACAGTTGTGTGGGGTAAAAGTTGCTAGTTCGGTCAATTGTCGAGCATTGACGGGCGGTTGAATAAATCATCGATTCAGTTGTCCGCAATTACTGCTGTATAAGCCGAACAGTTTATCTGCCGCTGCTTCGAGCGCGTTGCCGTGGGTATTGTTTTTAGGCGCGGTCGCCGTGGTTACGCATGGGAGCTGTAGTTTTTCCAGGCGCTGGCTAGAATGGCGGACTTTGCGAAAACGACTGGAGTTCCCCATGCGCACTTTCCGGCTGGTCATTGCCTGCCCCGACCGCGTTGGTATCGTGGCCAAGGTCAGTAACTTTCTGGCCACCTACAACGGTTGGATTACCGAGGCGAGCCATCATTCGGATAACCACAGTGGTTGGTTCTTCATGCGCCATGAGATCCGCGCCGACTCGTTACCTTTCAATCTGCAGGAGTTCCGCCAAGCGTTCGCCCCGATTGCCCGTGAATTTTCCATGGAGTGGCGGGTCACCGATTCGGCGCGGAAAAGACGTGTGGTGTTGATGGCCAGCCGCGAATCACACTGCCTCGCCGATTTGCTGCACCGTTGGCACAGCGATGAGTTGGACTGCGACATTCCCTGCGTGATCTCCAACCATAACGATTTGCGCAGCATGGTCGAATGGCACGGCATTCCTTATTGCCATGTCGCGGTGGATCCCAAGAACAAGCAGGCCGCATTCGACGAGGTGGAGCGCTTGATCGAGGTCCATCAAGCGGATGCCATAGTGCTGGCGCGTTATATGCAGATACTTCCACCGCAACTATGCAAATCGTTCGCCCAGCGAATCATCAATATCCACCACAGCTTTCTGCCGTCGTTCGTGGGGGCCAAACCGTATCACCAGGCCTCGTTGCGCGGGGTCAAACTGATCGGCGCCACCTCGCACTATGTCACCGAAGAGTTGGACGCCGGACCGATCATCGAACAGGACGTGGTGCGGGTCAGCCATCGCGATAGCATCGAGGAAATGGTGCGCCTGGGTAAGGATGTAGAAAAAATGGTGCTGGCCCGCGGTTTACGCTATCACTTAGAAGACAGGGTGCTGGTGCACGACAACAAGACAGTGGTGTTCGACTGAGTCTGGGTTGTGAACCGGTCTAGTGCATGACAAAGGAGTTCAACAATGCTCAAGTCAATTAAAGTGCGCGACTACATGACCCGCCATCTGGTGACATTTCGTCCCGAAATGAATCTATTTACCGCGATCAATCGTTTGCTGGAGCATCGTATTTCCGGTGCGCCGGTGGTCGACGGCCAGGGGCACCTGGTCGGCTTGCTGTCGGAAGGCGACTGCTTGCGCGGCATTCTGTCCGGTGCTTATTACGAGTCGGCGGGTGGCGATGTCCGCGACTATATGACCACCGAGGTGGAAGTCATCTCGCCCGAGGCGGATATCATCGAGGTATCCGAGTGCTTCCTGCGCGGCCGCCGCCGGCGCCTGCCGGTGGTCGAAGAGGGCCGCTTGATCGGCCAGATCAGTCGTAGCGACGTGCTGCGGGCGGTCAAGGAGTTCGCTCAGCACGATGAGGGGCGCAAGGCGCTTGGCTAGCTGGCCTGGCGGTTGAAGAGAGAGGCGGAACGTGCAATGAGCGATCCACTCGAGCGCGGCGCATCTAAGGCTCCGCCGATAGTCGGCGAGGGCTGTACGCAGCGTTACGACCCACAGGCGCTGACAGCCGAAGACGGCGCAACCTTCGAAGATGCTGCCGAACTCTGGAAGCAACTGCAGGGCGAGCAGGCATCGGCTAAAGACGAAGAGCAGACGTGAAGAGGGGCGCTAATTGGCGCCCCTCTTCGTTGTTGCTGCCGGCTAAATGCGGAAGCTGTCGACCAGGTGCTTGAGTCGCGACGCTTGCTGCTCCAAGTCGCCACAAGCCCGCAGGGTGGAGTTGAGGTTTTCCACGCCTTCCTGGTTGAGCGTGTTGATCTCGTTGATGTCGACGTTCAGCGATTCGATCACCGAGGTCTGTTCTTCCGTGGCGGTTGCTACGGATTGGTTCATGCCGTCGATCTCGCCGATACGTTGGGTCACGCTGCCCAGGCGTTCGCCGGCCTGGTTGGCGATCTCCACGCTTTCTTCGCTGTAACGCTGACTCTCGGTCATGGTGGTGACCGACTCGCGCGAGCCCACTTGCAGCTCTTCGATCATCTTTTCGATTTCCTGCGCGGATTCCTGGGTGCGGTGGGCCAGGTTGCGCACCTCGTCGGCGACCACGGCGAAACCGCGTCCGGCCTCGCCGGCACGTGCGGCTTCGATGGCGGCGTTGAGCGCGAGCAGGTTGGTTTGCTGGGAGATGCTTTTGATCACCTCGAGAATCTGCCCGATGTTCACGGTCTTGCTATTGAGGGTCTCGATATTGCTGCAGGAGGCGCTGATCTTGGCCGACAGTTCGTTCATCGCGCTGATGGTCTTCTCCACCACCTGACGGCCGTCCTCGGCTTGCTGGCGGGCGTCGGACGCCTGAGTCGAGGCGTCGGCGGCATTGCGCGCGATCTCCTGGGCGGCGGCGCCCAGCTGGTTGATCGCGGCGGCCACGCTGTTGGTGCGGCTGGCCTGTTCGTCGGAGTTGAGCATCGAGGAATTGGAGGCGTTGACCACCAGTTTGGCGACTTCGTTGACCAGGCCGGTGGCCGAGGAGACCTCGCGGATCGAGCTATGAATCCGTTCGACGAAGCGGTTGAAGGCGGTCGCCAGTGCGCCGAATTCGTCGTTGGACTGAATGACCAGGCGCTTGGTCAGGTCGCCCTCGCCCTGGGCGATGTCCTGCATGGCCTTGCCCATCACGTTCAGCGGTTGCATCAGTACGCTGATCAGCATGCTCAGCAGCAGGATGATCAGCACCACGGCGATGATGGTGGCGATTATCGCCGAGGCGCGGAATTCGCCGAGTGCGGCATAGGCCTTGGCCTTGTCGATACTCAGGCCGACATACCAGTCGACCGAGGGCAGGCCCTTGACCGGGGTGAAGGTGAGGATGCGGGTTTCGCCGTTGAGCTCGGCTTCGGTGAAGTCACTACTGATACGCGGAGTATTGTTGGGAAATACGTCCTTGAGATTCTTCATCACCAGATCGCTGTCGGGGTGGACCAGAATCTTGCCGTCGGCGCTGACCAGAAAGGCGTGACCGTTACCGTCGAAATCCAGCGAATTGATGATATCGACCAACACCTGCAGGCTCAGGTCGCCGCCGACCACGCCCGCCGGTTTCGCCGGGGTGGCGATGGTGATGATCAGGGTTTTGGTCGCGGCATCGACATAGGGTTCGGTGAGCGTGGTGCCGCCGGCCGCCATGGCGTCCTTGTACCAGGGGCGCGCGCGTGGGTCATAGTCGGTGGGCATTTCAGCGTCCGGGCGCATGAAGAACTCGCCGTTTTCAGTGCCCAGATAGCTATAGCTGAAGGTCGACGTCAGGGCCTTCTGCTCCAGCAGGCTGGTGACTTTCGCTGGTTCTGAATCGCGGACTATCGCTTGCGCGGCGCTTTCCACCAGGAGAATGCGCCCGGACAACCAGTTCTGGATGTTGTTGGCGGTCACGTCGCCCATTTCGTGCAAGTAGCTTTCGAGGTCCTCACTGATCGCATTACGTTGCAGGTAGTCGTTGTACAAGGTAAACAGCGAAAAGGCGGCGATCACCACTAACGAGGCGGCAAGGAGAATCTTGTGGCTGAATTTGAGGTTATTGGTCATGGCTACTTGAGTCCGCTAAGGTCAGAGCCATCCATTGGCACGATGCACATCTTTATTGCGGCGTCTGCAAGGACGTTACGCACTGTGTCGGCATACCAGCAGTAAAGCTTGAACCAAGGGGATCGCAAGATGGATGTAAATGAGCATTTCGTATTAGGTGCCGACCTTTCCGGCCAGGCGATCGGTCAGCCATTGCGCTTGGCCAACCGGCACGGGTTGATCGCCGGGGCGACCGGTACCGGCAAAACCGTGACCCTGCAGCGCCTGATCGAGACCTTCAGCGATGCCGGCGTGGCGGTGTTCGCCGCCGATGTCAAAGGCGACTTGTGCGGGCTGGGCGCGGCCGGGGCACCGAAGGCTGGGGTGGCCGAGCGCATCGCTTCCATGCCCTGGCTCAACCACAGGCCCACGGCCTATCCGCTGACGTTGTGGGACATCCACGGCCAGAGCGGGCATCCGTTGCGCACCACCCTGAGCGAAATGGGGCCGCTGTTGCTCGGCGCGTTGTTGGAATTGACCGATAGCCAGCAGGCCGCGCTCTATGCGGGGTTCAAGGTCGCCGACCGGGAAGGCTTGCTGCTGCTCGATTTGAAAGATTTGAAGGCGCTGTTGGCGCACCTGAAGAGCAACCCCGAAGTGCTCGGTGAAGACAGCGCCTTGTTCGCCCCGGCGTCGGCGCAAGCCTTGCTGCGCAGGTTGTCGAGCCTCGAACAGCAGGGCGGCGACGCCTTGTTCGGCGAACCGGCATTGCAGTTAGAGGATATCCTGCGTCCGGCCCGCGACGGCCGCGGCTCGATCCACCTGCTCGACGCCACTCGCCTGGTCCATGAGGCGCCCAAGATCTATGCGACCTTCCTGCTGTGGTTGCTGGCCGAACTGTTCGAGCAGTTGCCCGAACGCGGCGATGCCGACAAGCCGCTGCTGGCGTTGTTTTTCGATGAGGCGCATCTGTTGTTCGCCGACACGCCCAAGGCGTTGCAGGAGCGCTTGGAGCAGGTGGTGCGACTGATCCGTTCGAAAGGCGTCGGGGTGTATTTCGTCACCCAGTCGCCCGGCGATCTGCCCGATGATGTGCTGGGCCAATTGGGCCTGCGTATCCAGCACGGGCTGCGCGCCTTCACCGCCAAGGAGCAGAAGGCCTTGCGCGCGGTTGCCGAGGGCTTTCGTCCCAATCCGGCCATCGACACCCTGGCCGTGCTGACCGAGTTGGGCATCGGCGAGGCCCTGGTCGGCACCCTGGAAAACAAAGGCACGCCGGCCATGGTGCAACGCGTCGCCATCGCCCCGCCGCAATCGCGCATCGGCCCGCTCAGCGCCGATGAGCGCAGCGCACTGATCCGCCAGTCGCCATTGGCCGGGTATTACGACAAAGCCTTCGACCGCGAGTCGGCCTACGAACTGCTCACCGTGCGGGCGGCGCGTGCCGCAAGTGAAGCCGCGCCGCAGAACACGCCCCAAGGCGGAGCGAGCAAAGCGCCCGCGGGCGTGGCGAGCAAGGCCGGCGATCTGTTGGGCAATTTGGCCGGCCAGGTGATGAAAACAGTCGTACGCCAAGCCGCCAACCAGATCGGTAGGCAATTGGTGCGCGGCTTATTGGGATCCTTGCTGGGCGGCAAAGGACGCTAGCCGTCTGAGCGCCGAGACCCGCCGGCCTTGATGGTCGGCGGAAGCTATCGGCGGGCTAACAGGCCGTTGAAAAACTACCTACGTTGCCGATACGGCGTTAAAAACAGGCTCGGAATGCTCATTTACAACAGTAAAGTCGCCCGCGACTCCGACCGTTCCTCGCCTGTTTTTGCCTTGTCTCGGCTGCCTCGCCTACATTTTTCAACAGCC
>CBIHLQ010000033.1:0-66626 GCA_966210885.1 uncultured Pseudomonas sp.
CCCTCTACCCTCTGGGGAGAGGGCTAGGGTGAGGGGGCACCATTCCGGCCGACGCAAATCGCAAGTCCGTAGAAGGTAGGGCTTGGGATTGGTATCCATACGCCGCTTTTGCATTGCCCGGTCTAACGGTTCCGCCCTTACGGCGGGTCACTTCTGGCAGACGCCCCAGAAGTAACCAAGAGGTCTTGCCCCTTGCATCCGGGTCTCGCTGCGCTCGACTTCCCTCATTCCATCCTTGCTCCAGGGGCCCGCCGCGAAGGGCCATCCCTGGCCCATCGCGGCTCTCGCGGCATCCATGCCGCTCAACCCCTTACGCAACGATTCCATTCGGCCTCCTGATGGGGCGTTTCGCGTCGCCTGTGAGATTGCTGACGACTGACAAGATCGCGTGGGTATCGCTGCGCTCAACCCAAGCGGTGCGCCCATTCTGCTGGCTCTCGCTAATTCCCACGCTCCAGCGTGGGAATTCATCCAGTGACGCTCCGCGTCACGGTTTTCTGAATAGATCGTACAGGCAACGCGGTCCCGGAATCCCGTCAGGAGGCCGAGTGGAGGTGCTGTGGAGAGGGGCGTTTGGCATGGATGCCAAACGAGGAGCGATGGGCCAGGGATGGCCCACCGTGACGACCCTCGGAATAGCGCCGGAGCGAGGGAAGTTGAGCGAAGCGAAACCCGGATGCCGGGCGCGCTTTCTCTTTGGTTACTTTCTCTTTCGCGCGAGCAAAGAGAAAGTGACTCGTCGTAAGGGCGAAACGGGTTGTCTCAGTCGATACGAGTGCTGCGGGGATATATGCTTGATGTGTATCGCTGCGCTCTACGAGCTGGCATCGATCTTCTCGGCCAAAGCAATTGTTTCATCCTTGAAATCTAAAATGACGCGGGCGAGCTTTTTTCTTGGCTGACCTGCCATGGTTCGCCTTGTCGTTATTGCTTAACGGGGTGTTCACGATTATTGGCCAAGATCAAAATGAATCAGGTCAAGTAGATACCTTGCTAACCCAGTCAGACGATAAGTCATCTCATTCCCAGCCCAAGCGCCATGTCTACTCTGGATAAAACCGCTTCGTTGTATTCCGCAAATTACCCCTTGGGCGGCGTCGCGGCTGATACCTAGCGTTTCATGAACCCACCGCTCCAGTTCTCCGCTCAATTGAAAATCTGCAGCGCTATCGCCTTGCCACATACCCAAGTTCTGCATTTGACTCAGTATCATCACCTCTGTCTCAGTTAGCTCCCCCAGCCTACTCAATACCGATTGGAAGATATCCGGCTGGTTGTCAATTTCCTGTGACTTAATACCGTTTATTAGGTAGTGGATTAAAGTGCTGTACATGTGCTGCGAAGAGCAAATTTCATGAGCTCTTACAAATCGCATGAATGAAGAAAATCGATGGTCGGAGTTGATTGGCTCTTCCAAGGATATTCCTTTTTCTCGATCTCATTCAGAGCCTTTTCTAATTTATGATCCTTGTATAGCGAGTAGCCTTTTTGAATCGAAATAATTGCTTTGCCAATAGATATGGCGCTGGATAGGTCAGGCATGGCTAAACTCCGATACGAAACAAGTTTTGTATTAAAGTTTCTTCTAATTATTTTTACCAGAGCACCTTCAATCGCTTCGGGGGTAGCTTGGTTAAAACCAGCTTGGTAGTGAAGCCGTTCTTCGCGACATACCAAAGTCGGAGTGACTATTAGCCGTCCTGGTTTACTTCGCGCCTTCGATAACGGCGATGTCTTTACGCAACAAATCATTGATCAAGGTAGTGAGGGCGACGCCTTTGCTGCGTGCGTGCGCCTCGAAATAGCTGAGCACATCATCGTCCAGATATACCGGCAGACGCAGTTCGACATCGGGGCGGTGGAATTTGCCGCGTTCGGCTTCACTGAAGTCGTACTCTTCACACATATTGTTCACCCTCAGAACCCTTGCGTTTCGTTCGGCCTCTTCGAGTCTTACAACGCCCCAAACACCTTCTTCGCCAAACTAGTAGCCGCGCCCGCCGGGTTCTGCCGCAAGCTGGCTTCCTGCTTGGCAATCATCTCGAACAACCCATCGAGCGCCTGTTCGGTCACGTAGTTTTCGATGCTGGCGCTTTTCGCGTCCACCACGCCGAAGGCAGCGGCTTGGCCGGCGAAGGCGTTGTATTGCTTGGCCAAGCCGACTTGGTCGGTGGCTTGTTTGACGATGGGCAGGAACTGCGCGCGGAGCTGTTCGCGGCTGGTTTTGTTGAGGTATTGGGTGGCCGAGTCCTGGGGGCCGCTGAGGATGCTTTTGGCGTCCTGCACGGTCATTTTCTTCACCGATTCCACCAGCAGTGCCTGGGCTTGCGGCACTGCGGCTTCGGCGGCTTTGTTCATGCTGGCTTCGAGCTGATCGACCTGGGCGCCCATGCCCATCATCTTCATGGTTTTCGCCGCTTTGCCGAGCTTGCCCGGCAGTTCGATGCGTACGTCCGGGTTGTTGCTGAAGCCGCCGGGTTTGCCCAGTTGCTGCACGGCTACCTGGGCGCCTTGGATCAAGGCGTCTTTCAGGCCGCCGCTGGCGTCTTTCTGCGTCAGGTCGGCGAGTGACAGGGCGAAGGCGCTGCTGGACAGGGCCAGGGCGGCGGCGAGGGTGGCGATACGGCGCATGGGGGAGTTCCTTGGGTGAGTATGCGGTGAGCTTAGCGGAGCGGGAGGAGGGCAGTAAAAGGCATTTTGGGGCGATGTGTCATTTGGGTTTGGTTGGCTGGCGCAGCCCTCATCCGAACGCGGCCCGCCCCAGCCCCTCTCCCGGAGGGAGAGGGGGGCAATGCGCCCGGCACGCGACCGCGGATAGCCGCTTCAGCGGCCTCAACCTGTTACGGTGGTTGCGTGGATGGCCGCTGGCGCTGTTGTTGCGGTCTTGCCTGTGGCGCGTTGTATGGCCGCAGTAAACCCATGCATTTAGGGAGGCAGCCGTATGCCGTTGAACCAGCCCTTGAAGAATGGCGTGCAACTGATCGCCTATCCGAACCGGATCGGCGCGAACCTGCGCGATCTGGCCGATTTCGTCGAACACAGGCTCGCCGGCGCGGTTGCCGGGGTGCATATCCTGCCGCCGTTTCCGTCGAATGCCGATGGCGGCTTTTCGCCCCTGACCCACAAACGTATCGATCCCGCGTATGGCGACTGGGCCGATATCGAGCGTTTGGCGGTGCGGCACGACCTCTGCCTGGATCTGGTGCTCAATCATCTGGCCGATGACTCGCCGGAGTTTCAGGATTATCTGCAAAAGGGCAAAGCCTCGGCTTGGGCCGGGTTGTTCGTCGATGTCGACAGCCTCGGCGAGATGGGCCCGGACGATCTGGCGAAGATCCATATCCGCAAGGAGAAGGAGCCGTTCCGCGAAGTGGTCTTCGCCGATGGCAGTCGCGGGCGGGTGTGGTGCACCTTCAGCGAACGGCAGATCGACCTGAATTACGACTCGCCGGTGACCTACGCGATGATGGCCGAAACCATCGCCTTTCTCGCCGCCCGCGGGGTCCGGTTGCTGCGTCTGGACGCCTTCGGCTACACCACCAAGAAGCTCGGCACCAGTTGCTTTCTGGTCGAACCGCAGGTCTGGCGGATTCTCGATTGGTTCAAGACCACGGCGGCGGCGCACGGCATCGAGCTGTTGCCCGAGGTGCACGATCACCCGAGTTGGCAGCAGGCGATTTCGGCGCGCGGCATGTGGTCCTACGCCTTCGCGCTGCCGCCGCTGTTGCTCTATACCCTGTTGGACGGCAACAGCCATTACCTCAAAGCCTGGCTGCGCATGTGCCCGCACAACCAGGTGACGGTGCTCGACACCCATGACGGCATCTGCATCCCGGATGTGGAGGATCTGCTGCCGCGCCAGCATATCGAGGCGATCATCCAGAACGTCTCCGAGCGCAGCGCCGACCCCATCCTGCGGCGCTCGGCCGCCAACGTGCACAGCGTCGGCGCTATCTATCAGCTCACCTGCACCTTTTTCGATGCGCTGCACGGCAACGAGGATGCCTATATCGCCGCGCGGGCGATTCAGTTCTTCACCCCCGGCATTCCCCAGGTGTATTACGTCGGCTTGCTCGCCGGCAGCAATGATTACGACTTGTTGGAACGTAGCGGCGAGGCCCGCGAGATCAACCGTCACTTCTATTCAGTGGAGGAGGCCGAGCTGGCCCTGCAAACCCCGGTGGTGCAGCGTCTGCTTTGGCTGATGGCGTTGCGCTCGAAGCATCCGGCCTTTGCCGGTGCGTTCGAATTGCATCATTCGAATGACTCCAGCGTGTCGATGGACTGGCGTTGCGGCGTGCACCACTGTCATTTGTTCGTCGACCTGAATTTCCGCACCGCGACCATCACCTACAGCGACCCCGATGGCGGTGAGATTTGCCGCCGTTGTTGAAATGGCCGAAGCGAATCGCGGTTTTTGCGTTATGCCAGGCGAAATCTGCTCTAGGCTTGGCATAGCACTATTTATTGGATACATGCCAGGGAGGCGATTTGAGAGAACTGCGGTATGGGCAAATCGCCTGCTGGCTCGTTGCTGTTAAGCTCCGGCCCATTCCGTAACGCAAACCCGGGTTGGCCGAGGGCCGAAGATGGCACCAGCACCAATAGTTGAACCGCTCCGTCCGCTTAACGCGCTTGCCAATTCACGTAAACCACTTCTGTTTATCTCCGCTTTACTCTTGGTGCTGTTTATCGTCGCCAGCGCGGCGCTGGTGCAGATTGCCCTGCGGCAAAATACCCGGGCTGCGGAGCGGGCCCTGTTCTACGTGGAGAAAGCCACGCAAGCCCGGCAGAAGTCGATTCTCGCCACGGTCAGCGACTATGCGTTCTGGGGCGAGGCTTATCGCAACCTGCATGCCGAGGTCGACCCGGAGTGGGCCTATACGCGGCAGAACCTGGGCCCCAGCATCTTTCCCGATTTCGGCTACGAGGGCGTGTTCGTCGTCGACCCCGCTGGCCGCACTTCCTACGCGGTGGTGGAGGGTCAGTTGCTGGCGATCGAGGCGCGGCACTGGCTCAAGCAGAATATCGACGCGCTGCTCGAACAGGCGCGTGAGCAAGCCGAGGACGAGGAACCGGTCGTGGGCTTTCTGCAGGTGGCCGGGCAGCCGGCGTTGGTCGCTGCCGCCGGCTTCACCACCGGTGGCGATCCGCTGATAGAGGAGGTGCCGGGGGAGACATCGGTGCTGCTGTTCGTCGATCTGCTCGACCCGCTGAAACTCCCCGCGCTCGGCCGCGATTTCGGCGTCGACAATTTGCGCGTCGCAGACCAGCCCCAGCCGCAGGGGCTGTCGACCTTGTCCTTGGCCACCTTGACCGGCGAACCGCTGTCGTTGCGTTGGGATCCGCCCCAGCCGGGCGATCAGCTGTTCTATCTGATCTTGCCGCTGCTGGCGTTGGCGGGAGCGATAGTGGCGGTGATCACCTGGCTGATCCTGCGCCGGGCCATGGCCGCCGCCCGCGAAATGGACGTCAGCTATGCCTCCTTGTACGAGAGCCAACTGGCCTTGGCGGCCAGCGAGGCGCGCTTTCGCGATGTCGCCGAATCGGCGTCGGATTGGATCTGGGAAACCAACGGCGAACTGCGCCTGATCTATCTGTCCGCGCGCTTCCAGGCGGTCACCGGGCATCCCGAGAGTGCCTGGCTGGGGCGTCCGCTGAGCGATCTGATGCAATGCTCGGGCGGTTTACTCGCCTGGCTGGACAAGCGCAACGGTCGCGCATTCGCCAAGGACAGCCTGCAGTGCCAATACCTGGCGGCCGATGGCAGCCAGCGTACTTGCCGGCTTTCCCTGCGCGCTATCGACGATGCCGTCGGCGGCTACCGCGGCACGGTCAGCGATATCACCGAGGAGGTGCAGGCCCGCGCGCGTATCGAGCACCTGTCGCTGCATGACGCGCTCACCGGTTTGCCCAATCGCAATCGCATGCAGGAGTTTCTCGAGGGCAAGCTCAGGGGCCTGCCGACGGTCGACAAACCCTTGGTCATGCTGAGTATCGACCTCGACCGCTTCAAGCCGGTCAACGATTCGTTCGGCCATGAAACCGGCGATCTGGTGTTGAACGAAGTTTCCGAGCGCTTGCGTTGCGTGCTGCGCGAAGGCGATCTGGTGGCCCGTCTGGGCGGCGACGAGTTCATTCTGATCGTCAGCGGCATCTCCACCCAGGAGGAGGTCGAACGGCTCTGCGAGCGCTTGATCACCGGCATCGAACAACCCTTCGAGATCGACAACCACAGCATTTTCATCGGCGCCAGCATCGGCGTGGCCATGGCGCCCGCCGACGCCTCGCAGGCCGAAGAGCTGCTGCGTTACGCCGATATCGCCCTGTACGAGGCCAAGGAAGCCGGGCGCAATACCTGGTGTTTTTATGCCAGCGACATGAACGAGCGAGTGATCGAGCGGCGCCAGTTGGAAAACGATTTGCGCCAGGCCTTGAAGAACGACGAGCTGCGCCTGCTGTTACAGCCGCGCTACAGCGTCAGCAGCCAGCGCATCGTCGCCGCCGAAGCCCTGGTGCGCTGGCAGCATCCGCGGCGCGGGCTGTTGAGCCCGGATACCTTCGTCGGCATCGCCGAAACCACGGGGTTGATCGTGCCCCTGAGTTCCTGGGTGCTGCGCACCGCCTGCATGGAGGCCATGAGCTGGGGCGAGGAGTTGATCGTCTCGGTCAACCTGTCGCCGGTGGAGTTTCAACGCGGGCATCTGGTCGCGCGGGTGCAAAGCGCCCTCGAAGAAAGCGGCTTGCCGCCTTCGCGGCTGGAATTGGAACTCACCGAAAGCGTCATGCTCGAGGACGCGCCGGGCGCGCTGGTGCTGATGCACGAGCTCAAGCGGATCGGCGTGCGCCTGTCCATGGACGACTTCGGCACCGGCTATTCCTCGCTGAGCTATCTGCGCAAATTCCCCTTCGATGGGCTGAAGATCGACCGCAGCTTTATGGCTGATCTGGACGGCTCGAAAGACAGCCAGGCGATCATCAAGGCGATCATCGGGTTGGGCCGCGCGCTGTCGCTGACCGTCACCGCCGAGGGTGTGGAGTCCCAGGCGCAACTCGACGTGTTGCGCCAATACGATTGCGAGGAAGTGCAGGGCTTCTTCCTCGACCGGCCGATGGCGCCCGCCGAGTTGCGGCTGCTGTTGTAGGCCTTCAGGGTAGGAGCCAGCTTGCTGGCGATCAGCCCGTGGGGTTATGACCATGCCCAAATCCGCATAACGCCCTTGTCGGGTTACGCGGCGGTCGATGGCGATGTTGTTGCTCGAACTGCGATAGTCGCCGCTAACCCGACCTACTCAACCGTGTTCCTCGTTGCCTGCTGGCGAGGCCCGAATCGAAGATTGGCTAGGTGTTCAGACGCTGCAGCTCGCGGCGCACCATCTGCGCATAGGCTGGAGGCTTGAGGGCATACAGTTCGGCCGCCACCCAGCTTAGCCAATGTCCGCCCAGCTCGGCTTTGGCCGCCAGCAGGCGCTGGGCTTCGGCTTCGGCGCGGGCTTGGTTGGCCTGGTGGAATTCGGCGCGGGAGGGTTTGCTGGTTTTATCGTTGTCTGGGTCCATGGGCGATCTGTCGGGAGGTTTTTAACCCGGATAAGCCTTGGCGCAATCCGGTAGCAATTGGCCTGATTGTTCCCCGGATGGCAACCGGGCTACAAGGCTACGTAGCTCGTAGGTTGGGCTGAGCTGTGCGAAGCCCAACAGGGATCACCGCGTCACGGGCTGCTGTTTATCTGCACGGCAGACAACATGCCGAAGGCTTGTCCGCCATTGGGGCGGCAGCGGCGGACAAAGCTTCGCTATGTCCGCCCTACAACATCGTGTCGGGCCAGGCTTACACCGGCTCGGCCACATCCTCGTTTCTATCCATCGCCACCTGGCGGATCGACAGACGGATCTCCGCTGGCAATACCCGCTTGGCCGCGCCTTCGGCCAGCTCGTTGAGCAATGGGTGGTGGCTGAGTTTGCCGGCCGTATCCTGGCGCAGCACGCCCTGGTCGAGCAGGCTCTGGATAAAGTGGCGGAACAGGCTCTTGTCGAAGAATTCCGGGGCGTTGAGGCCATGCAGGATCGACAGGCGCTGGGCCATCACGGTGCACAGGTCTTCCAGCTCTTCGGCGCTGATCGCGTGTTGCCCGGCGTTGAGCAGCAAAGCGGTGGCCATGTAGAAACGCTGCAGGGTCTGCACGATGGCGCGGGCCAGCAGGGTCAGCAGAACGAATTCGCGCGAGCTGGGTGCCGGGCGCACATAGACATCGCCCTCGATCTTCAGCAGGCCCTGTTCGACGAACGCCGCCAGCCATTGGTCGATCACGTCGTCGAGCTGGTCCAGATCCCAGCGGATGAACAGCTCGGATTGCAGGTAGGGGTAGAGCGCGCGGGTGAAGCGCAGGATCTGTTCGCGGCTCATCCGCGCGCTGCTCTGGAAGAAGCTCGCCAGCAGCGCCGGCAGGGCGAAGATATGCAGCACGTTGTTGCGGTAGTAAGTCATCAGAACGGCGTTCTGCTCGTCCAGATAGAGAATCTTGCCGAGGGCGTCGCTCTGCTCGGCGAGCAGCTCCATGCGTTGTACATACTCGATCAGCGCCTGGCCGTTGCCCTCCGGCAAGGTGGTGTGGGGCGAGTAGGGCACGCTGCGCAGCAAGGCCAGGTACAGGTCGAGCACCCGTGCCAGGGCGCGCTCGTCGAGCGCCAGCTTGCTGGTGGAGAGCAGCGCCAACGCCACCAGGTTGACCGGGTTTATCGCCGCCGCTTCGTTCAGATGCCGCGCGACCCGGGTACCCAGACGGTTGGTCGCGCTGTTCAGCCAATCCGGGCGGAACTGGTTGCCGTAATCCTGGCTGCGCCAATCCGGCTGCTCGCTGTCGAGGAATTCGGCCAGCTTGATCGGCTCGCCAAAGTTCACCCAGACATGGCCGAAGCGCTGCTTGAGCGCACCGATGACCTTGAAGATGTCGAAGATCGACTCCTTCTTCTTGCTCGCGCCGCGCAGTTCGCCGAGGTAGGTACGGCCTTCCAGCACCCGTTCGTAGCCGATATACACCGGCACGAACACCACCGGCAGGCGGTTGCTGCGCAGGAAGCTGCGCATTGTGATCGCCAGCATGCCGGTCTTCGGCTGCAACATGCGCCCGGTGCGCGAGCGTCCGCCTTCGACGAAGTACTCGACCGGGAAGCCCTTGCTGAACAGGGTGTGCAGGTATTCGTTGAACACCGCGGTGTACAGCGGGTTGCCCTTGAAGGTGCGGCGCATAAAGAAGGCGCCGCCACGCCGCAGCAGGCCGCCGATCACCGGCATATTGAGGTTGATCCCGGCGGCGATATGCGGCGGGGTCAGGCCGTTGCGGAACAGCAGGTAGGACAGCAGCAGGTAGTCGATATGGCTGCGATGACAGGGCACGTAGATCACTTCGTGGCCCTGGGCGACGTCCTGCACGCCCTCGATATGGTTGACCTTGATGCCGTCGTAGATCTTGTTCCAGAACCAGCTCAGCACCAGTTCGAGGAAGCGGATCGCGGTGTAGGCATAGTCCGAGGCGATCTCGTTGCCGTAGCGCAACGCCTGGCTTTCGGCTTTCTCCAGGGTGATGTTTTCGCGCTCGGCCTCGTCGAGGATCGCCTGACGCACCTGCGGGCCGTGTACCAGACCCTTGACCAGGTTGCGCCGGTGCGACACGTCCGGGCCGATGACCGCGGCCTTCTGGTTGCGAAAATGCACGCGCAGCATGCGGTGAACCATGCGCAGGGTGCGCTCGTGGCCCTTGTCCTGCTCGACCAGTTCGCGCATATGGATCGGCGTGGAGAATTGCACGCGGGTCTTACGACCCAGAATCAGGATGCTGACCAGGCGACGCAGACGCCCGGTGACTGCCCAACTGTCGGCGAACAGCAGCTTCCAGGGGCTGGTTTCGCGATCCGGCGACTGGCCCCAGAACACGCTGACCGGAATGATTTGCGCATCGTCGACCGCATGCTGGCTGAGCGCGCTGACCAGCCGTTGCAGCGTCGGCGAAATTCCGCGTTTGTCCTGGCGACCGAGCCAGTCCGGCTCCGGCGTCAGGTAGAAGAACGCTGCGGGTTCCAGCAGATCGCCCACTGCCACCGGCAGCACCGGGCGCGGCAGCCCGGCCTTGCGGCACTCGGTATCGACCACCGCCAGATCGCTCAACGACGGCTGCTGCAGCACGTAGAACACCGGCTTGCTGCGGTCGAGCTTGAGGGTGAAGGCCGATTGGTTGATGGTTTCCGAGCGCACCCAGAGATACAGCAGGCGGTGCAGGGTACCGAATACGAGGCGGCGCAATGGGGATCGGGTCATACGAATCTGCGGGCTTGAAAAACGAGCAATTGCTCGGGGCGGCTAGTGTGACGGATCGGCCGCCCGCGGGCAAAATCTTGTAACGGCCTGATTCGTCGCCCGCGACCACTATCGTACTTACGCTGGTCATATGACCCGCGGGTTCTTGGCTTGCACTGGCCGCCCGCAACTCCTTATAGTCCGCCAGCACTTTAGAGCCCGGCTTGCGCCTGCATGGGTGCAAGCAGGGCCTGTTACCGCAATGGTGAGAGGCCATGATCGAAATAAACAACCTGACCAAGCGATTCGCACAGCACACAGTCGTGGACGACCTGTCGTTCAGCGTCCAACCCGGCGAAGTGCTGGGCTTTCTCGGCCCGAACGGTGCCGGCAAATCCACCACCATGAAAATGCTGACCGGCTTTCTCGCGCCGACTTCCGGCAGCGCACGCATTCTCGGTTTCGATATCCAGCGCCAGACGCTCAAGGCCCAGCGGCAGATCGGTTACCTGCCCGAAGGCGCGCCTTGCTATGGCGATATGACGGTGCGCAGCTTCCTCGAATTCATCGCCGAGGTGCGCGGCTTCAAGGGCGCCGAGAAGCGCGAGCGGGTGGCCAAGGCGGTGGCCCAGGTCGAGCTGGACAAGGTGCTCGAACAATCCATCGAAACGCTGTCGAAAGGCTTCAAGCGCCGTGTCGGTCTGGCCCAGGCGATTCTCCACGACCCCAAGGTGCTGATCCTCGACGAGCCCACCGACGGCCTCGATCCGAACCAGAAGCACCAGGTGCGCAAGCTGATCCAGGGCCTGGCCTACGACAAGATCGTGATCATCTCCACCCACATTCTTGAAGAAGTTTCTGCCGTATGCACCCGCGCGGTGGTGATCGCCGGCGGCAAACTGCTCGCCGATGGCACGCCGCTGGAACTGGAAAGCCGCTCGCGTTACCACCAGGCGGTGACCCTGGTCGCCGAAGAGCCGCTCGATCGCGCGGCGCTGGCCGCCTTGCCGGGTGTCGTTGCGGTGGAGGAGAACAGCCTGGAGCACAGCCTGAGCGTACTGGCTAAACCGGGCGAGGTGATCTTCCCGCAGGTCAATGGCTTGATCGCCCAGCGCGGCTGGAAGGTCAAAGAATTGAATGTCGAGCGCGGTCGGCTGGATGAAGTGTTCCGCAGCCTGACCCGTGGGGAGGTGGTATGAGTCAGTTACCGGTGATTTTCAAACGCGAGCTGGCGAGCTACTTCGCCACGCCGCTGGCCTATGTGTTTATCGTGATTTTCCTGGTGCTGTCCGGGGTCTTCACCTTCTACCTGGGCGGTTTCTTCGAGAGCGGCCAGGCCAACTTGGCGCCGTTTTTCAACTTTCACCCCTGGTTGTATCTGTTCCTGGTGCCGGCGATCGCCATGCGCCTGTGGGCCGAGGAGCGCAAGAGCGGCACCATCGAGTTGCTGATGACCCTGCCGGTCACCCGTTTCGATGCGGTCACCGGCAAATTCCTCGCCGCCTGGGCGTTCGCCGGCCTGGCGCTGTTGCTGACTTTTCCGATGATCGTCACCGTCAACTACCTGGGCGAGCCGGATAACGGCGCCATCGTCACCGGTTATATCGGCAGCTGGCTGCTGGCCGGGGCCTATCTGGCGATCGGTTCGTGCATGTCGGCTCTGGCGAAGAACCAGGTGATCGCCTTTATCCTCGCGGTCAGCGTGTGCTTCATGTTTATCGTCAGCGGCTTCCCCATGGTGCTCGACGGATTCAGCGGCTGGGCGCCGCAATGGTTGGTCGATGCCGTGGCCTCGCTGAGCTTTTTGACCCGCTTCGAGGCGATCAGCAAGGGCGTGATCGATTTGCGCGACCTGCTGTATTTCATCACCCTGATCGCCGCCTGGTTGGCCGCGACCGCGGTGGTCATCGATCTGAAGAAAGCCGACTGAGGACGCCCATGAAAAAGCTGATGGTTTCCAGCGCCGGGCTCGTACTGATCGCCCTGGCGTTTCTCGCCTTCAACCTGTTCTCCAGCCTGAGCCTGAGTGGCGCGCGGCTGGACCTGACCGAACAGAAGCTCTACACCATCTCCGCAGGCACCGAGCAGATTCTCGCCAGCCTTGAGGAGCCGGTGGAGCTTAACTTCTTCTACTCCGACACCCTCGCCAAGGACCTGCCGGCGCTGCGCAACTACGCCAGGCGCGTCGAGGAAATGCTCGAGGCTTATCAGCGCGAGGCTGGCGACAAACTCAAGCTGAAGATCATCGACCCCGAGCCGTTTTCCGAGGAAGAAGACAAAGCCGCCGAGTTCGGCTTGCAGGGCGTTCCCTTGCAGCAGGGCGGCGATTCGATCTATTTCGGCCTGGCCGGCAAGAACGCCGCGGGCGACGTGCAGGTGATCCCGTTCTTCGCCCTGGATCAGGAGGAGTTCCTCGAATACGAACTCAGCCGTTTGGTGCAGAACCTGGCCAAACCGCAGCGCCCGGTGGTCGGGGTGTTGTCCGGGTTGCAGATCAATGGTGGCTTCGACATGGCCGCGCGCCAGCCGACGCCGCCGTGGATGCTGATCGAGGAAGTGCGCCAGCTGTTCCAGATCGAAAGCCTGAAAAGCGACGTCGATCTGATCCCCGAAAACGTCTCGGTGCTGCTGCTGATCCATCCCAAGCAGTTGCCGCAGCAGACGCTCTACGCCATCGACCAGTTCGTTCTGCGTGGCGGCAAGTTGCTGGCTTTCGTCGACCCGTTCAGCGAAGCCGACAACCAGGCCGATATGCCGGGTGAGCCGGTAATCGACAAATCCTCCAACCTCGAGCCGCTGTTCAAGGCCTGGGGCCTGCGCATGCTGCCGGACCAGGTACTCGGCGACGGTTCCTACGCCATGGCGGTGAGCATGGGCCAGGGCCAGCGCGCGGTGCGTCACGCAGCCTGGCTTAGCCTGCCGAAGCAGGCGCTGGACCAGGACGACATCAGTACTGCCGCGCTGGAGACCCTGACCGTGGCCACCGCCGGTATCCTCGAACCGCTGGAAGGGGCGAAAACCCAGTTCGTGCCGCTGGTCCAGAGTTCGCAGTACGCCATGCCCTTCGATGTGAAGCGCTTCGGCATGCTGAGCAACCCGGAAGAGTTGATCCGCGAACTGGAGCCGACCGGCGAGCGCTACACCCTAGCCGCGCGGGTCAGCGGGCCGGCGCAGTCGGCCTACCCGGAAGGCATCGAGGGGCAGAAGGACGGCCTCAAACAAGCCGACACCATCAATGTGATCGTGGTCGCTGACACCGATATGCTCACCGACCGCATGTGGGTGCAGGTGCAGGACTTCTTCGGCCAACGCATCCCGCAGCCTTGGGCGGACAACGCCGGCTTCGCGATCAACGCCCTGGACAACCTGGCCGGCTCGGAAGCCTTGATCAGCGTGCGTTCGCGCGGGCGCTTCAGCCGTCCGTTCGAGGTGGTCGAGGACATTCAGCGCGAGGCCGAAGCGCGTTTCCGCGAGAAGGAGCAGGCCCTGCAAGCGCGCCTGGCTGACACCGAGCAGAAGCTCGCCGCCCTGCAGCGCAGCGACGACCCGGAAAAGGCCCTCGAACTGACCCCCGAACAGCAAGCCGCAGTGCAGCAGTTCGTGCAGCAGAAGCTGCAGATCCGCAAGGAACTGCGCGATGTGCGTTACCAACTGAACGCCGATATCGAGGCCCTGGGGCGCACCCTGAAGGTCATCAATATCGCCCTGGTGCCGGTATTGCTGACCTTCGGCGTATTGGCGCTGTGGTTGTGGCGCCGGCGTAAGCACGGTTGAGCGACTGTGCCTGTAGCCCAGATAAGCCTGGGCGCAATCCGGGAACGTAACCCCGGATTGCGCTGATGCTTATTCGGGTTACGGGAGCGGAGCACTGTGGTCGAGTAGGGTGGATGACGCTTTTCTCATCCACCGTCCAGCAATAAGGCGGGGCTGGCCAGGTAAAACTCTTGTTCTATACTCGAAGCCCGTCGAGGCGTGGAACGTCTTTGCGTCACAATAAAAATCGCGAGTTTGGAGACAGTAGTAATGGCTGATCGTGAGACTGGAACCGTCAAGTGGTTCAATGATTCCAAGGGCTATGGCTTTATCCAGCGTGAAAGCGGTGCCGATGTATTCGTGCACTTTCGCGCAATCCGCGGTGAAGGCCACCGCACCCTGGTCGAAGGGCAGAAGGTCGAATACAGCGTTACCCAAGGTCAGAAAGGCCTGCAGGCGGAAGACGTTTCCGCGCTTTGAGCCCTGAACCGAGCAGCAAAGAGAAAGCCCGTCTATGACGGGCTTTCTTGTTTGTCGGGTCTCGGTTCTGCTCCTGTGGGGTGACGATTATCGCGGCCAAGGCCGCTCCTACAGGACAGCCGCGATCCCGTAGCCCGGATGCAATCCGGGGAAATCGAATGCCGACAAAATGCTCGCGGCGGGAACCCACGTACCCCGTAGGAGCGGCCTTGGCCGCGATTGATGGTGAGCGGAAACACCGCCCCTAGCCCGTATAAGCCTAGGCGCAATCCGGGAGCGGTATCGGCCGTGCCTTCTTTCCCCGGATTGCATCCGGGCTACGGGTTCAGCCGGTACGCCAGGTGATCTCTTCGACGCCATCGGCGCTGATGCGCATCCAGCGGTCGGCTTGTTCGTCGCTTTCTTCTTCCTGCCAGCCGCCGGGGGCGCAGCGCACTTCGACGCCGAGCGCGGCGAAGGCGGCCTGGGCGCATGCGACGTCGTCGTCCCAGGGCGTGGCGTCGCTTTCCAGATAGAGGCTATGCCACTTGCCCACGGCCTTGGGCAGCCAGACCACCGGAATATCGCCAGCGCGGCATTTGAAGGTCTGGCCCTTCTGCTGCCAGGGCGTGCAGGGGCCTAGCGCTTCGCCGAGCCAGGTGGCGATGGCCACGTGGTCGGCATCCTTGAGGTAGATCTCGATATCCGGCTGGCGCATGGTCATTCTCTGTTGTCGGGACTTAAGAGGCCGTTTGAAACGCGCGGCATAGTCGAGCGCGGTGGTTTTTCAACGGTCTGTGCGTTCGATCCAATCGTAGCGTATGGCAACCGTCACCTCTAAGGGTTCGGCGATTACCGCGGCGCGCCGTTCGGCGCTGGCGCGCCAGCCGTGCGGGGTCATTGCCAGCAGATCGGCGCGGGCTTCGCTGCTGCTCAGCTGCAAGGGGAAGGTCAGGGTCTCGCTATGCGCCAGGCGCATGCCCTCGGGGATCAGTTCCAGGTGCTTCTGATCGTCGTAGTCGCGCACTTCGTCATACAGCTTCTGCCGCAGCTCCATCAGATGCACGCGGGTCGGGCCCATGCGCAGCAGGCCGCCACCGGGGGCGAGCAGGCGCTTGGCCTCCTGCCAATCGAGCGGGCTGAACACGCTGGCGAGCAAGTGGCAGCTGGCGTCGGCCAGCGGTACCCGGGCCATGCTCGCGACCAGCCAGTTGAGTTGCGGGGCGCGCTTGCAAGCACGTTTGATCGCCTCGCGGGAGATGTCCAGGGCGTAGCCTTCGGCCTGCGGCAGGGCGTCGGCGATCTGCCCGGTGTAATAGCCTTCGCCGCAACCGATATCCAGCCAGCGCTGCGGCGTCCGTTCGACGGCCAGTTCGGCCAGGCGCTTGGCCAGCGGCGCGTAGTGGCCGCCGTCGAGAAAGCGCCGGCGCGCCTCGACCATGGCGGCGTTGTCGCCCGGGTCGCGGCTGTTCTTGTGCTGCACCGGCAGCAGGTTCAGGTAACCCTGGCGCGCGCGGTCGAAGCGATGCCCGGCGGGGCAGGCCACGCCGTTATCGAGTGCGCTCAGCGCGCCTTGGCAGATGGGGCAGGTCAGCATCAGGCGAGAAGCTTCACGAGGGTCTGATAGTAAATCTCGGTCAGCACGTCCAGGTCGCTGGCCAGCACCCGCTCGTTGATCTGGTGGATGGTGGCGTTGACCGGGCCGAGCTCGACCACCTGGGTGCCCATGGTGGCGATAAAGCGGCCGTCGGAGGTGCCGCCGCTGGTCGAGGGCTGGGTGTCGCGGCCGGTCACGGCCTTGATGCTGGCGGCCACGGCGTCGAGCAGTGCGCCCGGTTCGGTGAGGAACGGCAGGCCGGACAGCGCCCATTCGATGTGATAGTCGAGGCCATGCTTGTCGAGAATCGCATTGACCCGCTGTTGCAGGCCCTCGACCGTGGATTCGGTGGAGAAGCGGAAGTTGAAGATCGCCTGCAACTCGCCCGGAATCACGTTGGTCGCGCCGGTGCCGGCATTCAGGTTGGAGACCTGGAAACTGGTCGGCGGGAAGAACGCGTTGCCGTCGTCCCAGTGCTCGGCGGCCAGTTCGGCCAGCGCCGGGGCGGCCAGGTGGATCGGGTTCTTCGCCAGGTGCGGGTAGGCCACGTGGCCCTGCACGCCGCGCACCGTCAGCTTGGCGCCAAGGGAGCCGCGGCGGCCGTTCTTCACCACGTCACCGACCAGCGAAGTGCTCGACGGCTCGCCGACGATGCACCAATCCAGGCGCTCGCCGCGTGCGGCCAGGCGTTCGACCACGGCCTTGGTGCCGTGCTGGGCCGGGCCTTCTTCGTCGCTGGTGATCAGGAAGGCGATGCGGCCTTTATGTTGCGGGTGGTCGCCGACGAAGCGCTCGACCGCGATGATCATCGACGCCAGGCTGCCTTTCATGTCCGCCGCGCCGCGCCCGCAGAGCATGCCCTGTTCGTCGATCAGCGCATCGAACGGTTGGTGCTGCCAGGCCTGTAACGGGCCGGTCGGCACCACGTCGGTGTGGCCGGCGAAGCACAGCACCGGACCATTCTGGGTGCCGCGGCTGGCCCAGAAATTCTCCACTTCCTCGATACGCATGGGTTCGATATCGAAGCCGACCGCGGCCAGGCGGCGCATCATCAATTCCTGGCAACCCTCGTCGACCGGGGTGACGGAGGGGCGGCGAATCAGGTCGCAGGCGAGCTCCAGGGTAGGCGTCAGGGTAGGCGAGGGGACGGTCATTGCGGCTCCAAAGCGGCATCAAGCGGAAAGGCCGCTATCTTAAAGCAAAACGGCGGCCCTTGGCCGCCGTGTCGCTTAGACCGGAATGGCTTCGTCGGCGGTCTCTTCCTGGGGTTTGGGCAGGGACGACAACAGAGCCATGATCAACGCCGCCAGGTACGGCAAGGATTGCACCAGCAGCATCGCCACCCAGAACTTCACGTCGGCGCTGGGCAGGCCCTGGACGATGGCGATGCCCACGGCCGCGCCCCAGAGCAGCAGCATGATGAAGACCTCTTCACGGGCTTCCGCCAGGGCCACCATCAGGCCGTGGTTGCTGGCCATCTTCGGCGTACGGAAGAACGGGATGCTGGTGGTGAAGAAGCCGTACAGCACCGCCTTGGCGATGGTGTGCGACAGCGCCAGCCCGGCCAGCGCGGCGCAGAACGCATCCTTGAGGTTGACGCCGACCGCGCGCCGATAGAGGAAGACGATCTTCGCCACCTTGAACACGAACAGCGCCAACGGCGGAATGGCGAAGATCAGCAGCGGCGGGTCGACCCGCTGCGGCACGATGATCATTGCCGCCGACCAGAGCAACGCGCCCACGGTGAAGAAGATGTTCAGGCCATCGGCGACCCAAGGCAGCCAGCCGGCGATGAAGTGGTAGCGCTGGCCGCGCTTGAGCTCGCAGTCCTGGCCGAGGAACAGGCTGCGCGCGTGACCTTTCATGATCTGGATGGCGCCGTAGGCCCAGCGGAAGCGCTGCTTCTTGAAGTCGATAAAGGTGTCTGGCATCAGGCCTTTGCCGAAGCTGTCATGGGCGTAAGCGGCGGCATAGCCTTTCTTGAACACGCGCAGGCCGAGTTCGGCGTCCTCGCAGATGGTCCAGTCGGCCCACTTCAGTTCGTCCATCACGCTGCGGCGGATCATGGTCATGGTGCCGTGCTGGATGATCGCGTTGCGGTCGTTGCGGGTGACCATGCCGATATGGAAGAAGCCCTTGTATTCGGCGTAGCAGAGCTTCTTGAACGCGCTTTCCTGGTCGTCGCGGTAATCCTGCGGCGACTGCACCACGGCGATTGCGGGGTCGGCGAAGTGCGGCACCATGTGCTTGAGCCAGTTGCGGTCGACGCAGTAGTCGGAGTCGATCACCGCCACCACTTCGGCATCCGGCGCTGTGTGCGGCAGGATGTAGTTCAGCGCGCCACCCTTGAAGCCGGCCAGGGGCGCGACATGGAAGAACCTGAAGCGCGGCCCGAGCTGTTCGCAATAGGCCTGCACCGGCTCCCACACCGCCGGGTCCTTGGTGTTGTTGTCGATGATCAGTACTTCGAAGTCCGGGTAATCGAGATTGGCCAGGGCATCGAGGGTCTGTTTGACCATCTCCGGCGGCTCGTTGTAGCAGGGCACGTGGATCGACACCTTGGGCCGGTAGGCGTTGTCGGCCAGCACCGGGCAGAACGGCCGCCTGCGGGTGTGCATCCACACGGTTTCCGCCAGCTCATGGGCTTCGGTGAGCAGCACGATAAACACGCCGAGGGCGCCAAAGCCGAGCAGCAGGCCGACCATGATGCTGAACCAGGTGCTGTATTGCTGGCTGTAGTCGTAGCCGATCCATACCAGCAGCGAGCCGCCGGCGAACGCGACGAAGGTCAGGAAGGTGCGCCCGCGCTGGCGCAGTGCGCTGCCGTCGATCAGCAGCAGGGTCAGGGCCATCAATGCCATGACCACCGAGGCGACGGCCAGCAGGCGCCATTGCGGAATGGCCACCACCGGGCCTTCGAAGTTGAATTTGGCCTGGCGGTCGAGGTCGTAAACGCCCCAATAGGCACCGACCGAACCTTCGTCGCTGCTTTTCCATGGCTGATCGAAAGCTTCGATGACGAAGTAGTTATAGCCCTTGCTGTTCAGGGTGTTGACCAGGGTGCGCAGGTAGATCGCCTGATCGGCCGGGGAGGCGTCGGCGCCGCCGCGCATGCGGCCGTTGCTCGGCCAGCCCACTTCGGACAGCAGTAGCGGCTTTTTCGGGAAGAGTTTTTTCAGGTCGCGGGCGCGGTCGAGGACGAACTGGGTGGAGTCCTCCATCGGCACGAATTCCCAATAGGGCAGTACGTGGGCGGCGATCAGGTCGACGTGCTCGGCGATCTGTGGGTGCTCCTCCCAGATGTGCCACTGCTCGGAGGTGGTCACCGGCACCTTCACCGCGGCGCGCACGCGATCGAGGTAAGCGATCAATGCCTCGGGCTCTATCTCGCTACGGAACAATGCCTCGTTGCCCACCACCACGCGCACGACACTGCGCGAGCTGTTGGCGATCTCGATGGCTTTGGCGATCTCGCGCTCGTTGCGCTGCAGGTCCGGGCTGATCCAGATACCCAGGGTCACCCGCAGGCCCAGTTCCTCGGCGAGCCGCGGAATGTTCGCCAGGCTGCCGTCCACCGAGTAGGTGCGGATGTTGTCGGTCTGCTTGGTGAGCAACTCCAGGTCGGCGCGTATTTCCGCGTCGCTGGGGTAGGTATTGGTCTGTGGGTTCTGCCCCTGGCGGAAGGGCGAGAACGAATAGCCGGAAATCTGCTCGGGCCAGTCCGGCGCGCTGACCGGCCGGTTATAGAGTGCCCAGATACCAGCAAAGAGTGCGGCTATGGCCAGGACCACAACCAGATTGATTCCAAGTTTACGCGCAGGCATAGCGTCTTCAGGTTCCGCAGGGAGGGCAATACAGAGGAGTCGACGAGCGTCGGATGGCGCGCATGCTACTCCGCCGCCCGTGGACTGTATAGCGAGGCTTGAGCCCCTCTTGGCGTGGTTTTTCGGCGTGCCCGAAATTGGAGCAGGAAAGCCCTCGGAAAGTTCTCCGCTGCGCTTAAAACGCCCAGCGCCGCCTGCCTTTTCGGCGCTCCCGCTGTCGGGTGCGCAGCGAATCGCGCTTGGGTGCGGCGGCGGAGCTTTCTATACTGTGCGCCCGCTTGGGTCAGGGTATCGAGGTAATCAAATGACGTTCGACGAACAACGCTTTGCCGGCATTGCCCGCTTGTACGGCCGCGAGGGCGCCGAGCGCCTGGCCGCGGCCCACGTCGCGGTGGTCGGCATCGGCGGCGTCGGCTCCTGGGCGGCGGAAGCCCTGGCGCGCTCGGGGGTCGGCGAGATCTCCCTGTTCGATCTGGACGATGTCTGCGTCAGCAATAGCAACCGGCAACTGCATGCGTTGGACAGCACGCTCGGCCAGCCCAAGGTCGAAGTCATGGCGGCGCGCATTCGTGGCATCAACCCGGCCTGTGTGGTGCATGCGGTGGCGGACTTCGTCACCCGTGAAACCATGGCCGAGTACATCACCGAACAGCTCGATGCGGTGATTGACTGCATCGACAGCGTCAATGCCAAGGCGGCGCTGATCGCCTGGTGCAAGCGGCGCAAGATCCAGGTGATCACCACCGGCGGCGCCGGCGGACAGATCGATCCGACGCAAATCCAGGTCGGCGACCTGAACAAGACCTGGAACGATCCGCTGGCGTCCAAGGTACGCTCGATTCTGCGCCGCGATTACAACTTCTCGCGTACCCAGGGACGTAACTACAGCGTGCCCTGCGTGTTTTCCAGCGAACAACTGCGCTACCCCAAACCGGACGGCAGCGTCTGTCAGCACAAGGGGTTCGTCGGCGAAGGGGTCAAGCTCGACTGCGCCGGGGGCTTCGGCGCGGTAACCATGGTGACTGCGACCTTTGCCATGGTCGCCGTCGCCAAAACCGTGGAAAAGCTGGTGGCCGGCACGCGGCGGCCCGCTGAGCGTCGCCAGGCGTAACGGATTGTCCAGCCTTGGCTAAGCTTGAATGAACGATTCGACTGGTTACAGGTTTCTTTTAGGCACGGTGAGGTGGGCGGTGGTGTACAGGTCTTGTCTTGCTTGGCCGACCGAGATGGCTGCGGCATGCATCGCACTTTGCCGGATTCCGCTGCTCGTTCTGGCTATCGCCTTCAGTCCGGCCGGCTCGGCCGAACAAGTCGTGCGCATCGGCACCGGCGACTGGGCGCCCTATGTCGACCAGAGCCGTAGCGACAAGGGCGCCATGGTGCGGCTCGTTCGCGCGGTATTCGCCGAGGCGGGTTATCAGGCGAAATTCGTGTTCTATCCGTGGGACCGCAATGTGCTGAAGCTGCAGCAGGGTTCGCTGGACGCGATCATGCCTTATGCCTGCACCGCGGCCCGGCGCGCTTTCAGCGACTGCAGCGAGCCCATGGTGCGTGGCGAAGTGGTGTTGTTCCACCGCAAGGAATTGGCTTTCGACTGGCAGCAGGTCGATGACCTGCAGAAGTTCCGCATCGGCACCACGTTGGGCTATTCCTACGGGCAGCAATTCGACAAAGCCCATCAGGATGGGCGCCTGAGCATCCTGCAAAACGGCAAGGAGGCCACCAGCTTCCGTTTGCTGGAGCTGGGCCGTATCGACCTGCACCCGCAAGACCGCGCAGTGGGCTACGCCATGCTGCAACGGCTGTTTCCGGCGGAAACCCGGGCGCGTATTACCCACCACCCGCACAGCCTGAGCACCGAACCGCTGCATATGTTGTTTCGCAAGGATGATGCCCGTGGCGCCGAGCTGCGCAGCGCGTTCAATCGCAGCTTGCGCCTGTTCGCCGAACGCGGCGATTTGGCCCGGCTGCAACAAGCCCTGTATTCCGGCAACGCGGATCAGTGGTCGCCGACGGCTAAGCCTTAGCGGTCTGTCGGCTAGGAGGCTTGATCCGGCCGCGGTGAGGCCAAGGTAGCAGTACCGCGATCAGCAAGCCGATTAGTCCGGTGCTACCGGTCTGAGCCATAGCCAGTAGATAATCCCAGCCCTCGCCGGGGCGAATGCATGAGTAGCTAATGGGAATGTCGATCGGTGGTTGCCCCTCGTAGGTGGTGATCACCTCACCAGTGCCTAGGTTGAAGTGGGGCGCATAGGCAAAGTCCTCTGCGATGGCTTGTTCTTCAGCCTCGCTGCAGGCTCCGCGTTGCAGGCCCACGATACTCACGCCTACAAAGATCACCGAGATCAATGCCAAGGAGATGAACTCCCCGCGTCGCGAGCTATTGAATGGTTTGAGGCATAGCCCCGCAAGCAGGCCGGCAAGTCCGGGTGTCAGGTCGAACAGTAATCCCACTGGCCAACCGGCAAAAAACTCGGCGGGCAATAAGTCCAGTGCTCCGGGTATGACAACCAATAGGGTGCAGTAGTAGAGGGTCAATGCCAGGGCGCAGCCGGCGAGAAATCTGTTGGGGTAGATCATCCTTAATCCTTAACGAGTTGTTTAAGTTGATATAGGCCTGGTCAGCTCGCGCATGCGCTGCAATACCGCATGCAAACCATTGCTGCGCGAGGGCGACAATTGGCGCGACAGGCCGAGTTGGGCGAACCAGTCGGCCAGCTCGACTTCCGCCAATTGCGCGCTGCTCAGGCCATTGACCCTGGCCAGCAGCACGGCCAGCAATCCGCGCAGCAGGCGGGCGTCGCTGGCGGCGCGGAACTGCCAGAGGCAATCGCACTGTTCGGCGACCAACCACACCTGGCTTTCGCAGCCATGCACGCGGTTGTCCTCGTTACGCTCGGTATCCGTGAGCGGCGCCAATCGTTCGCCCCATTGCATCAGCAGGCGCGCCCGCTGTTCCCAACCGGGGCATTGGGCGAAGGCGTCCAAGGCTTCCCGGGCGCTGGCGGGCAGGTTCATCGCAACAGCTCCAGGGCTTGATCCAGGGCGGCGAAGAAGCGCTGCAGGTCGCCGGCGTCGTTATACAAGCCCAGGGATACCCGGAGCGCCCCGGCCAGACCGAGGCTTTGCAGCAGCGGCATGGCGCAATGATGACCGGCGCGCACGGCGATGCCTTGTTCGGTGAGCAGGTGGGCGAGGTCGGCGTTGTGCACATCCTCGACCACGAAGCTGGCCAGGGCGACATGAGGCTCGCCGAGCAGGCGGATGCCTTCGCGCGCGGCCAATCCGTCGAGCAGCTGGGTGTGCAGTGCGGCCTCATGGGCGGTAACCGCGGTGCTGTCCAGCCCGGCCAGATAATCCAGGCTGGCGCCGAGGGCGATAACGCTGGCGATTGGCGGGGTGCCGGCTTCGAAACCCAGCGGCGCGGGGCGGAACTGCGCGCTCTGGTAGTCGGTGTGGACGAGCATCTCGCCGCCGAACTGCCAATGTTGCAGGCGTTGCAGCGCATCCTCGCGGCCATAAAGGATGCCGACGCCGTCCGGGCCGTAAAGCTTATGGCTGGAGCAGACATAGAAATCGCAGCCCAGCGCCTGCATATCGTGCCGGCCATGCACCACACCCTGGGCACCGTCGACCACCGTCAGCGCGTTCTGCGCCTTGGCCAAGGCGAGCAATCGATCGAGCGGCTGCCAGCAGCCGAGCACATTGGACAATTGGCTAACCGCGAGTAGGCGGGTGCGTGGGCCAATCAGCTGTGCGGCTTGCGTCAGGTCGATCAGGCCGCTTTCGTTTAGCGGCAGCACCACCAGCTTGAGGCCGCGGCGTAGCGCCAGTTGCTGCCAGGGCAAAAGATTGGCGTGGTGTTCCAGGGTGCTGATGACAAGTTCATCGCCCGCCTGGAGCTGGCTCTCCAGTCCGTAGGCCAGCAGGTTGAAGGCTTCGGTGGCGCTACGGGTAAAAACGATTTGCGCAGGGCCCGGCGCATTCAGCCAATGCGCGAGCTTTTCCCGCGTGGCCTCGAAGGCCCGGGTCGCGCGCTCACCCGGCAGATGCTGGGCGCGATGCACATTAGCCGCGCCACCGGCGTAATAGCCGAGCAGGGCATCGAGCATGGCCTGGGGTTTCTGCGCGGTGGCGGCGCTGTCCAGGTAGGTCTGGCCTTGCGCTTCGAGGGCCAGAATGCCGGGGAAGTCAGCGCGCCAGGGGGGCGTAAGAAGCATGGTGTTTTTCCAGAGCGTGTCTGGCGCCTAAAAGTTGGGTTTAACGCGTCGCGAGCGAAGCCCAGGCAAGGCGCAATAAGACGAGGACGTGGAGTTTACTCCAGTAAATGACGCGTCCGAGCCTTAGTGCAACGCTGCCTGGACGAGCGCAGCAGCGTTAAACCAACTTTTTAGTTATGGGCGTGCAGGGCTGCATTTAGCTCGACCGCCGACTTGTGGGTCTTGCATTCCACGGTGCCGGTTTGCGAGTTGCGGCGGAACAGCAGGTCTGGCTGGCCGGCCAGTTCGCGGGCCTTGACCACCTTGACCAGCTGGTTCTGGCCATCGAGCAGGGCCACTTTGGTGCCCGCGGTGATGTACAGACCGGATTCCACGGTGTTGCGGTCGCCCAAGGGGATGCCGATGCCGGCGTTAGCGCCGATCAGGCAGCCTTCGCCGACCGAGATGACGATATTGCCGCCGCCGGACAGGGTGCCCATGGTCGAGCAGCCGCCGCCCAGGTCCGAGCCCTTGCCGACGAACACGCCAGCGGATACCCGGCCTTCGATCATGCCCGGGCCAGCGGTGCCGGCGTTGAAGTTGACGAAACCTTCGTGCATCACTGTGGTGCCTTCGCCGACATAGGCACCCAGGCGGATACGCGCGCCATCGGCGATACGCACGCCGCTCGGGACCACGTAGTCGGTCATCTTCGGGAATTTATCCACGGAGAAGACTTCCAGCAGCTCGCCTTTGAGGCGTGCTTCCAACTGGCGCTCGGCCAGTTCGGCCAGATCGATCGCGCCCTGGCTGGTCCAGGCCACGTTCGGCAACAGCGGGAAAATCCCGGTGAGGTTCAGGCCGTGGGGTTTGACCAGGCGATGGGAGAGCAGGTGCAGCTTGAGGTAAGCCTCGGGGGTGCTGGTCAGGGGGCTGTCTTCGGCGAGGAAGGTGGCCACCAGTGGCTTGTGGCTTTCCGCCAGGCGGGTCAGCAGCGCGGCCTGCACGCTGTCGATGCCCTTCAGGGCTTCGGCCAGTTCGCCCGCTTGCGCGGTGGTGAACGCGATGCTTTGGTTGCCGCCGCTGTAGCCGAGCTTTTGCGCGGCCTTTTCAACCAGTTCGGCCGCGGGGTTGAGCAGCGGCTGGGCGTAGAACACTTCAAGCCAGTTGTTTTGGCGGTTTTGCGAGCCGACACCGAAGGCCAGGCTGAAAAGAGTAGAGGTCATGGGCTTTCCTTTAACGCGAATTCAGGGTTACGGGATTCAGGCCAACTCAGCCGCATAGCTGGCGGGTTTGAAACCAATCAGAGTTTTGCTGCCGAGATCCAGCACCGGGCGCTTGATCATCGAGGGCTGGGCGAGCATCAGCTCGATCGCCTTGTTCTGGTCGAGGTCGGCTTTTTGCGCCTCTTCCAGCTTGCGGAACGTGGTGCCGGCACGGTTGAGAACGGTTTCCCAGCCATGCTCGTCGCACCAGCGCTCGAGATTGTCGCGGTCGATCCCGCTGGCCTTGTAATCGTGGAAGGCATATTCGAGGCCATGCTCATCCAGCCAGGTACGGGCTTTTTTCATGGTGTCGCAGGCTTTGATGCCGAACATGCGCAGCGCTTTAGCGTTCGCGGTCATGGGAGCCTCTGGGCGTGTTGCCAAAATAAGGGCGGATTATGCCACGACATCGTCGTGCGTCGCGTGCGTGTGTTGGCGCGGAATAGTGCGGTCTGGCGGCCGCGTGCTCTTATCGTGCTGCTGTTTAATGGCTGAATGATGTGATTGTGATGCTATTTTGATGAACTTTGTAGCTAACGTCGTTTAATTAACGCTGCCGTTTGTCCGTCTCCTTTATAAAAAGGGCGCTCAAGGCACTACCATCCCGTCGCGGCAAAAGACCGCGGCGGCGATCAGGAGGGTCGCTTATGTTAACTGTCTGCACGTAGTAGCCGGATGCCCCGCAGTGTAGGCATTAAGACGGATGCACTATGATCGATTTCACCGATTGGAGCTTAACCATTCCCGAGCAGAGTCCTGCTCAAGTCATAAGTACCCAAGCGCTCGAGTCCGGTTATCAGGATCCCTATTTCTATCGTACCGATAATGGTGCGGTGTTCTGGGCGCCGGTGACCGGTACTCATACCAAAGGCAGTAGCTACCCCCGTAGCGAGCTGCGCGAGACCTTCAGCGACGGTAAACAGCGCAACTGGTATTACAAGGAGGGCCTGCACGAGCTGAGTGCGGCGTTGACGGTCCACCAGATCCCTTCCAGTGAGCGCATCGTCATCGGGCAGATTCACAGCAAGGACAGTTCGAAGCCGTTGCTGAAGATTCTCTACCAGCAGGTCAACGGCACGGGCTATGTCTATGCCGAGCTGCGCAACAAGCCTGGCAGCAAGGACAGCCCTATTGTCTTGACCTATAAAGGTATGCCGCTGGGGGCTCGTTTCAACTATGAGATCGATGTGACGCAGACGGGCCAGTTACGGCTCGATCTCAATGGGCGGGTCTATCAGACGGCGCTGAATTCGGCCTGGGCGAAAAAGCGTCTGTATTTCAAGGCGGGGGTCTACACCCTCGATAACAAAGGGTCGTCGAGCGAGGGCGGTCGGGTCGAATTCCACGATCTCTGGGTATCGCACCGCAAGTAGTGTTGTAACAAGCTCGCCCCGGCATCCGTCGGGGCGAGCTGTTTTTAGGGCTTTTAGTTTTTGGCTTTTAGCCCTGCTGGATAAAATTGCGAATCCGTTGTGCGGCTTCGACGCATTCGGCCAATGGAGCTACCAGCGCCATACGCACGCGGCCGGCGCCGGGGTTCTCGCCCTCGACGTTGCGCGACAGGTAGGAGCCGGGCACCACGGTGACGTGCTCGCGGGCGAACAGTTCGCGGGTGAAGCTTTCGTCGTTACTCGGGGTTTTCGCCCACAGGTAGAAGCCGCCATCCGGGCGTTGCACATCCATCACACCCTCCAGAATCGCCAGCACGGCGTCGAACTTCTCACGGTACAGGTCGCGGTTGGCTTTGACGTGCGCTTCGTCGCGCCAGGCGGCAACGCTGGCCAGCTGGGTTTGTACCGGCATGGCACAACCGTGGTAGGTGCGGTACAGCAGAAAGGCTTTGAGAATCTCCGCATCGCCCGCCACGAAGCCCGAGCGCAAACCGGGCAGGTTGGATCGCTTGGACAGGCTGTGGAATACCACGCAGCGTTTGAAGTCGTTGCGGCCCAGCTCGGCGCAGGCGCTAAGCAAGCCGGCTGGCGGGTTGGCTTCGTCGAAATATAGCTCGCTGTAGCATTCGTCGGCGGCGATCACGAAGTCGAACTTATCGGCCAGGGCAATCAGCTGTTTCAGGGTTTCCAGCGGGATCAGCGCGCCGGTCGGGTTGCCCGGCGAGCAGAGGAAGAGAATCTGGCAGCGCTGCCAGATGTCGTCGCTGACCGCATCGAAATCCGGGTTGAAGCCGTGCTCTTCCAGGCAGGGCAGATAATGCGGCTGGGCGCCGGCGAGCAAGGCCGCGCCTTCGTAGATTTGGTAGAACGGGTTGGGGCTGACCACTAGGCCGTCCGCATCGCGCTGCACCACCGCCTGGGTGAAGGCGAACAACGCCTCTCGGGTGCCGTTGACCGGCAGCACATGGCGCGCCGGGTCGAGCGCGCCGTTCGGCAGGCCGAAGCGCTGGCCGCACCAGTCGGCGATGGCTTCGCGCAGCGCAGGCAGGCCGAGGGTGGTGGGGTACACCGCCAGTTGATCGAGGTTGGCGCTGAGGGCTTCGGCGACGAATGCCGGCGAGCGGTGTTTGGGTTCGCCGATCGACAGGGCGATGGCAGGCTTGTCGCTGGGCGGCTGGATGCCGGCGAGCAGGGCGCGGAGTTTCTCGAAGGGGTAGGGTTGCAACTGGTTCAACGCATTGTTCATGGGGCTTTCCTGGGAACTGCGTGCGGCGACTGCGCACGGGCCATGCGGCCCGCGGGTCGCGCTGCGGTCAAGGTTGAGGTGATCAAAAGCTGATGCGGTTGGCTTCGGTTTTCTGGCCGTTGGCGTCCGACAGCTGCTGGACGATGGCTTCCTGCAGGCGGGTGCAGAGCTCCGGGTCGGATAGCGGCTGGTTATGCGCGTCGGTGACGAAGAATACGTCCTCCACCCGCTCGCCGAGGGTGGCGATCTTGGCGTTCTGCAGCGACAGGTCGAAGTCGAGGAAGATGCGCCCGACGCGTGCCAGCAGCCCGGGGCGATCCGGTGCGGTCAGTTCGAGAATGGTCACCGGCCGATTGGCATCGTTATGAATGGTCACCCGCGGGGCGAAGGCGAAATGCTTGAGCTGGCGCGGTACCCGGCGCTGGATAATGCTCGGGTACTCGTCGGGGTTTTTCAGGGCGTCGATCAGGCCTTGGCGGATCTGCTTGATCCGTGCCGGGTTGTCGCCGATGGAGTCGCCTTCCGCTTCCAGCACTATGTAGGTGTCGAGGGTGAATTGGCTGGTCGAGGTGAGAATCCGTGCGTCGTGAATGCTCAGGTTGAGCTGCGCCATAGCGGCCACGGTCACGGCGAAGAAGTCGTGTTGATCCTGTGCATAGATGAATATCTGGGTGCCGCCTTCGAACTCGCGCTGAGTGGTTTCCTTGATCAGCACCAGTGGGTTGCCGTCGTTGGGGTGCTGGAGGATCGCCTCGGTGTGCCAGACCACATCGCTGGCGCTATGGCGCAGGAAGTAGTCGTCGCCGAGCTGCGACCAAAGCTGTTCGGCGTCGTCCGGGTCGGTGCCGCCGCGCACCAGGATGTCGAGCGCCGCGCTTTGGGTCAGGCGGATCTGCTCTTCGCGGTCCAGCGGGTTTTCCAGGCCGCGGCGCAGGGCGCGCTTGGTCTCGGTGTAGAGCTGGCGCAGCAGGCTGGCGCGCCAGGAGTTCCACAGCGTCGGGTTGGTGGCGTTGATGTCGGCCACGGTCAGCACGTAGAGATAGTCCAAGCGGGTTTGGTCGCCGACCAGGCGGGCGAAATCGAAAATCACCTGGGGGTCGGAGAGGTCCTTGCGCTGGGCGGTGGTCGACATCACCAAGTGGTTTTGCACCAGCCAGACGATCAGCTTGGTGTCCCAGTTCGGCAGTTGATGGCGTACGCAAAAGGCTTCGGCGTCCACTGCGCCGAGCGCCGAGTGATCGCCGCCGCGGCCCTTGCCGATGTCGTGGTAAAGGCCTGCGAGGTAGATCAATTCCGGTTTGGGCAGCTTGCCGATGCGCTTGCTGGCCAGCGGGAATTTTTCCGACATCTGGGTGTTCTGCGTGTACTGCAGTTTGCGCAGGTGCTTGATCAGGTTGAGGGTGTGCGCATCGACCGTATAGATGTGGAACAGGTCGTGCTGCATCTGCCCGACGATCAGGCCGAACTCCGGCAGGTAACGGCCGAGGATGCCGTAGCGGTTCATCCGGCGCAGGTTGCGGTGGATGCCCTGTTCGCATTTGAACAGCTCGATGAACAGGCTGGTGTTGCGGATATCGCGGCGGAAATCGTCGTCGATCAGGTGGCGGTGGTCGCGCAGCAGGCGAATGCTGTCGGCGCACACACCGTTGATCTCCGGGTGCTGGGCCATCAGTACGAAGATTTCCAGAATGGCGAACGGGGTACGTTTGAACACGTTCGGGTGGGTGACTTCGATATAGCCGTTGCGCAGTTGGAAGCGGCTGTTGAGTTGCGTGGCGGGGCTGCTTTCGCCGGCGCGGAGGATCTGTTCTTCGAAGTGCTGATTGATCAGGTCGCTCAGCTCGGCGATGCTCATGATCACCCGGTAGTACTTCTGCATGAAGCGCTCGACCGCGAGCTTGGCGTCGCCGTCTTCGAAGCCCAGCAGGCTGGCGATGGCGCGTTGGTGGTCGAACAGCAAGCGGTCTTCGGCGCGGCCGGCGAGCATGTGCAGCGCATAGCGCACCTTCCATAGGAAGTCCTGGGAGGCGGCGAGCAGGGCGTATTCGCTTTCCAGGAGAAAGTCCTGGCCGAGCATGGCGTGCAGATTGAGGGTGCCGAAATGCCGGCGCGCGACCCAGAGAATGGTCTGGATATCGCGCAAACCGCCGGGCGAGCCTTTGACGTTGGGCTCCAGGTTGTATTCGGTGTCGTTGTACTTGGCGTGACGAGCCCGCTGCTCTTCGCGCTTGGCCAGGAAGAACTGCTTGCTCGGCCACATGTGCTCGCTGGCGGTGACCGCCTGCATACGTTGGCGCAGGCGTTCGGGACCGGCGATGGTGCGGCTTTCCATCAGGTTGGTGACCACTGTCAGGTCGGCGCGGGCCTCTTCGGCGCACTCGTCCACCGAACGCACGCTTTGGCCGACTTCCAGGCCGATATCCCAGAGCAGGGTGAGAAAGGATTCTATGGGCTCGCGGAAGGTCTCGTGGTCGGCGTTGTCCAGCAGGATCAGCAGGTCGATATCCGAATAGGGGTGCAATTCGCCGCGGCCGTAACCGCCCACCGCCAGCAGGGCGATATCGGCGTTTTCGCTCCAGTCCAGGCGCTCCCAGGCTTCGCGCAGGATCTGGTCGGTGAACCAGGCGCGGTCCTCGACCAGTTGGCGTATGTCACCGCCTTCCTTGAAGCGCGCATCGAGTATTTCATGAGCGCGGTGAATGGCCTTCTTGAAGGCGCCGATGGGGCTGGCCTTGAGAGCGAGCTCGGCCTGGAACTGTCCGCGGTCGAACAATTGGCGATCTTCCTGCGGCATACGGTGACCTTCCTTTTATCAAGTACCTATCAGGCCGTTGAAAAACTACCTGCGTTGGCAATACTGCGTTAAAAGCAGCCTCGGGTGCGAGCCCAGGCTAGGCGCCCCCATCAAAATGCTCATTTACAGCACGTAAACTCGCGTGCGAGCCCAGTCCGCTTTTTCGGCTGTTTTTGTGGGGACGCCTAGTCCTTGTCTTGCCTGCCTCGCCTACGTTTTTCAACGGCCTGCTATAGGTGCGGGCGCGACGATCAGGCCGAGGTGCGGGCGATGGTGTCGTCGTTGCGCAGGGTGAATATCTCGTAACCATCGGCGGTAACCAGGATGGTGTGCTCCCACTGGGCGGAGAGTTTGCGGTCCTTGGTGATCGCGGTCCAGCCGTCGCCGAGCAGGCGGGTTTCCGCGCGACCCTGGTTGATCATTGGCTCGATGGTGAAGGTCATGCCTTCCTTCAGTTCCATGCCGGTGCCGGCACGGCCGTAATGCAGCACCTGCGGCTCTTCATGGAACACCGCGCCGATGCCATGGCCGCAATATTCGCGCACCACCGAGAAACCGTTCTTCTCGGCATGCTTCTGGATCACTTCGCCTATATCGCCGAGGCGTGCGCCCGGCTTGACCAGTTCGATGCCTTTGTACATGCACTCCTGGGTGATCTTGGCCAGGCGCTCGGCCCACTCAGGCACTTTGCCGACCATGAACATCTTGCTGGTGTCGCCGTGGTAACCATCCTTGATCACGGTGATGTCGATGTTCAGCACATCGCCGTCTTTCAAAGGCTTTTCGTTGGGGATGCCGTGGCAAACCACATGGTTGACCGAGGTGCAGATCGACTTGGGGAAGCCTTTATAGTTGAGCGGTGCGGGGATAGCCTGTTGCACGTCGACTATATAGTTGTGGCAGATGCGATCCAGCTCTTCGGTGGTCACGCCGGGCTTGACGTGTTCGCCGATCATTTCCAGCACCTCGGCGGCCAGGCGGCCGGCCACGCGCATTTTCTCGATTTCAGCGGGCGTTTTGATGGTGACGGTCATCTGGGGTCTCTGGGCAAGCGGAAAAAGGAAGCTATGTTAGCAGCTTCAAGCCGCAAGCCATAAGCCGCAAGCGCGAGCCAGCCGCTCTTGTGGCTTGAAGCCTGTAGCTTACGGCTACCTTTTGTGATATAAAACGCGCCGCTTTACGGGCGGTAGGCTCGAAAGCATAAACCCACACACGTATCGACACGGTTTCCTGGGTGCCTTGCGGCAAGTTCGCTGGGTTGGAAATTGGGATGCGTGGAGGCCTAACCCGACTTATCAAGGAACTATCATGTCCCAAGTCAATATGCGCGATATGCTGAAGGCCGGTGTGCACTTCGGCCACCAGACCCGTTACTGGAACCCGAAAATGGGTAAGTACATTTTCGGCGCACGTAATAAGATCCATATCATCAACCTTGAAAAAACCCTGCCGATGTTCAACGACGCGCTGTCGTTCGTTGAGAAACTGGCTTCGGGCAAAAACAAGATTCTGTTCGTTGGCACCAAGCGTTCCGCTGGCAAGATCGTTCGCGAAGAAGCGGCCCGTTGCGGTTCGCCGTTCGTCGATCACCGCTGGTTGGGCGGCATGCTGACCAACTACAAAACCATCCGCGCCTCGATCAAGCGTCTGCGTGATCTGGAAGTTCAGTCCCAGGACGGTACTTTCTCCAAGCTGACCAAGAAAGAAGCCCTGATGCGCACCCGCGATCTGGAAAAACTGGATCGCAGCCTGGGCGGTATCAAGGATATGGGCGGCCTGCCGGACGCTCTGTTCGTGATCGACGTCGATCACGAGCGCATTGCTATCACCGAAGCCAACAAGCTGGGTATCCCGGTTATTGGCGTGGTCGATACCAACAGCAGCCCTGAAGGCGTTGACTACATTATCCCGGGTAACGACGACGCCATCCGCGCCATCCAGCTGTACATGGGCGCTATGGCCGATGCAGTGGTGCGTGGTCGCAACAACGTCGCTGGCGGCACCGGCGAGTTCGTCGAGCAAGCGCCGGCTGCTGAAGCGGCTGAAGGCTGAGTCACTACGCCTGGCGTTGACTCAGTACGCAAAAAGGGGGCTAGGCCCCCTTTTTGCCACTCTGGAAACGCTGTCGGTCTGTTTTCGCAGTTGGGTTCACGCGTTAGCCGGCAGCTGTTTTAAAGAATTGAACGCCCGCCAAGTCGGGTGGAATGGTTGAAAACCTATCCAAGAGGATTTTGAAAATGGCAGAGATTACTGCGGCGTTGGTCAAAGAACTGCGCGAGCGTACCGGCGAAGGCATGATGGATTGCAAAAAGGCCTTGACCAAGGCTGGCGGCGACATCGAAAAAGCCATTGACGACATGCGTGCTTCCGGCGCGATCAAAGCCGCCAAGAAGGCCGGCAACATCGCCGCTGAAGGCGCTATCGGGGTCAAGGTTGCCGACGACGGCAAATCCGCCGTGATCCTGGAAGTCAACTCGCAGACCGACTTCCTGGCTCTGCAGGACGACTTCAAGAACTTCGTCACTAGCAGTGTCGAAAAAGCTTTCGCCGATAAACTGACCGACGCAGCTCCGCTGATCGCCGCTCAGGAAGCCGCGCGCGAAGCGCTGGTGGCCAAAGTGGGCGAGAACGTCAACATCCGTCGTCTGGCCCGCGTTGAAGGCGACGTGGTCAATGCTTACCTGCACGGCAACAAGATCGGCGTGGTCGTGGTCCTGAAAGGCGGTAACGCCGAGCTGGCCAAAGACATCGCCATGCACGTTGCGGCGAGCAACCCTGAGTTCCTGCTGCCGTCGGAAGTCTCCGCAGATGCCATCGAACGCGAGAAAGGCGTGTTCCTGAGCCTCAACGAAGACAAGATCAAAGGCAAGCCGGCTGAAATCGTCGAGAAGATGGTTGCGGGCCGTATCCAGAAGTTCCTCGCCGAAGCCAGCCTGGTCGAGCAAGCCTTCGTCAAGGATCCGGAAGTCAAGGTCGGCGCCCTGGCCAAGAAAGCCGGTGCTGAAATCGTTTCCTTCACCCGCTTCCAGGTGGGCGAGGGCATCGAGAAGCCGGCTGACAACTTTGCTGAAGAAGTTGCCGCACAACTGGCTGCCAGCAAGCAGTAAGACGTTTATAGTGTTGCCCCGAAGAGGCTGCCCGCTCACGCGCGCGGCCTCTTTTTCAAACTAGAGGGGAAGCTCGGCGCGTCGCGCCGGGACTTCGAGCGCTGCGAGGCGCTCGATGATACGGGCCGCCAAGGCCCGCAAAAGCATTCAACGCCGCAGGAGAGACTGGTAATGGCTCAGCAGATGAGTGGTCGTCAACCGCGCTACAAGCGCATTCTGCTCAAACTCAGCGGCGAGGCCCTGATGGGGTCTGAAGATTTCGGCATCGATCCCAAGGTTCTCGATCGCATGGCTCTGGAAGTCGGTCAGCTGGTCGGCATCGGCGTGCAGGTCGGTCTGGTGATTGGTGGCGGTAACCTGTTCCGCGGCGCCGCACTGTCGGCCGCGGGTATGGATCGGGTCACCGGCGATCACATGGGAATGCTGGCCACCGTAATGAACGCCCTGGCCATGCGCGACGCCCTGGAGCGTTCGAATATCCCGGCGATCGTGATGTCGGCGATTTCCATGGTCGGCGTGACCGATCATTACGACCGGCGCAAGGCGCTGCGTCATCTGAAAACCGGTGAGGTGGTGATTTTCGCCGCTGGCACTGGCAATCCGTTCTTCACCACCGACTCGGCTGCCTGCCTGCGGGCCATCGAGATCGATGCCGATGTGGTGCTGAAGGCGACCAAGGTGGATGGCGTGTACACCGCCGATCCGTTCAAAGACCCGCATGCGGAGAAGTTCGATCGTCTGACTTACGATGAAGTGTTGGACCGTAAGCTGGGCGTGATGGATCTGACGGCCATTTGTTTGTGCCGCGATCACAATATGCCGCTACGTGTCTTCAATATGAATAAACCCGGTGCCTTGCTGAATATCGTGGTGGGCGGCGCCGAAGGTACTCTGATCGAGGAAGATGCAAAATGATCAATGAGATCAAGAAAGACGCCCAAGAGCGCATGCAGAAAAGCCTGGAGTCGTTGACTCACGCATTCAGCCGGATTCGCACCGGTCAGGCACACCCGAGCATTCTCGGCGGTGTGATGGTGCCTTACTACGGCGCCGATACGCCGCTGAATCAGGTCGCCAGCGTCACCGTCAAGGATGCCCGGACCCTGCAGGTCGTGGCTTTCGAGCGCAATATGCTATCCGCCGTCGACAAGGCGATCCAGAGCTCCGGTCTGGGCTTCAACCCGACCAACCTGGGCGAACTGCTGCTGATCTCCATGCCGGCTCTGACCGAGGAAACCCGCAAGGGCTTCACCAAGCAGGCGCGCGATGCGGCGGAAGATGGTCGTGTGGCCGTGCGCAATATTCGCCGCGATGCCTTGAGTCAATTGAAGGATCTGGTCAAAGAGAAAGAGATCAGTGAAGACGAAGAGCGTCGTGCTGCGGATGATATCCAGAAGCTCACCGACAAGTTCGTGGCGGAAATCGAAGTAGCCGTGAAGCAGAAAGAAGCGGATCTGATGGCTGTTTAATAGCCAGGATATCGTCATGGATACTACCCGCTCAGCCGCTCAGGTGGCCGTGCCACGTCATGTGGCAATTATCATGGATGGCAATAATCGCTGGGCGAAGAAGCGCCTGCTGCCGGGAGTCGCCGGTCATAAAGCGGGCGTCGATGCGGTGCGTGCGGTCATCGAAGTGTGCGCCGAAGCGGGGGTCGAGGTGCTGACCCTGTTCGCTTTCTCCAGCGAGAACTGGCAGCGCCCGGCCGCGGAAGTGGGCGCGTTGATGGAGTTGTTCCTCGGCGCGCTCCGTCGCGAGGCGAAGAAGCTCAACGACAACGACATCAGTTTGCGCATCATCGGCGATCGCTCGCGCTTTCATCCGGAGTTGCAGGCGGCGATGCTCGATGCCGAGGCGCAGACCCGTGGCGACAAGCGCTTCGTCCTGCAGATCGCCGCCAACTATGGCGGTCAGTGGGATATCGTCCAGGCCGCCCAGCAACTGGCCCGGGATGTTCAGGCCGGCGTTTTGCAGCCGGGGGATATCACCCCTCAGCGGTTGCAAAACTGCCTAGCGACAGGCGACTTGCCGCTACCGGACCTGTGCATTCGCACCGGTGGCGAGCATCGCATCAGCAACTTTTTGCTCTGGCAACTGGCCTATAGCGAACTGTATTTCTCCGATCTGTTCTGGCCGGACTTCAAACACGATGCCATGCGCAAGGCTCTGGCGGACTTCGCCAAACGTCAACGCCGTTTTGGTAAAACCAGTGAGCAGGTCGAAACCGAGGCGCGGGCTTAATGCTTAAACAACGGATTATCACGGCGCTGGTTTTATTGCCGTTCGCTCTGGCTGGCTTCTTTCTTCTGGATGGCACCCTGTTCGCGCTGTTCATCGGTCTGGTGGTGAGTCTGGGCGGCTGGGAATGGGCGCGTCTGGCCGGTTTCGCCGCGCAATCCGCGCGGGTGGGGTACGCCCTGCTGGTCGCTGTGCTGCTTTTCGGCCTCTATCGAGTGCCGGCGTTCGCGCCTTGGCTGCTGGCGCTCGGCGTCGCCTGGTGGGCGGTGGCGACGGCGATGGTATTCAATTACCCGACCAGCAGCCGCTATTGGGGTGGTGCGATTGGCAAGTTGCTGATCGGTCTGCTGATTCTGTTGCCGGCCTGGCAAGGCTTGTTGCTGCTTAAGCAATGGCCGGAAGCGAACCTGTTGATTCTGGCGGTGATGGTGCTGGTGTGGGGGGCGGATATCGGTGCTTACTTCTCGGGTAAGCGTTTCGGCAAGCGCAAGCTGGCACCACGGGTCAGTCCCGGCAAGAGTTGGGAAGGGGTGATCGGCGGTTTGCTGACGACCCTGTCGATCTGCGTCGCTGTAGGGTTGTATCGGGGCTGGTCGGTCAGCGGTTTGCTGTTGGCCATGGCCGGCACCCTGGTGGTGGTTTTGATCTCGGTGGTCGGCGACCTCACCGAAAGCATGTTCAAGCGTCAGTCCGGGATCAAGGACAGTAGCAATCTACTGCCGGGGCATGGCGGTGTGCTCGATCGTATCGATAGCCTGACCGCGGCCATTCCGGTATTCGCCGCCTTGCTGTGGTTGTCCGGCTGGGGCGCGCAGTGAGTCGTCCGCAGCAGATAACCGTGCTGGGAGCGACGGGCTCGATCGGTCTGAGCACCCTGGATGTGATTGCGCGGCACCCCGAGCGTTATCAGGTTTTCGCGCTTTCCGCGTTCAGCCGTCTGGCCGAACTGGAAGCCTTGTGCATGATTTACCGCCCGCTGTTCGCGGTGGTGGCCGATGCCCAGGCCGCTCGCGATCTGCAGGGGCGGTTGCAGGCGTTCGGTCTGGCCACTCGGGTGCTGTTCGGTGAGGCGGGTTTGTGCGAGGTGGCTGCGCATGCCGAGGTCGACGCGGTGATGGCTGCGATCGTCGGCGCCGCGGGGCTGAAGCCGACCTTGGCGGCGGTCGAGGCCGGCAAAAAAGTACTGCTGGCCAACAAAGAAGCCTTGGTCATGTCCGGTGCGCTGTTTATGCAGGCGGTGCGTCAGAGCGGTGCGGTACTGCTGCCGATCGACAGCGAGCACAACGCGATCTTTCAGTGCTTGCCGGGCGATTATGCGCGCGGCCTGACCCAGGTCGGCGTACGCCGTATCCTGTTGACGGCATCCGGTGGGCCGTTCCGTGAAACCCCGATGGAACAGCTGCTCGAGGTGACGCCCGAGCAGGCCTGCGCCCACCCCAACTGGTCGATGGGGCGCAAGATCTCGGTGGATTCGGCGAGCATGATGAATAAGGGTCTCGAATTGATCGAGGCCTGTTGGTTGTTCGACGCTCGGCCCGCGCAAGTCGAAGTAGTGATCCATCCGCAGAGCGTGATCCATTCGCTGGTCGACTACGTCGATGGCTCGGTCCTGGCGCAGTTGGGCAACCCGGATATGCGCACCCCGATCAGTCACGCGCTGGCCTGGCCCGAGCGGATCGATTCGGGGGTCGCTCCGCTGGACCTGTTCGCCGTCGCCCGGCTGGACTTTCAAGCACCCGACGAACAGCGCTTTCCCTGTCTGCGGTTGTCGCGTCAGGCGGCCGAGGCGGGCGGTACCGCGCCGGCCATGCTCAACGCGGCCAACGAAGTAGCAGTGGCGGCGTTTCTCGAGCGGCGCATTCGCTTTCCCGAGATCGCGCGTATCATCGACAGTGTTCTCAATGCCCAGGCCGTCGAGGCGGTCGAAAGCCTGGATGCGGTGCTTGCCGCCGACGGCCGCGCGCGCGAATTGGCGGGGCATTGGTTGAGCGATCGCAATAGTCGGCGCGGAGAAGCTTGATGAGTGCGCTCTATATGATCCTTGGCACCCTGGTCGCATTAGGGGTGCTGGTTACGTTCCACGAGTTCGGCCATTTCTGGGTGGCGCGGCGCTGCGGCGTCAAGGTGCTGCGCTTCTCCGTGGGCTTTGGTACGCCATTGCTGCGCTGGCACGATCGCCAGGGCACCGAGTTCGTGATCGCCGCCATCCCCTTGGGCGGCTACGTGAAAATGCTCGACGAGCGCGAGGGCGACGTGCCTTCCGCGCAGCTCGAGCAAGCGTTCAACCGTAAAAGCGTGCGCCAGCGTATTGCCGTGGTCGCAGCCGGGCCGGTGGCCAACTTCATCTTGGCCCTGTTGTTCTTCTGGCTGGTGGCGATGCTCGGCGGTCAGCAGGTTCGACCGGTTATCGGCGCGGTGGAGCCCGGCAGCTTGGCTGCCGAGGCCGGGTTGCAGGCGGGCCAGGAAATCGTCGCGGTGAACGATAAGCCGACCAGCGGCTGGGCTGCGGTCAACCTGCAGTTGGTACGCCGGCTGGGCGAGAGCGGTACGCTATCGGTCGATGTCCGCGAACCGGGCTCGACGCTCGACAGCCAGCGGCAGATCGTCCTCAAGGACTGGCTCAAGGGCGTCGCCGAGCCGGATCCGATCGGCTCGTTGGGCATTCGCCCCTGGCGGCCGGTCCTGGCGCCGATTCTGGCGCAGCTGGATCCGAAAGGGCCGGCGACCGCGGCCGGTTTGCAGATCGGCGACCGCCTGCTGGCCCTCGATGGGCAGGCCCTGGACGATTGGCAGCAACTGGTCGATCGGCTGCGCGGTATGCCCAATCGCTCGGTAACGCTGCAGGTCGAGCGCGAAGGCCAGCGCCTGGATGTGCCGGTGACCCTGGCCGCGCGCGGCGAAGGCGAGGCGCGGATCGGTTACTTGGGCGCCGGCGTACAGGGCGTCGATTGGCCGCCGGAAATGCTCCGCGAGGTCAGTTACGGCCCGGTTGATGCCGTGGCTGAGAGCTTCAAGCGCACCTGGGCGATGAGTCTGCTGACCCTTGATTCGTTGAAGAAAATGCTCTTCGGCGAGCTCTCGGTAAAAAACTTGAGCGGGCCGATAACCATTGCTAAAGTGGCGGGCGCTTCGGCTGAGTCGGGTTTGGGGGATTTCCTTAATTTCCTCGCCTACCTGAGCATAAGTTTGGGGGTTCTCAACCTGTTGCCGATCCCAGTATTAGATGGGGGGCATCTGCTTTTTTACCTGATCGAATGGGCGCGTGGCCGTCCATTGTCCGAACGGGTGCAGGGTTGGGGGGTGCAGATAGGCATCAGCTTGGTGGTTGGGGTCATGTTGCTTGCCCTGGTCAACGATTTGGGTCGTTTGTAACCATTACTGAATTACAAATCTGTCGCCTTGAGCGGCAGATTTTTTTATCGTCAGTTGGAAATAAGAAAGGACTTCATGAAACGTCTGCTGCTACCTGCGGTAATTGCCGCATCGATGATCGCCGAAGTTCACGCCGAGTCCTTCACCATCTCCGATATCCGTGTCAACGGCCTCCAACGAGTGTCTGCGGGCAGTGTATTCGGTGCATTGCCGCTCAATGTCGGCGAGCAAACTGATGACCGTTTGCTGGTGGAGGCTACACGCGAGCTGTTCAAAACCGGTTTCTTCCAGGATATCCAGCTCGGTCGCGATGGCGATGTGCTGGTGATTACCGTGGTCGAACGCCCCTCGATCTCCAGCATCGAAATCGAAGGCAACAAGGCGATTAGCAGCGAAGACCTGCTCAAGGGCTTGAATCAGTCCGGTCTGTCCGAAGGCGAGATTTTCCAGCGTGCGACCCTCGAAGGGGTGCGCAACGAACTGCAACGCCAGTACGTGGCCCAGGGCCGCTACTCCGCCGAGATCGAAGCCGAAGTGATCCCCCAGCCGCGTAACCGCGTCGCGCTGAAGATCAATATCAACGAAGGTTCGGTCGCCGCCATTCAGCACATCAACGTGGTCGGCAACAGCGTCTTCTCCGACGAAGACCTGATCGACCTGTTCGAGCTGAAAACCACCAACTGGTTGTCGTTCTTCCGTAACGACGACAAGTACGCCCGCGAAAAACTTTCCGGTGACTTGGAACGCTTGCGTTCCCACTACCTGGACCGCGGCTATATCGGCATGGACATCACCTCCACCCAGGTGTCCATCACCCCGGACAAGAAGCACGTCTATGTCACCGTCAACATCGACGAAGGCGAGAAGTACAGCGTTCGCGAAGTGAAACTCTCCGGCGATCTCAAGGTGCCGGAAGAAGATATCAAGTCGTTGTTGCTGGTGAAGGAAGGCCAGGTGTTCTCGCGTAAAGTGATGACCACCACCTCCGAACTCATCACTCGCCGCCTGGGTAACGAAGGCTACACCTTCGCCAACGTCAACGCCGTGCCGGAAGCGCACGACGAAGACAACACGGTTTCCATCACCTTCGTCGTCGACCCGGGCAAGCGTGCCTATGTCAACCGGATCAACTTTCGCGGCAACACCAAGACCGAAGACGAAGTGCTGCGTCGCGAAATGCGCCAGCTCGAAGGCGGTTGGGCCTCGACCTATTTGATCGACCAGTCGAAAGCCCGTCTGGAACGCCTCGGCTACTTCAAGGAAGTCAACGTCGAGACCCCGCAAGTGCCGGGTACCGACGACCAGATCGACGTGAACTACAGCGTCGAGGAACAGGCTTCCGGCTCGATCACCGCCAGCGTCGGTTTCGCCCAGAATGCCGGTCTGATCCTTGGTGGCTCGATTTCCCAGAGCAACTTCCTCGGTACCGGTAACAAGGTCAGCATCGGTTTGACCCGTAGCGAGTACCAGGAAAGCTACAACTTCGGCTTCGTCGACCCCTATTGGACCGAAGATGGCGTCAGCCTGGGCTACAACGCCTTCTACCGCACCACCGATTACGACGAACTCAACACCGATGTTTCCAGTTATGCGGTGGACAGTTACGGTGCCGGTGTGAGCATCGGTTACCCGATCAGCGAAACCTCACGCCTGACCTATGGCCTGACCATTCAGCAGGACGATATCAGCACCGGCATCTTTACCGTCGATGAGATCTTCGACTTCATGGAAGAGGAAGGCGACAGCTACCTCAACCTGAAAGGCTCGATCGGCTGGTCCGAGTCGACCTTGAACCGCGGGGTCATGGCCAACCGTGGGCATTCGCAGAGCCTGGTGTTCGAAACCACGCTGCCGGGCAGCGACCTGTCGTTCTTCAAGCTGGATTACCGCGGCCAGATATTCAAGCCGCTCAGCGACAACTACACCCTGCGCCTGCATACCGAATTGGGTTATGGCGACAGCTACGGTTCGACCTCGAGCCTGCCGTTCTACGAGCATTACTACGCGGGCGGTTTCAACTCGGTGCGTGGCTTCAAGGACAACAGCCTGGGGCCGCGCAGTACCCCAAGCCTGGGTGAGAGCGAGACCGGTAACGAGGGTACCAAGCGCGATCCGGATCAGGATCCGCTGCCGTTCGGTGGCAACGTGATGGTGCAGGGTGGCGTCGAATTGTTGTTCCCGATGCCGTTCGTCAAGGATCAGCGCTCGCTGCGCACGGCCTTCTTCTGGGATGTGGGTAACGTTTACGACACCTCGTGCGGACGCACCCAGGAAAGCTGCAACGGCCTCGATGCCGGCGAGCTGGCCAGCTCCGTCGGTCTCGGTCTGACCTGGATCACTGCGCTCGGTCCGTTGAGCTTCAGTCTGGCCATGCCAATCGTCAAACCGGACGACGCCGATACCGAAATATTCCAATTCTCTCTCGGTCAGACGTTCTAAGCGTCTGATCCATAACGACAATAGTTTCTGTAGGAGTGCATCGTGCGTAAGTTGACTCAACTGGTTCTGTTAAGTGCGGTAATGCTGGCGACCCCGGCATTCGCCGAAATGAAAATCGCCGTGCTGAATTATCAGATGGCTCTGCTCGAATCTGACGCGGCCAAGCGCTACGCGGTGGATGCGGAGAAGAAATTCGGCCCGCAACTGAACAAGCTCAAGACCCTGGAAAGCGACGCCAAGCGCATTCAGGATCGTCTGGTAAAAGACGGCGACAAGATGCAAACCGCCGAGCGCGAGCGTCTGGAACTCGAATTCAAGCAAAAAGCCCGTGATTTCCAATTCCAATCCAAGGAATTGAACGAAGCCAAGGCCGTCGCCGACCGCGAGATGCTGAAAACCCTCAAGCCGAATCTCGACAAGGCCGTCGAGGAAGTGATCAAGGGCGGCAGTTTCGACCTGGTGCTCGAGCGCGGCGCAGTGATTGATGTCAAACCTCAGTTCGACATTACTCGCCAAGTCATCGAGCGTATGAACAAGCTGCGTTGATCATGACGACGCTGCAGTTCTCTCTCGGTCAATTGGCCGAGCGTCTGGGCGCCACTCTGCGTGGCGCGCCGGAGACCGTCGTGCGCGGCTTGGCCTCCTTGCAGGATGCCGGCCCGGATCAGCTGAGCTTTTTGGCCAACGCGCAGTACCGCAAGCATCTGGCCGGTAGCCGAGCCGCTGCGGTATTGCTCAATGCGGCCGATGCCGAAGGCTATGCTGGTGCCGCGTTGATCGTCGCCAATCCCTATCTGGCTTATGCCCAGCTGTCGCATTTGTTCGACCGTAAGCCCCGGGCTGCGGCCGGCGTGCATCCGACGGCGTCTGTGGCGGCCGACGCGCAGGTCGACGCCAGCGCCAGTATCGGCGCCTATGCGGTGATCGAAAGCGGCGCCCAGGTCGCTGCTGGGGTGACTGTCGGCGCGCATTGCGTCGTCGGTGCGCGTTCGGCGATCGGCGAGGGTGGTTGGCTCGCGCCGCGGGTGACGCTCTATCACGATGTACGTATCGGTAAGCGAGTGGTGATCCAGTCGGGCGCGGTGATCGGCGGCGAGGGCTTCGGCTTCGCCAACGAGAAGGGCGTCTGGCAGAAAATCGCGCAAATCGGTGGTGTGAGCATTGGCGACGACGTCGAAATCGGCGCCAACACCACCATTGATCGCGGCGCCCTGGCCGACACGTTGATCGGCAATGGCGTCAAGCTGGACAATCAGATCATGATCGCGCACAACGTGCAGGTCGGCGATAACACCGCGATGGCGGGTTGTGTCGGTATTTCCGGCAGTACCAAAATCGGCAAGAACTGCATGATCGCCGGTGGTGTGGGCATGGTCGGACACATCGAAGTGTGCGACGGGGTGTTCGTCACCGGTATGACCATGGTCACTCGTTCCATCACCGAGCCGGGTTCGTATTCGTCCGGCACTGCCATGCAGCCCGCTGCGGAGTGGCGCAAGAGCGCCGCGCGAATCCGTCAGTTGGACGACATGGCGCGGCGCCTGCAGCAGTTGGAAAAACAGCTGGTTGCCGTGACCTCGGGCGCAGACACCTCATCTGATGCCTGAATCCGGCATGATGTCGCGTTCTCCTTTCTTTACTACAGGCTTCTCTGGCAATGATGGACATCAACGAAATTCGTGAATACCTGCCGCACCGTTATCCGTTCCTGTTGGTGGACCGGGTCGCGGATCTGGATATCGAAGGCAAGTGCATTCGCGCCTATAAGAATGTCAGCATCAATGAGCCGTTCTTCAACGGCCATTTTCCTGAGCATCCGATCATGCCGGGCGTACTGATCATCGAAGCCATGGCTCAGGCCGCCGGAATACTCGGTTTCAAAATGATGGGCATGAAGCCCACCGATGGCACGCTGTATTACTTTGTCGGTTCCGACAAGCTACGCTTTCGTCAGCCGGTGATCCCGGGCGATCAGTTGATCCTCGAGGCCAAGCACCTGAGCAACAAACGCAGCATTTGGAAGTTCGAATGCCGGGCAAGCGTCGACGGCAAGGAAGTCTGTTCGGCCGAAATCATCTGCGCGGAACGCAAACTATGAGTTTCAAACTATGAGTTTGATCGACCCTCGCGCCATCATCGATCCCAGTGCCAAGTTGGCTGACGACGTGGTCGTCGGCCCTTGGTCGATTGTCGGGCCGGATGTGGAAATCGGTGAGGGTACCGTGCTCGGTCCCAACGTGATCGTTAAAGGCCCCACCAAAATTGGTAAGCACAACAAGGTCTATCAGTTTTCCTCGCTCGGCGAGGATACGCCGGACCGTAAGTACAAAGGCGAGCCGACGCGCTTGGTGATCGGCGACCACAACATCATCCGCGAAGGCGTGACGATGCATCGTGGCACCATCCAGGATCGCGACGAGACCACGGTCGGCGACCACAATCTGATCATGGCGTACGCCCATGTGGGGCACGACAGCGTGATCGGCAACCATTGCATCCTGGTCAACAATGTCGCCTTGGCTGGTCACGTGCATATCGGCGATTGGGCGATCCTGTCCGGCTATACGCTGGTGCATCAGTTCTGTCATATAGGTGCGCACAGCTTTGCCGGTATGGGGACGGCGATCGGCAAGGATGTGCCGGCCTATGTCACGGTCTCCGGCAATCCGGCAGAAGCGCGCAGCATGAATTTCGAAGGCCTGCGCCGGCGCGGTTTCAGTGCCGAGGCGATCCATGCGCTGCGGCGCGCCTACAAAACCGTATACCGCCAGGGCCTGACAATCGAGGCGGCGATCGCCGAGCTGGCGGAGCCTTCCCTGGAGTTTCCTGAAGTTGCGGTATTCCGCGATTCGATCCTGGCTTCCCAGCGCGGCATTACCCGCTAACCCCATGGCGGATTTATTACGCGTTGCGCTGGTCGCTGGCGAAGCCTCCGGCGATATCCTCGGTGCCAGCCTGATGCAGGCTTTGCGCGCCCGCCATCCGCAGGTCGAGTTCATTGGTATCGGCGGCCCCTTGATGGAAGCGCAAGGCCTGACGTCGTACTTTCCGATGGAGCGTCTGGCTGTCATGGGCCTGGTCGAAGTGCTCGGGCGTTTACCCGAGTTGCTCTCGCGCCGCCGTCGCCTGGTTAGAACCCTGATCGAGGCCAAACCGGACGTATTTATCGGTATCGATGCGCCGGACTTCAATCTTGGCCTCGAGCTCAAACTGCGTCGTGCCGGGATCAAGACCGTGCATTACGTCAGCCCTTCAGTCTGGGCCTGGCGGCAGAAGCGCGTGTTGCAGATTCGCGAAGCCTGCGACCTGATGCTGTGCCTGTTCCCGTTCGAGGCGCAGTTCTACGACGAGTATCAGGTCCCAGTGCGTTTCGTCGGCCACCCGTTGGCCGATGCGATTCCCGTCCAGGCCGACCGAGCCGCCGCGCGCGAAGCCCTGGGGTTGCCCCAGGATTGCCACGTGGTGGCGTTGATGCCCGGGAGCCGTGGCGGCGAAGTATCGCGGCTGGGCAGCCTGTTCCTCGATGCGGCGGTGCGTTTGCGCACTTTGCGCCCCGGTGTGCGTTTCGTCCTGCCTTGTGCCAGCCCCGAGCGTCGGCAGCAGCTGGAAGAAATGCTGGTGGGGCGCGATCTGCCGCTGACGCTGCTCAATGGCCGCTCTCACGAGGCTTTGGCCGCCTGCGATGCGGTATTGATCGCATCCGGCACCGCGACCCTGGAAGCCTTGCTGTATAAGCGGCCGATGGTCGTGGCCTATAAGGTCGCGCCCCTGACCTACCTGATCCTCAAGCGTCTGGTGAAAAGCCCCTATATCTCGTTGCCCAATTTGTTGGCCGAGCGCCTGCTGGTGCCCGAGTTGATCCAGGATGCGGCCACGGCGGAGTCGTTGGCGCAGCTGTTGGCGCCGCTGCTCGAAGGCGGCGAGGTGCAAACCCTGGGTTTCGATGTGATTCACCGGGCGTTGCGCCGCGACGCCTCGGTGCAAGCGGCCGAGGCCGTGCTGACCCTGGCAGGGCGCGGCTGATGCAGCTGGGGCTGGACTTCACCCTGGTGCAGGAGCTGGTCGCCGGCGTCGATGAGGTCGGTCGCGGCCCGCTGTGCGGCGCGGTGGTGACCGCAGCGGTGATTCTCGACCCGTTACGGCCGATTGCCGGTCTGAACGATTCGAAGAAGCTCAGCGAGGCACGCCGCGAGAAACTCTTCGACGAGATCCGCGAAAAGGCCTTGGCCTGGTGTATCGCCCGCGCCGAAGTGGAAGAGATCGACCGCCTGAATATTCTCCATGCCACCATGCTGGCCATGCAGCGGGCGGTCGAAGGCTTGAGCGTTATCCCCAAACTGGCGCTGATCGACGGCAACCGCTGCCCGGTATTGCAAGTACCCAGCGCCGCCGTGGTCAAGGGCGACAGCCAGGTACCGGCGATCGCCGCTGCTTCGATTCTGGCCAAGGTCAGCCGCGACCGCGAGATGCAGGTGCTGGACGCCCAATACCCCGGTTATGGCATCGCCGGGCATAAAGGCTATCCCACGCAGGTGCATCTGGATGCGCTACGCCGCCTGGGGCCTACGCCGATTCATCGGCGCTCCTTCGCACCGGTGCGTGAGTTGCTGACCGACTAGGTCGGCTTGCGGCGTCGTGCTTGCCGCTTGCCGCCGCCTTGGCTGTACAATCCCCGCCTTGTCGTTTTCGTGTTTTGTATAGGACCGCCATGACCGCTTCATTCGTCCATCTGCGTCTGCACACCGAGTTTTCCCTGGTCGACGGCTTGGTGCGGGTCAAGCCGCTGATCAAGGCCGTGGCCGGCGCCGGTATGCCGGCGGTGGCGGTCACCGACATGAGCAACATGTGCGCCCTGGTGAAGTTCTACAAGGCGGCCATGGGCGGCGGCATCAAGCCGATCTGCGGCGCCGATATCTGGTTGGCCAGCGACGAAGAGGACGGCCCCCTCAGCCGTATGACCCTGTTGGCGATGAATGCCGTGGGCTATCGCAACCTGACCGAACTGGTGTCCCGTGGCTGGACCGAAGGTCAGAGCAACGATCTGGTGATTATCCAGCGCGATTGGGTCAAGGCCGCCGCCGAGGGTTTGATCGCACTGTCCGGTTCGAAAGAGGGCGAGATCGGTCATGCTCTGCTCAATGACGACCTAGCCGGGGCCGAAGCCTTGCTGCGCGAATGGATGGAAGTGTTCCCCGAGCGCTTCTACCTGGAAGTGCAGCGCACCAGCCGGGTCAACGACGAAGAGCACCTGCACCTGGCCGTCGCCCTGGCCGACCGGCTCGGCGCGCCGCTGGTGGCGACCAACGACGTACGTTTTCTCAAACAGGACGATTTCGCCGCCCACGAGACCCGCGTGTGCATCGGCGAGGGACGCAGCCTGGACGACCCGCGGCGGCCGCGCAGTTATTCCGACCAGCAATATCTGAAGACCCCGGAAGAAATGGCCGAGCTGTTCGCCGACCTGCCGGAGGCGCTGGAAAACACCGTCGAGATCGCCAAGCGTTGCAATATCGAAGTGCAGCTCGGCAAATACTTCCTGCCCGACTTCCCGGTGCCGGCCGGCATGACCATGGACGAGTACTTCCGTCAGGTCTCCTTCGAAGGCCTGGAAGAACGTCTGGAAGTGCTACTGCCCAAGGACACCCCGGATTACGACGCGAAGAAGCAGGTGTACATCGACCGGCTGAATTTCGAGCTGGATATCATCATCCAGATGGGTTTCCCCGGTTACTTCCTGATCGTTATGGACTTCATCAAGTGGGCGAAGAACAACGGCGTACCGGTCGGCCCGGGCCGGGGCTCGGGTGCCGGTTCCCTGGTCGCTTACGTACAGAAGATCACCGACCTCGATCCGCTGGCCTATGACCTGCTGTTCGAACGCTTCCTCAACCCGGAACGGGTTTCCATGCCCGACTTCGACGTCGACTTCTGCATGGACGGCCGCGATCGGGTAATCGACTACGTGGCCGAGAAATACGGCCGCAACGCGGTCAGCCAGATCATCACCTTCGGCACCATGGCCGCCAAGGCGGTGGTGCGCGACGTGGCACGGGCCCAGGGCAAGTCCTACGGTCTGGCCGACCGCCTGTCGAAGATGATCCCCTTCGAAGTTGGCATGACCCTGGAAAAAGCCTACGAGATGGAGGAGCCGCTGCGCGACTTCCTCAAGGTCGACGAGGACGCCCGGGAAATCTGGGAGATGTCGCTCAAGCTCGAAGGCATCACCCGCGGCACCGGCAAGCATGCCGGCGGCGTGGTGATCGCGCCGACCAAACTCACCGACTTCTCGCCGATCGCCTGCGACGACGAGGGCGGCGGCCTGGTGACCCAGTTCGACAAGGATGACGTCGAGCAGGCCGGCCTGGTGAAGTTCGACTTCCTCGGCCTGCGCACCCTGACCATCATCAAGTGGGCGATGGAGACGATCAACCGCGAACAGGCCAAGCAGGGCCTGCCCGATCTGAACATCGACTTCATCCCGCTGGACGACAAACCGACCTTCGCCATGCTGCAGAAGGCCGAGACCACCGCGGTATTCCAGCTTGAATCGCGCGGCATGAAGGAGCTGATCAAGAAGCTCAAGCCGGACTGCCTGGAAGACATGATCGCACTGGTGGCGCTGTTCCGCCCCGGCCCGCTGCAGTCGGGCATGGTGGACGACTTCATCAACCGTAAGCACGGTCGCGAGCCGATTTCCTATCCGCACCAGGACTATCAATACGCCGGCCTCGAGCCGGTGCTTAAGCCCACCTACGGCATCATCCTGTACCAGGAACAGGTGATGCAGATCGCCCAGGTGATGGCGGGGTATACGCTGGGTGGCGCGGACATGCTGCGCCGCGCCATGGGTAAGAAAAAGCCCGAGGAGATGGCCAAGCAGCGCGGCGGCTTTATCGAAGGTTGCGCCAACAACGGCATCGATGCGGACCTGGCGGGCAACATCTTCGATCTGGTGGAGAAATTCGCCGGTTACGGCTTCAACAAATCCCACTCCGCCGCTTATGGTTTGGTCTCTTACCAGACCGCCTGGCTCAAGGCTCATCACCCGGCACCTTTCATGGCCGCGGTGCTCTCGGCGGATATGCACAACACCGACAAGGTCGTGACCCTGATCGAGGAGTGCCGCAGCATGAAGCTGCGCCTCGACGCGCCCGATGTGAACATCTCGGAATTCAAGTTCACGGTTAACGACGGCGGCTGGATCGTCTACGGCCTGGGCGCGATCAAGGGCGTCGGCGAGGGGCCGGTGGAGGCGATCGTCGAGTCGCGCAAGGACGGCCCGTTCAAGGATCTGTTCGACTTCTGCTCGCGGGTCGACCTCAAGCGCATCAACAAGCGCACCCTGGAGGCGCTGATTCACAGCGGCGCCCTGGATCGTCTCGGGCCTTATTTCCATGAGGAAATAAAAGCCTACAAGGAAAATATCGACCGTAATCGTGGCGTGTTGCTGGCGGCGATGGAGGAGGCGGTGCAGGCCGCCGAGCAGACCGCGCGCAGTCATGACAGCGGCCATATGGATTTATTTGGCGGGGTGTTCGCCGATGCCGAGAGCGATGTTTACGCCAACCACCGCAAGGCGCGCGAGCGTTCGCTGAAGGAGCGCCTCAAGGGCGAGAAAGACACCTTGGGCCTGTACCTCACCGGACACCCGATCGACGAATACGAAGGCGAAGTGCGACGTTTTGCCCGTCAGCGCATCATCGACCTGAAACCGGCCCGTGGCGATCAGACGGTCGCCGGATTGATCGTCAATCTGCGGGTGATGAAGAACAAGAAGGGCGACAAGATGGGTTTTATCACCCTCGACGACCGCTCCGGGCGCATCGAAGCCTCCTTGTTCGCCGAAGCCTTCAACAGCGCCCAGGCCCTGCTGCAGACCGACGCCCTGGTGGTGGTCGAGGGTGAGGTCAGTAACGACGATTTCTCCGGCGGCTTGCGCCTGCGCGCCAAGCGGGTGATGAGCCTGGAAGAGGCGCGCACCGGCCTGGCCGAAAGTCTGCGGCTCAAGGTCGCCAGCAGCGCCTTGCAGGGCGACCGCCTGCGTTGGCTGGCCGAGCTCTGCAGCCGCCATCGCGGGGCCTGTCCGATCACCATGGACTACAGTTGCGACGACGCCCGCGCGCAATTGCAGTTCGGCGAAAACTGGAGGATCGAGCCTGCTGACAGCTTGATTCAAGCATTGCGTGACCAGTTCGGCCGCGACAACGTCTTTTTGCACTACCGCTGATTTGCGGGGCTGCTAGCCTCGCTTGTCGGTCTCGACGCTAACCAGGCTCTGCATTGCTGTTGTAGAACCAGGTGTCGACCCGAATGTGCCTGCCGTATAAGGTAGTGCGCGAAATGGATATAGCCCCCGGCCGCTTGGCCGTCGACGCAAGACGGATGCCTATGAACCCGAATTTTCTCGATTTCGAACAGCCGATCGCCGACCTGCAAGCCAAGATCGAAGAGCTTCGCCTGGTCGGTAACGATAACTCGCTGAACATCAGCGACGAGATCACCCGCCTGCAGGACAAGAACGGCAGCCTGACCGAAAGCATTTTCAGCAATTTGACCAGTTGGCAGATCGCGCAACTCGCTCGTCATCCGCGCCGGCCTTACACCCTCGATTACATCGAGCACATCTTCACTGAGTTCGACGAACTGCACGGCGATCGGCATTTCTCCGACGATGCCGCGCTGGTCGGCGGTGTGGCGCGCTTGAACGGCGAGCCGGTGATGGTGATCGGGCATCAGAAGGGCCGCGAAGTGCGCGAGAAGGTCCGCCGTAATTTCGGCATGCCACGTCCCGAAGGCTACCGCAAGGCGTGCCGCCTGATGGAAATGGCCGAGCGCTTCAAGATGCCGATCCTGACCTTTATCGATACCCCCGGCGCTTATCCGGGCATCGACGCCGAAGAGCGCGGGCAGAGCGAGGCCATCGCCTGGAACCTGCGCGTCATGGCGCGCCTGAAGACGCCGATCATCGCCACGGTAATCGGCGAAGGCGGTTCCGGCGGGGCTTTGGCCATCGGCGTCTGCGACCAATTGAACATGCTGCAATATTCCACCTACTCGGTGATTTCGCCGGAAGGCTGCGCGTCGATTCTGTGGAAAACTTCGGACAAGGCGCCGGATGCCGCCGAAGCCATGGGTATCACCGCCGAGCGCCTGAAGGGCCTGGGTATCGTCGATAAAGTGATCAGCGAGCCATTGGGCGGCGCCCACCGCGATCCGGCCGCTGCGGCCGAGTCGATCCGTCAGGAACTGACGGATCAGCTGAAAATGCTCAAGGGCCTCGATACCGCCGCGCTGCTCGAGCGCCGTTACCAGCGTTTGATGAGTTACGGGGTGGCCTGACGGCCACCACTGCACCTACGCGCTACAAGCCTTTAAGCCGCAAGCGAGCTGATTTGCTCTAAGCTTGCGGCTTTTAGCTTGCGACTTGAAACTGCGTTATGACCCTCGAATCCCATCTGCTGAAAGCCTTGGCGCCCTGGCGTGATGCGCCGGCTTGGCGCGTCGCTTTGTCCGGGGGGCTGGATTCGACGGTGCTGCTGCACTTGCTGGCCGGTCTCGCGCAACGCGAGGCGTTACCGCCGCTCTCCGCCATTCATATCCACCACGGCTTGCAACCGGCTGCCGATACCTGGCCGGCGCATTGCCGCGCCTTGTGCGCACGGCTCGGCGTGCCCTTGCAGGTCGACTACGTGCAGGTCGCCCCCGGCGCCAGCGTCGAGCGCGCGGCGCGCGATGCCCGCTATGGGGCATTCGAAGCGGCGCTGAATCCGGGCGAATTGCTGTTGCTCGCCCAGCACCGCGACGATCAGGCCGAAACCCTGTTGTTCCGTCTGTTGCGTGGCGCCGGCGTGCAGGGTTTGGCGGCGATGCCGGCGAGCCGTCGATTGGGTAAGGGCCATTTGCTGCGGCCGCTACTGAGCTGTTCGCGGGATCAGTTGCAGAGTTACGCCGAGCGGCACCGGCTCGGCTGGATCGAGGATCCTTCGAACGCCGACAGTCGTTTTTCCCGCAATTACCTGCGCCAGAACGTCATGCCGTTATTGCAGGCGCGCTGGCCGCAGGCGTCGCGAAGCCTGGCGCTCGCCGCGGAGCATCTGGGCGAGGCGGCGCAGTTGCTCGACGACCTGGCGCGGCAGGATCTGGAAGCGGCGCAATCGCCTACGCGCTTCGCCTGGTTGCCGCTGGCCTGCTTGTCGTTGCCGGTGCTGCGTGAATTAAGCGAGGCGCGCCAGCGCAACGCCTTGCGTTATTGGTTGCGCGCTCGCACGACGATGCCGGACAGCGGGCATTGGGCCGGCTGGGAAGATTTGCGCGATGCCGGCCGTGATGCCGCGCCGCTCTGGCGATTGGCCGATGGCGAATTGCATCGCGCCGACGAGCGGTTGTGGTGGTTGGCGGGTGCCTGGCTGCAACCCCCCACGCTGTCGGAGCAGGCGCCGCAGGTCGACCATTGGTTGGCGTTGCCGAACAACGGGGCGGTGTCGTTACAGGGGCGTGCGCCTTCAGGCGAGCTGCGCTTGGCTTATCGTCAAGGCGGCGAGGCGATGGAGCTGCCGGGGCGCGGGCGTCGCGATCTCAAACGCCTGCTCAACGAACGTCATGTGCCGGTTTTTTTACGCGGGCGCTTGCCGCTATTACTGTGCGATGGGCGCCTGGTGGCGGTGGCCAATCTGCCCGGCTTGGACGGTCCGGTCGATGGTGAGTGGCGATTACTTTGGCGACCGCCTGTCGATGATCAAGGTTTGAGCTGATAAGGCCTTTCCGGTAGACTACGCTCCCGTCTTATTAGAGCTTTTGCAGCGCCCGTTTCTTCAACGAAATCGGCAGCGGCGATCGCTTATCAGCTACTGCAATTTGGTAATGGTGGCTTCGGCCTTCCTTCGCTTTCCCCAGCGGCGCAGACCGCTTAACGCAGACTTCTAGGGTTTTTATGACGCGCTACATATTCGTCACGGGTGGTGTTGTTTCTTCATTGGGGAAAGGCATCGCTTCGGCTTCATTGGCGGCTATCCTGGAGGCGCGGGGCCTGAAGGTCACGATGCTCAAGCTGGATCCCTATATCAACGTCGATCCGGGCACCATGAGCCCGTTTCAGCACGGTGAGGTGTTCGTCACCCACGACGGCGCCGAGACCGACCTCGACTTGGGCCACTACGAGCGGTTCATCCGCACCACCATGACCCAGAACAACAACTTCACCACCGGCCGTGTCTACGAAGACGTGCTGCGTCGCGAGCGCCGCGGCGATTACCTGGGTGCGACCATCCAGGTGATTCCGCACATCACCGACGAGATCAAGCGCCGCATCATCAAAGGCGCCGGTGATGCCGACGTGGCCATGGTCGAAATCGGCGGCACGGTGGGCGATATCGAATCGCAGCCGTTCCTCGAGGCGATCCGCCAGTTGCGCGTGGAAGTCGGCGCCAAGCGCGCCATGCTGATGCACCTGACCCTGGTGCCGTACATCGCCACCGCCGGCGAGACCAAGACCAAGCCGACTCAACACTCGGTAAAAGAACTGCGCTCCATCGGTCTGCAGCCGGACGTGCTGATCTGCCGCTCCGACCATCCGGTCGATGTCTCCTCGCGGCGCAAGATCGCGCTGTTCACCAACGTCGAAGAGCGCGCGGTGATTTCCCTGGAAGACGTCGACACCATCTACAAGATTCCGGGCGTGTTGCATGCCCAGGGTCTGGACGATTTCGTCGTCGAGCGTTTCGGTCTGGAATGCAGCAGTGCCGATCTGTCCGAGTGGGATCGGGTCGTCGATGCCAAGCTCAACCCGGAAAAAGAAGTCACCATCGCCATGGTCGGTAAGTACATGGAGCTGCTGGATGCCTACAAGTCGCTGATCGAAGCGATGAGCCATGCCGGCATCCAGAACCGCACCAAGGTCAACCTGCGCTATATCGACTCCGAAGACATCGAGAACAAAGGCACCGGCCTGCTCGAAGGCGTCGACGCCATCCTGGTTCCCGGCGGCTTCGGTTTGCGCGGCGTGGAAGGCAAGATCCAGACCGTGCAGTACGCCCGCGAAAACAAGATTCCCTACCTGGGTATCTGCCTCGGCATGCAGGTCGCGGTGATCGAATTCGCTCGCAATGTACTGGGTTGGAGCGATGCCAACTCCACCGAGTTCGATGCCAGCAGCAGCCATCCGGTAGTCGGTCTGATCACCGAATGGCAGGACGCCACCGGCGTCACCGAGCAACGCACCGATGCGTCCGACCTGGGCGGCACCATGCGCCTCGGCGCTCAGGATTGCCAGCTCGAAGCGGGTTCCAAAGTGCACGATTGCTACGCCAAGGATGTAATAGTCGAGCGCCATCGCCATCGCTATGAAGTGAACAACAACCTGCTGCCGCAACTGATCGAAGCCGGTCTGAAAATCACCGGCCGCTCCGCCGACGGCGCACTGGTCGAAGTAGTGGAAGCGCCGGATCATCCGTGGTTCGTCGCCTGTCAGTTCCACCCCGAGTTCACCTCGACGCCGCGCGACGGGCACCCGTTGTTCAGCGGTTTCGTCAACGCCGCCTTGGCGCAGCACGAGAAGAAGGCATAAGGACATGACCCAGAAAACCGTCAAAGTCGGCGCGATCGAGATCGCCAACGATAAACCCTTCGTCCTGTTCGGCGGGATCAACGTCATCGAATCCCGCGATCTGGCGATGCGCGCCTGCGAGGAGTATGTCCGGGTCACCGAGAAGCTCGGGATTCCCTATGTATTCAAGGCCAGTTTCGACAAGGCCAACCGCTCTTCGGTGACCTCCTTCCGCGGCCCCGGCCTGGAAGAGGGCATGAAGGTCTTCGAAGAAGTAAAGAAAACCTTCGGCGTGCCGGTGATCACCGACGTGCATGAGCCGCATCAGGCGCAGGCCGTGGCCGACGTGTGCGACATCATCCAATTGCCGGCCTTCCTGTCCCGGCAGACCGATCTGGTGGTGGCCATGGCCAAGACCGGCGCGGTGATCAATATCAAGAAAGCCCAGTTCCTCGCGCCTCAGGAAATGAAACATATCCTGGCCAAGTGTGTCGAAGCCGGCAACGATCAGTTGATCCTTTGCGAGCGCGGTTCGTCCTTCGGTTACAACAACCTGGTGGTGGACATGCTCGGCTTCGGCATCATGAAGCAGTTCGAGTACCCGGTATTCTTCGACGTGACCCATGCCTTGCAAATGCCGGGCGGCCGCGCCGATTCCGCGGGCGGGCGCCGCGCCCAGGTCACCGACCTGGCCAAGGCGGGCATGAGCCAGGGTTTGGCCGGCTTGTTCCTGGAAGCGCACCCGGACCCGGACAATGCCAAGTGCGACGGCCCTTGCGCCCTGCGCCTGGACAAGCTGGAGCCATTCCTCGCCCAGCTCAAGCAGCTGGATGACCTGATCAAGAGTTTTCCGCCGATCGAGACGGCCTGATCGCTTGTTTATCCGGTCGCCGTTCTCAGGTAGAGTGCCGCCTGAACAGAACCTGACTTACGGGTCATAAAATAGCGGCCGCCCCGTGGCGGTTGCTCGAATTTCTCTGCACTAGCGTTTTCGTCAACTTCTGGAGTGCTTACAACAATGGCAAAGATCGTCGACATCAAGGGTCGTGAAGTTCTCGACTCCCGTGGCAACCCCACTGTGGAAGCCGATGTAATTCTCGATAACGGCATCGTTGGCAGCGCCTGTGCGCCGTCCGGTGCTTCCACCGGTTCGCGCGAAGCGCTGGAACTGCGTGATGGCGACAAGAGCCGTTATATGGGTAAGGGCGTACTCAAGGCCGTGGCCAATATCAACGGTCCGATCCGCGATCTGCTGCTGGGTAAGGACCCGCTCGACCAGAAGGCCCTGGACCAGGCGATGATCGCTCTGGACGGCACCGAGAACAAAGCCAAGCTGGGCGCCAATGCCGTGCTCGCCGTCTCCCTGGCCGCCGCCAAAGCCGCCGCTCAGGATCAGGACCTGCCGCTGTACGCGCACATCGCCAACCTCAACGGTACGCCGGGCGTCTATTCCATGCCGGTGCCGATGATGAACATCATCAACGGCGGCGAGCATGCCGATAACAACGTCGACATCCAGGAATTCATGGTGCAGCCGGTCGGCGCCAAGACTTTCTCCGACGCGCTGCGTATGGGCACCGAGATTTTCCATCACCTCAAGGCCGTGCTCAAAGCCCGTGGCCTGAGCACTTCGGTCGGCGACGAGGGCGGCTTCGCGCCGAACCTGGCGTCCAACGAAGATGCTCTGGCGGCGATCGCCGAAGCCGTAGCCAATGCCGGCTACAAGCTGGGCGACGACGTGACCCTGGCCCTGGACTGCGCTTCCAGCGAGTTCTTCGAGGACGGCAAGTACGACCTGGCCGGCGAAGGCAAGGTGTTCGACGCCGCTGGTTTCGCTGATTATCTGGCCGGCTTGTCCGAGCGTTACCCGATCATCTCCATCGAAGATGGCATGGACGAATCGGATTGGGCGGGCTGGAAAGTGCTGACCGACAAGATCGGCGCCAAGGTACAACTGGTTGGCGACGACCTGTTCGTCACCAACACCAAGATCCTCAAGGAAGGCATCGACAAGGGCATCGGCAACTCGATTCTGATCAAGTTCAACCAGATCGGCACCCTGACCGAGACCCTCGAAGCCATCCAAATGGCTAAGGCCGCGGGCTACACCGCGGTAATCTCGCACCGCTCGGGCGAGACCGAAGACAGCACCATCGCCGACCTGGCCGTGGGTACCGCCGCCGGTCAGATCAAGACCGGTTCGCTGTGCCGCTCCGACCGCGTGTCGAAGTACAACCAACTGCTGCGAATCGAGGAGCAGTTGGCCGGTAAGGCGCCTTATAAAGGCCGCGCCGAGTTCCGCGGTTGAGTGTAAGCATGTTAAAAGAGGGGCGACGCGAGTCGCCCTTTTTTCGTCCGGAAAGTCTGCCCGTTATGCGTAACTCTTATTGGTTGGTTGCGGTCCTGGTCTTGCTGCTGGTTGGCCTGCAGTACCGCTTGTGGGTGGGCGACGGCAGTCTGGCTCAGGCGACGGAGCTGAAGCAGCAGATTGCCGATCAGCAAAGCGAAAACCAGCGTCTGCTGGAGCGCAACCGCATCCTCGAGGCGGAAGTCCGCGAGCTGAAGAAAGGCATGGAAACCGTCGAAGAGCGGGCCCGCCAAGAGCTCGGCATGCTCAAAGAGGGCGAAACCCTCTATCAGTTGACCGAATGAATTCCCCCGCATTGCCTCCTTTCTGGGCAGTGATTCCGGCTGCCGGTATCGGCAGCCGCATGGCTGCCGACCGTCCCAAGCAGTACCTGCAGTTGGCCGGTAAAAGCATTCTCGAACACACCCTAGGCTGTTTTCTCGACCATCCGCGCCTGCGCGGCGTGGTGGTCAGTCTTGCCGCGGACGATCCGTATTGGCCGCAATTGCCCTGTGCGGGCGACCCCCGTATTCGCCGTGTCGATGGCGGATGCGAGCGTGCGGACTCGGTGCTCAATGGCTTGCTGGGTTTGCGCGAGCTGGGCGCCAGCGAGCAGGATTGGGTGCTCGTGCACGATGCCGCACGACCGAACCTGCAACGCGCCGATCTCGATCGGCTATTGACCGAGTTGGCGGACGATCCGGTCGGCGGTCTGCTGGCGGTGCCCGTACGCGACACGCTCAAGCGCATCGGGCCGGACGGACGGGTGCAGGAAACCGTCGATCGTTCGGTTATCTGGCAGGCCTACACGCCGCAGATGTTTCGTCTGCAGGCGTTGCGCGACGCCCTTGGCGATGCCCGCGCCGCCGGCGTGGCGATCACCGACGAGGCGTCCGCGCTGGAGTGGGCGGGGCAGGCGCCGCGGCTGATCGAAGGCCGTGCGGACAATCTGAAAATTACCCGCCCGGAAGATTTGGACTGGCTGGCGCGCCGCTGGCAATCCGACTGAGGGGCTGCGGCCGGCGCTAGAAACGATAAATCGCCGCCGCCCCGCTTTTACTGGGCATCTGCTCGCGCGGCATGACCAGCACTTCGCCGCCGAACTCGAGCACCCAGGCGGACAAGTCGTCGAGAAGATCGGGCGCGTCTTGCGTTTCGGTCGCCACCTGCACTTGACCGCTGTCGCGCTCGATATGCCCGCGAATGTCTCGCTCGGCTTCGACCAGGAGTGTCGCCACCCGGTTTGCCACTATGGCCTGGGCGATAGCCTCGAGCTTGTCGCTGGCCAGGCCTTGGGCCTGCGCTTCGCCATAGCGATCCAGTAGATGCGCGAGACGCTCCAGATAGCGGGGTTGCATTGCCTGCCAGGCTTTGTCGCGCAGCTCATCGGGGGACAGAGCGGACGGGTCGCAGTCGATGCTTTCGTCCATCAGCACCGGGTTACGGCTGATGCGCCGAAAGTGCGTCCGATGCTCCGGCAGCGCGGCGAGAATCAGCGGCAGTTCGGCGGGGTGCGAATGCTGGTCGAGTATGGCTTGGTCGACGGCACGGAAATAGCGATCCCGGTCGCGGTCGATTTCGTCTTGTTTGCCTCTGCCGCCGCTTTCCACTTGCATTGAGTCGCCGCGTTCGCCGGCGCGACCGAAACCCTGAGGGAAGCCGCTCTGGCCCTTTTCGGTCAATTCGCTGCCGAGCGCCTGTTCCAGGGTTCGAGGCACCGGCGTGGCCAATGGCAGCTCGTCGAGTGCCTCGCGATTGCCTTCGAACAAGCGGATCGAGTCGCGGCTGAGGCAGAGAATCTGGAAGCGCTGCACCGATTGCGCGAACTGCAGCAGTGGCCGCAGGTGCGGGCGACGGTCCACCGTCGCGTGCTCCGCCACTGGGTGTTGCAAGTGGTAGGCGCGGAAGGTGCCCGGCGCGCTGAACACCGCGATGCCGTCGCCGCTGTGCTCCCAGAACTTGGGCTCGTCGAGCAGCGCCTGTAGCGGATGCAGCAACTCATCGGCTTGTTCCGGTGTTTGTTGGCGTACCCGTTCGTGCAGTTGGCGCAGCAAATTCTTGTAGCGGATTTGATCCTGCTGGCGCTCGGGAATACTGCGGTGCGTCGGCTGATAGAGCGAGATGCAGGGTGCTTTGCATTCGCTCAGAAGCTGCTTGAGCTGTGCGCGATTGAGCGGAGCGTTCATGGCAAATCTCCCGGTTAGCGGTCGAAGCGTCGCTCGGCGAATGACGGCTGAGCGTGTTTCGCTGAGGTATGCATTTCGACGGAGACCGGCCGCTTGGGGTTCAGGGCGATTGCTCGCGCCGCGTCAGGCGCGGTGCGAAGCCGCTCGGTATTCAGCGCGTTGCGCCAGCCCGCGTTTGAGGAAGTCGACCAGCAGCGCGACTTTCGGCGAGAGAAAGCGCTGCTGCGGATACACCGCCCAGACCGCGGTATTCGGCGGGCGGTGTTGTTCGAGCAAGGCGACCAGCGTGCCGCGGCCGAGCGGCTCCTGCACGTAGTAGTCGGGCAGTTGGCACAGGCCGAAACCGCGTAGCGCCGCATCCAGCACCGCCTGGCCGCTATTGCAGCGCCAATTGCCGCTGGGTTTGAACGGGTATTCGCGGCCGTCCGCCTGAAACATCCAGGTATCGCCGGTGCCGATCAGGCAGTTATGCCGGGTCAACTCCGACAGGCTGTGCGGCCGCCCGTAATGCGCCAGATAACTGGGCGCGGCGCACAGGTGCATGGCGCGCGGGGCGATGCGCGTGGCGACCAGGCGCGATTCGCTGAGGCGGCCGAGGCGGATCGCCAGGTCGTAGCCGTCGTGCACCAAGTCCAGATTGCGGTTGGTCAATTCGATTTCCACCCGCAACTGCGGATGCAGGGCCATGAAGTCATTCACCAGCGGCACGATAAAGCGCTCGCCATAGGCGATCGCCGCGGTCATGCGCAGTAGCCCGGTGGGTGCGCCTTGCAGGTCGCCGATTGCGCGGAACGCTTGGTCGCGCTCCTCGATCAGGCGTTGGCAGCGGGCGAGAAACGTCTGCCCGGCCTCGGTCAGCGACACGCGGCGGGTGGTGCGGTACAGCAGGCGGGCCTGCAGGCGCTCTTCCAGGCGGGCGACCTGTCGGCTGACATGCGAGGAGGAAACCCGTAGGCGCTCGGCGGCGCGCTGAAAGCTGCCCTGTTCGGCAACGGCGACGAATTCGTCGAGCCCGTCCCAGCGATGCGCGCTCATAGATTATCCCTGTGTGGCAGTAATGTTTTTTCGAATGACGAATTATCCCTATTTGGTGATGAATTACACTGCATTCTTCGCCACGAATTGGAACCGTCTCCCATGATCAAGTCCCGCGCCGCCGTCGCTTTCGCCCCCAACCAGCCGCTGCAAATCGTCGAAGTGGATGTCGAGCCGCCGAAGGCTGGCGAGGTGCTGGTGCGTATCGTCGCCACCGGCGTTTGCCACACCGACGCCTACACCCTGTCCGGACAGGACTCCGAGGGCGTATTCCCCTGCATCCTCGGGCACGAGGGTGGCGGCATCGTCGAGGCGGTCGGTGAGGGCGTGACCTCGGTGAAGGTGGGCGATCACGTGATCCCGCTTTACACCGCCGAATGCGGCCAGTGCAAGTTCTGCAAATCCAACAAGACCAACCTGTGCAGCTCGGTGCGCGCTACCCAGGGCAAGGGCCTGATGCCGGACGGCACCAGCCGCTTCAGCTACAACGGCGAGCCGGTCTACCACTACATGGGCTGCTCGACCTTCTCCGAATACACCGTGTTGCCGGAAGTCTCGGTGGCGGTGATTCCGAAGGAGGCGCCGTTGGACAAGGTCTGCCTGCTGGGTTGTGGCGTGACCACCGGGATCGGTGCGGTGCTCAATACCGCCAAGGTGGAGGAGGGCGCTACCGTGGCCATCTTCGGCCTGGGCGGCATCGGCCTGGCGGCGATCATCGGCGCGAAGATGGCCAAGGCCTCGCGGATCATCGGCATTGACATCAACCCGGCCAAGGAGTCCGTGGCCCGTGAGCTGGGCATCACCGACTTCGTCAATCCGAAAGAGCACGACAAGCCGATCCAGGAAGTGATCGTCGAGATGACCGATGGCGGCGTCGACTACAGCTTCGAGTGCATCGGCAACGTGCAACTGATGCGCGCGGCGCTGGAGTGCTGCCACAAGGGCTGGGGCGAGTCGACCATCATCGGTGTGGCGCCGGCCGGTGCCGAGATCAGTACCCGTCCGTTCCAGCTGGTCACCGGCCGCGTCTGGCGCGGTAGCGCCTTCGGTGGCGTGAAGGGGCGCAGCGAGCTGCCGGGCTATGTCGAGAAGTCGCAGAAGGGCGAAATTCCGCTGGATACCTTCATCACCCACAACATGGGACTGGAGCAGATCAACGATGCCTTCGACCTGATGCACGAAGGCAAGAGCATCCGTACCGTTATCCACTTCTGAGTCCTAGGGTGCGCGGTGCGCACCCCCTGATTGTCGGTGCGCCTGGCGCACCCTACGGAGGGGTCATGACCCTGGAAAATATCTCCTGCCAGAAGAGCTTCGGCGGCTGGCACAAACGCTATCGGCACCGCTCCAGTGTGCTCAATTGCGATATGGTGTTCGCCGTTTATCTGCCGCCGCAGGCCGAGCAGGGCGCCAAGTTGCCGGTGCTGTATTGGCTCTCGGGGCTGACCTGCACCGATGAGAATTTCATGCAGAAGGCCGGCGCGCACAAGCTGGCCGCCGAACTCGGCCTGATCATAGTCGCGCCGGATACCAGCCCACGTGGCGAGGGCGTGGCCGATGACGCCGAGGGTGCCTACGATTTCGGCCTGGGTGCCGGTTTCTACCTCAATGCCACCGCCGAGCCTTGGGCGCGACACTACCGCATGTACGACTATGTGGTGCAGGAGTTGCCCGCGCTGATCGAGGCGAATTTCCCGGTTACCGACAAACGCGGCATCTCCGGCCATTCCATGGGCGGCCACGGCGCGCTGATCTGTGCGCTGAAGAATCCAGGGCGCTATCGATCGGTGTCGGCCTTCGCGCCGATCAGCAATCCGATGAACTGCCCTTGGGGCGAGAAGGCCTTCTCGCTGTACCTCGGCGAGGAACGTTCGCGCTGGCGCGAGTGGGATGCCAGTGTGCTAATTGCCGAGGCTACCGAGAAGCTGCCGATTCTGGTCGATCAGGGCGATCGTGACGATTTTCTCGAGAACCAGCTCAAACCCGAGGCGCTCAAGCACGCCGCGCAAGCGAGCGGGCACCCGCTGGAGCTGCGTTTGCAGCCGGGCTACGACCATAGCTACTACTTTATCGCCAGCTTTATCGATGACCACCTGCGTCATCATGCCAAGGCGCTAGTGTAGGGTTCGCCGTGATGTTGCTGACCGATTGTTGGTGCGCACGGCGCACCCTACAGTCGGTTCCTCCATGTAGAATCACGCCCTGACTTTTTCAGGGCGTTGTCTTTTATGCGTATTGGCCACGGCTACGATGTGCACCGTTTTACCGAGGGTACTTTCATTACTCTGGGTGGCGTGCAAATCCCTCACAAGTTCAGCCTGCTGGCCCATTCCGATGGCGACGTGCTGCTGCATGCCCTGGCCGACGCCTTGCTCGGCGCCGCCGCGCTGGGCGACATCGGCAAGCACTTCCCCGATACCGACGCCGCCTATAAAGGCGCCGATAGCCGCGTGCTGCTGCGCCATGTGCTCGGGCTGGTTCAAGCCAAGGGCTGGCGGGTCGGTAATGTCGACGCCACCATAGTCGCCCAGGCGCCGAAGATGGCCCCGCACATCGAACGCATGCGCGAGCTGATCGCCGCGGATCTGCAAGTCGCGCTGGATCAGGTCAACGTCAAGGCCACCACCACCGAAAAGCTCGGCTTCACCGGTCGTGAGGAAGGCATCGCGGTGCATGCCGTTGCGCTGTTGGTCGCGCTATGAACGAACTGCAACTGCTCGGTCCCAAGGCCTATGGCGAAGCCTGCGGTACGGCGCTGCTCAAGGCCGTGGCGGAGGATTTCCAGGTCGATGAAGTGCTGGATATTCCCCTGGCCGGCGAAGGCGAACATCTTTGGCTGTGGGTGGAAAAGCGCGAGCTGAATACCGAGGAGGCGGCGAAGCGCATCGCCCGCGCCGCTGGGGTGCCGTTGCGGATGATCAGCTATGCCGGGCTCAAGGATCGTCAGGCGCTGACTCGCCAATGGTTCAGTCTGCATCTGCCGGGCAAGGCCGATCCCGACTTCAGCGGCGCCATCGATGCGAGTCTGGGCATCCTCAAGCAGGTGCGCCACTCGCGCAAATTGCAGCGCGGCGCCCACGCCGCCAATGGCTTCACGCTGCGCCTGACCCAGCTGCAGGCCGATCACGCAGCTCTGGATCAGCGCCTGACGCGGATCGCCGCCGCAGGTATTCCCAACTACTACGGTTTGCAGCGCTTCGGCTTCGAAGGCGGCAACCTCGCCCATGCACGGCATTTCGCCGCCGGCAAGAGCCTGCCCGAGAAACGCAATGTCCGCTCGCGGGTGCTCTCGGCTGCGCGCAGTTACTTGTTCAATCGGGTATTGGCCGAGCGGGTCGCCGCGGGCATCTGGAACCGGGCGCTACCGGGCGATCTGCTGGCGTTTACCGACAGTCGCAGTTTTTTTCCTGCCGGGGAGGCCGAATGCAGTGATCCGCGTTTGGCGATTCTTGATCTGCATCCCACCGGGCCGCTGTGGGGCGCGGGCGATTCGGCCGTGGCCGGGGTCGCTCAGGCGCTGGAGCATACAGTGGCCGAACAGGAGCCTGCGCTGGTCGATTGGCTGGCAGAAGCGGGCATGACGCACGAACGACGTATTCTGCGCCTCCCCATCGGCGGTTTGACGTGGCATTATCCCGAGCCCGACATTCTGCAACTGCAATTCGTCCTGCCAGCTGGATGCTTTGCCACTGTTTTAGTGCGCGAGCTCGTCGATCTGTTGCCGGTGGGACACACGGACAATCCATGCGTATTCTGATTTCAAACGACGACGGTGTGGCCGCACCGGGCCTCGCCGCGCTGCATGCCGCACTGGCCGACTATGCCGAATGCACGGTAGTTGCCCCCGACCAGGACAGAAGCGGCGCCAGCAGCTCGTTAACGCTCGACCGTCCGCTGCACCCCTGCGTTCTGGCCAACGACTTCATCAGCGTCAATGGCACCCCCACCGATTGCGTGCATCTGGGCTTGAACGGCTTGTTGCCGCACACCACTGATTTGGTCGTTGCGGGCATCAACTTGGGGGCCAATCTGGGCGATGACGTGCTCTATTCCGGTACCGTGGCCGCGGCTTTGGAAGGACGTTTCCTCGGCCGGCCGGCCTTCGCTTTTTCGCTGGTGTCGCGCCTGGTGGACAACCTGCCGACCGCGGCGTATTTCGCGCGCAAGTTGGTCGAAGCCCACGAGCAGTTGGATCTGCCGCCGCGCACCGTGCTCAATGTGAATATCCCCAACTTGCCGCTCGAGCATATCCGTGGCATCCAGCTCACCCGTCTGGGCCATCGCGCCCGTGCCGCCGCGCCGGTCAAAGTGGTCAACCCGCGGGGTAAAGAGGGTTACTGGATCGCGGTCGCCGGCGACGCCGAAGACGGTGGGCCCGGTACGGATTTCCACGCGGTGATGCAGGGCTATGTGTCCATTACCCCGTTGCAGTTGGATCGAACCTTTCAGGACGGATTCGATAGCCTGCAACCCTGGCTGGAGGGCTTGCTCTGATGAGGCGCGAGCAGGATGAGTTGCACCGCGGTATCGGTATGACCTCGCAGCGTACCCGGGAGCGCTTGATTCAACGTTTGTACGAAGAGGGCCTGTCCAACGCTCAGGTGCTGGAAGCGATCCGCCGTACGCCGCGCCACCTGTTCGTCGACGAAGCCCTGGCCCATCGCGCCTACGAAGATACCGCGTTACCCATCGGCCATAACCAGACCATCTCGCAGCCCTATATGGTCGCGCGTATGAGCGAATTGCTGCTGGCCGCCGGCCCTTTGGACAAAGTCCTGGAGATCGGCACGGGCTCGGGCTACCAGACCGCGATTCTGGCCCAGGTCGTGGAGCGGGTGTTCAGCGTCGAGCGTATCCAGGTCCTGCAGGATCGCGCCAAGGAGCGCATGGCCCAACTGAACCTGCGCAATGTGGTGTTCCGCTGGGGCGATGGCTGGGAAGGCTGGTCGGCGCTGGCACCATACAACGGCATCATCGTCACCGCCGCGGCTGCCGAAGTGCCGCAAGCCTTGCTCGATCAATTGGCACCGAACGGCCGCTTGGTGATCCCGGTGGGGGCCGGCGCCGAGCAGGAACTGCTGTTGATCGTGCGCGAGGAGCACGGCTTCTCCCGGCACGTGCTCGATGCCGTGCGTTTCGTCCCACTGCTAAACGGGCCCCTGGCCTGATTCGATTTGAACTGAGGAATCCATGAACAAGCATGTTCTGCTCTTTATCAAGGGCATCGCCATGGGAGCGGCCGATGTGGTGCCAGGCGTATCCGGCGGCACCGTTGCGTTTATCAGCGGCATTTACGATGAGTTGCTGCGCTCCATCGCCAGCGTGCCCGCAGCCGCGCTCATGCTGCTGCGTGGCCGCGTTGTCGCAGCCTGGCAGGCCGCCAATGCGACCTTCCTGTTGATCCTGATGGCCGGCATTCTCACCAGCGTGCTCAGCTTGGCGCGCTTGATTACCTATTTGCTGGAGCAGCACCCGATCCCGCTGTGGTCGTTCTTCTTCGGGTTGATCTTGGTGTCCTCGCATCTGGTGGCCCGCGATATCCAGCGCTGGAACTGGACTCGACTGCTGAGCTTCGCTATCGGCGCCGGTTTCGCCTACTGGATCACCGTGGCGTCACCGGTGCAGTGGGGCACCGACTCAATGAGCATTTTCTTCGCAGGGGCCATCGCCATCTGCGCGATGATCCTGCCCGGCATTTCCGGCAGTTTCATCTTGTTGTTGCTGGGCCTGTACCCCTTCGTCCTGGGCGCGGTGAAAGGTCTGGATATTGCGGTGTTGGCGGTATTCGCCAGTGGCTGCCTGATCGGTATCGTCAGTTTCGCCGGTGTGCTGCGCTGGTTGTTGACCCGCTGGCGCGACCTGGGTTTGTCGCTGCTGACCGGTTTGATGCTGGGTTCGTTGAACAAGCTGTGGCCCTGGAAGGAAACCCTTACCTGGCGTCTCGATAGTCATGGCGAACAGGTCCCGCTGCTGCAAGCCAACCTCCTGCCGGGGCGTTTCGCCGAGGTCAGTGGGCAGGATCCGCAACTGCTCGTGGCCGTTCTTCTGGCCTGTGGCGGTGTGGTTTTGGTGCTGGGCTTGGAACGTTTGGCCAGTCGTCGTCAGCAAAGCGCTGGTTGCGAAGAATAATTCCGGCACAATGCACGGCATTAACCACAATAAACGCCAGTAGGGAGAAACCGGTGGGTTGCTCAGCCATTCAACTGCGAATTCGCTGTAACGGCGCTCGATGCCTGTTGGCTGGCCTGCTGCTCGGCGCCTTACTGAGCGGTTGCGCCAGCCCGCCGCCCGGCGGGGTGCAGGTGGTCGACCGCAACGGGCGCAACGTGCAGGTGCAGCGCCAGCCGGTTACCACGGGGCAATACCGGGTACGCCGCGGCGACACCCTCTATTCCATCGCCTTCCGCTTCGGCTGGGACTGGAAAGCCCTGGCTGCGCGTAACGGCATTGTCGACCCTTATGTGATTCACGTGGGGCAGATCATCCATTTCGATAGCCCGCGGAACACGCCCACTGTGGCGACCCGCCCCGCGCCGCAACCC
>CBIHLQ010000034.1:0-63347 GCA_966210885.1 uncultured Pseudomonas sp.
GATCATCACCCCGCCCAGTCACAACCCCAGGCTGATTGCGAACGCTCAGCACCACATAGATCGGCGGGATATCGGTCGCCGGGAACCAGATGATGGCGTCCTGGTAATCGGGTGGGTGTACGGGATTGACCAAGGCTTTGTCGGCTTGTTCGGTGGGCGGGTAAACCCAGATGGCCGGTGATTGCGGTGCGCCTTCCAGGGCTGGGATGCCCAGTTCGTTAGGGTCGGCGGCTGGCACCTCGATACCTTGCCCCAGGTCGGCGACGAACTGCTCGCCGCGCCGGGTGGCCTCCACGACCTGGGCGTTCTCCCATTCCGGTTTGCGGCCGGTGTAAAAACCGTAGGCATTGATGGTGCCCGCGGTCAGCTGTTGAACATGCACGCGAACGCGAGTACGGCCCAAGGTCAGGGAGCGATATTGCTCGTTGGTGTAAAGCGCGCTGTCTGCCGAGGTGGTGTTGGGCAGCAGCAAGCCAATGGTGCCAACTACAGCCCCCGCCAGCATGGCACCAGCGCCTTCGAGTATGCCGAGGGACAAGGTACCGCCCAGGCGGCTGGCTATTGTGGTTGCGGCAGTCGAACTGCCGATCAGCTGCAAGGGCGTACCGCCCGCCCTGATCGCCGTACCGGTACCCAATACGGCCCAGTCGCCATAGTCCTTCAGTTGTTCGAGCGGCACGAAGCCACCGGGATTGTTGTGATCGATCACCCCATCCGGCAGGTTGCAGGATTTGGCGAACACGCAGCCGATAGGCTTAGGGGGGTGAGCGGGTGGAGGTGATTGTTTGTCGGCTAGCACCAGCGGTCTGGCGGGCTGTCGATCGAAATCCCCGTTATAGGGCTTGATCGCCGGAGCGGGCCGCTTGCCCCGGTCATTGGGTACATATCCACTCATGTCATCGTTCCTTCGATTGGCAGCCCCGAATGCTACCTGCCATCTGTATGACGCAGGCATGTCGTAGCGCACATATCCGGGGGGCTTAACGGACGATTGCTGTGGCAGCGAAGGATCGATATCCGCCGGTCGTGACCGGCAGATATCGCCCCACGCCATTCAGAGCTGCAAACAGGTCTGCCGGGCTTGGTGACCACCGCCGAACGGTGAGCACAAACGCTGGTGCACCCGGCAGAGAAAACCGACCTCGAACGCGCGGCGCTGTACCCCTGGGGGGCAGCGCATCGCGCTCGACGATCAGGTTGGCCCACAGCCAGCCGGTGTCGTCATTGCTCAACCAGGCCTGGGCGCAGGTCACGCCCTGATCGAAGGATTGTTGGCAATTATGCGTCCACCTGATCACTGCGCCGCGCTGGCCGTCGTGGCTGGGTAAATGGCTGATAAAAAGTCTATTCATCGGCAACTCTCCCTTGCGCCAATGCACTGCGGTACAGCACCTGCGCATCGTTAAGCAGCTCGCGGGCATTGTTGCAGCAGTCGTGCAAGTGCCCGGCGTTGTCGGTGGACGCATCCGTGCGCGCCAGAATGTCGAACAGCTTATGCAGCATCGTCATCCGCAACTCGGCCGCCGCCTGGAAATGGCAGACAGCGGAAATGGTGCAGTCGAGCCGTTCGATACGTTTCGGGAAGGGAATGACAGCAGGGGTGGATCTAGTCATGGCGCACCTCCAGGGCGGAGGTGGACGGGGAACAGCAGACCCCAAGGCGGAGCCCTTGGGTAAAAGGGGGAAAATGCATAATCCTTATGCTCCTCGAACTGATTAAGGAGCCGCTTCCATTCGTTACCACACGAAATGGAGGCGGACCGTACAAGGGTGGTAAACCGGCGTCCGAGGGAACCGGCCAGGCCGAAGCCTGCCTCGCACGGCCCGCCATAGAAGTGCTTAAGCCGGGCACAAAAAAAGCGCCGGCTACTCGCTATGGCGCTTCCGCGCCTCAGACAACAAACGGGTTACCACACCCGGCCACGGGATTGACCGTGACGGGCGAACTCTAGCCCGGCAAGGCGCGATGGGCAAGTGCAAAAAAGAGTGGCTATTGGCCATAAAAAACTTGTGACCAAGGGCACTGTGGACTAGCGTTTAACCAACGCAATGACGCACCCCGCAGGCTGGATGCCAGTTGTCCTCGCTCCTTCTTGGGAAGTGCATCCTCCATTTTCGGCAGATTCAGGGGCGAGTGAACGATCCATATCGACCCGAAACTGTTTTTACATACAGTGGTAATGGAAGGGCAAAATATGGAAGTCAAGCGAATACAATAAAATACTTACCAAACCGACGTAATAATTTGGGAAGGTTTTTAATCTTTCAGCTTCCACATTGGTGCGTGCTTATGCAGAGGCCACTACGATCGGATTAACGAAGAATTCCATCTAATCACTGTTAGCTTTTGGTGATGATCTCAGAAAATTATGGAGAATCGGAAATGAAAAAAAACTTTGTTTTAATATTTGCATTCGTCCTGTCCGGATGCACGATTTTTACGCCGCCACGGGAAAACCCCTTTCTTAGCAAAACTTTTACAGCGAAGCCTGATGACCAATCGAGCTTTGGTATGGCTGCTACGGATGCTAACCGTCGTGTCGCTATTCTAAATGTCATTAGTGGGCAAATTTGTGTTGAGCCACCTCCTGAAGCGGCCAATACTATATCAGAAGCGTTTACAGCCTTGTTTGAAGCAGATGTGAAAGATAAAGGAAATTTGGCTTCTAGCTTATCTCAGTCCATTACACAAAATATAAGTCAACTTTATCGTCGTTCCCAGACTGTACAACTCTATCGCGACGCAGTTTTTTCTCTATGTCAGAGTGCAATTAATGGCTCAATCGTTCTGGATGACGCTACTTTGGCTTCGGTACCTGTGGAGATAAGAAAAAAGATCGCCTTGGAGATTCAGACCATTGATGATTCAGAATTTTACAAGCCCCAACTCCAAGAGATAAGCAAGACAGGATTGGTTAACTTAAAATCTCTAGATGCCATAAGGTTTAGGGCTGAAGACCTAAGAAGCCAAAGCAAGGAGGAGCAGGCTAAAAGCTTAGAGAGAGTTGCCAATACTTTAGGGGAAGGGTTAAGAAAGGCAGAGTTTCGAAGAAGATTAGAGGATGGGCTGCGAGAAGCTTTTGATGTGCTTAAAGATGAGCTTCCATTATTCTATGAAACTGAAAAGCTGAGGTTTATTGTTGAGCTTGGTAGGCCCGTCCAAGTCTGCACCACAGAAACAAAATATGCAGATGATGGTAAGACTATCGCATCCCAAACAGTGGCTTGTGATACCAAAGTTCCACAAGATATTGATAAGACAATTAAAGAATATATTGAAGCCCTCAAGGCAAGCTCAAGCGAAAGCTAACAAAGTGCTGTTAGGGACAAGCCTACGCTATGCTTCGGTTTGCCCCAGAGCACAGCGTTAGCACAGTCTATTAGAATTCAGGCACAAACATAATTGAGAGCTGGAGAATGTATGATTAAAGAATTTTACATAAATAATTTATATGAGGAGAGAAATGTTAGAATTCCCTTCGGTTCTGAATATAAGATTATTGTTGCCGAAAATGGGTATGGCAAAACAACCATCCTAAACTCATTTTATGCGCTTGTTTCTGGAGATGTCTCAAAACTTAGGAAGGTTGTATTTGACTCCATTGGCATAGTGTTTTCAGATGATGAGAATATTTCATTTAAAGTAATAGGGGACAGACCACGATATTAATGCTAAGAGACAGTCCCGGCGGGTCATAGCAGTCCTCTCTGAAACTCACACTGAACACGCCCCCACACTAATCACCGGTAAACCGCAGGGCCAAGCCTGTCTATCGCTCTGCTAGTGATCCCCACGCTTTGCCAGCCAAGCCCGTCGGGCTTTGCAAGGCCGCCCGTGGGCGATTATCGTGGCGGCCACCACGCACAACCTGACGGATGCCTATGCGTATTGGCCGAACCTGCAATGGCTTGCGGGCCGCACCGCTATGAGCGAGACGGTTTTTCCCTGGCGCCAGGGTAATCGGTTCGTTTTGCTCAATGACGGGCCGGTGTTCTTTCCACGGATGATCGACCTGATCGAGGCCGCCGAGCATCACGTCGAGTTCGAGCAGTACCTGGTCGAAAGCAGCGCTTGCGCCACCGTTGTGGTGGATGTGCTGTGCGCCGCGGCGCTGCGTGGCGTTACGGTGCGCTGCCTGTTCGACGACTTCGGTTGTCAGGGGCTGGTGGCGGCCGATCGACAGCGCTTGAGCGATGCCGGCGTGCAGGTGCGCTGGTACAACCCGCTGGGCTGGCGCAGCGGCTTGCGCAATTTCTACCGCGACCACCGCAAGCTGTTGCTGGTCGATGGGCACACCGCCTTTGTCGGCGGCACCGGCGCTACCGACGAGTTCTGGACGCCCGGCGAGCCGCAAAGCGCCTGGCACGAGTTGATGGTGGAAATCAGCGGCCCCTTGGTCGGCGACTGGCAGCAGCTGTTCGACCGCCAGTGGCTGGCCTGCAATGCCCGCCTCAGCTGGCATGTGCGGCCCAAGCTGGGCTTCACGCACCTGCCCAAGCCGCCGGTCGGGCAGGGGTTGGGCCGGGTGGCTTACGCCGACTCCCGGCAACACCGGGATATCCTGCGTTCGCTGTTGCGCGCGCTGACCTTGAGCAAACGCCGTATCTGGCTCGCCACGCCGTATTTTCTGCCGACCTGGCGAGTGCGCCGCGCTCTGCGCAAAGCGGCGGCGCGGGGTGTCGACGTGCGCCTGTTGCTCAGCGGGCGGCATACCGATCACCCGCCGGTGCGCTTCGCCGGGCAACGCTACTACCCGAAATTGCTCAGGGCCGGGGTGCGGATTTTCGAGTACCAGCCGCGCTTCCTGCACCTGAAGATGATTCTGGTCGATGACTGGGTGAGCATCGGCTCGTGCAATTTCGACCATTGGAATCTGCGCTTCAACCTCGATGCCAACCTCGAAGCCCTCGAGCCGGGATTCACCGATGCGGCGGCCGAGTGCTTTCGCACGGATTTCGCCGATAGCCTGGAGGTCACCCTCGACCTCTGGCACGCACGCCCCTGGTGGCGCCGGCTACAGCAGCGCATCTGGGGCTGGTTGGACCGCTTGGTGGTCAACCTGCTCGACCGCTGGCGCTGAGCGACGCGCCTTGCAAAAGGCTATGTACCAATGGCGTGTTGCACGGCGATAAACCGTTGGATCGGGCGGCGCTCCGTTGAGGAGCGCCGCGACGAAGCCCAACGAGACATGCCGATGCCTGTTGGGCTTCGCTGCGCTCAGCGCCAACCTACCCATTGCATGCAACACCTAACGGGTAGATAGCCTTGCAAAATGCCCTGGCGGTTCGCGCGCATCATGCAGCTTGCATGGCGAGGTCGGCCGAGACTCTCCAGTAACTGGCTGATAGTTAAGAAAATTTCAGGCTCATTCGGCTTGGCATAGTCAATGCTTCGAGGCGGGAGGAACGCAGATCCGTTTTTTCCGATAAGAGAGCCTATAGCCATGAATGCCATCGACCTGCTGAAAGCCGACCACCAGACCGTCAAGGGAATCCTCACCCAGTTGCAGGAGAGCTCCGAGCGTGCGGTCAAGGGGCGCACGCAGTTGTTGCACAAGTTGGAAATGGAAATCGCCGTGCACACCAAGCTGGAGGAGGAACTGCTCTATCCGGTTTTTAAGGACGCCGGCGGCAAGGAAGAAGCGCAGATGTATTACGAAGCCAAGGAAGAGCACCGCACTGTCGATTCCTTGGTACTTCCCGATTTGAAAGGCACCGACCCCTCGACCCCGGAGTTCGCCGGGCGGGTCAAGGTGATCAAGGAGCTGCTGGAGCACCATATCAAGGAAGAAGAGCAGGAGCTTTTCCCCAGGGCGCAGAAGCTATTGAGCAAAGCCCGATTGGCCGAAATCGGCGAACAAATGGCCGCGCGCAAAACCGAGCTGAAGAAGCAGCTCAGCGCCGCGTCAAAGCAAGATTCCTCGAACCAGGCGGCTTGATCGCGGGTCGACTCGATAGCTACGAATTGAGAGAGCTACTCACTATGTAAGAGCTAATAGGAGGATTGCGGCATGATCGAAACCAATAACGTATATGTCGGCAACCTCGTGGACCCGGCGAATAGCCCTGGGGTGTCGTGGCGGGCGCTGTTCGCCGGTGCGGCGGGCTCGGTCGCCCTGACGTTGATCTTGCTGCTACTCGGCATGGCCCTGGGCTTTACCGCCATGGCGCCCTGGCCGGGTGGCGGCATCAGCGGCGAAACCCTGGGGATCTCGGCGATCGTTTGGCTAACCCTGACGCAGATCCTGGCTTCGGGAATGGGCGGTTATCTCGCCGGACGGTTACGCGCGCGCTGGATCGGCGCGAATCCCGACATGCATAAGGAAGTGTTCTTCCGCGACGGTGCCCATGGCTTTCTGGCTTGGTCGCTGGCGACCTTGCTGGCTGCGATGCTGGTGCTCGGCTCGGTCGGTAATATGCTCGGCAGTGGCATCCAGGCCGGCGGTGCGGTCGTTTCCAGTATCGCCTCGGGCGCGACGGCGGGGGCTGCTTTGAATATGGTCGATGAGAGTGGGCAGGGCGGTTCGCGGAACGACGAGAGTTCGCTGGCCTACTATGTCGACACGCTGTTCCGCACCGATCAGTCGACGCCCGGCTTGACCTCGCCTCGCGATGATCGGGCGGTGCGTGGCGAAGCCTTGCGCATCTTTATGAACAGCATGGCGGCGGGCGACGTGCAAATAAGCCGCGAAGACCGCCAATACCTCGCTCGCCTGATCGCACAGCGCACCGGCCTCGATCAGGCGCAGGCCGAGCAGCGCGTGGAGCAAGTGTTCAACCGCGCCAGCCAGGCCCTTGAAGAGGCGCGCAACGCTCTGCAGAACGCCGCCGAACAGGCGCGCCAAGTGGCGGCCTGGAGTTCGCTGTGGATGTTCGTCGCGCTTGTGTGCGGCGCCGTGGTCGCCGCTCTGATGGCGGTATGGGGCGGTAAGCAGCGCGACCGGGGCCTCGTTTTTTAGAGTCCTGGGATGTAGAGGCCTGGGATGCGCGCGGCTTGGTTGAGCGCTGCTTGGCTGACCGGCGGTAGGCCCAGCGGCCATTTGTAGTAGCAGGCTGTTACCCGCTGGCGCCGCGCCGGCGCGACACTGCGGCTCCACCCATTCAAGACTGGAGAGCGGTATGGCTGCTAAGAAGATTCTTATGCTGGTTGGCGATTACGTCGAAGACTACGAAGTGATGGTGCCGTTTCAGGCCCTGCAGATGGTCGGCCATACCGTGCATGCGGTTTGCCCGGACAAACTGGCCGGGCAAAGCGTGCGCACCGCGATCCATGACTTCGAGGGTGAGCAGACGTACAGCGAGAAGCCCGGGCATAACTTCGCCTTGAACTTCGATTTTGCCCAGGTCGCCGCGCAGGATTACGACGCGCTGCTGATCCCCGGCGGCCGCGCGCCCGAGTACCTGCGCCTGAACGCCGAGGTGCTGGCGCTGGTGAAGGGTTTCAATGTCGCCAACAAGCCGATCGCCGCGGTTTGTCACGGTGCCCAGCTGCTCGCCGCCGCGGGCGCGCTCGAGGGCCGCGAGTGCAGCGCCTATCCCGCCTGCGGACCGGAGGTGAAGTTGGCCGGCGGCCGCTACATGGACATCCCCGTGGATCAGGCCCACGTCCAAGGCAACCTGGTGACCGCCCCGGCCTGGCCGGCGCACCCGCAATGGCTGGCGGCGTTTTTACGGTTATTGGGTACCAGGATCGAGCTCTAAGCGGTATGTTGCCCAAGACCCGGGCCGCAAGGCGCTCAGCCGCGGCCCGGGTCTTGCCACCCTGTTATCGAGCGAGGCCCAGTCCATGTGCGAGCTGTATGTCAAAGCCGATCCGATTCTCTATGAGTCGCGTTCCCGCTCGCTGCGCATTCGCGGCGTGGTCACGACTTTGCGTCTGGAAAACCAGTTCTGGGACATCCTCGCCGAGATCGCCGCGGTCGATGGCATGACCACCAATCAGTTGATCGCCAAGCTGTACGACGAGGTCATGGACTACCGCGGCGAAGTGGTGAATTTCGCCTCCTTCCTGCGCGTCAGCTGTACGCGCTTTTTGAGTCAGCGACCTGTCGCCGCTCAAGGCTCGGCCCGTTTGAGCGTGCTGCGGGGATGACAGGCGGTTGAAAAACGTAGGCGAGGCAGGCAAGACAAGGCAAAAGCAGGCGAGGAACGGTCGGAGTCGCGGGCGACTTTACTGCTGTAAATGAGCATTCCGAGCCTGGTTTTAACGCAGTATTGTCAACGCAGGTAGTTTTTCAACGGCCTGATGATGCAGGTCAAGGTCGGTTGCCGTAATGGGGGTTTAATGCCGCGATACGCAGGCTCAACCTCGCAGTGGGTCGGGTTGCCACAGGTGTCCTAACAGGCGGCACATCCGGCCACATTACTCAGGTTCCCCTTTGCTCCGTACGCGCGCCCATCGTTATGGCAACTGGCTTGGCCTCGCGGCCATGTGCTTGTTGCTGCTCGGGCCTTTGTTGGGCCAGGGGCTGGCGCTTGGGCAATCGGCGAACGCTTGGCAATGGCTTGATGAGCTGGCGTGCGGCGATGATGCTGCCTCCCCGCTGTCGCTGGCGCATGCCAACGAGTGGGCCAAGTGCGGTTATTGCACGCTGCTATTGTCCTCTCCGGCGCTTTCCACTTCGGCTTCGCTATTGCCACCCCGCTTTGTGGCGCCGCCCGTTGTTTCTCCCTTCGCCGCACCCGCCCTGCCGCCGGCAGGGGTGTTTCCCGGTGCGCAGTCTCGCGCCCCACCTCGTCAGGTCTGAAACGTCGCTGCCTTGTGCCGCGCGTTCGCCACCTTGCCATCCATTCAGTGTCGCTGCGCCATGTGCGGTCGCGGCGATGCTGTGAGTGCATTGCCTGACAGGAACTCCGCTGATGTCTGCTATTCGTTATGCCCTATACCCACACTCCATCGCCCTTATCGGTCTGTTGAGCCCGCTGACGCTGGCTGTTGCCGGCGAAATTAATCAGGCCGGCAGCGCGGGTTATTTGCAGTTGCCGGCCACTGTCGTGCACGCTCAGGCGGTGCTCGAAACCTCCGCGCCACCCGCTGCCGAGCGGATTCGCAGCCTGGTGCCTGCGACTTCCGACACGGCCTCGCTGTTGCGCGATGTGCCGGGGTTAAGCCTTAACGGAGCCGGTGGTTTTTCCAGCCTGCCGGCGATTCGCGGTCTGAGTAACGACCGTTTGCGGGTCAAGGTGGATGGCATGGACCTTATTGCCTCCTGCCCCAACCATATGAACCCGGCGCTGTCCTACGTAGCTCCCAGTAACCTCGGTAAATTGCAGGTGTTCGCCGGTATTACCCCGGTCAGCCTGGGCGGCGACAGCATTGGCGGCACCATCGTGGCTGAAAGCCTGGAGCCAGTCTTTGCCGCAGCGGGGGCGGAAAGCCTCAACCAGGGTGAAGTGGGCGGCTTCTGGCGTAGCAACAACGATGCGCGCGGCGGCAATGCCTCGGTGCTGCATGCCAGCGATGTATTCCATATCCGCTACAGCGGCAGCTACGGCAAGGCCAACAATTACCTGGCCGGCGATGACTTCAAAAGCAGCCGTGAGAGCGGTCGGGTAGGTGAAGGTGTGGCGCTGAACGAGGTGGCTTCCACAGCCTTCGAGCGCCGCGATCATGAGTTGGGTATGGCCTATAAGTTGGACGAGGACTTGCTCGAGTTGGTCCTCGGCTACCAGCAGGTGCCGCAGGAGCTGTTTCCCAATCAGCGCATGGACATGACCGACAACAGTCAGCGGCGCATCAACCTGCGTTATCTGCGCCATTTCGACTGGGGACGCCTGGAGACCCGGCTGTATCACGAGAAGGTCGAGCACAAGATGGACTTCGGTGCGGACAAGCGCTTCTGGTACGGCGCGGCCTCCGGCGCAGGCAGTGCCTGTAGTCCGATCAGCGCGACCTGCGCCGCTGGCATGCCGATGGAGAGTGAAGGCAAGACCCTGGGCCTCAACCTCAAGGCCACCGTCGAACTCAGTGAGCGTGATCTGCTGCGCCTGGGCAGCGAGTACCAGCGTTACCGTTTGAATGACTACTGGCCTGCGTCGGGCAGTGGCATGTGGCCTGGCACCTTTGAAAATATCGACGATGGCGAGCGCGACCGCATCGGTCTGTTTGCCGAATGGGAACGGCAGATCAACCCGGCCTGGCTGACCTTGTTGGGGCTGCGCTACGAGCGCGTTTCCAGCGACGCCGGCGACGTGCAGGGCTACGCCGATAGCAATGGCATGGGCATGATGCCGAGCAATCAGCGACGCGATTCGGCGGCTTTCAATGCCAGCGAGCGCAGCCAGCGCGATAACAACCTGGACCTGACCGCCCTGGCTCGCTACAACCACGACGCCCATCTGGACATTGAATTCGGTGTGGCGCGCAAAGTGCGTTCGCCCAATCTGTATGAGCGTTACACCTGGTCGACCTGGGCCATGGCGGCGACCATGAACAACACGGTCGGCGACGGCAACGGCTATGTCGGCGACATCGACCTCAAGCCGGAAGCGGCGCATATCGCCTCGGTGACCTTTGATTGGCACAGCCAGGACCGTAGTCACGAACTCAAGGTCACGCCGTTTTACACCCACCTCAACGACTTCATCGATGCGCGGGCCTTGCCGGGCCGGACGCTGACCGCCAACCAGTTCAACGTGCTGCAGTACGCTAACCAGTCCGCGCGTATCTACGGCGTGGATCTTGCCGGGCGCATGCCGCTGCTGCGCAATGACCTCGGCCAATGGGGCCTGCAGGCGGTGGTCAATTACAGCAACGGGAAAAACCGCGAGACGGGCGATGCGCTGTACAACATCATGCCGCTCAACACCACGCTGGCTCTGACTCAGCAGCTGGGTGGCTGGAGCAACAGCCTGGAAGTGGTCAGCGTCCAGGCCAAAAATGACGGCTCGGATGTGCGCAACGAAATCCACACGGCGGGTTACACCCTGTTCAACCTGCGCATCAGCCACAGCTGGGACAACCTGCGGGTGGATGTAGGCGTGGAGAACCTGGCGGACAAGTTCTACTACCTGCCAACCGGCGGCGCCTACACCGCACAGGGGCGGACCATGTCGATGAACGGCATCCCTTGGGGCACCGCGGTACCGGGGATGGGGCGTTCGTTCTACACCGGCTTCAGCCTGCACTTCTAAACCGCCAGTTGGGTGCAGCGCCAGCCATCGCCTGGTGGGTTACGCGGCGCACGACCTTCATCTGCGCCTGAAGGATTGGCATTCGGCGCCGCTAACCCACGGGGGCGCACCTCTTGCCCAAACGGCAAGAGCCCCTAGGAGGTTCGCGGTTGCCGAGGCAGCGAACTGGCCGCCCACTGCACCGCGAGGATGCTGCCGAGCACGGCGATCAAACCGAGCAAGGACACCCCGGTGATACTTTGGCCCAGCAGCGCCCAGCCCAACACCACGGCCACCAGCGGGCTGAGCAGGCCGAGCGACGACACCGCCACCGGCGCCAGGCGGGCGATGCCGCGAAACCACAGGACATACGCCAGCAGTGCGCCGAACAGCGACAGGTAGGCGTAGCCGAGCCACTGCGTGACGCTCAACTGCGGCAGCGGCGGGTCGACCAGCCAGGCCACCGGCAACAGCAACAGCCCGCCCAACAGCAATTGCCAGCCGGTAAACGCCAGCAACGGCAGCGCCAGGCGCCAGCGTCGGGTCAGGTAGGTTCCCGTGGCCATGCATGCGGTGCCGACAAAGGCCGCGGCGACGCCAATTGGGTCCCAACTCGCGCCGGGCGACAGCAGCAGCGCCGCCATTCCGGCGATGCCCAGGATGCCCGCCGCCACGGCGAAGTAACCCGGTCGCTGCCGATCCAGCGCCCACACCAGGCCCATCACCAGCAACGGCTGAATAGCCCCGACCACCGCGGCCAGGCCACCGGGCAACCGGTAGGCGGCGACGAACAGCAGCGCCTGAAAGAAGCCGATATTCAGCGCCGCCAGCACCAGCAGGCGGCCCCATTCGGCGCGCCCGGGCAGGTGGCGGCTGTACAACACCAGCAGCAACCCGGCCGGCAACGCACGCAGCAGCGCGGCGGTGAAGGGCCGGTCCGGCGGCAGGATTTCGGTCGTGACTATATAGGTCGAGCCCCAGATCGCCGGTGCCAGTGCGGTGATCAGGGCATGTGGCCAGGTGGTGCGGATGCTGCTCATGGGAATTACCTTGGATTCAAGATAAAATGCAGGCTATCAGGTTTTGTCTTGAATTCAAGATAACTAATGGGGGATTTATGGCTACTGAACGACGCTCCGATGCCGTGGATGCGATTCTTGCGCAATGGCGCCGCGAGCGGCCCGATCTGGACGTTGCGCCAATGGGTGTGATCGGCCGGTTGGGGCGTTGTGCCGCGTTGCTGCGGCGCGAGCTGGATCTGGTCTTCAGCCGCTTCGGTATCAGCGCCTGGGAATTCGATGTGTTGGCGACCCTGCGCCGCTCCGGCGCGCCATACCGCCTGGCGCCGACCGCGCTGTTTTCCACCCTGATGATCACCTCCGGCACCATGACCCGCCAGCTGCAGCAACTGGAAGCCGCCGGCTGGGTCAGCCGCACGCCGAACCCCAACGACGCCCGCAGCATGCTGGTGCAGCTGACCGAGCCGGGCCTGGAGCTGATCGAGCGTGCGGTGACGGCGCACGTCGAAAACGAGGCGCGCATCCTCGCGCCTTTGCCTGCCACGACCCTCGCGGAGCTGGAAGGGGGGCTGGTGGCGCTGTTGGCTATATTGGAACCAGAGTCCGAGTGACTTGCCGCACGGGCGCGCAGTCTGTCCTTTAGTGCCGCGTGCCGGCGCTGAACCCCCTATTAAGAACGGCTTGGCCAATAAGAGAACGCGAGATGATCGGCGAACTGAAAATCGAAGACATCCAACTGGGCGACGGCAAGGAAGTGGTCAAGGGCGCCCTGATCACCACCCAATACAACGGCTACCTGGAAGGCGGCAGCAAGTTCGATTCCTCCTACGACCGCGGTAAGCCCTTCCAGTGCGTGATCGGCACCGGACGGGTGATCAAGGGCTGGGACCTGGGCATGATGGGCATGCGCGTCGGCGGTAAACGCAAACTCTACGTGCCCGCCCACCTGGGCTATGGCAATAGCGAGTTCGGCGCCTATATCAAGCCCAATTCCAACCTGATCTTCGAGGTGGAACTGCTCGAAGTGCTGACCCGCGACGATTGAGCGACAGGCCGTTCTGGATGACCCTGGCGAAAGGCTGAACCTGCGAGCCGGCTTCCGGTTCGAATCGGTAAGCACCTCGATACGGAGGAAACCCCATGGTTCGCCCGAGCGCCTTTAGTCTGTGTCTGATGGTTCTCCTCGCGTCGCTCGCCTTCGCCGCTTCGGCGGGCGACGAACGCGAGGCGACCGGGTTGTCCGCCCGCGCGGGTTGGGCATTTCCCGTCACCGCCGACGCGCCGTTCGGCATGGTTTTTCTGGTGCTGAACAACCGCGGCGATAAGGAGCGGGTGTTGCAGGGCGCGTCGTCACCGGTGGCCGATAAGATCGAATTGCACGCGGCGGTGGCCGATCTGAGCCCGGATACCACCAGGCCGGTCGAGAGCATGGCGGTCTCGCCGGAAAGCGACCTGATATTCGCCCCCGGCGGCCCGCACCTGATGCTGATCGGTTTGCAGCGGGCGTTGGAGGTCGGTGAGCGATTCCCCGTGACCTTGCGCTTCAGCGACGGTGAGTCGATCACTCTGGATGTCAGCGTATCCAAGCAGATGCCTGCACATTTCCGCCATTAACCGGGGCAATCGGTAGGCTGTGCTGTGCGTTCCAGGTGTCCGTGACGGCCCCGGCGTTTGTGCGCATGGCGCACCCTACGATGCTGTGCATTTCCGTCATTAGCAGGGCGTTACGCCATGTCGCGGCAGCCGTACACATACTTCCAGGCCGCCCAGTGGCGACTCGCCGAGCCTGATCTCGCCGCAGTGCAACTGCACCACCCGCTGCACGATCGACAGCCCGAGCCCCGCACCTTGGCCCTCTTCCAGCCGGTAGAAGCGTTCGAAGAGTTTTTCCCGTAGCGTCGCGTCGACGCCGGGGCCGCTGTCCTGCACGCGTAGCAGCAGCTCGTCGTGGCAGGCTTGCAGCTGCACCTGGATGCGTCCGCCTACGGGGGTGTACTGCACGGCGTTGCCGATCAGGTTCTGCAACAGGGTGCCGAGACTCGGCGCATCGCCGTGCAAACGGTAATCGCCGGCTTCATCGGCATCGAAACTGAGTTCCTGCTGGCGTTCGAGGGCCAGGGGCGTGAGTTCGGCCAGTTCGTTACGGAAAAAACCGAGCAGGTCGAATTCGACCATCGTCAGTTGCACCCCGTTGGGATCGAGGCGCGCCAGGGTCAGCAGTTGCGCGACTACCCGGGTGGCGCGTTCGACGCCGCCGCCGAGCTGGCGCAAAGCCTCGTCGCGGTCGCACGGGTCGCTGGCCGCCAGGGCGTTCTGGGCATGGATGCGCAGCACCGCCAGCGGCGTGCGCAGCTCGTGGGCGGCATCGGCGATAAAGCGCTTTTCCTGATCGAGCAGTTGGTTGACCTGCATCAGCAGGCGGTTGAGCGCGGCGCCCATGGGTTCCAGCTCGGCCGGCATCGGCGAAAGCACCAGCGGCGTCAGGTTGTCCGGCGCGCGGGCTTTGATCAGATCGGCCATGCGTTGCAGCGGACGCAAGCCCCAGCCGACCGCCAGCCATACCAGTAAGGCGAGCAGGGGCAGGCCGATCAAATCGGGCAATAGGCTGCGCCGGGCGATTTTACCGACCAGCTCGCCGCGCACATCCTCGCGCTCGCCGACCAGTATCCAGTGGTTGTCCTGAGGGTCGCGCAACAGGAATACCCGCCACTGGTAGTCCGCCAGCGACAGGCTGCGGTAGCCGAGCAATTGCCCGGCAATCGCGGATAACGGTTGCGCGGGTATGGCCTCGCCGCTCTGTGTTTGAGCGGAGTCGGCTGCCATCTGCTGGAACAAGTCCGCCGGCGCGCTGGCTGAGCGCAGCAATACCGCGCCCTTTTCATCGAGTACCTGAAACGCCAATTTGCCCTCGTAGGGGTGGCCGTCGAGCAGGGTTTCATCGTCCTGGCTCGGCCGCGCCAGCAGCACCTGGTCGAGGGCGTCCTGCAGTGCTTGGAGGTCGGTTGTCGGCATGTCGCGGCCGACCATGCCGGCGAGCAGGCGGGCGGTTTGCGCCAGTTGGGCATCGAACAGTTCTTCGATCTCATGCTGGGCGTCGCGATAGCTTTTATAGGAAATCAGGGTCATCGACAGGCTGAGCATGCCGAGTACCAGAAGCAGGGTGCGGGCGCGAATCGATGGCATCAGACTCTATCCACCAGATAGCCGACGCCGCGCACGGTGCGAATCAGTTCGGCGAAGAATTTCTTGCGCAGGTGATGCACATGCACCTCCAGGGCGTTGCTTTCCACTTCCTCGTCCCAGCCGTACAGCGCTTGCTGGAGTTTATCGCGGGTCATCACCCGGCCGGGTTGGGCGATCAGCTCGTGCAGCAGGAGGAACTCCTTGCGCGACAGATTGACCGGCTGGCCCTGGAAGGTCACCGCCTGGCTGATCGGATCGAGGCTGATGCCGCGGTACTCCAGGGTCGGTTGCGGGCGGTTGAAGCTGCGCCGCAGAAGGGCGCGCAGCCGCGCCTTGAGTTCGGCGACATCGAAGGGTTTGATCAGGTAATCGTCGGCGCCGGCGTCCAGCCCGGCGATGCGGTCGGCGGTGGAATCGCGCGCGGTGAGCACCAGCACGGGTACCGGGTTGGCGGCGGCGCGCAGCTGTTTGAGCACCTGCAGGCCGTCCAGGCGCGGCAGGCCGAGGTCGAGGATCGCCAGCTCGAAACTTTCATGGCTCAAGGCATGCAGCGCGCTTTGCCCGTCCTGCACCCAGTCGACGGTATAGCCCTCGGGTTTCAGCGCCGTGCGAATGCCTTCGCCCAGCGCCTTATCGTCCTCGACCAACAGAATGCGCATATCAAGGTCTCCCCGTTTTCCCCTATCAAGCCCGCCCGCGTGGCATTAGTCCAGCGCCGCATTCACCTGGCCCAGTAGCTTGGCGATCTCCTCGCGGCGGCCCTGGTCGGCCGACGCACGGTTCGGTCGTGGCGGCGCTTGCAGGGCTTTTTCCAGGGCGAGCTTGGCTTCCTCGTAGCGTTTGGCGCGGTAGAGGAAATCGCCATAGAAATAGTTCGGGTCGATGCCGTCGGGGTTGATGCTCAGAGCCCGCTTGAGCTGGGCCTCGGCCTTTTCATCGTCGCCAAAACCGATGGGCCAGCCCGGCACTTGGTAGTAGAGGCTGCCCAGGCTGGTATAAGCCGAGCCGGAAAGTGCCCGGGGATCTTGTTCCAGGGCTTGTTCCAGGCTGGCTTTGGCCTGTTTGGCCAGGCCCAGGGCGCCCAAACCGCCTTTGGCGCCGGCGTAGGTACTGAGGATGATGCCGCGCCAGATCAACAGCTCAGGTGCTTGGGGTTCGTTGTCCAGGGCCAGTTGGGCCTGTTCGCTGAGTTTGCCGAAGGCGGCTTCGCGCTGCGCTTCGGGCAGTTGATAGTTGATTTGCGCCCAGCGCGTTTGCAGGGCTTGCAGGGCCTGCTGGCCTTGTTCGCTGAGGGCGAAGGCGGGCAGGCTGGCAAGGCTCAGGAGGGCGCAGCAGGTGCGGCGCAGAAAGGTCATGGGCATGGTCGTCGTCCTTCAGGGTTTGGCGCGGGCGAAGCGCTGGATGATCGGCAGTTGTTTGCGCAGAGCCTGATCCACCAACCGCGGCAGCAGACTGTTGAGGCGCACGAAGAATTTTTCCGGCCAGCCGAGGTAGCGTTCGTCGTCTTCGCGGCGGATGGCTTGCAGCAGTTGCGTGGCGACCAGCTGGGGGGCGTCCATGGTCTGCTGCAGCGCATCGTTCATCGCCACCACGTTGGCGGCGTTCATCCCGGTGCGGGTAGCGCGGGGGGCGAAATAGAGGACTCTCACCCGGGTATCGGCGAGTTCCCGGCGCAGCGCTTCGGAGAAACCACGCAAAGCGAATTTGCTCGCGCAGTAGGCCGTGAAGCCCGGATAGCCGATGGAGCCGAACGTCGAACCGAGATTGACCACCAGCGCTGAGCTTTGTTGGCGCAACAGCGGTAGCAGGCGATGGGTCAGCTGCAGGCTGGCGGTCACATTGAGGTCGATAAGTTCGGCGATCGCCGCTTCGTCATGCTGTTCGAGTAGGCTGAAATGGTTGATGCCGGCGGCGTTGATCAGGGTATTCAAGGCGCCGAAACGTTTCGCCGCGGCCACCACGGCCTCGCGGCCGGCGCGGTCGCGGATATCGGCCTGGAGCACTTCGATCTTGCCCGGATAGCGCTGCGCCAAGCTCTGCAGGGCGTCCAATTGGCGCCCGACCAACAGCAAGTGTGCGCCTTCGGCGGCCAGTGCCGCGACCAGCTCCAAGCCGATACCGCCGCTGGCGCCGGTGATCAGGGCGCGACAGTCGTAGAGTTTCATGCCTGCTCCTCTTGCTCGGCCAGCGGCAGGCTGCGGAACATATCGCCATAGAGCCGGTAGACCACCTTGGCGGTGTGTACCACGGCGGCTTGATCGTCGGCGTTGTCCAGGCGGTTCATCAGCTTTTTCAGCAGTTCGATATGTTCCAGATCGAGGCTGCCGTGGGAGGTCAGGTAGCTGAAGGCTTTGTCCGGTAATTGCAGTTTGTCCTGGATCACGCCGGCCGCCTGGGTGGCCAGGGCGATGCTGGTGCCTTCCAGTACATTGACCATGCCGAAGAAACTCACCGGATTGTCCCGGGCGATACGGTCGTAGACGTAGCTGACCATCAGCTCGGTCGGCAGCTTGGGCGTGCCGCGGCGGACCGCCTCGGGATCACCGCCGCAAGCGGCGATATCGTTGAGTATCCATTCCTGGTGGCCGTACTCCTCGTCGATGTATTCGGCAATGGCGCCGCGCAACCATTCCAGGCGCTCGGGCAGGCGCGCGCCGCAGGCCATCAACAGCGGCACCGTGTGTTTGACGTGGTGGTAGGCCTCGGTGAGAAAGGCGAGGTAACTGTCGAGGCTGACTTTGCCGTTCACCGCACCTCGAATGATCGGCGCGCTGAGCAGGTAGTCGCGTTCGTGGCTGGTTTGTTCGAGCAGGGCATCATAGAAACTCATGGGCTAACTCCATGGCAGGATTGATCCGCCATCAGCTGTGCGATGGCGTTGCGGTAGTGCTGATAAAGGGCGGCGCGGCGCAGGCGGCCATTGCTCGTGGCCAATTGGTTGGCGCTGCTGAAGGGCTGCTCGGCGCGCAACCAGCGATGCACACGGGCGTAATCGGGCAGCGCCAGGTTGGCTTGGGCGACCGCCTCGGCCAGTTGCCGGTCGCTGGTGTCGGCGAAGCGCGGCACCAGCACCGCGACATTCGCCGGCATGGCTTCGCCGTGCAGCCAGGCCTGGGCGATGGGCAGCTGTTGCACCAGCTCGGATTCCACCCATTCCGGGTTGACGTTGCGCCCGTAGGCGGTGATGAACTGGTGCTTTTTGCGCCCATGCAGCACCAGGAAACCGTCCTCGAAATGACCGAGATCGCCCGTGCCCAGCCACTCACCTTCAGGCGCCGGCTCACCGAGATAACCGAGCATGCGCGCGCCCTTGACCAGCACTTCGCCATCGTCGGCCAGCTTCACCTGTAAGTGATCGAGCGGTTTGCCGGTGCTGCCGATGCGCCGCTGTTCGGGCGTGTTGAGGCACACCACCGATGCGCACTCGGACAAGCCGTAGCCTTCGAAGATCGGCAGCTGCAACGCTTCGGCGCGCTCCAGCAATTGCGGCGCCACGCGCCCACCGCCTACCGCGACGAAGCGCAGCGAGGCGGGCAGCGGCAGGCCGCGCTCGGCGGCGCTGAGCAACGCCAGCAGCAGTTGCGGTAGCAGGATCAGGCTATGCGGTTGGGCGCTGTGCAGTGTCTGGAGGAAACGCGCCAGGTCGAAGCCACTGGCGCCGCTCAGGCCGATTCGGCTCATGGGCATCAGTTCGATAGCGGCCCCGGCCAGCAGTGGCGCATAGACGCCGGCGATGTTCTCCAGCAGGGTCGCCAATGGCAGCACGCATAGATGCCGTTCGACCGCGCAACTGGCGCTGGCCTCGACCAGGCTGCGCGCCACCTGCAACTGGACCTCGGCATCCAGGCACACGCCCTTGGGCTGGCCGGTGGTGCCGGAGGTGTAGGTGATCTTGCAGGTGCCGGGATGCAAGGTGGCGGGCTGCGCGACCCGGCGCCGGTGGATGTCCTTTTCCGCGCAATGGAAGCCGGGTGCGGCGCTGCCGATCAGGCAGTCGACGCCGGCATCGTCGAGCACGTGGCGTTGTTGATCCGGCGAGAAGAAGGCGGGCACGGGGACGCAGATCAGCCCGGCGTGCAGCGCGGCGAGGTCCCACAGAACCCAATCGATGCCGTTGTCCAGCGTCAGGGCGATGCGCTGCACACCGAGTGCGTCGAGGTGCCGGCTGCGTAAGGTCACGGCGGCCAGCAGCTCGTCGTAGCTCAGTTCGTGGCCACTCTCGATCAACGCGGTGCGCGGGCCGAACTCGGCCAGGCGGGCGAAGAAGGCCTCAGTTGCAGACCACATGGGGCATGTCCTCCTGGGCATAAAGGGCTTGATGGCCCAGGCGCGGGTAAGCACCCAGCCGCAGCAGGTGCCGATGGCCATTGAGGATGTCGCCGGCCATCACCATCGGGGTGTTGCTGTAGTAGCTGCCCCAGTCGACCAACTCATCGCCCATGCGCTGCGGATCGGCCCGCCCCAGGGCGATGGGGGTCAGGCCCAGGCGCTGGAAACTGTTGAGCAGCGTCGGCGTGCCGGTGAAGGCAACCCAGCGAAAGCCCAGCGCCACCAGCAGATCGGTCAGGGCGACGATCAACAGACGCGCGGCGCCGGGGCTGGCGGCGGCCAGGTTGCCGACTTCCACCAGCTCGCCTCGAGTCGCTGGCGTGTTGCCGAGTCGTGCGGCGATGGCCGTCTGGATCGGCTCGTCCAGATAGCGCTCGAGAAACAGCGGCCCGCTGCTGCCGCTGCGCACGCCCATTGCGCCGAGTAACTCGCCGTCCTGGTTTTCCAGGCCGAACAGGCAGGGCATGAAGTGACGGATGCGCGCACCGTGCTGCAACTCGAAGCGCTGGCGGATGAACTGCTCCAGCGCGCCGCGGCGTGTGCTGTCGGGGGCGGCGAAGTGCAGGTCGAAGCTATCCCCGCGGCCGATACGGGCAACGGGACGATCGTGATGCGCCCAGGGTAGTTCCATGGTCGGAGCCTCGGTGATGAACCTGGGGGCGATTGTTGTGGGGCAGGCTTAACGCTGTATTAAGGCGTGGGAAAGGGGTGTGAGTTTCTGCAAAAACAGCTGCTTTGGGCGCCCCGCTTGAACAGGCGCCCGCAACAGCGCGGTAATCGACCGAGGCCTCGGAAGGCGCCGGGCCCCTCGCTGAGGACGCTTAGCAGACCTGCGCAACCCAGTCATTGAGGTTGTAGTAGTTGCTGATCCGCGCCACCTTGCCGTCCTTTATCTCGAAGAAAGCACCGGCCGGCAGCACGTAGGTCTGGCCGTTGGCGGGCGGCAGGCCCTCGTCGTCGGCCAGGTACTGACCGTGCACCACGAACTCGGCGGCGGCGCGGCTGCCGCTTTCGTTCTGCATCACCACGATGTCTTCCAGACGCTCGCGGTAGCAGCGGTTCATCTTGTCCATAAAGGCGGTGAAGGTGGCCTTGCCGACCTGGCGCTCGCCTTGGTTGATGTCGTGCACCACGTCGTCGCTGAGCAGAGCGAGGAAGGCGGGCATGTCGCCGGCATTGAAAGCGGCGTAGTAGGCCTGCACCAGTTCGGTGGCGGTCATGGCTAAGTTCCTTTCGTGGTGTGGTTAGCAGGCCGTTGAAAAACGTAGCCGAGGCAGGCAAGACAAGGCAAAAACGGCCGAAAAAGCGGAGTTTACTGGTGTAAATGAGCATTTTGAGGCCGTTTTTAACGCAGTATTGCCAACGTAGGTAGTTTTTCAACAGCCTGTTAGTGGATGAACCGGGGGCATGATAAGGTCGCCGCTTTCCGCCGGCATAGCCGCTGGCGTCACCCTGCTGCTGGCGAACGACTCCGCATGGACATTCAGTTGCTCCAGGGGCCGCGGATAGCGCCCCATATCGACGACCTGGCGCGTTTGCGCATCGAGGTCTTCCGCGAATTCCCCTACCTCTACGACGGCACGTTCGACTATGAGGCCGAATACCTCGGCACCTATGTGCGCAGCGAGGACAGCCTCTGCGTGCTGGTGCGCGACCAGGGCCGGGTGGTCGGCGCCTCCACCGCGCTGCCTCTGAGCGACGAGACCGGGGAATTCCAGCAGCCATTTATCGAGGGCGGCTGGGACCCCGCGCGGATCTTCTACCTGGCCGAGTCGGTGGTGTTGCCAGCCTGGCGCGGGCGCGGCCTGGGCGTGCGCTTCTTCGCCGAACGCGAGGCCCATGCGCGGCGCCTGGAGCGCTTCGACTGGTGCGCCTTCTGCGCCGTGCAGCGCCCGGCCGATCACCCCCGGCGGCCCGCCGATTACCAGCCGCTGGACGCCTTCTGGACGCGCCGCGGCTATCGCCATCACCCCGAGTTGCACACCGAATACCACTGGCGCGATCTGGACGAGCGCCAGGAATCGGCCAAACCCATGTCGTTCTGGCTCAAGGAGCTCGCTCGATGATCAAGATCGCCGCCTGCCAGTACCATATCGACCTGCATGAGAGCTGGGATGCCTACGCCGCGCACCTGACCGCGTTGTGCGAGGAGGCCGCAGGGCAGGGTGCCGAGCTGCTGCTGTTGCCGGAATACGCCGGCCTGGTGCTCAGCGGTCAGTTGCCCGACGCCGAGCGCAGCGACTTGCATGCCTCGATCGCCGGCATTCAGTCGCTCGTGCCGAACTGGTTGGAACTCTGCGAGAGCCTGGCGCGGCGCCTGAAGGTGCATCTGCAACCGGGCTCGTTGCCGGTGCTGGACGCCGATGGCATCTACCGCAACCGTGCCTGGCTATTCGGCCCTGACGGCTGTCTGGGCAGCCAGGACAAGCTGATCATGACCCGCTTCGAGCGCGAGCAATGGGGCATCGCCGCCGGCAGCGGCCTCAAGGTGTTCGATACGGCGCTGGGCAGGCTGGGCATCCTGATCTGCTACGACAACGAATTCCCGCTGCTGGCGCGGACCCTGGCCGGGGCCGGGGTGGATCTGATCCTCGCGCCCAGCTGCACCGACACCGAGGCCGGCTTCTACCGCGTGCGCATCGGCGCCCAGGCTCGTGCGCTGGAGAATCAGATCGCCGTGTTGCAGGCGCCCACTGTCGGCCTGGCGCCCTGGTCACCGGCATTGGACGAGAACATCGGCCGCGCCGCGCTCTATGTGCCGTCGGACTACGGCATGCCGGCCAGCGGTATCGTCGCCGAGAGCGCCGAGTTGTGCCCGGATCGCAGCCACTGGCTGATCTGCCAGCTGGATCTGGCCGAGGTGCGCCGGGTGCGCGCGCAGGGCCAGGTGTTCACCCGCCGCGACTGGCCAGAGCAATTCGACCCTGGCCGGCTGGTGCTGCGTTGAGCGGTTTCGAGCGCGGCGCTCCGGATTCGCCGCTGGCGGCCTACCGGCGCGCGCTATCCGCCGGCTTCGTCGCTGACGCCGCGCAGCAGCGTGCGGTCGAGGCGCTGGAGCGCTGTCATGCGGCGCTGTTGCATGGCGAGCGGCCGCCCGGCGTCTACCTCTGGGGGCCGGTCGGGCGCGGCAAGACCTGGCTGATGGACAGTTTCTATAACAGCCTGCCGGTGCCTGCGCGGCGCCAACACTTCCACCATTTCATGCGTTGGGTGCACCGGCGCCAGTTCGAGCTGACCGGCAACCCCGACCCATTGCGCCTGCTGGCCGAGGAGCTGGGCCGCGAGCTGCGCGTGCTGTGTTTCGACGAACTGTTCGTCAGCGACATCGGCGACGCCATGCTGCTCGGCCGTCTGCTCAGCCTGGTGGTGGAGCAGGGCGTGGTGTTGGTGGCCACCTCCAACCAGCCGCCCAGGCAGCTGTACGCCGACGGCTTCAATCGCGAGCGCTTCCTGCCAGCCATAGACGCACTCGAACGGCATATGCAGGTGTTGGCGGTGGACGGCGAGCAGGACCATCGCCTGCATCCCGGCGCGCCGCAACAACGCTACTGGGTGGGACGGTCGCAGGCGCTGGGCGAGTGCTTCGCCCAGCTGTCGCAGGGCCTGGCGGTTTCCCGCGAGGCCATCGAGCTGGGCCACCGCGGCTTGCAGGTGCAGGCCCATAGCGCGGCGGCGCTGCACTGCCGTTTCGCCGAGCTGTGCCAGCAGGCGCTGGCGGCGCCGGACTTCATCGCGCTGTGCGACCGCTTCCCGGCGATTCTGCTCTGCGAGGTGCCGCGCCTGGGCGCCGTGCCGCGCGAAGGGCGTATCGCCCGCGGCACCGAGGACGGCGTGGAGCGGGTCGCCGCTGGCGATCGGCAGCTGCCGGCACTGTCGCGCAACGACGACGCGGTGCGGCGCTTCATCGCCCTGGTCGACGAGTGCTACGACCGCGGCGTGCCGCTGTATATCGAGGCCGAGGTGGAGCTGGAGCAGCTGTACACCCAGGGCTACCTGGAATTCGCCTTCCGCCGCACCCTGAGCCGCCTGCGCGAGATGCAGCTGCAGCGCTTCGGCCGTGGTTGAGGCGTCAGCCCGCGAGGTACTGCTCGGTGGAAACGACCCTGGCATAGGCGAACGCCAGGGCGGCCATAAAGGCGGCATGCACCTGTTCGGCGGCGATTTGTTGGCCGGCGAATTCCTGGGCGTGGGTGGCACAGGCGTCGTGGAGCACCGTAGTGGCGTAGCCGAGGTCGGCGCTTGCGCGGGCCGCGGCGTCGATACACATATGGCTCATGGCGCCGACCAGGGTCACCTGTTCGATGTCGGCTGCGTCGAGCAGCGTCTTCAGCTCGGTATCGAGAAAGGCATTGATCCGGTGCTTGAGCACCACTGTTTCGCCGGCCTGCGGCAACACGCTGGCATGGATATGCGCGCCCGCCGAGCCGGGGGCGAAGAAAGGCGCGTCGTCGCCCAGGGATTCGTGGCGCACGTGCACCACCAGCTCCCCCGCAGCACGGGCGGCGGCCAGCACCCTGGCGGCATTGGCGGCGGCAGCCTGCATACCGTCGAGCGGCCACTTGCCGCCTTCGAAGTAGTCGTTCTGGATGTCGATCAGGATCAGGGCACGCTTGCTCATGGGGTTCTCCGTGGGATGATGTGCGGCAAACATTAGCGTCGGCGCCGCTGTCACGGGATGGGCGGGGCCGACAATCTGCGGGGAAAAACTGACAATGAGCGAGCGCTGCCTGGAGATCGGCCTGTTGCTCTATCCCGGCGTCCAGCTGGCGGCGGTGTACGGCCTGGGCGACCTGTTCGCGGTGGCCAATCGCATGGCCGCCGGCCAGGGTCGCGAGGGGTTGGCGCGGCTGCGCATCAGCCACTGGCAGGCGGACGAACTGGGACGCTTGCGGCGCGTATTCGACAGCCAGCCGCAGGCGACGGGCGCGCCGCAGGTGGTGATTCTGCCGCCCAGCCTGGAGGGCGACGCCGAGCAGCTGCAGCCCTGCTACAGCGACTGGCTGCGCCAGCAGCATGGCGTCGGGGTGATTCTGGCTTCGGTCTGCGCCGGCGCTTTTGCCTTGGGCGAGGCAGGCCTGCTCGACGGCCGCAGGGTAACCACCCACTGGGCGCTGGCAACGCAACTGGCGGCGCGCTTTCCCGAGGTGGAGGTGCTGCCCGAACGCATGGTGATAGACGACGGCGACCTGATCACCGCCGGCGGCCTGATGGCCTGGACCGACCTCGGCCTGGCCCTGGTGACGCGCCTGCTGGGCCCGACTATCGCCGCGGAGACCGCGCGTTTTCTGGTGGTGGACCTGAACCGCGAATCGCAGCGCCAGTTCAGCAGCTTCGTACCCAGCTTCGACCATGGCGATGCCGCGGTGCTCGGCGTACAGCACTGGCTGCAGGGGGAGGGTGGCGCCGAGGCGAGCCTGGCGAGCATGGCGGCCCGTGCCGGGCTGGGCGAGCGCACCTTCCTGCGCCGCTTCCGCGCCGCCACCGGGATGAAACCCACCGAGTACTGTCAGCAGCTGCGGGTGACCAAAGCGCGCGAGTTGCTCGAGTTCACCCGGCAGAGCATCGATCAGGTGGCCTGGCAGGTCGGCTACCGCGACAGCGGCGCCTTCCGCAAGGTGTTCGCTCGCCTGGTGGGCGTCGCGCCGGGGGATTACCGGCGGCGTTTCGGTACGGCGGCGCGCTAGGTGCTTTCGCCGGGGGGCGTGGTATGACTGACGCTGGATCATGCCAGGGCTGAGCGGCGATCCTTTGTCAGCCGGCATGCGTCAGCGTCTAATGAGCGCCACTGTATGCAAAGAGGAATGCCCTGATGATCCTTGGTCAGCCGTTCGCCACTTGGCGCGCACACTATCCGCTGCTCGACGAGCTGATCGCCCTGCGCGAGACCAGTTGGTTCAATCCGGCTGTCGCGCCTGCCGTCGAGGCCCTGGCCGATGTCGGCCTGAACGCCGCCGACGTGGCCGATGCCAGTGCCCGGCTGGCGCGTTTCGCGCCCTATCTGGCCCGCGTCTTCCCGGAAACGGCTGACAGTGGCGGCATCATCGAGTCGGACATCCTCGTGCTGCCGCGCCTGCAGGCCTTGCTGCGCGAGCGCCACGGGCTAGGCGAGGTCGGCTCGCTCTGGCTCAAGCGCGACAGCCACCTGCCGATCTCCGGTTCGATCAAGGCCCGGGGTGGCATCTACGAAGTGCTCAAGCACGCCGAGGATCTCGCCCTGGCGGCCGGCCTGCTGAGCCTTGACGACGACTACGCCTGCCTCGACAGCGACGCGGCTCGGGCCTTCTTCGGCGGCTATCAGGTTGCCGTCGGCTCGACCGGTAACCTCGGTCTGTCGATCGGCATCATCAGCGCACAGCTGGGCTTTCAGGCCACGGTGCATATGTCCGCCGATGCGCGCCAGTGGAAGAAGGACAGGCTGCGCGCTCACAGTGTGACCGTGGTCGAATACGCCAGCGACTACAGCGTTGCCGTGGCCGAGGGGCGTCGCCAGGCCGAGGCGGACCCGCGCTGCCACTTCGTCGACGACGAGAACTCCCGGCATCTGTTCCTCGGCTATGCGGTGGCTGGCGAACGCCTCAAGCAGCAGCTTGCGGCGGCGTGCATCGTTGCCGATGTCGAGCATCCGCTGTTCGTCTACCTGCCATGCGGCGTCGGCGGCGGACCCGGCGGTGTGGCCTTTGGTCTTAAGCTGGCATTCGGCGACGCGGTGCACTGCCTGTTCGCCGAGCCGACCCATTCGCCGTGCATGCTGCTGGGTGTCTACACAGGCCGGCATGACGAACTGGCGGTGCAGGACTTCGGCATCGACAACCGCACCGCGGCGGACGGCCTGGCGGTAGGGCGGCCATCCGGTTTCGTCGGGCGCGCCATGCAGCGGCTGATCGACGGCTACTACACCGTCAGCGACGAGGAGCTGTTTCGCCTATTGGCGCTGCTCGAACAAAGCGAAGGCCAGCGTCTGGAACCCTCGGCGCTGGCTGGGATGCCAGGCATGATGCGGGTGTTCGGCGAGCAGCAGGGCTATCGCGGGCGCATGGGCCTGACGCCAGCGCGTCTGGCCCGCGCCACTCACCTGGTGTGGGCGACCGGCGGCAGCATGGTGCCGGAGGTGGAGATGGACGAGTACCTGGCCATCGGTAGACGGCAGTTGTGCGGCAGCGCGCAATAGGTCGGCTCTGGGCCAGGGTGGGCCATTTTGTCCCAGCCACTTGCGCATGATCCAGTCGACAGGTCCGGCTACCGGCCGTAAGACGGGCAAGTGATGTCGGTTCGTTCGAGGAAACGCTGGGGCTGAGGGCGACGGATGTGCGCGAGCGAAGAGTAAGCCTGGCGCAGTTAGGGCGCCAGGCTTGTGGGTGAGCCGCCGATTACTAGACGAGCAGCAGGTCGTCGGCCTGTAGTTGGGTGACGCCGATCAGCTTGATGGAAAAGTCCGGGTTGAGATCTCCACCGCTGTTGCCGTAGAGCACCAGGTCATTGCCGACTTCTTCGTAGCGCAGCTGCTTGGCTCCATTGAAGGCGCCATCGCCCTTGAAGCTATAGCCCTTGAGCGCCTTGAGGTCGAGCTTATCTTCGCCGTGAGTGAAGTCGAGGATCACATCCTGGTTGCTTTCGCCCAAGCCGAGATCACTCAGCGAGGTGAAGCGGAAGATGTCATTGCCCGCATCGCCGCTCAGCATGTCAGCGCCGATACCACCGATCAGGATGTCGGCGCCATCGCCGCCTTCGAGTCGGTCGTTGCCGGCGCCACCCGTCAAAGTATTGTTGGCGGCGTTGCCGATCAGCAGGTTATCGGCGGTGTTGCCGGTGAGGTTGAGACGAGTGGTGCCGGTGGCGCTGGCGTCGAGGTTCTCCAGGTGTGTCTGAAGCGTCAGGGTGCTGCTCTTCGAGCTGTCGCTGCCACCGCGCAAGGTCAGGGTATCGTTCCCTGCTGCGGCCTGTTCGGTGATCTTGTCTTGCAAGGCATTGCTGCTGGTCAGGTCGACGATATAGTTGTCGTTGCCCTTACCGCCCAGCAGCTTGTCGGCACCGCCTTTGCCGTCGAGGAGATTGTTACTGTCGTTGCCGCTCAGCGTGTTGATCTGGGCATTGCCGATAGCGGAGACGGCGGTGCCGAGCAGGGTCAGGTTCTCCAGGTTGAGGCCCAATTCGAAGTCGACATAGGACTTGACCAGGTCGATGCCACCTTTGAGATCGCTTTCGACCACAGTGTCGCCGGCTCCGATGATATAGGTGTCGTTGCCGCCTAGTCCTGAGAGGACGTTGGCCGCACTGTTGCTCGAGCCATCGAGTACATTGGCCAGGGCGTTGCCCGTGCCGGCGACGGCAGCAGAGCCAGTGAGGACGAGGTTCTCCAGCTTATCGCCGAGGGTATGGGTCAGGCCGGTTTCCACCGTATCGATACCGGCGCTGTCATGCATGCTGTCGCCGAGATTGTCGACGATATAGGTGTCGTTGCCTGCGCCGCCTTCCATGCGGTCGGCGCCCAAGCCGCCGTCGATGCGGTTGGCGGCTGCGTTGCCTTGCAGCAGGTTGTCCTGCTCGTTGCCGGTGAGGTCGAAGGCGACCTTGTTGATCAAGGCCGCGTTCTCCAGGTTGGCGCCCAGGCTGTAGCTGCCGCCCGTGCTGGCAATCGCTACCTTGACCAGGTCGGTGCCCTCACCGGCATTTTCGGTGATGCTGTCGGCCAGGCTGTCGATCACATAGCTGTCGTCGCCCAAGCCGCCCATCAGCGTATCCGTGCCGGTACCGCCATCGAGCAGGTCGTTGCCGTTGCCGCCTTCGAGTCGGTCGTTGCCGGCGCCACCAGTCAGAGTATTGTTGGCGGCGTTGCCGATCAGCAGGTTATCGGCGGTGTTGCCGGTGAGGTTGAGACGAGTGGTGCCGGTGGCGCTGGCGTCGAGGTTCTCCAGGTGTGTCTGAAGCGTCAGGGTGCTGCTCTTCGAGCTGTCGCTGCCACCGCGCAAGGTCAGGGTATCGTTCCCTGCTGCGGCCTGTTCGGTGATCTTGTCTTGCAAGGCATTGCTGCTGGTCAGGTCGACGATATAGTTGTCGTTGCCCTTACCGCCCAGCAGCTTGTCGGCACCGCCTTTGCCGTCGAGGAGATTGTTACTGTCGTTGCCGCTCAGCGTGTTGATCTGGGCATTGCCGATAGCGGAGACGGCGGTGCCGAGCAGGGTCAGGTTCTCCAGGTTGAGGCCCAATTCGAAGTCGACATAGGACTTGACCAGGTCGATGCCACCTTTGAGATCGCTTTCGACCACAGTGTCGCCGGCTCCGATGATATAGGTGTCGTTGCCGCCTAGTCCTGAGAGGACGTTGGCCGCACTGTTGCTCGAGCCATCGAGTACATTGGCCAGGGCGTTGCCCGTGCCGGCGACGGCAGCAGAGCCAGTGAGGACGAGGTTCTCCAGCTTATCGCCGAGGGTATGGGTCAGGCCGGTTTCCACCGTATCGATACCGGCGCTGTCATGCATGCTGTCGCCGAGATTGTCGACGATATAGGTGTCGTTGCCTGCGCCGCCTTCCATGCGGTCGGCGCCCAAGCCGCCGTCGATGCGGTTGGCGGCTGCGTTGCCTTGCAGCAGGTTGTCCTGCTCGTTGCCGGTGAGGTCGAAGGCGACCTTGTTGATCAAGGCCGCGTTCTCCAGGTTGGCGCCCAGGCTGTAGCTGCCGCCCGTGCTGGCAATCGCTACCTTGACCAGGTCGGTGCCCTCGTTGGCGTTCTCGATGATACTGTCGGCCAGGTTGTCGATCACATAGCTGTCGTTACCCAGACCGCCCAACAGTGCATCCGTACCGACACCGCCGTCGAGCAGGTCGTTGCCATTGCCGCCGATCAGCAGATCGTCGCCTACGTATCCATAGATGGTGTCGTTGCCCTCGTAACCGGCGAGCAGATCGCTGTACTTCGAGCCCTTCACGGTATCGTTGCCGGCGTGCATGAGAACGACCAGGTCAACGGCTTGCTGATTTATGTAGAGGTTATAGACGGTGACGGCACTGAGGGACAGGCCGCTGATGCTCATGAACAGCGCCCCACCCTGGGAGTAGCTGTAGCCGTTAACGGTTCCGCCTGTGACGGTTGTGCCCCAGTAGTCGTACCTGAAGCTGCCGCTAAAGCTCTCCGAGCGATAATCATCTTGGATGGTGATACGCGAGCTGGAGCCGCTGACATTTCCGAATTCGATGCCTTGATTGAAATCTGCGAGCGGGCGGTAGTAGCTGATCGTTGCCATCGGGAACATCCATGTTGGAAGAGGGCGTGATTCTGAGCTTGGCTGTGGCTAATTGCAATATGCCATCTGGCGGTTCGCCAGCGAGGTCTAAAAGGCCGGGTATCGGGCGCTAGAAGCGATGAGCCCGGCACAGTGGCCGGGCTCTCGTTTGCCGCAGGGGCGCTTACTTCACTTCCACCGCCAGGCTTTCAGCGATCTTCTTGTTCCAGATCGCAGGGCCGGTGATGTGCACCGACTCGCCGTTGGTGTCGACGGCCACGGTGACCGGCATGTCCTTGACCTCGAACTCGTAGATCGCTTCCATGCCCAGCTCGGCGAAGGCCACCACGCGCGATTTTTTGATCGCCTGGGCCACCAGGTAGGCGGCGCCGCCGACGGCCATCAGGTACACGGCCTTGTTGTCCTTGATCGCTTCGATGGCGATCGGGCCGCGCTCGGACTTGCCGATCATGCCGAGCAGACCGGTGCTTTCGAGGATCTGCCGAGTGAACTTGTCCATGCGGGTTGCGGTGGTCGGGCCGGCTGGGCCTACCACTTCTTCGCGCACCGGGTCGACCGGGCCGACGTAATAAATGAAGCGGCCTTTGAGATCCACCGGCAGCTCTTCGCCCTTATTCAGCATGTCGACCATGCGCTTGTGCGCGGCGTCGCGGCCGGTGAGCATCTTGCCATTGAGCAGTACGGTTTCGCCCGGTTTCCAGCTCTGCACCTCTTCCGGGGTGATGGTGTCGAGGTTGACGCGGCGCGCGCTCGGGCCGGCTTCCCAGACGATTTCCGGGTAGGCGGACAGGTCCGGCGCTTCCAGTTCGGCCGGGCCGGAACCGTCGAGCACGAAGTGGGCGTGACGGGTGGCGGCGCAGTTGGGGATCATGCACACCGGCAGGGAGGCGGCGTGGGTCGGGTAGTCCATGATCTTGACGTCGAGCACGGTGGTCAGGCCGCCGAGGCCCTGGGCACCGATGCCCAACTGGTTGACCTTCTCGAACAGCTCCAGGCGCAGCTCTTCGATGCGGTTCTGCGGGCCGCGGGCCTGCAGCTCGTGGATGTCGATGTGCTCCATCAGCACTTCCTTGGCCATCACCGCGGCTTTCTCGGCGGTGCCGCCGATGCCGATGCCGAGCATGCCCGGTGGGCACCAGCCGGCGCCCATGGTCGGCACGGTCTTGAGTACCCAGTCGACGATCGAGTCGGATGGGTTGAGCATGGCCATTTTCGACTTGTTCTCGGAGCCGCCGCCCTTGGCCGCGACGTCCACTTCAACCTTGTCGCCGGGAACGATGGAGTAGTGGATCACCGCCGGGGTGTTGTCCTTGGTGTTCTTGCGGGCACCGGCCGGGTCGGCCAGGATCGAAGCGCGCAGGACGTTTTCCGGCAGGTTGTAGGCGCGGCGTACGCCCTCGTTGATCATGTCGTCGACGCTCATGGTGGCGCCGTCCCAGCGCACGTCCATGCCGACCTTGATGAATACGGTGACGATGCCGGTGTCCTGGCAGATCGGGCGGTGGCCGGTGGCGCACATGCGCGAGTTGATCAGGATCTGCGCCATGGAGTCGCGTGCGGCGGGGGACTCTTCTTTGAGGTAGGCCTCATGCATGGCCTGGATGAAGTCCACGGGGTGGTAATAGGAGATGAACTGCAGGGCGTCGGCAACGCTCTGAATCAGGTCGTCTTGTTTGATCACGGTCATGCAAGCGCTCCTTTATCTCTGGAACATCTAATTTCTGGGATATCTGTAGGGGATATCTAAGGAAACGCCGGACCACGACCCGACGCGACTACAAAAAAGGCGCGGCAGTATATCGCGCCTGCGCCCGTGGGCACAGTCGACCCTGGTCTAAGTACGCGCGCTTAGTCGTGCGGGCGCCTAGGCTTTTCAGGGGCGCAGGCGTACAGTGAGGGCTAGATGCCAGTATGGGACGGAGCCCATGAGCCTAAACAGCCAACGGGTCACTCAACGATCACTGCAGAACCTGCTGCTGAAGCGTTTCGGCATGGCGGCGGGGACTTATGCGCTGACGGCACTGCTGTCCTGGGTGGCGTTGTTCAACGGTTTGTTGCGTGCATCGGTGTTGGAGATGCTGCTGTTCACCGCCACGGCGGCGATCAGCCAAGCGGTATTTCTGACGCTGTTCCTGTCCTCCGCCAATCTGCGTTTTCGCGACCCCAGCCTGACCGAAGCGCAGGTACTGGTGGCGCTCTTCTGGCACACCCTGCTGATGGCGTTATGCGTCGATGGACGCGGCAGCCTGTTGGTGGTTTATGTGCTGATTCTGTTGTTCGGCATCATTAACCTACCGCCGAAAGTGTTCGTACGCGCCGCGCTCTTTGCGTTTTTCGGTTTCGCCGCGGTCAACCTGTATGACGCTTACAGCTTTCAGATGAGCAGGCCGGCGCTGGCGATCATGCAGGTCAGCGTCCTGGCTGGGGTGCTGGTCTGGTTGAGCCTGTTCGCCAGTTACATCCAATCGATGCGTAAACGCATGCAGCAACGACGTTTCGCGTTGCAGGCGCACCAGGACACCATGCGTGGGATGATGCGCCAGTTGGAAGACCTGGCCTCCACCGATGAGCTCACGGGGTTGTATAACCGTCGGCATTTCCTGCGCCTGGCCACGCGCGAACTGGCCGGCTTGCGCGCCGGTCGTCGGCATGGTCTGGCGTTGATCGATCTGGATCACTTCAAACGGATCAACGATATTCATGGCCATTCGGCGGGCGACCGGGTATTGCAGACCTTCGCCAGCGTGGCCAGGACTTGTCTGCGCGATGCCGATATCATTGCCCGCTACGGCGGTGAGGAGTTCGTTCTGTTGCTGCCCAATACCGATGCCGATCAGGTCACCGCGTGCTGCGAACGCCTGCGCGAAGCCTATATGCGTGCCGAGCCGCTGGGCCTCAAGTTGGAGAACTTGAGCCTGTCGGTCGGGATGACACTATTGAGTCCGGGCGACGATATGGACGAGGCGCTGAACCGTGCCGATCAGGCGCTGTATCGGGCGAAAAACAGCGGACGCAACCGCTGCGCCGCCGCTTGGGAACATGCCGATGCCTGAGTTGCAGGTCGGTGAACGACGACTGCCGATCGAACCCGGACGCAATCTGCTCGATGCTCTGCATGAGGCCGGCGTCGCCATCCCCTACAGTTGCCGTGCCGGCAGTTGCCATGCTTGCCTGGTGCGCTGCATCCGCGGCGAGCCGCAGGATGATAAGCCCGAAGCCCTGGCTGCGGCCCGCCGCGAGCAGGGCTGGCGGTTGGCCTGCCAGTGCCGGCTGGTCGAGGACTTGCAGGTCGAGGTCTTCGATCCGCTAAAGGATGGTCTACCCGCGTTGATCCACAGTTGTGACTGGCTCAGTCCCGATGTGCTGCGTTTGCGCCTGTTGCCCGAACAGCCGCTGCGCTACCGCGCCGGGCAGCACCTGGTGTTGTGGACGCAGAGCGGCGTGGCCCGGCCGTATTCGCTGGCCAGTCTGCCGGGCGAAGACCCCTGGTTGGAGTTTCACCTGGATTGCCGGCAACCCGGCGCCTTCAGCGATGCCGCGCGGCATTTCGTCCGCGGCCAGCCCTTGCGGCTCGGCGAACTGCGTGGTGGCGCGCTGCACTATGACCTCGATTGGCAGAACCGGCCGCTCTGGCTATTGGCGGCGGGCACCGGCATCGCCCCGCTTTATGCGGTGTTACGCGAGGCGTTGCGCGAAGAGCACCGCGGCGAAATCCGAGTGCTGCATTTGGCCCGTGATAGTGCCGAGCACTACCTGGCCGCCGAGTTGCGGCAGCTGGCGGCCGCCCATTCGCAGGTGCGGGTCGAGCTGCTCTGCGCGGCAGAATTGCCGGCCGCTTTGGCGCAACTGAAACTTGTTTCACGGCAAACCCTCGCCTTACTCTGCGGTAGCCCTAATAACGTCGAGAGTTTTACCCGGCGCCTTTATTTGGCTGGTATGCCGCGCAATCAGATGTTTTCCGACCTGTTCTTGCCGCACGCTTAGGCGAGACGATTCGAGTCCTGTGAGTTCTCGCGGGGCTGCCCCTGATCTGTCGTTACACGCCGATTTCTCCGGCGCGCCGCCGTACGACGCTTAATTTTCATTGGGCCTTTTGCCCATTCCATTAGGAAACGTCATGAACGAGCATCTGCGTATTGACCGAGAGCAAGGATTGTTGACCCTGCGCCTGAACCGTCCAGATAAGAAAAATGCCCTGACCCGCGCGATGTACCGCGCCATGGCCGACGCGTTGGACCAGGCCGATCAGGATAAAAGCGTGCGTGCGTTCTTGATCACTGGCGGTGAGCAGTGTTTCACCAGCGGCAACGATGTGAGCGACTTTATCCAGGCCCCGCCCAGCGACCTTAACAGCAGCGAAGTCTTTCAGTTCATGCGCGCGCTATTCGAGTTCAGCAAGCCGGTGGTGGCGGCGGTCAGCGGCTCGGCGGTGGGGATCGGCACGACCCTGCTGCTGCATTGCGACCTGGTGTATGTCAGCCGTGATGCAGCGTTGAAGATGCCCTTCGTCAACTTGGGGTTGTGCCCCGAATATGGCTCCAGTGTGATTCTGCCGCGCCTGCTCGGCCATGCCCGGGCGGCCGAGCTGTTGTTGCTCGGGCAGGGTTTTACCGGCGAGCAGGCGGCCGAATGGGGGATCGCCAACCAGGCTTTGGAAGACGGCGCCGCGACTTTGGCCAAGGCACGCGAAGTGGCGCTGAGCTTTCAGCGTTTGGCGCCTTCGGCGGTAATCGACAGCAAACGTCTGATGCGTGCGCCGGGACGCGAGGAACTGCGCCGGGTGATTGAGGAGGAAGGCAAGCTATTCAGCCAGCGGTTACGTTCGCCGGAAGCCATCGAAGCCCTGACCGCCTTTATGCAAAGGCGCGTACCGGATTTCAGCAAGTCCGCATAGGGTGTGCTGCGTGCACCAGGGTTTACCGGAAATGCCGGTGCACTGCGCACCCTACGGATAGCAAAAGGCCGCTCGATCGAGCGGCCTTTTTGCGTTACGACGCGGCTTACACCAGCGCTTCGCCGACATGCAGCAGCTTCATGGTGTTGGTGCCGCCGATGGTGTTGTAGCTGTCACCCTTGGTCAGGATCACCCAATCGCCGGTCTGTACCACGCCGCGCTTGAGTAGCTCGTCCACCGCGGCCTGGCTGACTTCGCCGGGCTGCAGGGCGGCCGGGTCGAACGGCACGGTGTAGACGCCGCGGAACATGGCCGCGCGGGCCTGGGTTTCGCGGTGCGGGGAGAAGGCGAAGATCGGCACCGAGGAACGGATGCGCGACATGATCAACGGCGTATAGCCGCTTTCCGTCAGGGCGATGATGGCTTTGACCCCGGGAAAGTGGTTGGCCGTGTACATGGCCGCCAGGGCGATGCTTTCGTCGCAGCGCTCGAATTCGGTGTCCATGCGGTGGCTGGATTTCTTGCTGGTCGGGTGTTTTTCCGCACCCAGGCAGATCCGCGCCATCGCCTGCACCGCTTCCAGCGGGTAGGCCCCCGCGGCGCTTTCCGCCGACAGCATGACCGCGTCGGTGTAATCGAGCACGGCGTTGGCCACGTCCGATACCTCGGCGCGGGTCGGCATGGGGTTCTGGATCATCGACTCCATCATCTGCGTGGCCGTGATCACCGCTTTGTTATGGCGGCGCGCGTGCAGGATGATTTTTTTCTGAATGCCACACAGCTCGGCATCGCCAATTTCCACACCGAGGTCGCCGCGGGCAACCATGACCGCATCGCTGGCGCGGATCAGGCCGTCGAGGGTTGCGTCGTCTGCTACCGCTTCGGCGCGTTCGATCTTCGCCACCAGCCAGGCGGTGCCACCGGCTTCGTCGCGCAGCTTGCGCGCATATTCCATATCTGAGCCATCGCGCGGGAAGGACACCGCCAGGTAATCCAGCTCCATCTCGGCGGCCAGCTTGATATCGGCTTTGTCTTTCTCGGTCAGCGCCGGCGCGGTCAAACCGCCACCGCGGCGGTTGATGCCTTTATGGTCGGACAGCGGGCCGCCGATGATCACCACGCAATGCAGGGCGTCGCCGGTAGCCGATTCCACGCGCATGACCACGCGTCCGTCGTCGAGCAGCAGTTCGTCGCCGACGCCGCAATCCTTGACTAGGTCCGGGTAGTCGATGCCGACGATTTCCTGGGTGCCTTCGGTCAATGGGTGGCTGGTGGAGAATACGAAGCGGTCGCCGATTTTCAGCTCGATGCGCTTATTGGCGAATTTGGCGATGCGGATCTTCGGGCCTTGCAGGTCGCCGAGCAGGGCGACATGGCGTCCGTGTTTGGCGGCGAGGTCGCGTACCAGCTTGGCGCGGGCTTTGTGCTCGTCGGGCGAGCCGTGGGAGAAGTTCAGGCGGGCCACATCCAGGCCGGCGAGAATCAGTTTTTCGAGGACTTCGGGCGAGTTGCTGGACGGGCCGAGAGTGGCGACGATTTTGGTGCGGCGAATGGTCATGCACAGGCTCCTGAGATCAAGCAGAACGCGAGGCTACTACGCTGTAACCCTGTAGTCATTTTTACGCGCCACTACTTTTTTCCTCGGGCCTGAGTACCAGCAGATCGCATTCCACGGCGTCCAAAACCCGTTCGGCGGTATGCCCGATCAGTGCGGTATCCAGCTGCCCGCGGGCGACTGCGCCCATCAGCAGCAAATCGACGTTCTGCTCGCGGACGAAGCGCGGTAGCACTTCTTCGGCGAAACCTTCGATCAAGTGGGTGTCGGGCCGGGCGATCGGGTATTGGCCGATCAGCTCCTCGAAGGCATCGCGGTGCTGTTTGGCGCTGCGCTCGACGTAGCCTTCATAGTCGCCGACCAGTTCGGCATCGAACACCAGGGTGCGCGGCAAGGGCGCATAGGTGTGCAAGTAGTGCGCCTGCAGCCCGAGTTGCTCGCTCAATTCGCGCGCCGCGCGAATCAAACGGTGATCCAGGGCCGCGGGCTTGTCGCCACTGTGCAAGGGGTCAAGGGCGGCGCATAGGCGTCGACCTTGCCAGGCGCCGTGATGCACCAACCATAGCGGGACCGGGCAATGGCGGATCAGTTGCCAGCAACTATTGGTCAGCAACAGGCGCTGCAGCATGCTATTGCGAGCGGCCGATTTGAGCACCAGGTCTGGCTGCAATTCGCCGATCTTGCCGAGGGCCACCTTGTGCAACGGCTTGCCCCAGCGAACGTCCAGGTGCAGATCCAACCCTTCGGCGCGCAGCGCTACGACATGCTCCTCCAGCCAGGTGCCGGCCTGCTCCAGCGCCGCCGCGCGGCCTTTGGCCTGTACGGCGCTATCGAAGAGCGGGCTGGTATCCAGAGCCGTATGGTATTCGGTCAGCAGCAGGTGGAGCTGCGCCTGGTTCTTGCGCGCGAGCCAGACCGCGCGTTCGAGCGCCGGCTGACTCGGCTGCTGGGAATCGATGACTACCAAAAGCGTTTGCAGTTTCATGGCCCTGACCTTGCTATGAGCGACGCCGTGACGGGGCCATTGCAACGCAAAGACGCCCCGGCAGACTTGATCTGTATCAGCTTAGACGGCAACCGGCTCCGATACTCGTTTGCCGGCGCCTCGAACAGGCTGCGCAGAGTAGTATCCCCGCGTGTGTTCCAGCCGTGGCATGGCAGAGCGGTATGGCCCTACAGAATGCTTCTGCCCAGTCGATACACTGCCATCGGAGGAGAAACCCCATGAAAACCCTGTTGATCGTACTCCTGGCGCTCGGCGCCGTTGGTTGCAGCCGCTATAGCCTCGACCGTCATTTGGACAGCGCCTACCGCGCTTATGATCAGGGCGATTGCGATACGGCCATGTTGGATCTGTCGAAGGCCGAACGCAGCAGCCGATCGCGCAACTATATCCAGCCGGAAATTTCCCTATTGCGTGGCCAGTGTCTGGAGCGTCAAAGCCTGTTCCTGGATGCCGTGCAAACCTACAAGTTCATCATCGGCCGTTATCCGAGCAGCGAATATGCCTACCGCGCCCGCGCGCGCTTGGAAACCTTGCGTCAATTAGGCCACCAAGATGCGGTGATAATCGGCAAAGACGCTGTCGCGACCCCCGCGAATTGAACCGCTGATCGTCGGACGCACGAGGGCGGCGACCAGCGAGGTAATCTAGCCGCCTCGGTCAAGGAGGAAGCCATGCGAGTACTGCTTTGCCTGTTGCTATTGCCTGGGGTGGCCATGGCGGAGATTTACCGTTGGGTCGATGCCAACGGTCAGGTGCACTTCGATCAGCGCCCGGCGCCCGGCGCCGAACAGGTCGAGGTCAAGCCCCAGGTGGTGGAGCGCGATGCCGCAACCGTTGAGCGGCAGGAGCGTGCCACGCGCTTTTTCGAGGCCCGGCGTGAAGAGCAGGCGCAGGCCGCGGCCGCGGCGACGGAGCGCAAAGCCCAGCAAGAGAAAGAATGTGGCGAATTGCGTCGGCAATTGGCTGGCATACCTGAGGGGTGGCGCTATTATAAAACCGACGCCAATGGTGAGCGCAGCTACTATAGCGATACGGAGGTCGATACCGCTCGTCGTCAGTTAAACGATCGGATATCAGAGCGTTGCAACTGAAGCTTGTTTAGCCGTGGCGGTATGGCCATACTCGGAAGTCACTAGTAGCGATTTGATATTATGCAGATTCAGCGTCGAATAGAGCGCCATCAGTTACCGTACTACCTGAAGGTGTTCAATCGCATCACCGACAAGCCGGTGGGTTATATCGGCAATGTCTCGGTCGATGGCATGCTTTTGATCAGCCAATTGCCGATGTTGGTGAATGCGCGCTTCGACATGCGCCTGAAAATACCTGGCCCGGATTCCCCACGTTTCATCGATTTCTCCGCGAGTTGCCAGTGGTGCCGGGAAGATGTGACGCCCGGTAGCTATGACTCCGGATTCTCCCTGGAGCTCCCGCCCGAGGAGTATGTCGAGATGGTCGAAGCGTTGCGTCACTACTTCAGTTTCCACCCCATATCGACCTCGGCCTGACCCTAAAACAAACGCCCCGAACCAGTCGGGGCGTTTGCTTTTATAGCCTGAGCTGTCAGGCCGCTTGCACGGCCTGAGCATGGCGGTTTTAAACCGGTAAGGGCGCGGGCTGGTCCAGCTGCAGCAGTGCATTGGAGCGCGCTTGCACTTCGCGGTAACGCTCGGCGTCGGTGGCGAGTACCTTGCTCGTTGCCGGGAAGATTTCGTCGAGCTTACGTGTCCATTCCTCGGACTTGGCCTGCTCGGGGAAGCAGCGGTGAATCAGGTCGAGCATGATCGACACGGTGACCGAAGCACCCGGCGAGGCGCCGAGCAGCGCCGCAATGGAACCGTCGTGAGCTGCGACCAGTTCGGTACCGAACTGCAGGATGCCACCGCGCTTGGGGTCTTTCTTGATGATCTGCACGCGTTGACCGGCCATTTCCAGGCGCCAGTCCTCTGCCTTCGCTTCCGGGTAAAAGCCGCGCAGTGTCTGCAGGCGTTTCTCTTCGGACTGCATAACTTCCTTGACCAGGTAGCGGGTCAGGTCGAAATTGTCGCGCGCCACGGCAAGCATCGGGCCGATATTGTTCGGGCGTATCGACAGCGGCAGGTCGAGCAGCGATCCATGGCGCAGGAACTTGGTCGAAAAACCGGCGTAGGGGCCGAATAGCAAGGAAGTCTTGCCGTCCACCACGCGGGTGTCGAGGTGCGGTACCGACATTGGCGGCGAGCCCACTTCGGCTTGGCTGTAGACCTTGGCCTGGTGCTGTTTGACCACTTCGGGGTTGTCGCAGCGCAGCCATTGGCCGCTGACCGGGAAACCGCCGAAGCCCTTGCCTTCCGGAATGCCGGACAGTTGCAGCAGCGGAAGGGCGCCGCCACCTGCGCCGAGGAAGACGAACTTGGCCTGGATTTCGCGGCTGCTGCCATCCTGTTGATTCTTGATGCTGACGCGCCAACCCTGCTCGTTACGCTCGAGCCCGGTGACTTTCTGGCTACACTTGACCACGGCATCCGGCTGCTTGCTCAGGTGATCGAGCAGGTGTTTGGTCAGGGTGCCGAAGTTGACATCGGTACCGGCTTCCACGCGGGTTGCGGCGATAGGCTCGTTCGGGTCGCGGCCCGGCAGCATCAGCGGCATCCACTTGGTCATGGTGGCCCGGTCTTCGGTGTATTCCATTTCGGCGAAGGCGTGGTGCTGGGTCAGCGCCGCAAAACGTTTCTTCAGAAACTCGATGCCTTCTTGGCCGCGCACGAAGCTCAGGTGCGGTACCGGGTTGATAAAGCTTTTCGGCGTGCCGAAGGCGCCTTTCTCCACCAGGTAGGCCCAGAACTGCTTGGATTCTTCGAACTGGGTATTGATGGTCACCGACTTGCCGATGTCGATGGAGCCATCCGCCGCTTCCGGCGTGTAGTTCAATTCGCACAGCCCGGCATGGCCGGTACCGGCGTTGTTCCAAGGGTTGGAGCTTTCAATCGCCCCCGACGCCATGAGTTCCACGACTTCCAGCGTGATGCCGGGGTCGAGTTCTTTCAGCAGTACGGCCAGGGTCGCGCTCATGATGCCCGCGCCGACCAGCACCGCATCCACTGTTTGGTATTCGTTTCGTGCCATTGCTACTTCTCCGAAAATTCAGCACCCAAAGGACGGCCGAAGGCCTATGCAGCGACGTACGCGGTTAGTGCGTACCGTGCTGCTCCCAGGGCGTGGGAGAAAGGGTCATGCTGGGTATGCCTGCCGCAAGATCGTTCATTTTCGCCACACTCTTGTGAAGTTGTTAAAACCGTATTTTTCGCGCTCTTTTGGAGCGTGAACCTCAAAAGTTCGTGTCTGCATCCGCGCGCTTTCCACCCGCATGGCATGACTGCGATGCGTTTTAACCGGCCACTGAAAACGATGCGGGTCGAGGCTGGGCGGATGAACTCGGTCGGGAGCGACGCGTACGAGTCGTACAGGCGTGTCCGAATCGATTTCAACGCCACATAGCCGAGCGCAGTAGTTTCAACGGCCTGCTAAGAGTGGGCGAAGGCGGCTAGCCGGAAGGGGCAGCACGAAGTGGGCGACTCTCTGGGGGCGTGGCCGATGGCTAGTGCATCAGCGAGACGGCGAGGCCCGATTCAGGAGGCGTCCTTATAATCGGGGCGAGATTATAAGGCGAAAGCAGGAAAATAGATCGCCTGCTATGAATTTTCTTCTTTCCGCCGGTCAGGCGGTCAGCGCTTCGCAGGGGCGTGGGCGAGTGCCGTTCGTGGCGATTTTGGCGCTGGCCGGCAGGGGTTTTTGCAGCCAGGCGAGGCATTGCCGATCCACCTCGACCCAGCCCGCGCCTAGTGGCGCCTGGCGCGATTGACGAAAGGCGCGGCACAACCCGGCCTGGTCGAGCAGGGCGAAGGTACGCATGGGGCGTCGGCGTTCGAGCAGCGATCCGAATGAAAACATGGCGTGGGACTCCAGGCGACTGACGACTAAAGTCTTATGCCAGTAAGCTGTGACAAGAGCGTGACAGGAACCCCTACGGGCACTTTTCCGTCGACACTGTTAGCACAACACCGCGCTGGTATACTGCCCGCCACTTTGCATCCAACCTGGAGAGATGAGCATGCTGCATCGCCTGTTATTTGGCTTGATTACCGCTGTCAGCCTGACCCTGGTCGGCTGCGCTCACAGTCCGCAACAGCTTAGCCCGCAACCGAAAATCAACAGCCCCCTGGTCGCCGTCGGCCAGGGCCAGCCCGTGGTCGTGCGGGTTGCCGATGGGCGTCCATCGCCGGTTCTGGGCACGCGCGGCGGCCTGTATCCGGAAACCAGCGCGGTCAGCGTCAGTGGCCAGGACATTCTGCCCAAGCTGCAAGCTCAGGCCGAGGCCGCGGTGCGTCTGCTCGGCTTCACCCCGACCGCCAATGCCTATAACGCTCCGCAATTGACCTTGACCCTGGCCGAGCTGAAATATCAGTCGCCGAAAGACACTCTGTACGTCACCGAGGCCAATATCACTGCGAACTTCCGCCTCGAGGTGCAGAATAGCTCGCGCCGTTACAGCGGTCGTTACGGCGCTTCATTGAATCAGCGTTCGGGCATGGCGCCGAACCAGGAAACCAATACCAAGCTGGTGAGCGATGTGATGAGCGATGCGCTGACTCGGGCATTCAAAGACCCCGCCATCGGGCAAATGCTTCTGCAATAAGCCTTTGGCAGCTATGAAAAAGCCCGGCATCGAGCCGGGCTTTTTCATGGCTGGGATTTATGCCGCTTCGGCATACACCTCAAGAATACGGATACCGCTTTGCTGATCGACCTCAGGTAAATCGTAATGTTCATGACCGCCAAGGGCGCAGTAAATCAGCCAGTGGTGGTCTTGAATATTAATCGAAAGCTCGTCTATCACAGCGTCCATTTCTTCTGTTACCGCTTCGTCTAGCGAATCGATAAGGTAATCCTCATCTTCTTCGTATTGCCACACCATGGGGCGTTCCTCCGTGGAATATAAGCGTTGTCCGGCAACCGATGTCGTGTCTGGTTGCCGCGCGTGCAGGCCGTTGGACCCAGGGCTGGCGGCAGGGTTTAGACGGATTCTTTATGAGGGTTACAGCCCGTCGGGAAGGAAGGTCATAAGCAACGACTTTAGGTAGACTCCGCCGCCGTATTTGAACTGCCCGATCGTACAGTGGGTAAGGCGATTTTCAGGCTCGGCTATGCCGTGCCTTCGGAAAGACTGAGGTCGATATGTCTCTGCAGATGCTCTGGTCGTTGTTTGTCGGCCAGCCCGCACAAGCGCTCAATGGTTTGGCGCTGTTTTTCGCACTGGCCGGCGCCTGGCTGCTCCTGGCCACACGCCTGCGTGAGCAGCGTGCGGTGGCCCGCTTGCTCGTCAATGGCGACGCGGATGCAATGCCGGAACAGGCCTGCGTATTCGATGAGCCGACACTGCGCCTGAACCGCTTTTTCTACCGCTTCGGCTACGCCACTTTGCTTTTGGCGCTGGCCCTATCCTGGGCCAGCACCCAGTTCTAGAAATACGGTCTAAAGCGCCAGGCCAGCCTTGATGCGGTATTGGTTGCGCACTGGGTTGGCGTACTGCAGCACCAGATAAGGTCGTTGCGGCGCCGGGCAGGCCGCCAGACGTTTTTCCCATTCGGCTTGCGCGGTCGCCAGTTCGTCGGCGGGGAACAGTTGCTCGGCGCTGGGAACCTGCAGCTCGGGGTCACGTTCGGACCACATGGCATACGCCAGGTAATGCACTGGGAACAGCCGATAACCGCCGAGGATGTGTTTGTCCATTTCCATGGCCAGTTGCTTGGTGTCTTCCAGGCCGCTGGTCACGGGCGGGCTGAAGTGTACATGCAGGCGGCCTTTGTAGCCGGTGATCCCGAGGGCGATGCTCTGGTCGTCTTCGCCGGGTGCTTTGGTGTAGCTGCCGGTGCTGGCGCGGGTATACAGCTCATGGGCCTTGGCCAAGTCGCAGGGGTCGTACTCGTAGCTGATCGACACCGGGGTCAGTTGCAGCGAGCGGATCACCTCGGCGAAGGGCTCATCCTTGCGGCTCATATGGAACATCTTGAGGATCGCCGAATCGGTACGGTCGTCGCCGTCCTTGGCGCGGCCCTCGGCCTGCGCTATCCAGATGGATTCGTGGTCGTTGCGGATCGAATGGTTGATATAAGCTGACAGCAATTGATAGGCCGCCAGCTTTTCCCGCCGGCCGCTGAGCGAGCGGTGCACGATAAAGCTCTTGTTCAGGCGCATCAGGTCGCTGACGAAGGGCTTTTGCAACAGGTTGTCGCCGATCGCGATGCGCGGTGTGCTCAGGCCCGCATGGTAGACCGCGTAATTGACGATGGCCGGGTCCATGACGATATCGCGGTGATTGGCGAGGAACAGGTAGGCGCCGCCGGCTTTAAGGTGTTCGATACCGGAGTAGGTCACGCCGTCGGTGGCCTGTTCGATGGTGCGGTCGACATAGACCTCGATTTTCTCTTGCAGCGCATGCACCGAATCGATACCACGGAACTCGAGGCGCAACCGATAGGCTATAAGTGGTTTAAGCAGCCAGCCAAAGGGCTGGGCCAAGCGTGGAAAGCGGAACCGGGTGAGGATTTGCAGAAATGCCTGGTCGGTCAGCAGACGCTCCAGAACGGCGGGGACTTCTGCGTCGGCGTAAGGTCGGATGGCATCAAATTCGCCCATCATGCTCTCTTATTGTGGTCGGCTGCGGTTAAAAATGAATGGCCCTGAATACGGGGCCTGCAATAGACCGGCGATTATACCCGCAAGTCACAAGGAGACTCAGATGCTGGAAATCCAGACCTATCAGTGCCCTTACTGTGGCGAGCCGGCGGAGGCCGTGTTGGATCTGTCCGGCGGCGATCAGCAGTATGTCGAGGACTGCCCGGTGTGCTGCCGGCCGATTATATTCGACCTGCAAACCGACGGCCTCGATTGGACGTTGACGACCCGGGGAGAGAACGACTGATGCAACGGATCTACGAACCCCAGGATTTGATGGAAGCCGAATTGCTGGTGGGCATGCTCGCCAGCGAAGGTATCGAGGCCCACTTGGCGGGCCGCGACCTGGTCGGCGCGGTCGGTGAGTTGCCCGCGTGCGGCCTGCTCGGCTTGATGGTCGACAATCCGCACGCCGAGCGCGCGCAGCAATTGATCGCCGCGTACAATGGCGCGCTACCGTTACCCAGCGATGAGCCGGAGAACGAGCAGGGCGTGCTGCTCTGTTAGCTGCGGCCGTTATGGCGTCGATTATCAGTCTTAATTTCTGCGCCTAGCCGCTATCGAGTTATTCATGTGTGGACGTTTCGCCCTGTTCCGTTGGACGCCGGCATTTGCCGCTTTGCCCGGTTTTCCCGCCGACCAGCAGCCGCACTGGAATATCGCCCCCCATGCCCAGGTCCTCTTGCTGCGCGCCGTCGACGGCGAACGTCGGCTTGCGCGGGCGCGCTGGGGGCTGACGCCGCCCTGGCTGAAGGATTTATCGAAGACCCCGGCACAGGCGCGGGCGGAAACCCTGGCCGAGCAACCGATGTTTCGTGAGCCGCTGCGCTTGCGTCGCGGCCTGCTGCCGGCCAATGGTTTTTACGAATGGCGCGGCGCGGCGCGCAAGCGCCCCTACTGGTTGAGCGGGGAAACCACGCCGCTGTATTTCGCCGCGTTGTGGGAGGCTTATCCGGTCGAGGGCCAGGTGTATCTCAGCGCCGCGGTGATCACCCGGGCCGCGGCCAATCTACGCCGGCCGCTGATTCTCGATGCGGCGGGCCAGGACGCCTGGCTGGCGGCGGATACGCCTTTACCGGAGCTGCAGTCGCTGCTTGCCGGCCCGCAGCCGGTATTGCGCGAGCGCGTATTGGCCAATCTGGTCAATGACCCCAAACTCGACGGGCCGGAGTGTTTGACGCCGGCATAAATATAAGCCGTAAGCTTCAAGCTAATAAGCTGCAAGTAAAAGCGCAGAGCAGGGCGGTGCACACTTATTTGCTTGCAGCTTTGCAGTTGCCCTCAAACCCTGAACTGATTGATCAAGCGCCGTTGTTGTTCGGCCAGCTGGGTCAGTTCGGCGCTGGCCTGGCTGGCTTCGTCGGCGCCGCTGGCGACTTCATTGGCTACTTGCCCGATATTGCTGACATTGCGGTTGATGTCCTCGGCCACCGCGCTCTGTTGTTCGGCGGCGCTGGCGATTTGCGTGTTCATGTCGTTGATCACCGATACCGCCTGGGTAATCGAACCCAGGGCTTCGTCCGCAGCGCTGGCCTGTTGCACGCTGATTTCGGTTTTACGCTGGCTGTCCTCCATGACTTTCACCACGTCGCGGGTGCCCTGTTGTAACTGTTGAATCATGCTTTGGATTTCTTCGGTGGCCTTCTGGGTTTTTTGCGCCAGGTTGCGTACCTCATCGGCGACCACGGCAAAACCACGGCCTTGCTCTCCGGCCCGCGCCGCTTCGATGGCCGCATTCAGGGCCAGCAGGTTGGTCTGCTCGGCGATGCCGCGAATCGCCACCAGAATGGCGTTGATGTTTTCGCTGTCCTTGGCCAGGGTTTGCACCACGCCGACGGCGCGACCGATCTCTTCGGCCAGGGCGGCAATCGCTTCGGCGGTGTGTTGCACCGTCTGTTTGCCCAGGTTGGCGGCCTGGTCGGCATGGTTGGCCGCTTCCGCGGCATGGGTGGCGTTGCGCGCCACATCCTGGGCGGTGACGGTCATCTGGTGCACGGCGGTGGCCACCAGTTCGATTTCGGACAACTGCTTCTGCACGCCCTGATTGGTGCGGATGGCGATATCGGCGGTGTGTTCCGAGGAGTCGCTGACTTTCTGCACCGAGCTGACCACTTGGCTGATCATGTTTTGCAGCTTGCCGAGGAAGGTATTGAAGCCCTGGGCCATGGCGCCCAACTCGTCGCTGCGCTGCACCTCGAGGCGGCGAGTCAGGTCGCCTTCGCCCTGGGCGATGTCGTCGAGCATGGCGACCATTTGCTTGAGCGGGCGGGCGATGCCGTAGCCGACGAACCACACCACCAGCAGGCCGATAACCGCGATCAGCAGGCCGACCAGGGCCATGCCCAGGGTGTCGGCGTCGCGCTGCGCGGCCAGCTCTCCTTGCAGGGTTTGCAGGTCGGCCATCACGGTTTTCAAGGGGATGGCCAGGGTCAGGGTCCAGCGGCTCTCGGTCTCGCCGAGGGGGAACTTGAAAAACAGCTCGATAAAGCCGGCATCGGGCTTGTCGGCATCCTGGATGCTGTATTGAATCTGCCCGGGCTGCAGATTTTTCAGGGTGGCCAGGGCGGTGGCATCGAGCAGCTCGCTGGCCTGGCTGCCCAGCTTGTCCGGTGCCTGGGTCGAGGCGACCAGGCTGCCGTTGCTGGCGATCAAGGTCAGTTCGCCGGCGCCGTCATACAGTTGGCGATCGGCGGCGAGCAGCAGGTCCTGGATGAAGTTCACTGCCAGGTCGACCCCGGCGATGCCGCGGAACTCGCCGTTGACCATAATCGGCGAGGTGAACGAGGCCAGCATGACCATCTTGCCGCCGACCTCATAGGGCGCCGGATCGATCACGCAGGCGCGCTTGCGTTCTTTTGGGCACAGGTAATATTCGCCTTCGCGCACGCCGGTGGGCAGCAGCGTCTCGCTCTCCATGGTGCCTATCGCGTCGATCCCGAGGCTGCCGTCCGGGTTGCGGAACCACCAGGTGAGGAAGCGCCCGCTGCCGTCGTAGCCATTATCCTTGGGGCCGGCATAGATATCGTCGTTGCCGTCGAAGGCGTTGGTTTCCCAGCCGATATAGCTACCGAGCAGTTTAGGATTCTGCGCGGTGGTCTCGCGTATCAGGTTCGACAATTCTTCGCGGCTGGTGGTGAGCAGCGGGCTGCCGTCGGCGTCCTGCATGCCGAGCAGGGCGTTGACCCGGGCCAGGTCCGCGGTGATTTGCAGGGGAATGTCCAGCTCGCGCTGGATTTGCAGCGCCTGCACCTGGACCAACGCGGCCAGGCGTTGCTCGACGAACTGTTCGAGCAACTCCCGGGTTCTTTCCTGTACCAGCGTTTGGCTGCGATGGCCGGCGAACAGGGCGTAGACCACCAGCACCGCAACCACGGCGAGAATGATCGCGCCGGCCAGGGCCGCTACCGAAGATTGGATCGACTTGAACTTCATGGGAACTCCGCAGCGCGGTAAATGCCTATTCCGGGTTATCGGCAGTCAGACATCGAATCCTTAACGCCTGAATGGATAAAAGATGGCTGTTGCCCATATTGCAAGCTGGATGGTTGCTCCCGGTAAAACGGCGACCTAGCATAGCGCGCTCATTCGTAAGGAGATTCGGCATGAATCGCTTGTTGTCCATATCCGCGCTCGCCGCGGCCTTGCTGCTGGCAGGGTGCCAAGCCGTGAATACCACCAGCGGCGGCGCGGTCGGCGTCGAGCGCAAGCAGTACATGTTCAGTGCGTTATCGACCGAAGAGGTCAATCAGATGTACGCGCAGTCCTACCAGCAAACCTTGGGGGAAGCCGCGAACAAGGGCATGCTGGATCGCAGCAGCGCGAATGCCAAACGTCTGCGCGCGATCGCGGGGCGCTTGATCGAGCAGGCCCCATTGTTCCGCCCGGATGCCGCGCAATGGCAATGGGAGGTCAATCTGATCAAAAGCCCGGAACTGAATGCCAACTGTGGCCCGGGCGGCAAGATCATTTTCTACAGCGGCATCATCGAGAAACTGAAACTGAGCGATGACGAGATCGCTGCGATCATGGGCCATGAAATGGCTCACGCCTTGCGCGAGCATAGCCGCGAAGCCATGTCTCGGGCCTATGGCGTGGCCTTGGCCAAGCAAGGCGCCGGTGCCCTGCTGGGGCTGGGTGAGGGCGGCATGGCCATGGCCGACACCGTGGTGCAATACAGCCTGACCCTGCCCAATAGCCGTGGCAACGAAAACGAGGCGGATCTGCTGGGGTTGGAATTGGCCGCGCGGGCTGGTTACAACCCTAACGCGGCGGTCAGCCTGTGGCAGAAGATGGCGGCTGCGGGCAATGGTGCGCCGCCGGAGTTCATGAGCACCCACCCGTCGTCTAGCTCGCGGATTGCGGCGTTGCAGGCGGCCATTCCGAAAGTCATGCCGCTGTACCAGCAGGCCAAGCGCGGTAGCTGATCACCGCACTATGCATGCCTGGATATCGCGCCGAGGCGCCGTATCCAGGCGGCAGGCGCGTCTATCAAGGCAGAGCTTTTTCGGCGAACGGACGGGTTTCCAAGCCCAGCTGCGCGCGGAAACTCTCCATGTCGAACATGGTGCAGATTTCCTGGATTTCATCGTTCGGCGTCAGGCTCCAGAACGCCATCGCCGAAATGCTCATGACCTTGTCGCTGGGCGGGTAGCCCAGGGCGGGTTTCTGGATGGTGCCGATCAGGGTGCTCCAAGTGACGACCTTGTTCCCTTCGGCGACGCACTCCTCGACCACCACTTCGATGTCCGGCATGGCCAGGCGAATGTCCTGCACCATCCGGATAAAGCCCTCGCTGTTCAGCGGGCGGCCGACAAACGAACTTTTGTAGAGAAAGTCCTTGCTGTGCAATTGCTCGGTCAAGGCCAGGTGGCCTTTGTTCCATGACAGGTCGATATGTTTCCGAACCAGTTTTTTGCGCTCATTTAACGACACAGAGATCTCCTGACTGCCTTACAAGTGAGCAATTCCTTGCACACTCTAGCAGCAGTCAGGACGGTGATGCACAGGCTCAGGCTAAAAGCCGCCACCCAATACCAGTGCCTGATACCCCGCATACCCGGCAAGGGCGATAAAGGCCGTGGCGGCCAAGCGCCTGATCAGCGTCAGCGGCAAGCGTTCGGCGGCGAAGTTACCCGCCAGCACCACGGGTACGTTGGCGATCAGCATGCCCAGGGTGGTGCCGAGCACGACCAGAATGAAGTGCGGATATTGGGCGGCGAGCATTACGGTGGCGACCTGGGTCTTATCGCCCATCTCGGCGATAAAAAAGGCGATCAGGGTGGTGAGGAAGGGACCGTGACGTTTCAGGGCGGAGCTGTCTTCGTCGTCCAGCTTGTCGGGAACCAGCGTCCACAATGCGACCGCGACAAAGGAGGCGGCCAATATCCAGCTCAGGGTGGCAGGGGCGAAAAAGTCCGCCACCCAATTACCGACGGCGCCGGCGGCGAAATGGTTGGCCAGGGTGGCGAGCACAATGCCCCAGATGATCGGCCAGGGTTTGCGAAAACGTGCCGCCAACAGCAAGGCGAGCAACTGCGTCTTGTCGCCGATTTCGGCCAAGGCAACGATCAGGGTGGGGATGAACAGGGATTCCAGCATCAGGCTTCCTAAAGGGGCGGGTCGACACGGCTATGACACGTACAGCCTTCCCGCCCCGGGTAAGGTGTGCGTGTCATAGGTCTTGTCAAACCGCCGGCCTCAAAGGCCTTGGGTCGCACGCGCCATGGTCTGCCGACCAAGTATGTTGACGCGTGCCGGGCGAGCCGGTTGGAAACCGTTCGCGGGAGACTACTCCCCTAGGACGCGGGCATTCTGCCCAAGCGCCGCTGGGAGAGCAAGCGCCGGTTCAACGCTTGTTCGCGCGATAGATGCGAAAGCCATTGGCCTCGGCCAGCACCTGGCAGGGCCCCAGGTGTTGCTCGATCAGTGGCGGGTACTTGAGGAAACTGTTGGCCACCATGCGCAGCTGGCCGCCGTGGTTCAGGTGCGCAGTGGCCCGGCGCAACAAGTGTTCCGTGGCCTGATAGTGGGTGTGCACGCCCTGGTGGAATGGCGGATTGCTGAGGATCGCGCTGAGGCCCTGGGGCGCTGCGTCTATGCCGTCGCCGCAGATAACGTCGGCCTCCAAGTCGTTCTCCATCAGGGTCAAGCGGCTGCTGGCGACGGCGAAGGCATCGACATCGAGCAGGCTCACACGGCTCTGCGGATAGCGGCGTTTCAATGCGGCGCCCAACACCCCGGCGCCGCAGCCGAAATCCAATATATGGCCTTCCGGCAATTGCTCCAGGTGCTGCAACAGCAGGGCGCTACCGACATCCAGACGACCATGGCTGAATACCCCGGGCAGGCTGACCACGCTGAGCGGTCCGTCGGCCAATTGCAGGCTGTAGTGCTTGGCCAATGCCGTCAGGTCGGGTGCGGCGGGCACCTGTTCGACCCGCACCTGCCAAAGCTGGCAGTGACGCGCGCTGTCGAGTTTGCGCGCCTTGCCGAACGCGGCCAGTTGTTTGGCCGCACGTTCGATGCCGGCACGTTTTTCCCCGACCAGATAGAGCAGGCCGCCAGGTAGAAAGGCAGCCAGGGCGTTCAGCAGGTATTCGGTCAGCTCGCGGGATTTCGGGAGAAAGAGCACCGCTGCCGTACCGGGCGTTTCGGGCGGACGGACGTCGAAATGAATACGTCCGGCGAAGCGCGCCTCCAGTTGCGCATGTTCGCCGGCATGCCAGCTCCAGCCTCGGGCCTGTGGCAACTGCCCGAGGAGATCGTCGGCCGGCAGGCCGGCGAGCAGCAACGAGCCGTCGAACAGCTCGGCCTGGCGCAGCAGTACTTCGCTTCGCGGGTCCATATTCGCTCCTCGAAAAATGGCGCGCAGCTTAGCCGACTACGCGACGCGGCGCACCGCTGAAGTAGGCCTCGGCGTTCTCCGCCAGTTGCACGACGATGCGCTGGCGTGCCTCGCGGCTACCCCAGGCGCTATGCGGGGTGACGATCAGGCGGGGCAGCTCGGGATCGAGCAGGGGATTGCCCGCGGTGGGCGGCTCCTGGCTCAGCACATCGGTGGCGGCACCGCCGAGATGGCCACGGCGCAGAGCATCGGCCAGGGCCTGCTCGTTGATCAGGCCGCCGCGCGCGGTATTGATCAGAAAGGCGCCGGGTTTCATCAGTTGCAGTTCACGGGCGCCTATCAGGTCGCGGGTGTCGGCGGTCAGCGGGCAATGCAGGGTCAGGGCGTCGACTTGCGGCAACAGCTCCTCCAGCGGTAGGCGATCCTCGCGCGGCGGGCGCCCCGGCAGCTGCCCGAGCAGCACGCGCATGTCGAACGCCTGCGCCAGCTTCGCCACGGCGCCGCCCAGCTCGCCATGGCCGAGCAGGCCTAGGGTTTTGCCCGCGAGTTCGACGATCGGGAAGTCCAGTAGACAAAACTGTTGCGCCTGTTGCCAGCGACCCTGGTGGACCGCGCGTTGATAGTCGGGCAGGCGGGTGGCCAATGCGAGTAGCAACATCAGGGTGTGCTGGGCCACCGAAGGCGTCCCGTAACCCTGGCAGTTGCACACGGTCACGCCCAGCTCGCGCGCCGCTGTCAGGTCGACGTTGTTGCTGCCGGTGGCGGCGATCAGGATCAGTTTCAGTTCGGGGCAGGCGGCAAGCGCTGCGGCGTCCAGCGGCACCTTATTGCTGATCGCCACCTGGGCGCCTTGCAAGCGCTCGATAACTTGTTCTGGCGTGCTGCGATCATGCACGCGTAACTCGGCGAAGGCCCGTTCGAGCGGGGCCATATCGAGGTCGCCGAGGTCGAGCGAGCTATGGTCGAGAAAAACCGCGCGGGTATTGTTACTCATCGGCTGTACCTTTGATTGCCTTTGGAAGGAGGCGTATTGTGACGGGCCCACTAGCAGGCCGTTGAAAAACTACCTGCGTTGGCAATACTGCGTTAAAAACAGGCTCGGAATGCTCATTTACAGCAGTAAAGTCGCCCGCGACTCCGACCGTTCCTCGCCTGTTTTTGCGGGGCCGCCATCGGTATTGTCTTGCCTGCCTCGCCTACGTTTTCAACAGCCCACTAGCGATCTGCTGCGACGGAGCCTTGTTATGTACTGGACGGAATTTCTTACTGTGGCCTTGATCCACCTGCTGGCGGTCGCCAGCCCTGGGCCGGACTTCGCCATAGTCGTGCGCGAAAGCGTGACCTACGGGCGGCGTGCCGGTATTTTCAGTGCGTGTGGCGTCGGCACGGGCATTCTGGTGCACGTGACCTATTCGTTGCTGGGGATCGGCTTGATCGTGTCGCAATCGATCGTTTTGTTCAACGCCTTGAAGTGGTTGGCCGCGGCCTACCTGCTGTATATCGGCATCAAGGCTCTGCGCGCCAAGCCCAATGCCGCGAATGCGCAATTGCAGATGGAAGAGGGCGCCCGCTCGCCGCGCGCGGCCTTTGTCGCGGGGTTCGTCACCAACGGCTTGAACCCCAAGGCCACGCTGTTTTTCCTCTCGCTATTCACCGTGGTCATCGACCCGCACACGCCCTTGGCAGTGCAGGGCGGCTATGGCCTGTACCTGGCGATCGCGACTGGCGTGTGGTTTTGCCTGGTGGCGCGCTTGTTCAGTCAGCAGCGGGTGCGTGCCGGCTTCGCGCGTATGGGGCACTGGTTCGACCGGCTGATGGGTGGGGTGTTGGTGGCGCTGGGAGTGAAGCTGGCGTTTAGCGAGTTGCGCTAACTCGGGGGACAGAAGGACGCAGGCGGCGAGCCTGCGTCCCGATTGCCGGCTCGGCGTTACAGCAGCTCGACCGCCACTGCCGTCGCCTCGCCGCCGCCGATGCACAGCGCGGCGATACCGCGCTTGCCGCCGGTGTTCTTCAGGGCGTTGATCAGGGTCAGGATGATCCGCGAGCCGGTCGAGCCGACCGGGTGACCCTGGGCGCAGGCGCCGCCATAGACGTTGACCTTGGCATGCTCCAGGCCGTGCTCGCGCATCGCCAGCATGGTCACCATGGCGAAGGCCTCGTTGATCTCGAACAGATCGACCTCTTCCTTGCTCCAGCCGGTTTTCTTCAGCAGATTGCTGATTGCGCCGATCGGCGCGATGGTGAATTCGCTCGGGTCCTGACTCTGGGTCGCATGGCCGACGATCTTCGCCAATGGCACGAGACCGCGCTTGGCCGCTTCCTCGTCGGTCATCAGGACTAACGCGCTGGCGCCGTCCGAGATCGAACTGGCGTTGGCGGCGGTGATGCTGCCGTCCTTGCGAAAGGCCGGTTTCAGCCCAGGGATTTTTTCCAGATTGGCATTCAAGGGTTGTTCGTCGTCTTTGACCACGACCTCGCCCTTACGGCTGGCAACGGTGATCGGCACGATCTCCGCTTCCAGCACGCCGCTGGCGATGGCCGCCTGGGCGCGTTTCAGCGACTCGATGGCATAGGCATCCATGTCTTCGCGGGTGATGCCGTATTTATCCGCAGTTTCCTGAGCGAACGAGCCCATCAAGCGACCGGTGCGTGCATCTTCCAGGCCGTCGAGAAACATGTGGTCCTTGATTTCGCCATGACCCATGCGCAGCCCGCTGCGGGCCTTCTCGAGGATATAGGGAGCATTGGACATGCTCTCCATGCCGCCGGCCACCATCACCTTGTTGCTGCCTGCCTTGAGCAGGTCATGGGCCAGCATCACCGCCTTCATACCCGAGCCGCACAGCTTGTTGACCGTGGTGCAGCCCGTGGCCGCCGGCAGGCCGGCATTCAGCGATGCCTGGCGCGCCGGGCCTTGCTTGAGACCGGCGGGCAGCACACAGCCCATGATCACTTCCTCCACGTCGCCGGCCTGAATGCCGGCGCGCTCGACGGCGGCGCGAATGGCCGCGGCGCCCAGGTCAACGGCGGGCACGCCGGACAGGCTGCCCTGGAAGCCGCCCATGGGGGTGCGGGCACCACTGACGATTACGATGGTGGACATTGCACTCACCTCTTATAAACGTAGGTTATTGAAAATAGGGGCAGTTATGACTGCCTATCGAAAGCATTCTAGCGTGTGACCAAAAGTGGCCAAAGAGTCACAGGGCAAATCATCCTTTGGACTGATTTATGGCTCTGCCGTGCGCTCTAGAGTCGCATGATCAAAAAACAATACCCCATTGCCAGAAGGTGCTCCCGATATGTTACAGACCCGTATCATTCCTCCCGCGGCCAATGCTCATCAATACCCGCTGCTGATCAAGCGACTGTTGCTGTCAGGCGTGCGCTATGAAAAAACCCGCGAAATCGTTTATCGCGACAGCGTGCGCTACAACTATGCAACCTTCAATGAACGGGTCGCCAGACTGGCCAATGTGCTCAGCGAAGCGGGGGTGAAGGCCGGCGATACGGTGGCGGTGATGGATTGGGATAGCCATCGCTATCTGGAATGCATGTTCGCCATCCCCATGCTCGGCGCGGTATTGCACACCATCAACATCCGCTTATCGCCGGAACAGATTCTTTACACCATGAATCATGCCGACGATAAATTCGTGCTGGTCAACAGCGAGTTCGTGCCGCTGTACAACGCAATCGCTGGCCAACTGACCACGGTCGAGAAAACCCTGCTGCTGACCGACGGCGAAGAGAAAACCGCCGAGCTGCCGGGCCTGGTCGGCGAATACGAGCAATTGCTGGCCGCCGCCGGCACCTCCTATGCGTTCGAGGATTTCGACGAGAACTCGGTCGCCACCATGTTCTACACCACCGGCACCACCGGCAATCCCAAGGGCGTGTACTTCACCCATCGCCAGTTGGTACTGCATACCTTGGCCGAAGCCAGCGTGCTGGGTAGTGTCGACAGCGTGCGTTTGCTCGGCACCAAGGACGTCTATATGCCGATCACGCCGATGTTCCATGTGCACGCGTGGGGTATTCCCTATGCCGCCACCATGCTGGGCATCAAGCAGGTGTATCCGGGGCGCTACGAGCCTGACATGCTGTGCAAACTGATCCGCGAGGAGAAAGTGACCTTCTCCCATTGCGTGCCGACCATTCTGCAGATGGTGCTGAACGCCCCAAGCGCTCAAGGTTACGATTTCGGCGGGATGAAAATGATCATCGGCGGCAGCGCCCTCAATCGCGCGCTATATGAAGCCGCCAAGGCCCGCGGCATCCAACTCACCGCCGCGTATGGCATGTCCGAGACCTGTCCGCTGATTTCCTGCGCGCATATCAATGACGAGATGTGGGCTGGCAGCGAAGACGAACGCATCACCTACCGGATCAAGGCCGGTGTACCGGTTCCGTTGGTCGACGCCGTGATCATGAGCAGCGAAGGCGAAATATTGCCGGCCGACGGCGACTCCCAGGGCGAGCTGGTGCTGCGCGCGCCTTGGCTGACCCAGGGCTACTACCGCGAACCGGAAAAAGGCCAGGAACTCTGGGAGCACGGCTGGTTGCATACCGGCGATGTAGCGACCATCGACGGCATGGGTTTTATCGACATCCGCGACCGCATCAAGGATGTGATCAAAACCGGCGGCGAGTGGATTTCCTCGTTGGAACTGGAAGACCTGATCAGCCGCCATCCCGCGGTGCGCGAAGTCGCCGTGGTCGGTGTGGCCGATCCGCAATGGGGGGAACGACCATTTGCCTTGCTGGTGCTCCACGAAGGCCAGGCGTTGGATGCCAAGGGGCTCAAGGAACACCTGAAGCCATTCGTCGAGCAGGGGCACATCAACAAGTGGGCGATACCCACACAGATCGCCCTTGTTACCGAAGTTCCCAAGACCAGTGTTGGCAAGTTGGACAAGAAACGCATTCGCCTGGATATCGCCCAGTGGCAGGCGGCTGGCAGCAGTTTCCTTTCGACTCTGTAAGCCCCGTCGGTAGCGCTCGTCAAAAATGACTACATAGTCAAACAAGCGTTTGGCTTGCTAATTGCTGTTTTCAGGCCATTCTTGGCTTGCGGCGGGTCGGACTAGCCCGCCGGATTGATCGAGCTAGAGTACCTGGGGGCTTGCAAATCACACTTTCGAGGGATCAAGCAGTAATACCCGCTGGCTATAGTCCGCACCATCCATAACAAAAGAACATGGAGTAGCGTCGATGACAAAAACAAAGCAAACCTGGCGTCTGGCGAAACTGCCTCTGGCAGTCAGCCTCGCATCCACCCTGGCCGCACCTGCATTCGGCGTGAATTTCAATATCGGTGAAATCGAAGGGCAGTTCGACTCTTCGCTGTCTGTCGGCGCCAGCTGGTCGATGCGTGGTGCTGACCCGGATCTGATTGGATTCAACAACGGTGGCGATGGTCTGTCGCAGACTTCCGATGATTCTCATCTGAATTTCAAGAAGGGCGAAACCTTTTCAAAAATTTTTAAAGGTATTCATGATCTTGAGTTGAAGTACGGTGATACCGGCGTATTTGTTCGCGGTAAATATTGGTATGACTTTGAGACTAAAGACGAACAGCGTCTGTTTAAAGATATCGACGACAGCAATCGTAAACAGGCTGCCCAAGCTTCTGGTGCCGAAATTCTGGATGCTTTCGTTTACCACAACTATGCTATTGGCGATCAGCCAGGCTCTGTACGTCTCGGTAAGCAAGTCGTCAGTTGGGGTGAAAGTACTTTCATTCAAAACAGTATCAACTCCGTCAATCCTGTCGATGCTTCTGCATTTCGCCGCCCAGGCGCTGAAATCAAGGAAGGTTTGATACCGGTCAATATGTTTTATGTGGCTCAAAGTCTGACCGAAAACCTTTCCATGGAAGCCTTCTATCAAATCGAGTGGGATCAGACTGTTACCGATAACTGCGGTACCTTCTTCGCTCAGCCGGATATCATTGCTGATGGTTGCGATAATAATTTGGCGGTGCTTCGTACAGAAGATCAACTCACAACAAGGTTGGCGGCTGCTGTTCCTGCGCTGGGCGTTGTACCTGGAGCAATGGACGCTGTTTTGGGGGTTCTGGGTCAGAATGGCGTGGCTTGGCAAGATCCTGATGAGGGCGTCTTAGTCCGCCGCGCGGATGATCGTGACGCCAGAGATAGTGGCCAATGGGGCTTGGCGTTTCGCTATATGTTTGAGCCGCTTGACACCGAGTTTGGCGCCTATTTCATGAACTACCATAGCCGGGCGCCATTCTTCAGTGGTTCGAGTGGTCCTGCTTCTGCATATAACGGTGCTGCTTTGGCGGGGCAGTTAGCTGGGGCTCTTACTCCTATTGTTGGTCCCGGTGCTGCTGGAGCAATTGCTGGCGGTATTACTCCGAGCGTGTTGCCTTTGGTCATTGCGGGTAATGGCACATACTTCGTAGAGTATCCTGAAGATATCAAACTTTACGGTTTGAGCTTCTCCACTACTCTGCCCACTGGCACATCTTGGGCTGGCGAAGTTAGCTATCGTCCAAATGCACCAGTTCAACTCAACTCCACTGACGTTCTCTATGCGGGGCTGACACCAGTTAATCCGAATGTATCTCTTCTGCAGGGAGCCCCGGGTACCGATTTGCATGGTTACCGTCGTAAGGAACTGACTCAGTTCCAGACTACTTTTACCCATTTCTTTGATCAAGTAATGGGCGCTAGTCGCCTTACCTTAGTAGGTGAAATTGGTATTGCTCACGTTGGTGGTTTGGAGAGTTCCAGCGAAGTGCGTTATGGACGTGATCCTATATATGGTTCGGGCCCGCTGCCGGGTGACCAGTGTCGCCTGACTAACCTAGGTGGTTTGGGTAGTAACCCCAATGCCGAGAACCTGACCAAGTATTGTGAAGACGACGGCTTCGTAACAAGCACTTCGTGGGGCTACCGCGCCCGCGCCATCTGGGATTACCCGGACGTATTTGCCGGTGTCAACCTGCGCCCAAGCGTCTCCTGGTCGCATGACGTAGATGGCTACGGTCCGAACGGTCTGTTCAACGAAGGTGCCAAGGCTGTCAGCCTGGGCTTGAACGCCGAATACCAGAACACCTACACGGCCGACCTGTCTTATACCGACTTCTTCGGCGGCAAGTACAACACGTCGGTCGACCGTGACTTCTTGGCTCTCAGCTTCGGCGTGAACTTCTAAGCGAACAGGAATTTTGAGGAAGAATATGCAGATGAAAACAACCAAAACCCTGTTGCAAACCGGCGCACTGGCTATGTCGCTGCTGGCGTGCAGTGTGATGGCGGCGGTTTCGCCGGACGAAGCCGCGAAGTTGGGTACCACCTTGACCCCGGTCGGCGCAGAAATGGCCGGTAATGCCGATGGTTCCATCCCGGCCTGGACTGGCGGCTTGCCGACCAACGCCGGCACCGCGGATGCCGCAGGCTTCCTGTCGGATCCGTTCCCCAGCGAGCAGCCACTGTTCACCATCACTGCGCAGAACGTCGATCAGTACAAGGACAAGCTGACCCCGGGCCAACTGGCGATGTTCAAGCGCTATCCGGAAACCTACAAGATGCCGGTGTTTACCACCCATCGTAGCGCCACTCTGCCAGATAAGATTCTGGCGGCGACCAAGGAAAACGCGGTCAACACCCGCTTGGTCGAGGGCGGTAACGGCCTGGAGAACTTCCAACAGGCCAACCCGTTCCCGATTCCCAAGGACGGTCTGGAAGTCATTTGGAACCACATCACCCGTTATCGCGGTGGCAGCGTCAAGCGTCTGGTCACCCAGGCGACTCCGCAAGCCAACGGCTCTTACAGCCTGGTGTATTTCCAGGACGAGTTTACCTTCCGTGGTGCGCTGGAAGATGCCGACCCCGGCAAAGAAAGCAACGTGCTGTTCTACTTCAAGCAGCGAGTAACCGCGCCGTCGCGTCTGGCCGGTAACGTTCTGCTGGTTCACGAGACCTTGAACCAGGTGAAGGAGCCGCGTCTGGCGTGGCTGTACAACGCGGGTCAGCGTCGCGTACGTCGTGCTCCGCAGGTGTCCTATGACGGTCCGGGTACCGCCGCCGATGGCCTGCGTACTTCCGACAACTTCGACATGTACAACGGTGCTCCTGACCGTTACGAGTGGAAGCTGAACGGTAAGAAGGAAATCTACATTCCTTACAACACCTACCGCCTCGACTCGCCGAAGCTGAAATACAGCGATGTCATCAAGGCGGGTCACATCAATCAGGATCTGAGCCGTTACGAGTTGCACCGCGTATGGCATGTGACCGCGACCCTGAAAGATGGCGAGCGTCACATCTATGCCAAGCGTGACTTCTTCATCGACGAAGACACCTGGCAAGCCGCTGCAATCGACCACTACGACGGTCGCGGTACTCTGTGGCGTGTAGCTGAAGCCCATGCTCAGTACTACTACGACAAGAAAGTGCCTTGGTACACCTTGGAGACCCTGTACGACCTGCTGTCCGGTCGTTACCTGGCCCTGGGTATGAAGAACGAAGAGAAGAGCGCTTACGTGTTCGACTATCCGGCCAAGGAAAGCGATTACACCCCGGCTGCACTGCGTCAGTCCGGCGTTCGCTAATAGCGTTGCATGATGTAAGAAGCCGGCCCTCTGGGCCGGTTTTTTTTGCCTGCAATTATCTGCTCGATCTACGGCTGCATGCCGTGTCCAGCATCGCACGAGTGCTGGTAGAGTGAGTTTTCCGCAATGTTATCCGTCGCCTTGGGATGAACTCGGGCTGCAGTCGGTTGTCGCGATTGTCTATGCTGCAGGCCAAGGTCAATCGGTCGTAATGTTTGCCCAGTGCTTGGTTGGGCTTCAAATAACCGGGGTAAGGGGCTAGTCTGCCGGTCTGCATTGGAGCGGATAAGTATTGCGTACCTTGTGACTCACTCATTCAAGAAAATCGAGTTATGACTGACCTATCCCGCCTGCACAACCTCGCCTGCCCCGTCGCGCGCGCGGCGGATGGTCCTTTCTTCCGACCGCCGTTGCCTTCCGGTTACGTACCGCGTCCGCGTCTGTGCGAAAGCCTGGCGACAGGGCTGGGTGGGCGTCTGTTGTTGATCAGTGCGCCCGCCGGTTTCGGTAAAAGTTCGTTGGCGATCGAGTTTTGCGAGCGCTTGCCGGAGCAATGGCGCAGTTTGTGGCTGGGGTTGCGCTCGCGCGACGGCGATCCGGGGCGCTTTCTCGAGCGCTTGCTCAATGGTTTGCAGCAACTCATTCCGGGGCTGGGCGACGACTCTCTGGGTGTCCTCAAGTTACGTCAGCGCCATCAACCGTTCGCTTTCGAGGAATGGATGGACGGTTTGCTCGACGAGTTGGCGCTCAAACTCGACCCGACCGAGCCTATTTTGCTGGTGCTCGACGATTACCATCTGGCCCAGGGCGCGGTGCTCGATCGCTGTTTGCAGTTCTTCCTCAACCATTTGCCCGAGGGGCTGTTGCTGTTGGTGACCAGTCGCCAGCGGCCGGACTGGCACTTGGCGCGCTTGCGCCTGTCGCGACAGTTGCTGGAACTGAACGAGCAGGATCTGCGCCTGACCGCCGAGGAAACCGTCGAAGTGCTGCGCAGTCAAGATGCGCAGTTGTCCGCCGAGGCGTTGGATAATTTACTGCAACGCGGCGAAGGTTGGGTGGCCGGCTTGCGCCTATGGTTGCTCGCTGCGGCAGAAGCCGACGGGCATGCCGGTTTGGCCCATGCACCGCACGGTGCAGAAGGTTTGATCCGCGAGTACCTGCTGGAAGAAGTGATCGAGCGTCAGCCGCCCCAAGTGCAGGCGTTTCTCTACGAGACCGCCTCCCAGGAACGCTTTTGCGCGGAGCTCTGCGATGCCCTGCGCGATGCCAATGACAGCGCCTCGATCCTGGAGCATCTACAGGCCCACCATGTGTTTTTGGTGCCGCTCGACGAGCAGGGCAAGTGGTTCCGCTACCACCATCTCTTTTCCGATTTGCTGCGCGCCCGGCCTGCATCCGGCGTGTCGGTTTCCAGTCTGCATCTGCGCGCTTGCCGCTGGTTCGGTAGCCAAGGGTTGCTGGACGAGGCGATCGAGCAAGCGTTGCTCGCCGGCCAGCCGGATGTCGCGGCGAGCCTGGTGCAAAACCTCTCCGAGGAGCAGCTGCTGGCCGAGCAGAATGTGGCCATGTTGCTGCGCTGGAAAATGGCTCTGCCCGACAGCCTGCTGGCCAGTACGCCGCGCTTGATCATGCTCTATGGCTGGGCTTTGGCCCTGGCCTGCCAGTTGGATGCCGCGCAGGAACTGGTGGCGCGGCTCAGTCGTTTTCTACCGGCGCCGTCGGCCGCTCAGCAGCAATCGTTATTGGCCCAGTGGTTGGCGGTGAGCGGAGTGATCGCCCGTGGTCGGGGCGACAGTCGGCAGGCCCGCAGTTATTGTGCTGAAGCATTGGCCGGATTGCCCCATGAACGTTATGGCCAGCGCTTGATGTGCCTGTCGACCCTGGCCAATCTGGCGGTCGTGCAGGGCGACCTGTGGCGCGCCCGCGGGCTCAATCGCGAAGCCTTGGAGTTAGCGCAGCGAATCGGCGACCCCTTGTTCGAAGCGCTGACTCACTACGATCGAGCCCGTGTGCTGCAAGCGCGCGGCGAGATCCTGCGAGCCTTGGACGATGTCCGGCAAGGTCAGGAGCGTTTGCAGGGGTTGTCGCAGAAACGCTTATATGCGGTGCGTGCACGGCTGAGCCAATTCGAAGGCTTCCTGCTTTGTCAGCGTTTGCAGGACGAGCCGGCGCGTCGGCAGTTGCTCGCCGGGGTCGCCGAGGCCCGCGCCTGTCGTGATATCAGCGTGCTGATCGGGCACTGCATGTTGGCCAGCCTGGAAGGGCGCTGCGGTAATTTGACCGAGGCGTTCGCCCAGCTCGCCGAAGCCGAGCGCTTGATGCATATCTGGGACGTTCCGCCGATCTACTACTTGGCGATGATCACCGTGGTCAAATGCGAGTTGTGGATGATGCAGGGGCAGATCGAACTGGCGGGGGCCTGGCTCGACCGTTTGGCCGAGGCTTACGGTGGTGAGCGTCCGGCTGCGGCTCCGGAATTCCATCCGCAGCTGTCGCTGCATATCGACTTGCATCGGGCTTCGCTGGCGCGCCTGCAGGGGCGGCTACCTGAGGCCGAGCGTCGTTTGCGAGCGCTCAGTCAGCGGGCGCAAACGCTGGGCGGCCAACTGATCGGGGTGTTCGCCCAGGTGCAGTTGACCTTGCTGTTACTGGCCACCGGGCGCGAGCGCGAAGCCCAGCAGCAGCTCAGTGTCACCTTGCAGGCCGCTTCGGGCGGTGGATTGTTGCCGTTCTATGAAATGCTGGTGCATCAGCCGCACTGGTTGCGCGACCAGTTGCGCGGCAGAGCGGGCTGCGCGGTCAGTCAGGCGCTGCTGAGCGAGTTGCCCGCGGTCCAACCCGAGCCGGATGAAATCAGTGGCGGTGTTGCGACGGAAGCCTTGAGCACCCGCGAGTTGGCGGTGTTGAAGTTGATCGCCCAGGGCTGTTCGAACCAGCAGATCAGCGAGCGCTTGTTCATCTCGCTGCACACGGTGAAAACCCATGCCCGGCATATCAACGGCAAGCTCGGCGTCGAGCGCCGCACCCAGGCGGTGGCGCGCGCCAAGGGCCTGGGCTTGTTGGCCTGAGCACGCGGCTGGTCACTCGAGCGCTTAAGCGGCATTGGCCCAGGAGTCGAATTCCTCCCGGTAGCGCTCGACGAGGTATAGGTTGTCGTGCTGCCAGGGATGGAAGCCATTGCGGTAGAAGTCGCAGTAGCCTTTGATCAGCTTGCGATAGATGCCGTTCTTGCCCCATAGCCAGCTCAAACCATCGCGCCAAACCCGCCAGTTCCAGAGCAAACCGTCGCGCTTGAGCATATGGGTCAGCCCTTTCAGGGTGTCGACGGTGAAGAAGAACGTGCTCTGCAACATCGCTCGGCGCAGCAGCCATAGATTGCCGCTGGTCTGGGTGAACACATCGAAGGCCACCGCTTTGTGCTCGGTCTCCTCGAGGGCATGCCAACGCCAGAGTCTGGCCATTTGCGGGTCGGCGCCGGCCAGCCACTGCGGGTCCTTGAGCAGTGCATCGGCCATGATCGCTGTGAGGTGTTCCACCGCGCAGGTCGCCGCCAGTTGCAACTCGGCGGGCAGATGCTTTTGCACGAAACCCAGGCGACGTTGCAGGCCGCGCTCCAGGTAATCGATGTCATAGCCCAGCTCGCGTAGGCGCTCGCTGTAGCGCAGGTGCTCGCGACTGTGGTGGCCCTCCTGGCCGATAAAACCGCGCACTTGCTCTTGCAACAACGGATCTTCGATTTGTCCGCGAAAGTGCCGCACGGACTCGATAAAGAAGCGCTCGCCATCGGGAAACAGCACCGACATGGCATTGAACAGGTGGGTTTTGAAGGCATCGCCGCCGTGCCAATGGCGGGGCATGGGGGAGGGCAGGGC
>CBIHLQ010000035.1:0-62925 GCA_966210885.1 uncultured Pseudomonas sp.
TTTCTTCGCCGGCGGGGCCGGTGACCACGGCGCTTTGGCTGCCGAGGATGCGCGGTTTCGGGTGTTCCAGGCTGGGACGGTAGGGCGCCGTCCAGGGGGTGGCGGTGAAGTGGTTGCGGTAGCCTTGCTGGAAGTCCGCGTTGTCTGGGCGACCCTCACCCCCAGCCCCTCTCCCGGAGGGCGAGGGGAGCGAAAAGTCGGTGACTGATTCTTCCAGCACTTGGGGCTGTTTGCCCTCGTGGTGGATTTCGGTCAGCAACCAGAGGTCGTTCCAGCTGGGGCGCGGGTGGTCGGTGAAGGCGAGAAAGTGCCCCGACACCAGCAGCGTCTGGTCGCTTTCGCCCTGGGCCAGTTCGAAGTCGTGACGGTGGCGTTCGAGGGCGCGCTGGCTGAGGTGCTTGCCGCGCTCACGCTCGACGAAGCGGCCGGGGTAGTCGTAGTCCTCCAGATCCGGGACGAATTCGCTCTTGGCGTCGGCCTCCATCAGCAGCTTGGGCTTTTCGAAGTCGTAGTCGCGGCGGGTCACCCGGCTGGTACGGGTTTCCACGCGCACGCCGAAGCGCTTGATCACCGCCTGGTCGGCGACCAGGCCGCTGTCCTGCTGGTAGGCGGTGGGTGCGAGTTTGGGGAAGGGTGTCTGGTCGTCGCCGAAGACCAGCACATGGCCTTGGTCGCTGTGCTGGAAGTGGTAGTGAATACCCTCTTCTTCGCACAGGCGCTGCACGAAGTGCAGGTCGCTTTCGTCGTACTGCACGCAGTACTCGCGCTCGGGGTAGATCGAGCCGAGTTGGAATTGGTAGGCGTTGGCCTGGATGCCGTGCTCTTCGAGCACTTGGCTGATGATCTTCTCCACCGTCAGGTGCTGGAAGATCCGTTGATTGGTGCGGTGCGCCAGGTAGGCCAGTTGCGGGCGCAGGGTGATGTGGTAGCGGGTCAGGCGTTTGCCGGATTCGCCCTGGGCGATGCGGTAGATCTGCCCGTGGATGCCGTTGCTGGCTTGCGATAACGCCAGGAATGCCGACTGGTGCAGCAGGCTTTCCAGGTCGAGGTCGGGACGTTCGCTGACCAGTTCCAACTCGAACGCGAAAGGCTGGCTGATCGCCTCGCGGCCGCTGAATTCGAGGACCTGCAGATCGTGGCTGACGCCTTCGATGCTCAGGCTGAAATGGGTCTGGTTGGCAGGGGCGAACATTCGTTGTTCCTCCGTTCCATGAGCCTGGGCTCTGGGAGTTATCGTTCCATGAAACGCAACGGCCAGGACGATGCCTGGCCGAAGCGGTGCGACACGAACTCAGCCAGTGCTTAGGCGGAGATCGGGGTACGCCAGTCGTCGGAACCGGAAGTGCCGGAGACTTCGTGGGTCCAAACGATTTTGCGGTAGGTGAAGTACACGTCTTCCAGGTGGGTGAAGTGCGACAGGCCTGGGTCCTGGCAGTTCGGCATGCGCGACTGCACGTCGACGATCACGGCATCTTCCAGCTCGATGGTGAAATAGTGCTCTTGAGTACCAGTGGAGGAAGTGCGGTACCACTCCAGACGGCACTTGGACAGACGCTCACCGGAGGTCAGGGAGTTGAAGATCAGCGGCGAGGATTTGTCGAAGACTTTGGTGATCATCAGCGGCTTGTGTACGCGCTGGCCAGTCGGCTGACCGGACTGCGGATCGCGCGGGATGATGACCTGGTGGTTGAAGGCTTGAACCAGGATCTGGTCTTCATGACCTTCCTGATAGATGTTGCCGACCGAATCTTCGGTGAAGGTGCCGGCGGTGATCAGGCCTTGCTTGGTGCCTTCGAGGGACAGATACGCGGGTGTTGGCATGAGTGCTTTCCTTGCCTTGGGTCATGGATCTGTAGCGATCCGGGAGTCCAGTAGAAGGCGATAAGCGTGCCATCTTTATAAATACCAATTAAACCAGTTACTTAGCGTGACCTAAAATGACAGAAAGGTCATAAAGTGCACCGGATCACAAAAAAGTGCGCAACTTCTTGCGCAGTGTTGCGCAAGAAGTTGCGCACTCGCCTGTAGGCCTTTAACGGCAAGAGCTACAGGGAAGTACCCACAGGCTTATCCACATTTTGCTGCGCAGTAAGTTGCGCAGTAGGTCTGTCGCCAAGCTGCCTGTACTGCATATGAAAACGCGAAAAATACCGCAAAAATGGGGCCGATCCGACCCTGGATTTGTGCGTGTTGGTTGCTTGCGCCGGGAGGTCTTTACGTTTGAATTTTATCGACGCGACGGCTTAACAGTGACTATTATTTTTCCAGCCAAGATGGCCAACTTCGAAAGGATTCGATTATGCGTTACCTCAACTATGTCGTTGTCTCTCTCGCCTCCGTCTTGATCGCGACCTATACGGTTCTCTGGTTCATCCATCCAACGCCCCTCGAAAACACAGTGACGCTGCCGCCATTGTCGGTGCTTGAGCAGCCTGACGGTTTACTACTATGGGGTGGCTGGCGAACGGTGGCCGGCTACGAGCCGCCCGGTACCAACGCCGTGGAGATTCGCTGTAGCCGTGTGCAAAACACATGCACCGAGGCGTATGCCTCGCTCCTGCAGCACGATACTGGCTTGGATCTTGTGGCCGAAGTGTTCAGCTACGAAGTGATCTCCTGGAGCGAGACGCAACTGGAGGCGGTGGCCAAGGGCGCCATGGCCGGATGTGATCGTGCGCTGTACATCGACCTGGTTGGCCAGGGCGCGACCATGAAATGGTTGCCAGGCGAAGACTGTGAGGGGGATATGACCGCGGCTGTCCTGGTAGGCGATCCGGTCTAGATACGGTGCGCCGTTCAGGCCATCGCTATGTTGAAACCTGCCTGATGCCTAACGCGACCCATACTTCATACCTCTTCTCCCGGGCGGCTTTCTCGGCCTCAAGCTGCGCGGTGAGCGTGCTGATAGAGCGCGAGCGGTGCTCGAAGCGGAAAGGAGGGCCACCATTTTTTCGCACGCTCAGTTCGACGAGCGTATGGATGAAAAAGGGATTGGATTTGGGCGTTGGTTGTTTCTGGGGGGATGTGATCAAGTCCAAATGCGCGGCGCATTTCAGCTTCGGAGACAGTTGTATCGTTCAAGCGAGATACCTGCAGCGATTACGATAGCTTCATTGTAGCTGGGAGTCCTCCTGGCAGCGACCGACCAGAGCGGCAAATGACAATCGGAAGCTCTCGCCCCATGGCTGCCGTTGGCGAAAGGCAGAAACCGGCCAATTGCAGTCGTTCGAGCCGCCGTGGCCAACGCCTGCCATGCAGCGAGGCGGTTCTTCACGTTGCTAACTCGACGCCCGAAAGCGCGCCACAACGTTTGAAGTTAGGAACTGGCCGTAGGCAGATCTACCGAGGGCATCTCGGGCCTGTAAACTCCGTTAAAAAGGCGGATGCAGGGAGTGCAGATAATATGGCGAAACAAGGCTCTGTAGGCCCCTCCAGAAGCGGCGATCAGTTCCACTATCAATGGGCCGCCCGGCAATGCCTCGGGCTGCTTGCCGTGGCGGGTGGCCTGGTCGCGGTGGCGATCGAAGGAGCGTCACTGGACGAGGGGGATGCGTCTACGAGCGCTGGCGACGAGGTCATTGACGTCGGCCTGTACTACGGGAGCGAAGACGTTATAGCGGCAAAGTCCATCCGCTATGTGCAGCTCAAACACTCGTCCAGGCAAGCGCAAGTTCCTTGGACGGCAAGCGGCCTCAAAGGAACCATCGAGGGTTTTGCAGCGCGTTTCGAGAAGTTGGAGGCGTCGCTTGGCCTGGACGCCCTGGTGAATAAGGTTCAGTTCATTTTTCTGACGAACAGGCCCATGGATGGAACTGTTCTGGAGGCGTTGGCCGATATCGCTGCGGGGGCGACAGCGCCGCGGCACCGTGAAATTGACGAGCTGCTGAAACGTTACGCGGCGTCAGCTGGCAGTAACGTACAGAGCTTCTTCTCCGCGTTCTCAGTTGAAGCTGGTGAACCGGATCTATGGGAACAGCGCAATCTCCTAAGTCAGGACCTGAGCGCATACCTGTCCGAACCGGACACCGAGGCAGCGCTCCAGTTGAAGGAGCTGGTCACCCGCCGGGCAACCGATGAGGGAGCGAAGGACCGCTCCGTCCGACTCTACGACGTACTCCGCTCAATGCGGGTGACCGAAATCGATCTCCTGCCGGCGCCCTCGTTGATCTCGGAGCCGAGGCAGGTACTTCCACGAGCGCAGCAGGCAGACATTCTGGCGACGCTGCTCACCGCACAACGCCCTGTTGTCATCCACGCAGACGGTGGCGTGGGCAAGTCGACTCTTTCTGCTTACCTTGCCCGTGCCATGCCTGCTGGTTCGGTGGCGGTTCTGTACGACTGCTTCGGTGACGGGACTTATCGCCAAGCCTTGAAGTATCGCCATCGGTACCGCGATGCCCTCGTCCAAATTGCGAACGAGCTCTCAGGACAGCAGCTTTGCCTGCCATTGATTCCGTCCGGCGGCACGGACCCCAAGCAGTTCATGCGGGCCTTCGTATCTCGGCTCAAGCAGGCCATTGATCTTCTTAGAGCCCGCACACCTCAGGCGAGTCTTTGCATCATCGTCGATGCGGCCGACAACGCGTACATGGCGGCACATGAGATCGGTGAGCGTGCCTTTGTTCATGACTTGATCAACACGGACATGCCCGACGGGGTGCGTTTGGCATTCACATGCAGATCACACCGGCAGAGCCACCTGGGAGCTCCCCTCGACGCCATCGTGATTAAGCTGGAGTCGTTCTCCAAGGCTGAGACTGCCACACACTTACGGCTGAGCTATCCAGAGGCGACGGACGCGGAGGCTGCGGAATTCGCCTTTCTCAGCAGTGATAACCCCCGCGTTCAAGCACTGGCGATGGATGGCACCCCACCCATCGGTGACATGCTCAGGGCCCTGGGGCCAACACCCACAACGGTCCAGCACGCGATCGGAGGTCTGCTGACGAAAGCCATCGACAGGCTGAAAGCCGAGTGGGGCCCGACAGAAGCGAATCAGATAGATCTCATCTGCAAGGGCCTCGCGGTGCTCCGCCCCCTGGTGCCTATCTCAATCTTGGCCCAAATCGCCGGTGTTCCCGAGAGCGCCGTCCGTACGTTTGCCACAGAGTTCGGGCGGCCACTCTTCGTCAAAGACTCAGGTCTGCACTTCACTGACGAACCTGCAGAGACTTGGTTCAATGAAACGTATAAGCCCGATGCGGCCTCACTCGATGCGTTTCTTTCAAAGCTGAAACCGCTCGCGGCGACCAGCTCTTATGTGGCGGCGGCGCTGCCGCAGTTGCTGCTGTCGGCTGGCCGAATGGACGAGTTGATCGCCCTGGCGCTCTCGAATGAGAGCTTGCCCGAGCTCAATCCTCTCGAGCGAAGAGACGTCGAGCTGCAGCGATTGATGTTCGCGCTCAGAGCATGCTTGCAGCAGGGGCGATATGTTGCTGCCGCCAAGCTCGCGCTGAAGGTTGGCGGCGAGGTGGCCGGCGAGGCCCGCCAGAACACGCTTATCCAGAATAACACTGACATTGCCTGCGTTCTGCTTGCGCCAGATCGCATCGAAGAAATGGTCTCCAGGCGCACGTTCGGCGGCGGATTCCTCGGCTCTCATCACGCGTACGAGGCGGCGCTGCTCGCCGGATACGATGACCTCATCCCAGAGGCGAGAAGCAGGTTACGCATGGCATGGGAGTCGTTGATCGCTTGGAGCAAGCTGCCACCCAAGCGCCGCAAGGAGGACGAGATTGACGACGCCGATATCGCCGAACTTGCTATCGGAGTCCTGAGATTGCAGGGCCCAGCTAAGGCTGCACAATTCCTGAAAGCATGGAATCCCAAGTCCACCGTACTGAGAACCACGAAACGCGTGGCCGCCCGACTTGCGGACGTCGGGGACTTCAAGGGAATCGATGAGCTCGCCGAGCACGCCGAGGGGGATGCTTGGATGATGCTGGGCCTAGTAACCGAATCGGCCCGGAACGCACATCTGTTGCCGGCTGAGCCGCTGCGCCATCTGATGGGCATCTTGGTCGACCCTAAGGTCAAGTTACCCGAGGAAGATCACTCATGGAGGTCCAGGGGAAACGTACTAGGCGGAGTCCGGTCTGCAATTACTCTGGCCCTCAGATGCCTCCCGCGCGACGATGCGACTTGGGCAGAGACGATATGCCGGTATTTGCCAGAAGATCCGCCTCTCCAGCTCCATGACTTCGATGACGAGCGAGCGGACTTCATTCGGGCCTACGCTTTGGAAGCCGCTCTGCGCGGAAAACGAATTGAGTTGATTGATCTGGCGCCCAAAGATGTTCGCCCTGAATTTGAGACGAAGGGATCTCCTGTTAAGAGCCAACAAGCGTCCCAGTTGCAGCAAATGACTGGGGGCGTCCTCCCCTGGTTCATCTTGGCCGCTGAAATCGCCTGTGGCCGCCAGCCTCTCAACCTTGATCACGAAGTCGAGCTTGCGCTTGGACAGACAAAATCTGCGTCGTCGCGTGACTATCAGCGGAACTTCAATTGGGAGAAGGCGGTTGCCATCGAATGGGTACAGATCCTTCGCGATGCGGGCTCCGTTAAGCCTGCTCAGATCGACGCACTGCTGAAGTGGGTCGACAATAACGACCGCATCTACTCAAGCACCCTCACGAGGATGTGCCATATCGCCGCGCGAACAGCAGGGATGGGCGACCTCTCACTGCGACTCAGCTCTAAGGCGTTCGATCAGCTTACCGCGTCGCGCAGCGATGCGGAGACACAGGTTGACGATCTTCAGGAGCTAGCGCGCGCCATCTTTTGCGTGAGCAGGCCGGAAGCGACTGCCTTTTTCAACAAGGCGATCGATATCGCCAGCAAGATCGGAGAGGAGCACCTCTCTCGATGGACAACGTTCTTGGACCTCACGGATGCTGCGCATTGCCCGGACCAGGCCAGGCCTCGGACCGCCTATCGACTGGCCAGGATTGCCGAGCTTAGCTACGAGCACATGGCCCGAGACAAATACATGGACTGGGACCGGTTAGTCGAAGGCTTGGTCGGCCTTTGTCCTTCATCCAGTCTCGCAATTTTGAGCCGCTGGCGGGATCGAGAGTTTGGTTTTGCTGGCGAGCTATTTTCCGTCGCAATCTACAGTCTGATCAACCGAGGACTCCTTCCCCAAAAGGCCGCGGTAGCCCTGAGTGGCACCGGGGCGGGATGGAAGCGCATCAGTGACATCAAAGCCGCCATCGGAGTGGAATCCGACAACAATCGGAAAAGATCAATCCTGCGGATCGCCTACCGATTCCTCCGTATTCAGCCCCACGAAACGCCTTCCTGTCGAGAACTTAAGGCTCTGGCCGACTCCGTGGCGATGTCGCTTCCAGATTTGGAAAGGCTGCTTCAGGCCTCTGCGGCCAAAGGAGCCGGCGAGTCGGTGACTGCTGCTCGCGCGTCCTGGTCGGGGCGCCGCAATGAGGCGCAGGAGCCTGACTGGGATGCCATCTTCAACGACGTCGATCTCTGCGACGCAGCTGCGGTTCTCGCGGCACGACAATCGCTCAAGAAAGTTCACTTTCGTTCGTACATTCGCGAGTTCTATGAGCAAGGCTGTCGGCGCGCGAAACTGTCGGAGATCGACGGATACCTCCGTGCGATCCAGTTGGACGACGAGTTCAGTGTGTTCAGCTTCATGGACGTCATCAGGCACCTCTCCGAGCCGAGCAAGAGGCTCCTGTCTGTCCGCAGCGAACTCAGAAAGGCAGCCCTTTTGCTGGCTACAAGCGAGCCCAACCGAGTGGGGCGCCGCGGTTGGGGTTCTAAGGGCCCATTTGATGGTCTCTATGCAGAGGGCATCATCGTGGAGAAGGACGTCGCGTCAGCTCGGATCAAGGGATACCTGTCGCAGCTCGACACACTTGATGCGAACGACTTGTTCCATCTGGTGGAGCCTCTCTCGCGGCACTTGACCAGCGACGAGGCCGATGAAGTGTTGAGCTTCGGCTTTGATCTGCTTGAAGGAATTCTCGAAGGCGAGGACGGCGATGGCCCTTGGAACAAATCGCTCGCACCGTCATCCTCTTGCGAGGAAGCCTTAGCCGGCTACTTATGGGCGGGTCTGGCGCGCCCGTCCACTTCGGAACGCTGGGAACACGCCCACTGCGTCCGCAACTGTCTTGAGCTCGACTGGCAATCGCTGTTGTCCGTGCTGGCCACTCGCGCATCGAGCGCCGCCCCGCAGCCATTCGTTGACGGCGGCCTGTTTTTTTATGAGTGGCATGCCCGCCAATGGCTCTGCATTGCCTTGGCACGGGGCGCCATAGACGCACCTCATGCCGTTGCTCCTTTTCTAGGGTTTCTTGACTCAGCCGTAAGGGAGCGGCACGTCGTCATCCGGCACTTTGCCTCGGATACATTGAGGCGCCTGAACGAAGTTACTCCGCTGCCCTCGGATCTGCTTGCCATCGCGAACGGCGCAAACCGCTCTGCGCTTGCCATGGAAGTATATGCTCATGGCGAGTATGAGATCGTTGATGACGAGGACTCGGATGACGAAGCCTCAGACGACGAGAGGTACTTCTTCGGTATCGACATCGGCCCCCATTGGTTCGCACCATTGGGCCGCGTCTTCGGTTTGAATCAACAGTCGATCGAACAACGAGCACGGGCAGTCTTGCGTGGTCGTATGTCGTTAGGGTCTCGCCTTCGCATAGATGATCAACGCCATAAACGCGGACTAATTCGATGGCAAGAGACAAACCACTCGCATGGAAGTATGCCCAGAGTTGAGGACTTAGTCGTCTACCAGTCCTATCACTCCATGATGTTCGTCGCTGGTCAGCTCTTGGAGACCAAGCCTGTACGCCGTCGCGCTGATGAGGAAGAGGATCCGTTCGACGATTGGTTGAGAGGTCAGTTGCTCACTCGCGGTGATGGCAGGTGGCTTGCGGACCGGCGCGATCCTGAGATCCTGAAGGCCGCCTCGTCGGGTAGCGATCGATCAGATGCCTCATGGTGTTGGCATGTCGATAAACAGTACCTGGATGATCAACTGACAACTGACGATGGCATGACGGCCCTATGGGGCCATTGGACGACCACCGATGCGGCCAACGGTGAAACGGTGTCGATCAGGTCTGTACTCGTTCCGTCTTATCATGCGGCGGCCCTCCTAGCCGCCATGCAGACTAGCCCTAACCCAGGAGACATTTATCTTCCAGACGCGGATCACATCGACCATCGGGAGGAGGTTGATGATCCAGAGCTGAGGTTGCTCGGCTGGGTCAAGACGGAAAGCGACTCGTTGAGCCTTGACGAATATGACCCATGGGCTGGCAAGGTGGCCAACCCGGGCCCGCGGCCTTGTCAGGAAATCCTCAATGTCCTGAATCCGATGACGGATCCAGACGCGCGATCGTGGACGCTACCAGGGGGTGGCAAGGCTAGAAGCGAATCGTGGTCGCGCAGCACAGGCTACGGGGAGGAGCGCGATGTCCTGACCGGCACTCGGCTCAGCGCCGACGACAAATTCATTCGCGCACTGTTGGATGGGCACCCGAGCACATCTCTGATTGTCTGCGTCAAGGTTCGTCGCAAGCCACCGAAAGAGGAGGCAGCCAGCGATGACTACTCCTTCTACAACTATCCCTACAACCGCTACTACTTGATCGGACACGATGGAATCACTAGATCGCTCTAAGGCTGTCATCGAGCTCGGCAAGCGGATCGTTGCCGGCTTGACGCTCGGCGACGATGTCACTGCCCAATGGATGGCGCACCTAGTAGCCGAGAAAATCTCCGCTGCCGAGGATGCGCCCGAAACCGCGCGCGATTCAGCGGTGGCGGAGTGCGTGGATGTCATCCTGAAACTCTGGGCACACCGGTACACCTTGCCTCCGTACATGCGGCCGCTGAGGGAGCTAGACCCACTGCTGCGTACGCTCAATTCCTTAGGTGTGAATGAGGCAGATGCACTCAGATTTTTCGCGCGCCCTCCCAGCAGCGAAGAGCTTGAAGGTGCTTCAGAGGACGAGAAGCAACTCTTCGAGTTCGCGATCGGCATCGATCACGCGGCCAGGGAGCTGATCCGTTGCGCACTCAGCGTTGCCGCCGAACGGTCAGTCAACGTGGTCAAGCCATGGCTAGAGGAGGTCGTCAAGGGCGGCTTGGAAGCAACAGTGGAATTGCGGGTCTCAAGATTCGTCGCAGAAGGCTTGCTGAAGCGCCAAAAAGAGGCAAATAAACAGGCCATGCTCAATCGAGCCGATAGGCTGGAGAGCTTTGCGAAAGTAGCTTTGTCTCTGGCCAGCGAGATGAGGGAGACGCTTCCGCAAGATACTGAGGAGGTGGATGACTGAGAAGAAAGACTCCGCGCTCCACTGAGTTGGCCTAGTTTCGTCGGCAGCTTTTGGCCGGTAGCGGATTCTTTGGGGTTAATGGCTACCGTCGAATTACACTGATAGTAATCCCGAGGCATCCGCAACAGCCTTGCGCAAGCAGCAGCACAGATCGTAGCCTGATGCTACCTATCCGGAGGCTCTTCCAATGACTAACCCAGTCAGCATCCAGCTCACTGTCCACGCTGAATCCAGCGACGATCTGGATGAGCTGCTGAGGCTCGCCCTGCATAACGTTGCCAAGCTTCGCTCCGATAACTGGCATGTAGCCGTTGGGGAGGTCGTTACCGGGAAAATGGCAGGAAGTCTCGGCTCATACGAGGCGACGTTTTCCAACGGCTCACCGGCTCTGGTAGCTCTACACCAAGAGCTGGTGGATAGCGGGTACCAATACCTGCCCATGCTGAGTTGCGAGAGCTACGGGATTTATGCTGCTGAAGGCATGTCGGATAAGAAGCTCATCTTTCACCCGCCGAGCATCGTGGATCACGACAGCACGCTGCTATGAATCGCCACAGTGGAGGTCTGAATTGGGATCAGACTTCGTAGACATCGTGGAGCGACTGCAGAGGGCCGACAATTGCCGGTCATGAAAGGCAGGGGGCGGCCAGTAGCGGACGTGCGGGCCGATAAATAAATCTATCCTCTTTTCCAATAGAGACAGGGGCGTCTGAAGTTTTGACGTGTTCGAATGCTGACCAAAACAGTCTGCATGCGGCAGAATAACAGCTTATATTTAGAAGGCAATCTATAACTCTAACGTACTTGGTAATACCTATCATCGCCCAATAAAAATAATTGCCCATTCTAGAAAGGGAGAATCACGTGACGAAATTCGGATTTGCAAAAGGGTATGCCCAAGTGTCGTATGAAAGACTTTTACTCACCCAGCCTGACTTTAACTTGCAGGGGCTATGGGAGAAAGATGGCAGGTACTATATAGCTTGTAGCGATATCGCGACTGCTATCACTTCAGACGGAACGCCTCTAAAAAAATGGTTTGATGAGCGCTGTAGAGTAATTGCCTATCAAGTAGATTTGATAGCGACGCCACCGCCGGGTGCAACTCGTCTACCCGCTCGCACAGTAGAGCAACTATCGCAGTTACATGGTGCCCCGCTGAACGCTGTTCAATTCTATCTGGAAATCAAGCGACAACTGCCGAAAAACTTTCCAGAGTTCAATATTCAGGATTTCCCTGACAAGTTAATTTTCAAATCAATCAAACCTTTAGGCCCTGACCAAATTACGGAAGTAAACATAGCCGTTGCCAACCTCGGACTTAACATCGATACCGAATTTAAGGCTGCCGACACACCTCCCTCGCTCACCGCTGCTCAATTTTCCACATATCGCGAGCGAACAGCTTGGCCAACTGCAGTGCTAGATGTCCATGATGAAAGTGAACAAGGGTGGTTTGATTCCCGCATCTCACTTTTTACCGATGCCCCTACTGCAACTGATGTCCGTAGAGATTCTGGTACTGCGTGCTTCATAGACTGCTCGTTAGGCACGCCAGGCAATATTCGAAACTATCTAACAACCTATAGCGACATATACATTGCTCCGCCATTAGGAGACTTTGAGACTTTCTTAAAGCATCTCAAAATCACAAGCAGCGATTTGAGAGCTTTAATCGAAAGGCGACGAGTAACGCTGGTGCTTCCGCATGATCTACATAAATATGACCCAAAAGGATTGGCGGAGCACTTAGAGCTATGTTCCAGCAATGCCGTAATGCATAGGCAGCTCGCGGTAGCAACCATTCAAGAATCGAGGAGAAGAAACCCCTTGATGTATCCACCAATTGACAATGAGTCCAGAAGAAAACTATTGGACCTAATGATTGGTGACGCTGAAAATCTTGAGCGCAAATTCTTAAGGATTGCCCGCGACCATTTCGGTGCTAGTTGGTCCGCCCTAGAAGCAGACTATTCAACGTTAGGAGCGGTTGCAGGTCTGCAACACGGCTCAGCAAGACTGCTTGCAGAAATGGTATCTGCCGCAACTGGCCAGAATCTTAATCCATTGCTGATGTACAGCACGCTCTCTGTTGAGTGGTCAGCAGCGTTGAATGCTAACTTCTGCCCTACAGATGCTGGTGGCGCGAATGTCGAAGCAATGGCAACTGCCGCCGCCAGCTTTATAACCGGAGTTCCAAACAAAAACTTCATAGACCCTGTTACGAAACTCGACACCATTATAAGTGATTTACTAGTTCTGGATAATGCGGCGCCGATTCACGAGGTACTCGATGCATTTCAAGCTGAAGAGATATCAAGACTTAACAAAATATTAAGAGACTGCAATTTTGAGGCCAATGCAACCAATCAATACATCTCTGATATCAACGAGAGGGTTAAGCAATTTGAATACATCCAAAAAGGAGCAAAGAAGCGGGATATTCTGGGCTTGGCCGGAGCATTAATTCCCGCCGCACTAGCAGGAACCACAGGTGGTCTTGGGGTTCTCGCTGCGTGGATTCCATTCGGGGTTTATGTTGCACAAAGAATAACCGGCAATGAAGATAGAGAAGGGCATCCGGTCACCGACTGGCTGAAAGCGAAGAACACCTTTACTACTAGTGAAACGGTATTTATTAGCCGCATGCGAAAACGTGCATGAAAAACTAGGGCAGATTTATTTATTAGGCTGCTGTCCGCTCCTGGCCGGTTGCTGCCTCCAACCACTGGCAGCTAACTTTCCTGGGGTCAGTCGTAGAAGTTGTGGACAAAAAAGCGCTGTCCACCCTACATGGCTCTTAAGTTCGCGCAGGGTGGAAAACAGCGGAATGCTTGCCACTGATGGTTATCCATGCCATCTCACTTAGTCGATGCATCCGCATGCGGTGCAAACGCGATATTCTTTTAAATATAATCCCTGATTACAAACTTCACAGTTAGAAAACGGACGGCTAATTTCATCAAGCCCAGCCCAGAATGATCTTATGTACAAGTCAGGCACCCCCATATTGCAAATATCATCGTAGCTATATTTGCTTTCACATTCAGCGCAACAAAACGTTGCGTCTTCTGCCGCGCCTGATCGAGTTGGTTGTACAAGGGGCGACGAGCAGCTAATGCAGCAAAACTCCACGAATACTCTTTTGATAACATCATGGTGGAATACTAGAGAGTCTATGGCTAAGGAATTTTTTTTGATTTCATAATCATATACCTCGTAGGCATGCAGAAGAATCTGCCAGGCCTCGTCGCCAAGCACTCCCCTAGCATCCAAGTTTAGATTATCCGATAAAAATCGACTGATTATTATAAAGCAATCCGCTAACAGCTCAGAAACTTCATCTTCGGATAGAGGGCTAAAAGAGTGTTCTATCTCGTTGCGATGTTTGCTGATACGATCAAATGTATTCCAGTCGACAGGAATCCCAAGAGATTTAAATCGGCTTTTAATTCCAGCGACATCAATAGTTTTGTTACCAACTCCCTTCCAGACCACCGCTCCCTGTGAGTCTAAGGTAGGCACGACACTTTGCTTGATCAAGGCTGCATTGGTTTCCTTTCCACTCAACAAAAACAACTTGTGCTTGAAGAGCAACAAAATGCCTGCGTAAATATTCCTAACACTAGAAACTAATCGCTCATCAGACTGATAGTCATCTAGGCCAACTTGAATCGAGCGAATGGCATTATCTAGTAGACTCACTAACCAACTCTCCACTAAAAATAATGAACGTAACGAGTAGTGCCCTACTAGTAGATTTTGGTATGTGGCATTCCCGCGGAAATCATTACTGCGGGCGGTAGCAGCTCCAATCGAAGCGCTCTCATATCATTCTGGTCTGGAGATTGTCTCCCTTACAATTGCAGAGTGTTTGATCTTGCCCTTTGTTGCCGTGACCGTCTGCGTAGTTGTCAAAACTTCCAGTTTTATCTCAAAATCGTTACTGTAAATTCTGCTCCGAAAGAGACGGGTCAGATACTCAGCGAATTGCTCCGCCAGCTCACGACTGTCGAGGTAAAGCGTCTTGTATGAGAGCCGGCCAGTGGGTGTCGAATACAATCCCTTCACAACGTCGTCGTCCCGATAGTGACCATCACGTAGATTCGAAGGAACCAACCTGCTGGGCATCTCGACTCTGATCGTGGCGTACTCGACGACCGACTTGTTCTTGAAGTCTCCAGCATTGCGTAACTTTGTGTGCTCCATGGCAAATCATCCTTTCTGGTTAGGCGCAGAGTGCCAGGGCATTTGTTGAATAGCTACAAGCCGGAAGCGGCCAATTCCTGCTCTCCGTGACCGGCGTCTGTCAGCCAGAAGAGGGCATCGTGCGTTTGTGATTACTGAGAACATTCCCGTTGATCCATACTCTTGCTGCGTCAACAATGACGAAGCCGATGGTATCCTGCCTCGCGTCCATGAGGCTCATCCATCCCAACGCTCGTCTGCGCGGCCCGCACAGCCCTGCAAACCTGAAAGGAGTCAGGCGATATGGAAATCGATCCGGATGCTTCACTGAAAGAAGCAGTCGCTCAGTTCTACAGCCATCATGGATTCCCCGTCGATGGAGGCATGAGTGACAAACGCTGGTCCCCCTTAGGTTGCCGCGACCTGAAGGTCTACCTTCCAAATTTCGAGTGGCGCCGCCGAGCATTGCCTCTCCACGACATCCACCATGTCCTTACCGGCTACCCGTTCCGTCCAACGGGCGAATTCGAAATGGCCGCCTGGGAGTTTGCCGCTGGCAGGTACCCCAATCCTCTCAGCACACTGTTCTGCCTCCCGCTGGTCAGCATGGGCACCTGTGTCGTTCCCAAACGCAGCTTCTCAGCATTCGTGCGCGGGAGGCACAGCCGAACGCTGTATCAGGGCTACTCCTATCCGGAGCTGCTTGAGCGCAGAGTGGCGGAGGTTCGCGCCGAGATACTGCCGTCTGGCTCGGTATGTCCCACGCCCAGGCATTACTTCGAGTACCTGATTCTTGTTGCCTGCTCGGCAAGCATGATCGCGCTGCCGCTACTGGCCATCGCTTATGTCCTATCGGAGGTTTTCTGATGTCCACTCACGCAGGTGCTGCGTCCGGCGCTTTCAAAGTCAATTCGCTGGTGCTGAACAATGGGGCCAGCCCGCTGACAGGAACCATTGTCTGGGACAAGTGGCGTTCGCTCTGGAACAGCTTCATCTTTACCAGCGCTTTAGTACTGGCCCCCCTCTATTTTAGCTGGGGCGCGTTCCTGATCTTCATCGTACTCAGTGCGGTGACCCTTTGTGCGGGGCACTCGGTGGGGTTTCATCGGCGCCTGATTCACCGTAGCTTCAAATGTTCCAAAACCACTGAGCGCTTCCTGGTTTGGATGGGGACCATCGTCGGCATCGGCGGCCCGTTCTGGACCATTCGCACACATGACACTCGAGACTGGTCACAGCGGCAGCCTGCATGCCATGACTACCTAGCCCACCGTCAGGGCCTTCTCAAGGATGCCTGGTACAACCTGCACTGCAAGTTCGTGCTCGACCATCCGCCTGGCTTTAATCCTGGCCCGGAGATAGCGAACGACCGCTTCTACCAATTCCTTGAAAAGACCTGGATGCTCCAGCAGCTCCCCATTGCGATTGCTCTTTACCTGATAGGGGGCATGCCCTGGCTCGTGTGGGGCGTGTCGGTCCGGGTAGCGGCTTGTACAACCATGCACTGGTTCATCTCATACTTCGCCCACACCCAAGGTCCGCAGACTTGGCAGGTGGATGGCGCGGGGGTACAGGCCCATGACGTTCCGATTGCCGCCATCCCGACCTTTGGTGAGAGCTGGCACAACAACCACCATGCGTTCCCTGCCTCGGCTCGCCATGGCCTTTACCCCGGCCAGATCGATCTGGGTTGGCACTTCATCCAGCTTCTTCAGCGTCTTGGTCTTGCCTGGGATGTGAATGTTCCAAGCAACCTGCCGCCCCGTGAAGGGATTACCGCCCTGAAAGTTGGCGCTGAAGATGTCATGTACCGCAACGGCTAAGGTGTCCAAACGTGAATGTATGACCGGCTGCTTCTGGCCGATTTCTGCCTGTTGTGGTGGGCCGGAGTCGGCCAGGAGCTGCCGGTGGTCGTTACATTTCGCTTGTCGCCGACGTTTGGCTAAGCTGAACAAATCGGGACGAACTGAAACCCAAGTGATAACGGCCATCAGCGAATCTGGATTGGCATTCAGACGGTAACTCACACAGTAGATTAATATGTATACGGTTATAAGAACCTACTTGGGTACTGGAGCCAAGGAGCTTTTCGATGTTATAGAGCAGCGCAAGGCCGACGTCGAAGCTACCCTGCGCAAAGTGCCTGGCCTCATAAGCTACACACTGCTAAATACGGGTAATGGAGGTATATCGATAACTGTTTGTACGGATAAGACCGGCACCGATGAGAGCTTGAAAGTCGCGCGCGACTGGATTCAGAAAAATGCCTCGAATATCCACGCGAACCCGCCGGTCGTAACGGAAGGTCCGGTCATTGTGCAGATCAATTAGCGCGCGCCCTTCCAATCGATCTCACGACACTATCGCTGTCGCAGTCAATGCTTTTGCCGATCCTGGGCACTCTGCAGTCAGGCTGCTACCGATCCGAAATTTTGTACCTTTGCTTCGCCGAGACGTGATCGTCCGCAAACCGTCAGATCGGGTTTGCAAGGTCACGCTCGGAGTATGGCCTGTATGACCTTGTTGCCTTTGAGAGATTCTTCCAAGTGACGACTCAGGGTTGTTTCCGGCCAGTGATGAGCGGCAGCAAACGACCTAGGCTGTGTAAAAACGCAGGCACCGTGTTGAAGTCTGCGTTGCTACGTCAAATCTGCCGGCGCTTGGTTAGTCAGAATTTCCGAATCAGACCGCCAAACCTGCTCGAAAACGTTTTCACACAGCCTCGGCCGGAAACTGCCACTGGCGGACGTCCGCGCTCGTATATTCGGCCTCTAACTACGGCATCGGATTGATGCTGGGCCATGATGGGCTCTTCGAAGATGGGTTGCCGCTCCAGGCTCTTTCAAGCTTTCAGCAAGAGATAGTCTCTGTTTGACATCTCGAAAATGTTTGCTATAGCTCACATGTCACAAAACATTTAGGGACGATGAAAATGCAATGTACCGATGCAGGATGTGGCAGGAGTTGGAATTATGGCGAGAATTTTCCGCTATGTATTACGAATCCATGTCCCCTGCGAGCATACAAGGATAATCTTACCGCTTCCATGCAAGCGTCTATGAGAAAGACCACAGCGGATGTTAAAACCATCTGTTTAGGTAAAATGAAAGCATCTACCGTTTCATCGATAGATGCGATCCGTGACGAGGCGGATGAAGATGATTTTGTGGCTTATGACATGAAAGGCGGGATGTCCGCAACCACAAAAGTCAAGTTGCCGAATCAGACCGTTAGATCCTTCAAAACAAAAGACAATATGCATTCCGAAATGTGTGCGTTGGACTTTATGTTGGAGAACAATTATTGGGTGGTCATGTATGGAAAAGTGTTTAAAGGCAATGGACAGTCGATTGGTACTGATGAGTTTGTAACAACTGAGCCTCATTGCGGATTCTGTACGATCACCCTGATTATTTTAGGATTGCCGCTGACCCGTCCGACAAGCGGCAATCACAAAATGGCAGTGAATAATGTTTACCCCATCCCTAAGAAACTGTTGAAGGACCCTCAGTTTATAATAAGGTTTATCAATAGCGGAAGCTTCGAACATCACAAACTTAAGCAACTGCTCAATCCGTTTGTCAATAAAAAGCCCGCTGAATGGCTTCTTAAAATCAATGATTTTTTGTTAGTGTCAGATAATTCTGCTGTTCTGATTAGCCATGTGGATGAGGCGTTGCTTAGAAATATCCACATATACGATCTGTCAAAATTTTTAGGCGATACGGATATTGTTAAGTCGATATGGGAATTTATTACGTCAGCGATGTACAGTTCTAATAATTCGTGCAGCTATTGAGGCTCCAGCAAAAAGGCCTTGCTGAGACGGCAGGGTTATTTGGTTTGTCTTGGTGCACAAACGTGTAGGTTTTATTTTTCTTTTTTGCGAAGTGGCCATTCGATGGGCTGTTAGCCAACTCAGTGGGGCCTGAGTGCGAAGTATGCTGAATCGTCCCTGGTTTTGTTGCCACATTGAGTGGCAGCTTTTGGCCGATTCTGTTGAAAAAGTAGCTTTAGCGGCAGCCTGCCGATCAGGTGTGCCTGCTGTCGAAGTGGCTGCAAGCCACTTCAAGTTGCCTTTCGGCGTTTCACTGAGCTTCTTTGCCCAGGTCTGAGGGTTAATTCGAGGGTTTCTGCTCGCCGCAGGCGTACCTATCCCGTGATCGGTGGCCCGTGAGGCAGCAGCTTGGCCATACGATTCAGGTTTTGCACAGTAGCGGCCAAGGTGAATTCGTCAGTCGCACCCGTCAGTCCACGCAGTCGTAAACTGTCGAGTTTCATGATCCGTTTGAGGTGGGCGAACAGCATCTCCACCTTCTTCCGTTCGCAACAAGAGACGAGGTATTCCGGTGTCTTGGCGATACGTCGCGCCACGTCACGGGCCGCTTCATGGATGCTCCGAGCGATCTTGCGGAATGCGGTATTGGGGCAGCACTTCGCTTTCAGCGGACAGGTGGCGCAGTCGGTTTGGCTGGAGCGGTAGATGATGGTGTTGGCCTTGGTCACACGCGATCTTTTCTGGGTGAAGGCACGCCATTCACTGCGCAGCGGTTTGCCGACCGGGCAGCGGTATTCATTGGTCTCTGGATTCCACTGGAAGTCGTTACTGGAGAGGCTGTCGTCCTTACGCTCGGTCTTGTCCCACACCGGCACGTGCGGTTCGATGTTCTTTTCTTCGACCATCCAGGCCAGCATCGTGGCAGTGCCATAGGCGGTATCGCCGATGAGGCGTTCCGGCGTGAGATCGAACTGCGCTTCGACACGCTCGACCATCGTCCTGGTCGAGTCGACTTCGGCGGTACGATGCGCCGGAGTCGCTTCCACATCCATGATCACGCCGTGCTCGGTGTCGATCAGGTAGTTGGTGGAGTAGGCAAAGTAAGCCGGGCCGCCTGGCGCTGCTGTCCAACGAGACAGCGGATCGGTGAGTGAAATCTTCTTGGGGAGGGTTTCAGCCAACGCCTCTTCATCAAGGGCTTCAAGGTACTCGCGTACGGCGCGGCTGCTCAGCGTAGGATCACGCCAATCGACTTCATCTCCAGCCACTCCATGTTGTCGGCTGGCATCAGCCTTGATGATGCTGGCGTCGACGGCGAAACCTTCCCCCTTTACCAGGCCGGCCGCGATGCAGCGCCGCAGCACCTCATTGAACAACCAGCGGAACAGATCGCTGTCACGGAAACGGCCGTGGCGATTCTTCGAGAAGGTCGAGTGATTGGGGACTTCGTCTTCCAGACCCAGCCGGCAGAACCAGCGATAGGCCAGGTTCAGATGCACCTCTTCGCACAATCGCCGCTCGGAACGGATGCCATAGCAATAGCCGACGACCAGCATGCGCACCATCAATTCCGGATCTATCGAAGGGCGCCCGATGGGGCTATAGAAATCCGCCAGATAGGCGCGTAGATCACTGAGATCCAAGCACTGGTCGATGCTGCGCAGGAGGTGTTGGGCCGGAACGTGATCTTCCAGATTGAACGAGTAGAACAGACGCTGCTGCCCTCTCGGTAACTGTCCCATCATGCTGTTCGCCCCCACGCTCGCTGACAGAGCAATTTTGCCAACGGCATGGGGAGGTCGCTACTTTTTCAACAGAATCGGCCGATTTCAGCCTGTCACGATAGACCGGAGTCGGCCAGAAGCGGTCAATGGACAGAATCACGGCAAATGACTAGTTTCACTTAGTGTGCTGCCGAGGCTGATCGAGCAGCCTCGGCGCGCCGTCATCCATGTCGCGATTCTTCCTGAGCAATGTCGTCGCGTTTGCCGCGGCAATGCCAAGGCTAGACATGGACTTACAGGACGACAAGGAACGTTATACGACATGCCACCGCGCCAGGAAAAACGCAACACAACATGTCGCCTAGTAACTAGTTGGGACCAGACTATGTCACGGGTACGGCTAGCTCACAGGAGGAGAATGAAATGGCTGAGTACTTTCTAGGACGAAGAGACATTGCAAGATTCACTATTGAGTTAGATAGGGGTAATGCAGTGCTCCAATGCGACGTAGCGGAATACTGGTCACCCATAATTAACGACAGTTCTAAATGCGGTGCTACATTGACGTATGAGCTATCAAAGAAAACAGGGATTAAAGACTCGGAGAAGGCGGCATTCGAAGATTCGCTTTCGTCTTCAATAGGCCTTAACAGTATCGGGCAGATTAAGGCTGTTGCAAAGGAGAATCTCGCGACCGAGGTTCACTGGGAGTCAGTCCAGGAAGAGAAGCGAACGGTGGTATTTCCCTCGCCAAAATGCGGAAAATACACTGCCCTTCAATACCAAAAGCTCCGCGACTATCATTTTATTTTTCAAGAGAAAAGGTGGTTTCACAAGAACAGTTGGCAAAGCTATTTCACTGAGCACACAAAGCTCTATCACGATGATTCAAAAACAATCGATCCTGATCCGGGTTGTAACTGTGAACCCAAAGAACCTATTGATATTGATGGCTTGCTGTTTATTGACTTTGGCGATACGAGCATGATAGCACCCTTCAGAAAGACCAGTACTGGCGTAGAGATTGAACTGGCCGGAAAAAGAGCCAGCATTGAAGCAACAGGCGATTCAGCATTTATTGTAGATATACCTCTAGAGTATGTGCCAGACTCACTCAAATTTCTTGGTGACATGAACGAGCGAAGTTACAAGGCGACGGCAACACCTTATTCGGAGCCAGTTATTGCAGATGAATTATCACATGCATACGAAGTAGAGGCTGTAGAAATGACTATACAGCCGCTTTCGTCCTCAGAGAGCGAGATGGAAGTTGAGTCCTAACAAGGCAAATACACTCAGGCGGCAAAAAGCATCGTTCCGTCGTCGCCGTGCTTTTTACCGCCGGTGTTTTGCGATATTAGGCAACAAAAGCACAATACGCACCATCGCTCTTGCATTAGTAGCGCCGGTCATCGCCCAGAAGAAAGGAGAGTTTGACGCGCTCCTAGAGAAGGTCAGGTTTCGGTCTGAGGTTCTCGAGGTTGGCTCAGATATCGCACTCCAGTTCTCACTGCCACCGCAATGTTCGAAGTGTCTGCACGCGACCTTCACCGAGGCCCAGGACAAGAATCCCGTAGCCCACCGATACCTGTAACAATTGGGGATAGACCAAGATATTGATGCTGCTGACCGTCAGTTCTGGGTCGGAAGCGGACGCTTACATCCTGGCTATTGGCCGAGCCCCGCCGAGGGCCAACAGTGAGGCCAAAGACAGCGCAAAGCTACCTTTCCATATTAATGACGTTTGAGTTGATAAGGGCCTTCAATTTAAATATATATTGTATTACTGAATGGTCGGATGAGAAATTCGATACGGGACCTTTTAGGGCTTTAACAAGACGCACAAGCCAGCCGCCACTTATTGAGACACCTTCGTTTTGCAGCCAAACTTCAGCCCCCACATGCTGATAGAGGAAAGGCGGGGTGAAAGGAACTGCGTCGGAGCTATTGATCAGTCGCACTGTTTTCTCGCCCAGCTCTCCGTAGAATTTTTTGAATGCAAGCAAGCCAACAGCTGGCGATCCAAATGTAATTACTGATTCAAGATTTTCTTTAACTTTGTCAGGGTGTAAACTTCGCAGTTTGGTCGCGAATAATATTGCTAAAGCACCTCCGAGCGAGTGCCCAGTGATAGCTATCTTCCTATCTAACAAGTTATTCTCTTCTAGGCAGCGGAGTATGGCATCAAGACTGCGAACTTTGGTGGTTTTGTCATCATAGTCCAGAGCACTTTGGAATCCTCGGTGCACTAGAGTATTGGAAGCTTCCGGGCAGTCTCGCAGCTGAACCGGAAAAGCCTTTAAATTCGAAATTTGCCAATCCACACTTTCCCGGGTTCCTCTAAAGCATATTACTACCGATTCGGTGTTCCAGAAGATGCGGCAAAATCCTCTGCCGATAGAACCGTGGATTATTCTCTGGTCATCAAACGGCTTCCCTTTGTAACTATGGTATTTATGGAATATTGGGCTGGCATATGCAGCCTTGCTGATTTTTGCTAATTCTAAGAAAATTTCAAGTAGTTCTATGCTGTGCATAAAGCCGTCCTTTGCTAATTATATTTTCGGATATGAGGCAGATAGATTAGCTCTGCTAATACATGATTCTAGTATTAGGCCGACGGCTATGCATTGCTGAGTGGCACTCCGGGGCAGACTATGATTGACTGCAGCATATCACCAGGGGCAGCTCTTGGCCGACTCCAGCCCACTGTACTGGCGACTCACGGCCAATGGTGGCTTAACGGTTCCAGCCCCCATAAGTGGGAGCGATTGTGAAGAGTTGATTCAATACCCTACTCCGGGCGTAACACTATGGTTTTAGGCTGAAACCAAACGGCTGGAGAAGGTCATAATCACTCTGATTCAATCTGTTGACAGGGAAGAAGTCTACGCGGGTGGATTACCGGCCCCGTTCGCGCTTAGGAATGGATCAACACGGTGTGCGTGAGCTGTTGGGCAAACCCTTAGAGTACAGAGGGCCTGTGAAGCTACCCGGTGGCCTTAGCATGCAAGGTGGTTGGGATGCCTACCGCCTTCAAGAGCAGGCGCACTCCAACGCCCGAATAGGTTTCACCTATACCGCATCACGACATGAACGTTAAAACGCTAGCATTCGCACTGTTTAACCCCGGTCACGACTGACCTACGCAAGCCGAGTTGATAGTGGTGCGCGGCTTATAAATCGTGAACGTAATCAGCGTTTCCTGGCATCCTTCTTTTCTAGTTTTTTCTGCGTTTCGTCTCTTGTCTTTCGGGCTTCTTTACTGAAACTGCTCCAAGTCTCTTCACTTATGATTTTGAATTCATATAGTGCATCGATGTAGCCTTCTGCATCACTGTGAACCTCATTGAGGTAGTCAATGTGTAGCACGTTATTGATGCGATTGATTCTTAGCTCTATAGCTTTTATTGGGTCTGGCGTACTCATCTTATGGCCTTTGCAAGTCAATATTTATTTGATGCGTTCGCCAGTAACGCGGAGATCGACTTTGCCTTCATCGATAGGCAGAGTCAGACTTAGGTAAGTTCGTTCTTTGAATTCAGAAAGCTCGATTTTTAGACCTTCATCCTTGGCTTTGTTGAAGCCATTGGTGATGATGGATGTCAAATAGTCAAGGTCAGGGTGAACAGTGTCATTGCAGATCCGGTATTCACGAGTTGCTGAATTGCCTGACGCATTTATTAATTTGCACAAAATGAATAAGTTTCCGTATCCATTTCCATTGTCTTTGATCTTGTGAGAAAACTGCTCAACTTTGTACTTTGCCATCTCGGTTCCCTTTGTGGCTGTGGAGTAGTCAGCTATTTACTGTGATTCTGCAGAAAAAAGCCACCCGAAGGTGGCTTGATGTTATGCAGCAATGAGTTGTCTGGCTAGGGCCATTTCAACCGAATCACCATCCTGGTTCAACGAGTCGAGGCCTGACTCAGGTACGTCTCCCGACGTGCTCTGTGCCACGGCGATCTTCTTCGCCATCAGCTGCAGACAGGTGATCTGCGAGCTGCCGACATAGCCGAAGAACACCACCCGAACCGGGTGCTTCTGGCCGATCCGCCACGACCGTCGCGCCGCCTGTTGAAGAGTGTAGACGTTGTATCCCGTCTGCAGGAATGCGATGGTTGGGAAGTCCAGGAGATCCAGCCCGGTCTTCACCAGCTCAGGGTTGGTGATCAGGGCATCAATGCCGCGGTCGACCTGGTCGAGGATCCAATCCTCGCGCCTGGCCGTGTCCACCGATGCTCTCAGTACCGCCACTTTCAGCCCGGCCTGCTCGAGGACTCGCTTCAACCTCGAGGTGGTGTCGCGTGTCCCACTGTAGACGGTGTAGGCCAAAACCTTGCGCCCGTTCGCCTTCTCCTGCAGGCAGAGGTCAACTAGCGCTTGCTCCTTGGGCATCAGCTCCTCGTCACCGAAAATTGTTGGCACGAAGGCCAGCAATGCACGGGTACGGGGATGCTTCACCGTCTCCGGCCGGAAGCAGCAGTCCGGCCAGGCCAGTAGCACGTTTAGCACCACACCCAATAGAGTGGTGTCTCTCCGTGCCAGCGCCTGTCGGAGCTCTACCGTCAGCTTGCTCGCCAGGCTTTGGTAAGCAGTGAACTGCTCCGGCGCCATGGGCACGTCGACGAGCTCCTCGGTGTAGCTTGGCAGCACGTTGCCGCCGATATCTTTGAGCTTCAGGAACACGGTGAACGGCAGCACGAAGCGGTGTATTCCTTTCGGGCCGAAACCCGGGGCCTTCACCGTTCGAACCGAGAGCTTCTTGCCCCTGGCGGTCTTGTGCGAATCACCGTCCCGCTCGGTGTAGATGTCCTTTAGAACACCGTGATCGCGCATGAACGACATGGCCGCAGGAGCCATGCTGCCACGCGCATTCGGTCGGTAGCCGTCCTCGATCATACGCTTGGTGAGGATGCGAAACAGGAGATAGAACAGGTCGTCGGCGTAGCCGCCCATGAGCGTTCCGGTCAGCAGCACGGTTTTCCGTGCCTTGGCTGCCAAGACCCCCATGGCCTGGCCCTGGGCCGAGCCGCTGTTCTTGTACTCGTGTCCCTCATCCACGATCAGCAGGTCGAAGAATCCATCAGGAAGGTAGCGCTTGATGAACTCTGTCGGCTGGTAGCCTCCCTGGCCGAAACCGAACTCGATGTTCGCCATGGCGCGCTCCATGCGCTTGGCCTGGCGATCGCTGAAGACGAAGTTGCCCTTGGCGTCCATGAGGTTCACGAACTCCGAGACGTTGTCCACCAGCATCGAGGCGATGAAGTCCTCGCCGAAGTCCTTCAGTAGTCGCTCGGCGCGCACCGGGCCGATGGTGGGGATGCGGCACATCGATTTGAGGATCGTCGTGCGGCGGTCTCCAGCATCTGCCTTGCCAGGCCTCATCAGAGACCAAAGCGCGCTGTGGCAGCGAGTACAGTTTGTGCGGCGATCGCCGCGGTGGAACTCCTCCGCCGTGACCAGGTTGCCCTCCAGGTCCTCGAGGACCTGGCCGCAGTCCGGGCAAGCCGCCAGTAGAAGGCCGCCTGCGGCGCGCTTCTTCCAGCATGCGAGTTTCCAGTGAAAACCCATCCTCATTCGGACTCGGCCGAGGATGAAGAACTCCTGGCGGCCGTCATAGGGCAGACCGACCTGGTCGCGCAATTTCAGCAGCTTGACTAGGGTGTCGGGGCCGTTCAGTACCCAGACGCGAGCGTCTGGAATGGTTTCGAGGATCTCGCGCCGCCACTTGTAGACCAGGTGTGGCGGTGAAATGACCAGGGAGCGGCGGTAGCCAGCTGCGTGCATTACCGCAGCAACGGCGATGGCCATCATGGTTTTCCCGGTACCCATTTCGGCGTTGATGACACCGGCCTGCTCGTTACGATCGAGGAGCAGTGCCGCGATGGCTTGCACGACATCGGCTTGAGCGGGGAAGGGCTGGCGTTTCAGATTGTCCATCACCAGCTGGCGTGCACCATTGACGGTGCCAGTGTAGACCGGTGGATTGGAGCGGTTGAGTGAGTCCAGCAGTTCATCACCGAACTCGTCGATGAAGTCGGTGAGGTTGATGGTCAGAGGTGCAGCAGTGGCCATCGTGGCCTGGGTCAGTGCGTTCATGATGCTTCTCCAAGGGAAAAGCAGGGCACGCACGAATCCCAGAGGGTATCGGCATACCCTGCAGGGGGGGGTGGAAGGGAGGTCGCTGGGTCAGTAGTCGCTGGGCAGCAGTAGGGTTGTCACGCTTCGGTCGGACTCGGTGATGATCCAGATTCTGGACTCGTCGCCGGCGTCGACGTCATAGCTGGAGAACAACCTATCTCCGTGGGTCAGCGCCCGTTGGTTCAGGTTCCAGTCATCGTCGCTCAGGTTCCCCCAGTCGCCCTCGAGGTGGCGCTTGAGGATGGTGGATGGATTGAACTGACCTGTTTCGACCAGGTGGTTTACGGCGGCCGTCATCACGATTTGCCCCGGGAAGAACAGAGGCTGAGGCCTCTCCTGGTGCGTTTCGGATGCCGGCAGTGGAGCTGAGGGCTCATTGTCGGTTGACGGTGATGAGCTGATGGTCAGCACCCTGCCGTGGTTGGGGGAGCCAGGGGTCATTTCCCAAGCGCGAATGATCGGAATGAAACGGTCGGTGAGGATTCGCACCTCGCTGACGTTACCGTCCTCGTCCTCAGTAAATTCGGTCTTACGAACCTTGTCCTTGTAGGTGTCACCCTTCAGAACCAAGACGCGACCAGAACGCGAGGTGACGACGCCGGATATTGCGCCGGCGGCGAGGGCCAAGGCCAGGTGCCAACGGGACAGCTCCCTTACTGGCGACCGTGGCTGAGCGCCCGCTTGCCCGAAGTGCAGGTTGAAGTCAGGCCAGAGGCCACCGAGTCGGTGGATCTCGCTGGCGAACTGCTCCGGCTCAAGCGTGAGCTGATAGAAGTGCTCCATATCGCTGCTGGCCGAGAGAACCGAATACGGTTCCCACGTCCAGCACTCAGGCACCACCTCTGCCAGCTCCTGGCCAGCGCCGATCGCCTGCAGGCGCTCACGCACCTGGGCAACGTCCCTGGGCCTAGCCAGATCCTGGCGCCGCACACGGATGCCGAAGATCACGACCTGCTTGAAGGTCGGGTCTGCTGCCGCGTAGATCCGCAACTCTGTGAAGTGATTGCACAGCCAGCCACACAGCTCGTCGTCCAGGACGTAGTGCGGCACGATGAAGACAAGGATGCCCCCGTACTGCAGGAGCGGCAGGCAGCGTTGGTAGAAGGCTTTCTCTAACCGTCGGCGGCCACTGCCTTGGTACTGCGATGCGCCCGAGTGGTCGGCCACCAGGTCTCCATAGGGTGGATTTAGCCAGAGCAGCCCGAAGGATTGCCGGCTGATCATCGTGTCGAACAGGTCGCTATGCAGCACTCGGTCGAGCAGCGTGCGGGCGTGCGCCGCCCGTTCGCTGTCGTACTCCACCGCGCAGGCCTCGACCAGGTCACGCCCGAGGACATGCGCAGTTTCGGCAAGTGCCACTCCTTCGCCAGCGCACGGATCACAGATCCTCATGCGGCCAGCTGTTGTGGGGGCGAGCGCCTGCAGGATGCGCTCCAGGGTGATCTCGTCGGTGGGGTAGTACCCGTTACGGGCGAAGTTGCGCGCCAGGCGCGGGAACATCAGGGCCATGGGGCCTCCTTGTGTGAGAAGGAAACTCAGGCGATCGCCCGAGCTTCAGTGGTCAAAATGCCGCGGCGAATGAGGTCGCCGAGGATCGGTTCGAGCACGTCGAGCTGCAGGGCGAGGCGCCAGGCACTGACGCTGCCAACTGCCCCAGGTAGAGGAGCGAGCATTTCGTGTTGGGTGAGGACCTCCATCACTGGTTCGCGCCAGTGTTGTAGGAGGGGGAGCGGGCAGGTCTCCATCACCAGCGGCCAAAGCCGCCGAACAGGGTCTTCGCTTTCGCGCTGCTGGAGTGAATAGGCGAAGTGGTTGGCTTGGTCGGGCTGCGCGCAGCGTCGGTCGTACAACCAGCAGTGCAGCAGACTCCCGAACAGTGTTCCCCTGAACTGGCGCGTAGTGCGCTTTTCCAGGAGATCGGCATTCGGGAACACCGGTAGGCTGCGACCGCTGGCGACGACGTGGAACTGATCCAGGCCATTCTCGGCGCTGCCAAGGGTCAGCCTGGCTAGAAACTCCTGCAAGGCAGTGTCACGGCCCCAGGCGGAAAGGAAGACCAGGTTGCGCTGCTCATCGCACACGCAGGCGTCGACATACAGGTCTGGGCACTCTTCAACCTGGAAGAGCTGGGTTGGGCAGGACATGAAGACCTCCATAGGAGGGGCCCTGCCTTGAGGGGCAGAGGCCCCTCAGGGTGGTGTAGTGATTGGGTGAGGTTAGAGCGGCATCAGTTGGCGAGGCGCCAGAGCTGGGCTTTGAAATCCATCGTGTAACCGAGTTGGTCCAGGCGCTTGGACTGCTCACGCAGGCGCTGCCGATCGACCGTAGTGTCCAGTTTGACCGTATCCCCAAGAGGCCAGATGGTGCCGAATAAATCGGCGTCCGCATCATCCTGTTCGGCCTGATGCTCAATCGGCGATAGGCCGAGTTCAGCGTCGGACATACCAAAGGGCTGGGTATCGTCGAGCACAGGGGGCGAGGTTGGAGCTTGAGCAGCTTTTGGTGGTGCCGCGGAAGGCGTGGGCGGGTTGGCCGCTGAGCTGCCGCGTTCCTCCTCCAAAGGATCTGGCTCTTTCTGCTCAAGCCTTTCAGTATCGGCCGGGGACAGGGTGTCCATCTCGTTGAGGGTCATGCTGTCGAGCCTGGCCCGCACCTCGATGACGGTTCTTCCGCTTCCTGTCGAGTAGCTGGATGGTCCGATATGGGCAATCACGAAGCTGCCTTCGTACTTCCCCTCGGTGTACTGCTCGAGCATGGAGTCTTTGACAGCAAACTCGCCAATGCTGGTGAGCAAGCGTGCCACGTTGAATGTGCCGTATCGGCCTGGAATGGATTTAATGACTAGTTGGCCATCCAAACGGATCATGAGTCCTCCTGTGGTGTAGCCGGAGGCATGTCAGCGGGGCGTGCCCCCGGAGTGGGTTGGTGAAAAAGAGAGAGCCCCGGCATAGCAGGGGCTCTAGAAAGAAGAATGGAGCTGCAGTAGCAGCCCCGAGAGGGTTAATGGTGTGAGTGGTTGTGTTGCTTTGAACGCTTATCCAACCACAAGGCCCACAACACGGTGACAGCCAGAACCAGCAGAACGCCGCCAGCGTAGATCAGAATGTTGTTCATCTAGTGTCTCCAGTGCAGCCAGGCTGCGACGCCGAGGAAAACTACCGCAACAGGCAAGCTTACGACTGCATGGTACAGCGCAGCAGGGTCGTTGTGGTTACTCAGCAGCAGGTAGAACAGACCGCTAAGCAGCGTTCCGATACTAATGTTCTGCAGTATCGGCACAAAGAACGAGACGAATCGCTCCATACAGGACGTCCTTCAGAGTGAGGGCCACCTGGGGGTGAGTCCAGATGGCGTCAGTGGCTATGCCGCCAGTTGGTCGTGGTGCTGCTTCAGCGAAATCAACAACTCGGTAGCCTGCGACAGCTCGCCGTGACTGACTTGGAGGTCAAGCCAGAGCGGTTTGTGCGGGTCGCCATCTGGGGGCAGGCGGTGAAGGCCGAACTCGACGACGTTGGTGGTCGGGGAGGAGAGGGCTGCTTTGTAGGCAGCTTCAATTGCGGAGCTGAGGCGATCGCCGATATCGGCAGTTGCTGTGTCCGATTCCAGGTGAACTGCTTGCTGCCATGCCTCGGGGGTGAATACCACCGGCATAGACAGAATCTGTGCAGCCGCAGATGTAAGCGCAATTGCGCCGAACTGATTCGACATGGTGAGTCTCCAAATAAAAAGCGGAGACGCACGTCGCCCTTGCAGGGGAGTGAATCCCCGCGAGGGTAGGTAGGAAGAACTGAGGTTGAGATAGCATCCATCGCCGAGTGGCGAACGTCCGTACTACCGGATGCGAAACGGACTGGGGAGGTGGATCACCGACTGAGCGGCGCAGCTTGAAGATCCATGCTGCCTGGGCGGGTTGCTGTCAACGACAGCGAGCCACGCAACTAGCTTCTGCGAGTTTTCAGGGTGGTGTCAATACCATGAGGTCATGGAGGGCCCAGCCAGAGGTTTCTGGTCAGGCCGCTCTGTGGCTATCTCTAGAGCATGCGAAACTCGATGAGAGCGCCGATCTTTCTGAGGTAGTCCTCGCCGAGGAGCATTGGACGGTAACGAACATTGTCCAACAGCCGGTCGGCATGTCCTGCCAAGACAGAGCCATATCCTTCCTTGGTCTTGTTCACCACGGCGTAAGTCGTGGGGAGAGTGAAATCCATGATTTCGCAGGTTGGCAGTGTCAGCCATGCATGAATCTGTAGTTGGGGATTCTCGATGCCAGTCTCTAGAAGCGCTTTCATCTGCTCTTCGGATTGTTCGAAGAGCGTCTCTTTACCCATCGAAACGTAGCCAATGGTGTAAGTCAGTTCAGTCCCGAAATAGTCGCTGAGAACCGGAAGTAGCCGCATGTGATACGAAAGGCATTGAGCAGCAACTTCCTCGGCGCCCACGTCTCCTAGGGCATCTCTAACGATGTATGGAATGTCTTGGTATACCTTCTGCGTCAGTAATTCACCTTCAACCGCCTGGAAGCTTGGGCTTTTCAAACCAAGTCTGGTGGCGCGGGCAATGGATGCGTTGATTTCATCAATGTAAGTCATAAGGGTCTCTTTTGCCGGTGTCGTTAGGAGAACTTCTGCAGAAGCTGGGGGGATTTATGCATGGGGGCTGGCGGAGTTCAAGGTTACATAATCGGCAGGTTTTACTATTGAGGCTGCAAAAACATAGCTTTTATATATGGTGCAATATCACTATATGATAGTTATCTACCTTGCGACTCAGGGAATATGCGGGCTCGGGTCGTTTACACATTTTGTAATGCTTGCGCGTTATTTTGTTCTGCATCAGTTTCTATGTCGCCGTCCGAGGAAAAAGCTTGACGGAGAGGTGCTGACCCACTAAATGTGGCACTATGGAATTAGGAATCAGCTCACACGAGGATCCGGTCATGGCTGGTACTCAACATCAAAATGCTTCTTTTGCTCATCGGTTCGGCTACGGCTTGGGACAGCTGGTCAAGCGCGTGCGCGCCGCATGGGCACGTATGGAGAGCAATCTGATCCTTAGAGCTGGTGAACGCGCTCCATTAATTAAAGCTGGCTTGCTTCTCTTGAAGATTTTATTGGGAGTCGCAGGCTTGGCTGCGGTCCTATTTGCGGCATTTTGGCTGGCTGCCATTGTGATAGGTTTATTCGCGCTTATTACTTTTGGTGGCGGACATGATGAAGACGATAGCTCGTTACTCTATACGCCCAATGGGTATGAGGCCGACGGATTTTATGTGAATGGAATGAAGGCCAACGATTACGACGAGTAAACTAAGTGGTAAGTGAATAAGCCGACCACATGTCTGTGAGCGGCTTACTGTTTAGATACCGAGTGTCCTTCTTGCCTCTTTCTGTCCGCTTTCCTGTTGCCTACCGCTGCTCTCGGCGGATTTGTTCATGGCGGCGGCTGCAAAGTCGCCCCCTTTCACTCCTGCCCATCCCAATATACCCATCCATAGTGCAGGGACGACCATGAACATAAGCCCTGTCGTGAAATCCATATACATGTCGCCAGCAGGATCTGCTGTGAAGTCCAGAAGGCCCTGCCCGAAGTTCGGACCGCCGCTATCATAGAGCGCCTCGAGGAGTCGGCTGTCCAGCCACCGCGCAAGCTCGAACCAGTAGTGCAGAAAGTAGAACCCGAACAGGATTATGGATACGCTCACCAGCACTTTCAGGTCATAGCCACTGATCACCATTACCAACGGCAAGGCGATGATGGTCACCATGATTACGTATGCGATGATGCCCGGTAGTGTTTCCCGCACGGCGTGCATCATTGGGAAGAAGGCAAGACTCGACATCCCTGTTCCCACCGCGGCGGCACCTGCTGTAGCTAAGCCCAGTCCAGGTGTTGGATCCAGGGAGTTATAGCTTGCGTAGACACCACCTTCAGTTAGGCGTTGACGCTTAGGGCTCACCAGGGCACGCAGCAGGGCGTTCTCCGACTCGGCCTGTGATCTGAATGTCACTGCATTTCGAACGCGTTCCCACGTCGTTGGTGGAACTTGAGCGATCAAACGATCCCGTAGACCAATGCCAGAGTCGGACCACCACTGTCTGCAGGTGGGAAACCCTCCGCCGGCGTTCTGTGGCAGGCCAGCGTCGCGTGTCGTGTTGTAGGGCCAGCTTGCTCGAGGAGCTCGTGAGTATTCCTGATCGTAGTAGCCTGGCGTGGACATGAAGTATTGGCTGCCGATCCAGCCGACATCGACCTTCTGCTCCTCGGTGAGTGAGGGGCGGTCGTCAAACAGGGCGACACGCGAATTCGCGTAGCAATCCCGCACAAAATCACCGACCTCTTGGCGAAGGTAAGGGTCGTCCAATCTCAATTCGTCCACAGCGATCTGAGCCTGGCGCAGTTCGGTACCGCAAGGAATGCTTGCAACAGCCGCTGTTGTGACCCCCTTAGAGAGCGTATGTACCAGGAACCACCAGATAGGGACTCGAGCGCTCTGGCCGTTGAGCGAGCTGAAGGTCTGTCCCCAGCCAGTGTTAGCTGGCGTAACAGAGGAACGCCCGCACTGCGCTGAGCGACTCTGGTCAATCTGGATCACCCCGAGCTGAATTGGGACAAAAGGGATCAGGGCAAACATGCTGACGAATATCATCGTGTAGACACGGGTTTCGACCCACGTTAACGCCAACACCCCTTTGTTACCCTCATCAGCACCCTGATCCCGAGCTTTTAGGAAGTTGCTCACGATCACGAATGCAAAGGGAAGGACAGCCAGGCCTGTACCGAGGAGGATGTCCGCAATGCTGTTGTTGAGGATCCAGCCCAGCAGAGTCAGGAAATACTCTAGGTAGCTGTGTGTCATCATGGTTGCAGTCCCCCAACCTTTACAGCTGATATCCAGCAGCCATATTCGATTGCCGCCATGTACAGTGCGCCGGCGACAGATATGCGGTTACGAGTTCGGCGCTCGGCGTCGGGGCTTGTGCTGCGTGCAATCGAGCGCCTGCAGTAGCTCCACCAGTAGCGTGCCAACACCGCATAAATCAGAAGGCGTAACGGCAGCAACCATTGTTTGGCATCGTCCACTACCTGGGCGAACTGGGTCAGTCCCAGTGCAGTGTTGCCAGTAAGCTGGATCAGCACGGCAACGAGCACCACCACCAGGCTACTGGTGACGAATATGGCCGTCATGCTGGTTTCTGTGAGGTAACGAGTGAGCCAGGCTTTCATTGCGTGCTCCTTGGCTGGTCGACCTGCGCTGGTCGATTCACTTCTGGATCATGTACTTCTACGGGCTTTCCGGCCTCTTGCCGGCCAGCGCGCCGATCGAGGATGGCCATCGCTGTGTTGTTGGCGATGCTGTTGCGCAGATCCAGCTCGGTCTTGATCAGGTTGATTTCGCGCTCGAGCATCGACAGGCTCCGATCGTTGGTGGCGACGGCCTCATGCACGTTGGCGATGTTGGGCTCCTTCATGCCGGCGTGCATCGCGCGACTTGCAGAAATGGCCTGCTCGAGAACACGAACCAGAGCCATCTCGCCGGAGAGACGCTGGATCAGCACCTCATGATCAGGGTCGCGCTGCAGGGCTTCGACCACGCTCCTGGAGGTTCGCATTGATCCCCCGCTGGCCTTGGCCAAGTTCTCGGTAGTAGGGGGAACCTGCCGCGAGACCAGATCCTGGAGGGCTTCGTAGATCTTCTCCTGCTCTTCCTGGATGATGGGCATCAGGCCGACGCCGGCAGTCGTCTTGGATTGTTCACAGCCGTCGCAGGTCCGAATGACCTGCTCCCCGACGACCCGGCTCATGAAGGCCGCAGCTTGATCAGGGGTCGGCCATTGCCTGCAGAGCTCACCTGTGCAGGAGCTTCCGGATACAGGTGAGGTATCAGAAGCCTCAGAGCGACCGTTAAGGATGTTGTAGCCGGCCACAATGGTGTCTCGCGTGACGGATATTGGTGCCTGGCTATGTCCGCCTCTGGGTTCGCCATCGATCCAAGGCAGGCCCTTGTTCCCGGCTTCGCGCGCGACCTGTTGTTGCGCCGCCGCGGCATCGCCTGAGTTGGTACTTATCGCGTCATCCCAAGAGGTAGCCGTTGCGGCCTGCTGCCATCCACCGCCGCCCAGAACATCGCCCATCATCTCGGTCATTCGCTGGCAATTGAGCATGCCTTTGTCGAAGTCGATGCGGGCCTGCAGCACACCATTGTTGATGAGGTCGTATAGGTCAGGATTGGCTCGCTTCAGAATGAGTGCCGGCAGGCTCGCTACAGCAGCAGTTGCCTGCTGAATCACGCCTGACATCATATTCTTGAAGCCCTGGGTGACGCCGTTGAGCTGGTTGTTCACCGTATTTTCAAGATCGAGATTCCCGCACATCTGCAGAGCCGACCAGTTTGTCGAGATGCCGTAGCCAAAGGTATTTATCTGGCTAGACGAGCGAGTAGAAACATTGGCGCCGCCGATCTGGTAGTAAACCTTGTCGGAGAGAGTGGCGCTGATATCCATGTTGTTGAGCGAGGACTCGCTGGCCGTCACCGGAGTCTGCATAAGCACAAGTAAGGTACTGGCTGTATAAAGCCGGCCAATCAGGCTGAGAGCCAATTTTGAGTTCATGACATGTCCCTTATTGCTGGAAGTCGATGGAGCCGAGGAAGATCTGACCTTCTCGCTCACAACATGAATAGGGGCGCCAAAAAGCCCAGGCATAGCCGCCGTCCTGAGCCTGGCGATCGGAGAAGGTTTCAGTAGCGCCGCCAGACGGGAACACTGCGCAGGTGTTGTCGAGAACTGGCCACAGCGCCTGCCACTTGTGGGTTGTGGCATCACCTTCCTCCACATCCCCTGGCTCTGGAGGCCAGTAGCCATCTGATTCGCTGGGGGTAAGGGGCAGGTAGACATGAGGCTGCCCCCGCTGAGTGACAAAGTCCCCCACGCGCTGCGCGACCACTGCAGCTGCCTTGTAGTCATTGGTCTGATTCACCCATCCGCTTCTGGGGAAGAGGTGTCCCCAGTTGTCCATTGTTGATCCGACTTCACGCTCGCCCGGACTGAGCGCCTCGGTGTACTGGCTCTCAGGGATGCTGTGGCGCCACGCAAGCGGGTCGAGCGTACTCAAGAAGTACGGCATGTAAGCGGTAGCACCTGTCTTACAGACGTACCCGGACGAAGAGGCGAACTGGGTGAAGACATAACCACCAGGATGGCCCACTGCATCGGCATTCTTGAAACGCTCGGAGCTGTAGCGGCTCGAGGCGTGGTCATTGCCACCGCCTTGCGATAAGCCGGTGGGAGAGCTCATTGAGGCAACATCAGTCCAAGGGTTCTGGCCGGTGTTGGCATAGCTGGATACGACCAGTTCCGGCACGAAGTGCTTTACCTTTACAGAAGTGCGTACTGAGCAACCGAAGTTGGTGCAGAACAGCCAGAAGCAGATGCCAACGACCTTGTACTCCATACAGTCTGTCGAAAGAGTGGAGCTAACTACTGTTGCGGAGTCGAGAGCGGAGGCCGTACCGCAAAGGCTGAGCATTCCGACCGCAAGCGTATGACGAGCTCGAGCGCGGATCATTGACTATCCCTCGCAGCCTGGATCTGCCGAAGTGCTAGTTCAACATTCGGTTGGCCATACACGACAAAGGTGTGATCCACGGTGACGGCGGGCAGCTTCTGGATCTTGTGAGCTTTCGCCTTCAGCAGACCATCGCTGGCTTTTCGCAGCTCTTGAACGAGCTGGGCAAATTCGGGGCCGGCCATGCGCTGCTGCATGGTCATGGCCGCCTGATGAGGGTTCGGTGGCAGCCCCTGGGATAGCATCGCTTCAATCTGGCGTTGCCGATCCAGGTAGATGACATCCGCACCGGCCGGGACGGCTTGAAGGGCTATCTCAGAGGTGGTGTAGATGGTTACCTGCTGCTGGCTGTTCTGGTCAGCGCAAGCAAGCGGAGTAAGCGGCGAGAGCATCATCGTCGCAATCAACAAGCGGGGAAGGTGCTGCATGGCGTTCACCTGGTTCTGTCATGACCTGGTGAATGCTGAACAAAAGCGTAGCGGCGCGGTGGGTAAATCAAAAATCCACTAGGGGGGAATTAAATGCCGCTGCGGGCCCCCATTTTCTGTTGCGCTTGATCCGTGCCACTACTTTAATGGCATCAGCGCACTCAAATGAGGGATCACATCGTGTTCAATTTGTTGGTGATGGGCGGGGGCTGGAGCGGTCGGCGAGATGAGCTTTCCATGAGCCGAATCTACATCCCTCGAAACCTCGAAGGTGATTGGCAGGAGGGAGACCTCCCAAATTTCGAGCTTCGTAGAAGGCTCCCCGCCTTGTTTGCTCCTGAAGTATCCCACGACGTCGATCAGGCATTCGCCCGGGTTGGAGAGATCATTAGCGTTCGCGCACCTGGTGGAACCGCGAGCATCGAATACAGATATGACCCGGACATTCCTCCGATTCCCATGCAGATGCTTATTTCCATTGCGCCTGCGCTTGGGATTGAAATGCCTCGGCGTGGTATTGGCCCGCTTGAGCACACTCATTGGTCTATCAAGGACGGCGACCTATTTCGGGTTCTGATGACGGAGTTCGGAAAATCGATTAGGCAACCGACTGTATTTGAGCTTCGTAATCCGCAGAGGGTAGACCCCAACCTATTGTCTACGATGATGCCTTTTGCCGGCTTTGACGCAGTGTGGGGGGCGATCCAGCGAGCTGGAATGGCAAATGGTATGGAATGCGGTAGGGCAGATAATCGGTGGGATCATCCCGCAATCATGCAGGATGTGGTTGCCCTTATCGATGACGCCGCCATTGTTATTTGTGACTGCACAGGGAGGAATGCCAACGTCTTTTATGAGATGGGTATTGCTCACTCTCTTGGGAAGGAAGTAATCGTCATCACCCAGAATGCCGCAGATATACCGTTTGATATTGCCCACCTTCGGCACATTCGCTATCTAGGAAATGATCAAGGGCTGCAGCAGCTGGAGGTTGAGTTATCTGCTCGGATTCGCTCGATCAGGGAGAGCTCCTAGTTCGAAGAGGTTTGACTGGATGTGGGCTGGATTATCAGCTTCCCTCCGCCCCCAAAGCAGGCTCCTCATCCTAAAAGTCTTCCACTAGGTCGGATAGATTGATCACTTGGCCGCTCTGGGGGGCAGAAGAATCCACCAGTCGGAAATAACCTTTCCCGGTGGTCTGGTCGTAGTCCATCAGCACTGTGTCTCTGTCCCAGCGCGTGAGCGCACTGCAGATGCTCTCGTAGTCGGGGAAGGGGAAAATCTTTGGCGTCACCTGGAACAGCGCTCCATCACTGCCGGCGCCAGGAAAGAACTGGCTGGGTAGGTTGCCGTCCGGGCTGACGTCGTGGCGCAGAATGGTGATGCTGATTTCGGTGGTGGGAGGGCTGACTGGGGCTGGAGGCGAGGGTGAAGGCACGGCTGTCATAGGCAGAGGCAGGCCGACGCGTACTGACTCGACGAGCGTGAACAGATCCTCGCGCTGAGAATCCGGTACCCTGTGTGTCTGGCACCATCCCAGCATCCTCAGCCAGAGCCAGTCGGCAATCAGATGACATATCTGCTCGCTTGAGGTGGACTCCAGCTCTTCGTAGTGCTCAAGTAGCCCCTCGAGCAGCCCGGGGGCTGCGACTTGAAGAGCCGACCTGTAGCTACTCCGCGGGCCTGCGGCCTTGAGTCTGCGAAGCTCGTCTAACGTCTGCATCAGCAGCCGTGAGCGCAGCTGAGTCATGCAGCCTCCTGTTCCGACTTGATTCCTCGTGCTTGGTCTATGTTCTTGGCCACCAGGTAGGCCGCTTCCACCTCTGTGATCCCGTGTTCACGCATCAACTGCCGGCGTTCAGCTTTCTCTTCGTTCTCGGTCATACCCAGTGCAAGGTAGATGCTCGGTGGGACAACGCGGAAGAGCGCTTCGACTCGCTTTGAAAGCACTACGCCCTCGGTGTACTTGCGGGGTTCCTTGGTCGCTGACAGCAGCAGATCCTTCTGGGCATCGGTAAGGCGCTTGAAGCGCGATATCTCCTCAACCTCCGCCGGCGGCATCGTCAAGCAGAGCCACCACTCGATCATATTGAGTAGCTTCTCGGCGATATCCGGGAAGTCGGCCATGTTCTGGGTCGCCACCCAGTACCAGAAACCGAGCTTCCGCCACATTTTGACGATCTTGGCGGCGTAGGGAGCGACCAGAGGATTGGTTGTGGTGATGTGCCCCTCGTCGGTCAAGACCACGCCTTGTCGACCGGAGTATTGCTCGCGCTCGGCAATGTTGTTGGCTCTATTGAGGAGCGAGATGTATGTGATCGCCATCTGCCCCTCGTAACCCTCGCCAGCGAAGATGCCAAGGTTCACCAAAGTCAGGTCGGCATCTGGCCAAGGATCGCTGGGGCGGTTGAATAGTTCGCCCTCGAAACCCTGGGTGAACAGCCCCATGGCCTCGCCCATCTCGGCAGCGCGCTCACGCCGGCGAGGAGGTCGCTCAGCCTCGTGGGAGAACTTGATCAGTGCTACCTGGATGTCTTCTGGTAGTGTTTGCTTACCCGCGGCTTGGGTCGACTTCGCGGCTTCAAATATCGCCTCACGGATCATGCTGCGATCGGCGCGTGTCATCGCCTCGATCTCTTTGGGCTCGCCACCGGTGATCATCAACCGAGCGGCGATCTCCATCTCGCCCATCAGATCTCGCTGTTCATCCTCATCGTCCAGCACTTCCTTCTCTTCGGCGTCATCGTCCTCGAGCTCGGCCTCGTCCAGTCGCACCGTGTCGAGCTCGAGGAGCTTCCAGGCCTCAGAGAATGGGTTCAGGCTCAGTTGCGCCCCGTTCACCTGGCTCAGGCCGCCAGGACGAATGGTGATACGTATGGTCGACAATCCCTTACTTGCCCAATCGTCCGCCATCAGCCTGAAGCTGTCGCCAGCCTCAATGCAGAAAACACGGGGGCGCCATACGGCCATGGTCTCGGTCATCAATTTGCAGAGCGTTGCAGACTTACCAGCACCGGTTGGGCCAAGCAGAAGCAGATGGCCATTGGCCTGGCGGTCGTGCTTGCTGATGGGGTCGAAGCACAGCGGCTCTCCACCTCGGTTGAAGAAGGTCAATCCAGGTGTACCGGTTCCGCGAGACCGGCCGTAGAGGGGAATGAGGCCAGCAATGTGCTGGACGAACATGAAGCGGGAGTACCAGTTGTAACGGTCGTCCATGGGGTTGAACGCCATTGGCAGCCAGCGAAGGTAGCTGCTGCAGGGAGCAACTTCGTCTTTCTCTGCTACAGGTTCGAGGCCCGCCTGCAAAAGAGCGTTCGTGACCATCCTGTGCCGGCGACGAAGCTCAACATTCGTATGGCCCTTGATGAAGACAGAGATATTTCCTCGATACAGCTTGTGACGCTCGCCCAGGAAAGAGCGGGCTGTCGCGCAGTCCCGTGCTGTGAGCTCTGAATCGATGTTTTCGCCGATAGACTTCTTCGACAGTTCGGCGAGCTGCTGCTCCAGCAGGTCTTGAGGCGTCACCAGCATGGTGATGGCCAGGACGGTTCCATCTGGCATGAGGTCGAAAAGAGCGTTGATCGCATCACCGCGTTGCACTTCCCCCGTGAAATGTCCTGCTCCAGGATGTTTACGGAGCCTTTCTACAGTCACGACCTGGTGCAGTTGCCCATCGAATTCCCACCCAAGCTCAGGAATGGACTCTGGCTCAGAGAAAAGCATGGACTCGGCAAAGTCGTCATCAGGTAGCGGTAATGCGCCAGGATTTGGCACTTCATTGTTGGCCTGGTCGACCAGGTCATAGAACTGCTGCGGGGTGTCCGCAACGGGAGCCGGGTTGAACCATGGTACGAGCCAGCGGTGCACATCGCGCTTCGACATCCGCTTCAGAGGGATGCCGGCGCCGGCCAATGAGGAGGTGAGGCGGTCGCAAGCATCGTTCAGCGCCTCGAGCGGGCTCATGTCGTAGAGGCCGACGTTCTCGTCTCTTGGGATCCAGCGATAGATTACGACCCTGACCTTACGAATAGTCCCGCGCCAAGGAGTCTTGGTCACCATCTCATCCTTGAAAAGGCCACCTTCCTTGGCAATTGACTGCATGTGCCGGCGGGTTTTCCTCAGGAAGTCCTGGGTAAATTCCGTCTCACGAATCTCAGGCTTGATGTAGTCCTCCAGGGCCTCTACGTAATCCCTGAAATCATCAGTGTCTTGGCAGAAGAACTGCACAACCCAAGGGCTGATCGACTTCTCTTCGAACGAGTCCTGCAGGGCATCCTCAATAGTGTCGCGCACCGTCTCAAGCCACGCTTCACCACGGCCCTCTGTAGGGATTGTTCCAACATCGAACACTGCCCCAACGGAAATACCGTCGCTCAGCAAAATGGCCTGTTCATCTTCCAGGTACTCAACCCATGGCAGGTGTGCGGCGAAGCTCGGGAGAGGTTCGTACATCTTGTCCACGTCGGACTGTAGGAGCGGGCGAACAGGTTGGCCTGGATCCGCAAAAATTTTGCGGGGCCGGTGGTTGTCTGTGGCGACCTCAGAGGCAGGGGAACTGACTCCGAGCAGCGAAAGCAGGTTCTTGAACATCAGTAGTCCTCAAGGCGCTCACCGGGCATGGCGTACTGAACGCGGGAGTAAAACGGGAAAACCGTCGAGTAGCCTGGAACCGGGGCGGGTTCGTTACCCACCAGGTGCGGGTAGACGTACATGACCAGGTCGGGATTCGGCAGCCGCGGGAACAGGTTGTAGATCTCGTTCTCGGCCGAGCGCGTGTAGGCGGCCTGTTCGCCCGGATGTTGTTGCAGCTGATGTTCAGAGATTGGTCGACGCAGCGCTGCGCGGGCATCTGCCAACTGCTGCTTGGTGCCTCTGCCACTGCTGTTCCACAGATCCATCATTGTCGTGTCGCCGCGCGGCAACATCTCCTCGGACGTAGTGGAACAGCCAGAAAGTGCCAACAGGCTAATCAAGATCCAGGAGAGCAGTCTGGCCGCTTTCATACTTCACCTTCCGTCCGTTCAGTTCGTAGTCGATGGGAATTTCGCTGGTAATGTGGATGGCCACCTCTTGTCCGGGCGGGACGTAGACGGCATCGAAGGTCTGGCCGTACCGTTCCATGGCCCATTTGCGGACGTCCTCCATGCCTCCTGCGCCGGCCTTGCCGAGGATGTAGCTACCGAGATTGCCGGTTACGGCTGAAGATGACCCTGAGCTGTCAGCGGTGGTGGTGGTTTCGCGGTTGGCATAGGCTTCGCCCGCTGCAGCCAGGCCACCCATCAAGAATTGGCTGGCTATGAACTGGCTGGCGTTCGTTTTACGCGTGCCGCTGATGCAGGGCACACCGTATGGGTCGGAGATCCAACCGATGTTGCTGCGCTGGCTGTTGTTGGATTGGCCGCTTGCGACGGCCTGAGGCGCCGGTACCGTGCGTACCCGGCCATCCTGGAAGATTAACGTCAGGCTGTTGATCGACCCGCTGACGCAAGAAAGCGTCCAGTCGCCGGTGGCGGTACCGGATACCACGGCCGCCTCGATGTCAGGTAGCTCGATGCCGTTGGCAACAAGGTTGTCGGCGCCGATCAAAATCTTGAAGGGGTACGGATCGGTCACCGAACCCTGAATAGGCACGCGGCCAATCATTGCTGTCATGGCCACCGAGCCCATCAGCGTCGAGTTCTCTGGGATGGTGAACCGCGGGTCCGCCTCCTCGAGGTCACGCTCCCCCTTGAGGTTGGCCCTCAGCCCCTTCTGGGATTGAGAGATCGGATTGTCATCCAGGCTGGACAGCGAACCACTCAGGCTGCTGAAAGAACTGGGGAAGCTGCTTGTCGGCTCCCGGCTCCCACTGCGATCCACGGGGATGATGTCGAGCGGCTGATGCCAGACCAGCTCGTCGCCTCTGTTGCCGGGGGAACCGGCCAGCCCATTGCCTTCAAGGCCTAAACCCACCGGTATATCGTCGTATGTGCCGCGAGCGGTATTGGTCAGCTGGTTCAACTGCCCCTGCAATGCGTCCAGTGCTGAAGTTAGGTGGCCCGTCTGTTCCTCATCCTTCAGCTTGGCCTCTTCAATTGCATTCTTGACGGTCTGGTCGATGCTGGCTCGATCATCCCGGAGCTTGCTGTTCTCGTCCCGGAGCCGCTCATTTTCCTGCTTCACGTTCTCAACGTCATCGCGCATGGCTTTAACCTGCCCGACCAATGTCGCAACGGTATCCTTCGGTGTATCTCCGACCAGGCCGAGCGCCTCGAGCTCTTCGACCGTTAGGGTTTGATCCAGGGCTGCGTTCTTTTCAGGACTGGTCTCGGGCAGATCGCTGCTAGGCCATAAGACGATGGCCACCGTACCTACCAACAGCACAAGGACAATGAATCGAAGCAAAGGGTTGCTGCTACTCATCTCGGCCACGCCCCCCTGTAGCAACTGGTGCCGGAACAAGGGCTAGGTCCAGGCTCTTGTCAAGAGTAATCACGTAGACCGTTGTTGTATCGTCAGCGGAGCCACGTGGCCCGAGATAGCGATGCTGGAAGGTGGCGCTATACAGGTCGCCTTGGAGGTGCCGTGGATCCAGATTGAGTGAGTCCGGCCGGCGATTGTTCAGCCGAATGGCTGTGACCGTCCATTTACCCAAACTCCAGGCGCCCGTCGCAACCGCGTCGACGTCGAGTGTCGGCGCCAGAGTCGATAACTGTCCGCTCAGCCGCACAGGCACCTGTCGAACTCCAGGGAGCGGCTCTACAGTGCGCAGCGGGGCGTACATCATCTGAGCTGCATAGCGAGTTAAAGCCACCGGCGCGGGCGTCTTACCTGGTGGAGATTGGGGAGTACCATCCTGCTCGGCGGAAGCCGAGTTGCTCGAGGCCTCCGTTGCAGGATCCACGGTGACGATTTTGGCTGGCTCCAGAGGCTTCGGACTGTCCACTGTCGCGATGTCCAGCAGAATGATCTCCCCCGATTCGTCGTCTCGCAGTTGCAGGCGCGTCGGGGGTACCTGCTCGTTGGCCAATAAATAGACTGCACCCGCGACACTCTGGATCCGCAGCCGATCGGTAAGGGAGCGTGGAACACCCACGCTCACATTGCGATCAACGAAGATGATTCGTTCGTGGCCAACCCCGAGCTGGATGGGCAAGGGCACTCGATTCCATTTGAAGATTTCTACGGCAGCCGCTGCCTGAGAAGCGCACAGAACAAGCAATCCGAGGAAGAGCGAGCGCGTCATTCGTCCTCTCCTTCTCTGATGCTCAGGAGTTGCGGAACCTCGGCGTAGCAGTCCAGGACGAGCCCCCAAGGATTGCGCTCAGGGTCAATGTCGTTCCGAATGACGCGGATCGGGTAGCGCACGAGCGAGCTTTTCACCGGCTCGGACATGTAGCGTTCGTCCGTTACCAGGTCGAGATAGGCGATCCAGCTGTCACGTCCTTCAACCTCTACGCGGCTATTTTTGAAGCCTCTCCCGGGAATCTCGAGCACGCTTCGCTCGCGGTTCTTCAGCTCATTCGCAGCTTTGCGCCGTTCAAAGTCCTTCTCCAAAAATGACCTGCAGGAAGATGTCAGGAAGGCCTGAAGGTTGTAGATGTTCTGCTCGTACTCGACCGAACCGTCCTTTGGCCAACGATTGAGCTGCTGGAAGATGTAATAGGCAAAGCTGTACACAGTGCTTGGAGGGACTTCCCACCAGGCGCGAGTGCTACCAGATCGCAGGTCCGGTGGATTGTGGACAGTCAGGTCTTTGGGAGCTGAGTACCAGCCATAGCCAAGCAACAGGCAGCCGCTGACAAGCACAGCGCACGCGATTCGCAGGGATCTGATATGGCTGTCTCGGTCGTCGAGAGCACGTTTATGTCTACTCATGGGTCATTTCCGGCGTACAGACCAGTGGCTGGCTTTAAGGACTAAGCTGCGATCAGCGAGACCAAAGGCCGCGAATAGGAAGGCGAACTGGGATAGAGAAAGGCGCATTTGTATGGCTCTGTAGAACCACATTTGCGCGCGGCCGCGCTTCTTGTTCGCTAGCCAGCGCCCTGCGTAGAAAACGGCCAAGAATCCGCCGGCAAGCAATGCCGTTGGCGCGGCAGCCCAGAGACTGACCGTGATAGCGAGCGGGATGCCGGCAGCCAATCCGATTGCGGCACCGACGGCGAATGCCAGGAACATTTCGCCGGTGGTCAGTCCCCGGAACACGACCGGTGGGCGATTGAGCCGTTCTGGCAGAAATTCGATGGTGGCGGCCATCAGAGGATCTCAACCGCCTTGTTGATCAGCCAGATCACGATAATCAACAGCACGGCACCCACACCAACAAGGGTGAAGAAGTCGGTCCAGGTGGCCTTCTTATCTGTGACCTCGTGGAACTTCTTCACCGCATTTATGGCCACGATGAAAAAGCAGATTGCTGCCAGCACGAGGCCGGCAAGGGTGATGCCATCAAAGAAATAGTTCTGGACGAGCTGGAGCAGACCAGTTCCTTGCCCGCGTGTCGGTGTGTCTGGCTTTGGCAGAGCTGCGCTTGCCAGAGGCGATGCGATGGTCATAAGAGCTGCCAACGTGATCGCCAGGCGATTGATGAAAGAGGTCATGAGGGGGTCTCCTAAACAGTCAAAATGACGAGGGTTACGAACAAGAGAAGTGCAATGCGAAACAGCGTGATTCCGAGCTGCTTCATGCTTAGTGATTTGTCGGCCCAGCCCTGGTAAGCAGAGAAGAGCACCCATCCGAGGAACAGGAAGATCAGCGCTGCGCCAACACCCGAAATCAGGAGCGAGACTTGGTCAGCCGAGTAGCCAGCACCCAGCTCGAACGCCGCTTGCTGCTCGGGCGTCATGCTCATGGAGCCCCCCTGTCGCGGCTGTAATCACCGGCAATGTCTGCGAAGTCGCGTGGCTGGGCGCGAGACGGAGAGAGATAGCCACGGACTCCGTCCGATATGCGTTGAAGGTCCGACTGAACCAGCTCGTAGTCGAACTCGTATCGAGTTGTGCGCAGGTCGCGATTCGTGGCACGGGCCTGCATTTCGGCCCGCTGGAGGATGGCCTGGACATTCTCAAGCTGCTTGAGGGCCAGAGTGAGTTCACGGACTTCCTGTGGATTTCCGCTCGCCCACGTCCACGTCGACATGGTGATTAGGAGGAGGCTGGCCAGCATGTGATAGCGGTGCCGGCGGCGAATGAACGAGCGTGGTTGCATCGAGGCTGACCCAGGTGAATGAACTAGGGATCAGCCTCCAGCAAACTGGGGTTGCGTTGAATAGATAACTCTTTTTTGCTCGCCGAGAATTAATTGGAAGTAGCTTTTGGTCGCTTCCAGAAGAGGCATACCCCGTCCGTTAGGGGGTAGCTGATTGCGCCGCCGCCGGCATGGGCAGCCTGTGGAATATCGTAGATTCCCCGCAGAACCTGCTGGGTGCTGACCAGCTCCCAGCCATCTCGTCCTAGAGCGTTCAGATGCTCATCCCATTCGTCTAACGCCGATCTGTCTGGCTTCGTTGCCGGCATTTCCTGCTTGAAGACAATGCCAGATTTCTCTATCTGGTAGCGCATCGGAACGTAGGTGGTGCGATATTCAAACGTCACGGCGGACTCCTGTGTGGGTGTAAAGGAAAAATTCACCTGAGCGTTACAGGTACTTTTTGAACGAACCGGCGGTGATCGATACGGCCAATCCCAGCAACGCGGCACAAGGCAGCAATACCCAGTTCGGATGGACTGAGAAAGGCAGCGATAGGTAGATCAACCAGGCCGAGAAAAATAGAGGCCCGATAAGCCGCTTGCTGTGGTGGTAGATGAAGGACGATTCCCTACCGGCGCCGAACCGGCGAATGTCCCGTCGCACCAGACCATCGACCAGGCCGACCAGTGCCGCCATCGCGAAAAGAGGGCTGGTCAGAGTGAGAATGACTAGCCGCACCAGGAACGTGAGGGTGACGTAGAGCGTCGCCAGCAGGTAGTCCTCGATTGCCACAACCAGGTTGTTGCTATAAACCTTGATAGCGGAGGAACCCTGCGGCAGCGGTTCCCTGGCTCGGACAATCCACTCCAGGAAACCGGTCTTCACAAACATCCACTCATAACCTGTATGGGTCAGGCGCTGCGCGGCCTGCACCGGATCGGAGAGAAGTAGCGAGCGGGTGAAGTCGGCTGAGATCCAGCCAAGCTCGACTTGCAACATCGCTTCGGCATGCAGGTAGCCCTTCTCGTCCCACCAATCGAATGCTATGCCGGCGCACTCGATCAGAATGCTCATGACCAGGGACAGGAAGAGAACGCCCACTGCCAGCTTCGCTTTGTGGAACAGCCCCAGCACCCCCTTGGGAGCCTCTTGAGGCCGCGGTTGGGACTGAGAATTGCGGTTCTGTTCGGCCATGCCGCGCTGCCTCAGTGGAGAGTGATACGAGTAGTTCTGCAAGTCAGCAGCAAGGGGGCTTGCTCTGGCAGCTCAACGCTCAAAGTGGCCAGCCCTTCAACACCTGGTGTCGATATCCAACGGGGGGATAGCCCGTGAACATGCAGCAGGCCGAAGAGCTCCTGCGCATCGAGCCCCAGCTGTATTCGTGTCTGCAGCTGCAGAAGGGAGTCGAGATACTGGCTCGACTCGGGCAGGGTGATCGTTGTGATCTGCAGGCGCTGTCTAGTTGGTACCGCACTTGCTGCAGGGGCGTCAGGTTTGTGCCGGTTGGTGTGCATCAGGCTGCATCCTCATCCAGGTCATCTATCACCGAGTTGTCGTCAGGGATGGCTGAGCCCGTCCACCACTGACCACTGGTGCGATAGTTTTTGCGCATATAGCTCGCCAGAACCTCAAGGTTCTCGGGCATCAGGTCATCTTCATTCGAGGCGGGGAGGGGCATTCGGATCTTCCAAAGTTGCCCACCCTCAAGCAGGGCAAAAGCCTGTCCCTTCGGCAGACGTACCACCGACGCAGGTTCGATCATTGGAACGCTGGTGGTGCTGACCCGATCCTGGGTAGCTGACGTGAAGTCAGTATTGCTTGTGGGGTCAGATGAGTCTGTAGCACCCGATACGAGTGTCGTGGTGTACACGTCGACCTTGGGCAGCTGGTTTGTCAGCAACTCGGCCGTAGCGATTTCCCGAACGCGCAACATGATCAGGTTGTTGAAGTTACCCACCACCTGGCCAGCTTTCGCTCGGCTTCCGATGCGCGCCTCGATGTCGCTCAGGGTCTGCGTGTACGCGGTCACCTGCATGCCGGCACCGCCGCCTTTGTTGATCAATGGGATGAACTCCTCCCCCATCAACTCGTTGAACTCATCGCAGTGCAGGTTTACTGCCACTTTGCTTGCCCCGTTTCCGGGTAGGCCATCGTCGATGCCGTGCTTGTAGATGTGGCCGGCAACGGAAACCAGGTCAGCGAACATGCTGTTGCCGACGGCTGACGCAATCTCAGGGTCGGATAGGGCGTCCAAGCCGATGTAAACGACTCCCCGTTTGCGGATGATCTGCTGCCAATCGAAGATCGGGCGCGGGTCCTCGAGGTCGGTGTAGTTGGGGGCCAGCAGCTGGGCAATCTTGCCGGTGGTGAGTTTTTCCAGGAGAGGCAGGAGCGACGCAACGATCTTGTCGAAGTAGGTGCGGTCGTACCTCACGGCACTGCGAAGGCCATCCATGACAGGGTCGTGGATCTTGCTCATCCCGAGGTATTGCTCGATGGCCACTACACGCTTGTCCCTGCCTTGCATGTTGCGTGGGATGTTTTTGTCGTTGAGACCGTTCTCGATGGCCACGATCACATCCCATGCCTTGGGATCCTTCTGAGGCAGCATGAACTGGGCGTACTCGATGAACAGCGCATCGATATTGACCACGTCGCGCTGGATCATAAGATAGTCCGGTCGATGACCAAGGGCGTTCCTGGCCCGGGCTACGATATTCACAAATCGCCATGCAAATTCCTTGAAGGCGGCGCTGTTGCCCTCGCTGGCAAGTTGCCCGGAGATCCGAGAAGCGACTTCGGAGATTCGGCCAAACCGGCCTACGGCGTTGTAGCGCGCAGAAATCTCGGGCCAGCCCAAATGGAACATGTAGAAGCTGTCCAACCTGCCTGCGCGCTTGGCTTCCGCGTACATTCGTCGCAGTAGTTCCGAGTCGCCCTTGGGGTCAAAAACGATGACGACCTCAAACTCTTTCTTGCCGTCGACCATCTTGTAGCGGCGAATATCCTGCGTCACCAGCAGCTCTGCGAGTCGGGTCTTTCCGACACGAGTGGTGCCCTGGACCAAGGTGTGCCCAACGCGCTCGCCGAGAGGAAGGAGTGCGTCCTCCTCGTCTGGCTCTATTCCGTGAAGGATTGGGGAGCCACCAACTGGTGGAAGAGGCCTCACGGGGTTGAAAGCACTGTCCCAGCGCAATCCACGCTGAACTGCTCTCGCCAGTGGGGTAGGTAGCAACCTTTGGCCTTCTCTATCGAGCCTCTTTTCCAGACGCCGGGCCGCTCGGTAGGCGCCGCTGGGCTTTACGTACTTGGCCACTTCCGGTTTCAAGCTGCTGTACAGGCGCTGGGTGTGCTTCTGCTCCCACTGAAAGCCCCGGCCCAGGAAGAGATAGGACGGGCTCACCGGTACATCAGCACTGGCCATCTCATAGCGGGGCAGGCGGCGGATATTGCGCTGGTACTTGAGCACATGCCATGCGTCGAGCCCGCGGTAGTAGGCAAGCAGGAGAAAAGCGGCAGCCATGCCGGCGCCAATACTCGGTGTCAAAGCGATTGCCCAAGGCGCCCAGATGCACAGCACAGCGCAAAGCAGGCAAACAGCAGTTGTGTTCAGCTCGACTGCAGGGCGAAGTAGTGCTTCGATCACATGATGACGTGCCATGGTCACTGCTCCACTGAGTCGCGGGTAATCAACGCCGGGTAGTGCCGCAGCCCAATGCGAGCGGCAAAGTCGTCGACGTGCATGGGCATAACGCCAAGCCCAGGAACGGCTGCCTTGATGCGATCCAGTGCTGCGTGATCACGCACGTTCACCGCCCAACCGATCGCCTGCAGGCGCTGCAGGACATCAAAATTTTGATGTAGCCAGCCCATAGATCGCGAATCGTCACCGACGATGAACAGAGGGGCCGGCAAAGTGGTCAGTCGAACCTGCTTCTTCTCTACGTAGCCAGGCGTTAGCTGGCTCGTGGTGGGCAGCATTTGGGCTGTGCCAATCGGGCCTAACTGAGGGCGTCCCTCGGCGCGATGAGCTGGCGTGGCGGTACCTTGAGTGTTCAGGCCGTCATAGAACGGAGCTGCTGGAATACCTCCATGATCCGCGACTACCGTCATAGCAGCGCTGACGTGGGAAATGATCATGAGCGGAAGAGACAGCAGGATTGTTCGCATTGTCGCGCCTTCAATGATGGGAGATGGGGAACGAGCAAGACTGAGCGCAAATCTGGCCGAGTCGAGCTCGTACAGCTGCTCGGTAACGTTTCGCGGGAGCGCCACCTGCAGGTCGGTGGTACTTGCCGGCAGCGTCAAGCCAGTCGCCGGAGGCGTTGTAGTAGCGCCTGAGTTGTTTTGAAGCAGCCTGCAGGTTGGCGTATGGGGCCAGGGCATCGCAGGGATGGGAAAACCATTCCTTGCCCACATATCCCCAGTTCTGCTGTGTCAGGCCTATATCCACACCACGTTCGCCATGCTGGCGGATTCCATCCAGGGCGGCCTTGCAGGCCTCGTCCCGTGTGCCGAAGTACATCGCCTTGCCCTTGACGTTTAGCGTCCATGGCCATGGGAAGTAGCCGATCCGCAGCTTGGCGTTGCTCTCCGTTTTGGCCACCGCATAGAGGAGTTCGGACGGGGTTCCAGCGGCGTGGCCTGCGATCTGGTACGCCGGAGGGGGAACTTCGGGCGACTGAGCGTTGGCTGTACCCGAGATGACAACGCCCAGGCAGAGAATCAGAGCCCGACGGGAAGCCATTGATTGCCAGCTCGCTTGAACGCTGCAGGTAGAGTGCCGGACAGACCACCCAGATCCAGCCACTGACCACTGTCGTGGTTCAGGGTTATCTGTCTTGAGCGCACCTGTTCTGGAGGAATTCCAGCGGTTTTCGCCCACTCGCGAATGACCAAGTCATCGTTACGTGAGTCGACTACGAACAGATCGAAGGGAATCCCTTTCTTGACCAGATCCGCCACCGACTTATTGCAGCTCGCACATGAGGGCGAGACGAAAACGAGTAGCCTTGCACTTCCTTGAACAGCGCCGGTGACTTCGCTCGACTGATTGCCTGACGACATAACCGGGAGTAAATCAGGGTAGAGGCGCGCCCAGGCTGCGTCGTACTCGCGTTGAAAGGCCAGCTCTTGCTCCACGCGTTTCTTCTCAAGCTGCACCAACAGCTCGGCATAGCGTCGACGTTCGGCATCAGATTCAGCGCTGATGCCTAGACTGGTGAGCGGATCCAGTCCGGGCGACCAGATGCCCCGCGGCCCGGCCTGGATTTCCTTGTAGCGATGCCAGTCAGATTCGGTCAGCCGCCAAGCTTTCGCTGCAGCAGCGTCCTGGTTTGTTGTCTCAATGCTGGTTGAGGCTGTGTTGTCTGCTACGGCGTTGCTGCACAGCACAAGCAGGAAGGCAGTGCGCAATGATGTAATCATCATGAAGCTCCTGGTTGAGTTATCTGAGGCCGACCACGCGCTCCTCGCCGTCGGCGAAGAACACAGCAGCACGATCTTCCAGGCGGATCAGCTTCCAGCTCTGGTATGCCTCTCCAGCTCGAAGCAACTGGACTTCGTCTAGGCTGGCGGCGCCGTTACGTGCGACGGATGCGAATGGCTCTCCCGCTCTCGTCTCAATGCCGAGCAAGACAAATGGAGGGGGAGCGGGAGCTGGTTTGGGGCTGGCCTTTGCAGATTTGACGATGCGTGCTGCAGGCACTGGTGCAGTGCGCCTTTGGGGGTGTGCAGCGGGGCGGGGCTGCGCGGCGGGAGGCGCGCTGGTGGTGCGTTTCAACGACGCCACATCTTCAGCTAACTGCTCCAGCTTTGCTGCAAGTACAACACGCATTTCCAGCGTGTCTGTCTGGGATGTGCTGATAGCTCGAGCAACCTGGTTGAGCTCTTCGACTTGGACATCGATCTCTCCAAGTCTGGCTGCAGAGGAGGTTTGCAGGTTGCCCAGTTCCTGCGACAGCTCTGCTTGGTCGAGACGTAGAGCCTCAAGGTCGCCCGATAATCCTGCGACTTTCTCCTGCAGCTCAGCCGTAGAGTTTGTTTGACTCCAGTCGGAATATTGCAGCCATCCAAGCCAGCCAAGCTGACCCAGTTGCATGATGATCAGCAACGCTGTGCCGATCCCTTTCTTCGACATGATGACCCCTGGCCCTGCCTATCGGTAATGCAGTGATGACCGATAGGCTGCTGTAGGGGCCGGCGAGGCTCAATGCGAATTCAAAAATGCATGAGGGGGTAATTTCTTTCACGGGTAGAAATATCCGGTCGATCCTGGCTCTGGGTGCTACTGTCTGCCTACGGCCAGAAGCGGGCCTTTATCCCATGCTCGTTGAGCGTACGATAAATAATTCCGCATTTTTCGCAATAATCGTAGCCTGTCTTTTATCCCCCCCTCAAAGCTCAATTACTTCACCTTCTCGCGCAAATCTTTTTTCAATAAGATTCTTCCTTACCTTAGCAACATCAGAAGTATAAATTACATGGGCGAGGCTGTTCTTAGCACGCGTAGATGTGACATAGAACAATCGTCGGGTACGGTCCAAACCAGTTTCTTCGCCTGCTTCCCGTTTTTTTTGGCTGTCACGAGAAAGCTCTTTCGCGCCAAAGTACTGCTCGTAAGAAAATAAGAATCCGCCTGCTTCATCATCATCCATAACAACCATAACACGCTCGAACTCATTGCCCTTCACGCCTTGATGGGTTCGAAAAATTGAGTCCCCATCGATATAATTCTTATAGTTTCGAATTTGATAAAAATTAGTTTCCAAAGCTGCAGCCCAAGCAGCTATCTCACTATCGTCCTGCTCTAGAGGTTCTGCTTCAACCACCAGTGCGGTTTCCGTTTGCTCTGACTTACTTTCTCCGGGTAGAGCTACAAATGACTGCAATTTCACTGGGATTCTTAACAGCTTATTCTTAGCAAGTACCTCGAGAACTGCGCGAAAGCTTACCTTGTCATTTGATATCACTTCTCTAAACTCATGCTCCGCAGCTCGGGCAATTGCGAGTGGATCATCCTTGTTCGCGTCAAGCAAGCTAGCTTCCAAAAGCGGCGATTTCATTTCCCTTAATATAGACATCAACTCGGCTCGATTTTTATTTACGCTTGCTTCAGCCATAGGAAAAACAATGTCGGAAAAAAAATTTAGCTCTGTATTGTTACCTTCAGATATTCGATCTTTAATCTTGTTTGATTTTGAAAGATTTTCCCAAAGATCATCAAAACCAAGCCTGCGCCCAGCCATTTTGTGTTCTAAAAGCAAGATAGCGGTTTCTCTGGATTGAGTATCTGTCCAGTCAGCATCGCTGGCGATTTCTGCCATAGCTTCACGAATTCTCGCTTCAACTTCGTCTTTGTCAGAAACACCGTGCGGCAGTAAGAAATACCGTATATACCCTTCTGCCGCTCCATCGCGAGCATACTGTTTGCGCTTATCATCTTCGCTCCGGATTTGGTTACCCAAACCAACAATACGCCGCGCTGAGCGATGGTTCATTTCTTTGTCAAAAGTGGTCCAACCGCTTGGCTTAGTCTTGCCCAGCTCGGGCTCTCCTCCACCAAAAATGCGCTGCATAGTATCTCCAAATAAGCCGATAACAACGTTATCTGATTTAGCACCTTGCAGCTCAAAGAATGCGTTCACTACATCTTTATTAGTATCCTGACTTTCATCTATGAATATAAAAGGAAACTTGTTTATTATGACCTCAGCCATCATCGGCTTGGAAATCAAAAAGTTAGAGAAAATCTTCAATACATCCGCGTGCGACAGCGCATTTTGGGAGGCGTTGACGCCGTTTGGGTCGTAAATGAATGAGCGCGGTTCCGCTAACCATTCCATTTTTTCCGTAAGACGGATAATAGTCCTTTTTCGAGCATCAGAAGCTTTACCAGCGCGCCCGCGTTTTTCCTCGTCGCGGATCTTTTCAAGTTCAGAGGGGATGGTTTCCAAATACCACTTGCGTATGTTCTCATTGAAACCAGCAATAGCAGTCCAACAAAAACTATGAATTGTCGAAACGGCAAATATTGGATTTTGCTCAATCCGATCTACGATTTCGTCAGCTGCGTTGTTAGTAAAAGTTACAACGGCAATTTTCTTTCCCTGGCGAGAAAACTCATCCGCGTATCTAGCTTTCAGGAATTCTAGAGCTCCTTTCAAGGAGTAGGTTTTGCCTGAGCCCGCCCCAGCGAAGGTGATGAAGCTTTTCCCCGAGCCTATCCTAAGGCACTCTTTGATGCCGCCATCAACTCTATCGTCATGATCGATAGGCTTAGTTTCCGCCAAGTAAAATTCTTCTGACATAAGTTTCTCACTAAGCTTTTGGCAAAAGCTGAGTTTCCAGCCATTTAAGGCCTTCACTCATGTATTCGGGGGGAGTGAAGCTTGCCTTCTCATCCGCGATATAGAAAAGACAGTCAAAAGCAAAGTCGCCCTTCTTTAAACTTTGAACATAATCATAGAGCGACTCTGACAACGGCCTAGCGTCATTTTCAAAGTCAATCTTCGCTGCCTTGATCTTGGATTTCCCCTGAAAATAGCCACTCTCGAAATTCGCCAAAATTAATGCATCTTCAAAAGTTCTGGACAAAACTTCCGCCCTAGAAATCTGCGTTGGCTTTTGGTAGGCAACGTAAAGCGGTGTACCTTGGCTTTTTGTAGCATGTTCTTCATGGGGTAAGGCCACCAAGTCATCCAGCGCTTCCTTCTTTGGATGCCACTTCTTCAAGGTATCATTATTGGTCTTTTGATCTGCACTCTTTTTCGGAGAGCAAGACTTTCCCTCGTTATCAACAGAGTCAAGATCTGTCAGCACTAGAGTAGCAACCCCGAGCTTCTCAACTAACTCTCTATATTTATGCGTGTGTGCACCGCTCACCTCGAGCATTGAGATGTATCGATTTGACAAGCCAGGAAAACTATTGGAAATAAATTCAGGTACCAGAAGACGCTCGGCTTGCCCTTCTACGAATATTACCCCATCGGCAAAGAAGATGTCGCAATGAGTGAGCTTTAAGTGTTTCCTTACAAAAAGAAGCTCATCTTTCGCGTTCACAAAGAGCTCTGACATATTTGCAATTGATGTATAGTCCATCGCAATTGACGCACTTGCATTATTTCGCCGAAAGTAACGTAAATCTTTGAAGTCAATATCATTGATAATATGGCTGGAGTGCGTACTAATCACGAGCTGCGTCTGGTATTCAGGTTTATCCTTCTTGGTATCCTTGTCGCGTAAATCGGGATGATTTCGCAGGGTATCATAAGCTTTCGATACAAATACACGTTGGACCTGGGCATGAAGATTAACTTCTGGCTCTTCAAGCAAAACCAAGTGAATTGGTTCAATTTGTTCTTCGATGCTGCCTTCTGAAGAAACCGACTTACCAACACGCATCCATTTGTCGCGGAACTCCAGAAGCCTAAAAGTTAAATATATAAGATTCTGGTAACCAAGTCCTAAGTAACTTTCCGGGAGAAACTCCTCTTCTGTTTTATCAAAGCGATATCGGACCGAGGAAGATTTTTGCAAAGCATCTACACCACTAATTTTTGCGGCAATTTCAACCGTTGGATTGCCGCCAATTCCCGGGTATCCCATACCCTTTAGTTCATTAAATGGAGCCTCGAATTGCTTATTCAATCTATCAGTAAAGCTCTTCTCCAGATTTTGCTGTTGCCGCAAGACCTCAAGATCTTCTGCCCCAGGAAAATCTTCAGGATTTAAAATACATTCATAGTATTCACGAAGCAACTTATTGAGTCGTTGTTTTTCTGAATATGGCCCGTTTTGATCTGCGTTATCTTCAGCGCCTAAACCGCGCTGTTCAGATATAACGTCTACTCGTATTAACTTTTTCAAGGCTTCAGATTTGAGAGGTTGCAATACATCGGTCGCAGTAGAGCCTGGCCCCTTGCTTAAAATGTGGTGCTTTTGCTTAATGTACTTGCTGAAATTCCGGCCTTTCTCCAAGAAGTCACATAGATCTTTAGGCCACAGGCTTACCTCGCCTTTACGCCCGGATACTATGTCTTTTGCATCAAGGTAATCACGGAAAAGCTTGAAAATATCAGTCGCTTCGTAAGTTATACGAACGGATAGAGCGCCACCTCTCCACTCCAAGTCGGGAAGGATATCGCGAACTTTGTACGCCTCACTCGCCTCCGCTGTAATCTCGACATCTAAGCTCGGCAATGAACTGACAAGATCATCAGATAGCCCCTGCATTTCCTCACTGACAGGGAACGTTTGTTCGACTTGCTCGCCCAGCCTGTGAATTTCCTTCCATTTTCGCTTCGATATATCTCGAATCTTTAGATTGTCCGGGCTTTTTAGGAATGTATGTAGCGCTCCTATACAGGACGTCTTTCCACTGTTGTTGGCACCGACAAGAACAGTAGCTTTATCATCAAGCACCAAGGTTACATCAGCTAGCCGCCGGTAGTTTTTTAAAGTGAAAGATTTAATCTTCATACAACAAATCCTTAACAATTTAGCCGGATCTTTCGAAAGCACAAACTTATTGTTCTGAGCAAATATTCAATACCACAGCAATGCTTTTCTAGATATTGATCTGATTTATTTTTACTTCATTGCCTTCGGTACTGGCTTAGGTAATTGCATAAAAGAGGCAGGACATGATCTCTCGGCAAAATACAGCCGAAAAACATGCTCCCCCCTTGTAATAGGGCATTTTCAACCATTGGCTGAACACCCGCTGCGGGGTGCATCACTGCGTTGGTTCTACGCTAGCCCACAGCCACCTTGGCCACAACCATTATCTATGGCTAATGGCCATCCCATTTGAGCTTGCCCGTCACGTATCACCGGGATAGATCTCGCCTGTCATTGTCAATCTCTTGGCCAGGTGTAGGAACCGGTGGTGTCAGAGGTAGGTAGGAGTCACAGCTAAGTAGCCGGCGCTTTTGTGCCCGGCTGTAGCAGAGAGGTGACATATTGATTTGCTGCCGACTTACCGTCCGCTCTTGGCCGTTAACGACAGTTTCCAGCCTTGCGATAGCCGGCAGCTTGTGCTTCCGCTTCGCTGTTGAACGGCACGCGATTCTTGACCGCGACCCGGTTGTAGCTGGGGCATCCCTGCGGAAGGTGGTAAACGTGGCTGTTGCGGTTACCGATGATGCTATCAGTGTTGCCCGCTGACGAATGAGGGGAGGTCGTGGCGGCACGCAGTGCAGGAAGTTGGGAAACTAGGCCCTCGCGCGCCGCCTTGTGGCCCAGGGTCCAGCTCCGCTTGCCAGTGACGAACGGATTGCTGTGGCCCATGACTGCAGTCGTGCGGCTTTCCCAGCGTTCTTCGCTTGTTGTGACTGGATACTGGCGATCCCAAGCCATCAGCAATTGTTGTTGCTGACGGGACATAGATAGGCCGTAGCGGTCGTACATGTAAAAGCTCGAGCGAGCGACCAAGCCTTTCACTTCATCACGCGGCTCTGCTGTCTTCCCATTGAAATCAATGCGGGTACTGCAGGCTCCATACTGAGGGGCGCTGCGCACTATGCCATACTGGAAATTGCTCCGATCACCATTGACTTCGCCGACTGACGGATAGAGGTTGAATAGGTCAGCCTCCATGGCGCGGAACACCGGGTCATCAGCTACGCAGTTCTTGCGTCCTCCGTTCTGCCAACACTGGCGCTGATGACCGAACACCCAGGCTGGAACGATGTGCTCCCACTCGATTCGGTCTGCCCTAGTCTGCTGCTTTCGGGTTTCGTAGCCGCAGGACTCGGGGTCAATCCGGCCGCCGGACTTACCGACCCATTCCCATTTGCAGCCACAGTAGAGCTCGCCATCGCCGCTTTGGGCCTGGTCGAAGAAGATCTTCTGCTTCGCGGCAACCTTGGCGGCCGTGAAGGTGGTTGGAGCGTCGGCGAGTGCCGTGATGGATAAGAGCAGGCTAATGGCAGCCGTGATCAAGCGAGTCATGAGTAATGCCGTAGATAACGCCGTGCACACCCGTTCCGGAAGGACCGAAGGCTAGGTAGGCGGTCTGGTTGATCAGTACATCGAGCTCAAGATCGGCGCGCTGGCTGACCAACTCGAGATCGAAGCGATAGGGGTGGTTGAGCTTTTCCCTGCCGATGAACGACAGCACTTGCAGGTCGGTGTCGACGGCAGGAACGAAAGAGGATATGGGTCGCATTGGCATCCATTGGCATGCGCGATCGTCCTTGGTGGTAAAGCAAAGAGGGCAGACTGCCGAACGATTAGCGGCCGGTCAACCGCGGCCGCGTGAGAGCTTGAGCAGCTTCACGCCTGATGAGGCTTGCTCAGATCGTTGCCATGAAGTGAGCGCCAATTGCATTCGGCCAGCCCCGCGCGATCCAATAGATGACCGGCAGGAATCGGCCTATTGTGTTGAAAAAGTCGGTTTCTGAGAGAGCTGCTTTTCGGCAGCTCAAAAATCATCCGTCTTTGGTGTTGCTACGTAAAAACCAAGACAGATCCGTTTTCTGAACGAGCCAGATTTCAACGTTGCTAACGCTCTTTCATAGGCAAAAATCGCGGTGGGACTTTTTCAACAGAATCGGCCAAAAGCTGCCAACCTGCGTCTACAAATTTAGGGGCGATTCACCCCTTAAAAACGGTAGCTACTACGCAGGTATTTCGACGCCGCTCGAACACCCCTCATCCTGAAGTGGCTACTGGACATCATTGCAGACATAGTCTAGACCGAATGGATCTACATTTCTCAAAGGATTTGAAAATGGCCCTTCTTCGCAATCTTCTCGCTATCGCCTCTGCCCTTTCTATCACTGGTGCCCCCGGTGCAGAACAGATCAGCGACGAGGGCCTAAATTATGAACAAAAGGCCCTAGAAATACTAATCAAAAATGATGCTGATAAGCAGTTCAGCTTATCTCCAACGGATAGTCTGAACGTCAGTCCATACCTCTGGAATAAGTTGCCGCTAAAAGATGACCTTCTTATTCAAAAGCTAATCGACAAAAGTGATTGGACTAAGCACACCTATGGAGCTAATAACGGTCCGGATGTCGTTGAGGAATTTGATGTATTTAAGAACTTTCAGCTCGGTTACCAAGCAGGATCAAAAATTCCCGCATATCAGATCAACAGATGGAAGTATGAGGCATCAGAGTGCATTGGTGAGATCAGCATTTCCGGAAACCCTAAAGAAGATGTGAGGACTAGTAAATGCTTCGTTTGGTTAGATAAAGTCAGGATCTTGGCCAAGTCTGAAAAATCACCTGACAACACATATCTAAAAGGTCTTACCACTGTCACCTCTGTAATTGACAACGCGGATTCACATAAATGTATCGCGTCTGCATACAAAAAAGACATCTGGGTAACAGCTAGACACTGCTTAATCTTGGTTGACGATATGCAAAAAGCTTCTTCTGACAAAAGATACCTTTTGATAGAAGGAAGGCGCCGAGAGATTAAAAACAGCATGGTCACTGTCTGCAAAAACGATAAAGAGTGCGACGTAGCGTTCATAGAAATAAGCACAGGAAGCGTCAAAGATGACGAGTTTCCAAGACTAATTTATGAAAAAGACTTCATCAATACGAGTACTGAAGTGCTTGTTCCAGGTCTTGCCGTGGATCAAAAACTAGCAGACAGGTACGAGCCAGCCCTATACCGCGAAGAGCTGATGTGGAGCCCCTACGGAAAGGGTTTCTGTAGGTTTATGCAGGTCAAAGATAATGGATGCCTCATACACGCATGCAGCACATTGATAGGGTTCTCCGGTGCACCTATGTACTCGTATGACAAAAACGACGAAAAAATGGTTCTTATCGGAATTCATTCCGGGAGAGACGGTAGTAAAAACTCTTGCGAAGACTCGTCAAGCGCAAGTTATGCTCGCACCATCGCAAAAGGAATGCCACTATGAGAAAAAATCTGTCGATATTAATGGTTGCAGTAGTAATTTCGGGCTGCGAAACGCTTAATTCGAGCACATTCAGAACAGGAAAGGTTGACTACGAGGACCTGGATAAGAACCAGGAGACCATTGAAACAAGGATGTATGTAAAACAGGGTGCTGTTTGTGACATCTCCAGCTCAAGCCCAAATACCTTGCCTGCGCTAGCGGTTCCTGTTCTTGGATATATTGCAAAAGAGGCAATTGCATATGGCAAGAGCAAACTTGACAACTATGCCGAGTACCTCAATAGTGATGTGAAACTTAATGCAAGTACACTGCTTTCATTCAGGGGGGAAGCCTGGCCGACAGACTCGCAGATAGATAGTCAAAAAAGCCGCAGGGAAAGTACAATTGCCTCACAGTTGAGGTCCGACGTTTCCGAATATCAGGATGCTAAAGGCCTTGCGAATGACAGTGTTGAACTGAATAAATTCAAGGCCAGCAAAGAGGCTAGTATCAGAAACGAAATGGCTAAAACAGCCACCATAGTCGGCTCCCAATATGACATTTGCCTGCTGGTTGTCGCTGGGAAGTACGGGGACAAATCAAAGCAAAATGAAGTCCTTGCAAGGTTTACGAAGTCCGGTGCGAAACAGACACCAGTCAAAGAATACAAGATGATTGTGCCTGGGGTGACATCCGATCAAAGCCCTGCAGCCTTCGACAACTTGATAGAAGACCCATCTTTTGTTGCTGAGATGCAGGTGATCGCCACCGACCTTGGCGATAAGATCCAGTACACCGTAAGGCCTACAAACATCTTCTACCCCTACTCTCTCCACAAGTACACAAAGTCAGATCTTGAAAGGAAACTTTCCATCGAGCTGACCTTTGGCTCTCATAAGACTGCCACGTCTTTCGACGCGATCAAAGGAGGAACTGTGCTGAGTGGGGACATACTGATCTCCAAGTTCAGTATGTTTGAGGCACCAAAAACTGAGAAATACAAAGCTATATCAGTCATGGTATCTGAGGGGGCCGACAAGATGCCAACTGCTAAGGTGCTCACCGAGATATCATCTCATGACAAAGACCTTGAGAAGTACCTGATAGATAAAATCAGCGAACTGGCAGCAGAGAAAGGTGCGGCTACAGAAGCCGCTGCTGGTGCCGCCAAAAAGTAGATTGCCTACAACCCCGCTTCAGCTCATACAGCGGGGTCTTTTCTTTTTCTACAATCGCCAATCGCCTGTGGCTCTGTTGACACCAAAGTGAAGGCTTTACGGCGCAAAGCGCCGACCTCATATTGGCTTTCGAATAAAGCCTACCCGAAGGTGGGTTTGGCGTCTGCGAACGACCACTCTTGGCCGGATTGCTGACCGATATCCTGGCCAGTGGCATCGTTGTTAGATTGCCCTCTACTCAATTGAGCGCAACTACTGCTCCGTCAGGGATAGCCGGAGGGAGCACTAGTCCGATGTTTCCAGAAGAGGGCGACACTAGGTAGCCGGTACGATTTACGCCCACAACCACTGATTCAGTTCGCTCGACGAGTGCAGCAGGTAACCCGGGGCTGGCTTCTGCATAGAAAGTAAAAGATGAACCATCAGCCAGGTAGGCAGCTACCCCAGCTGGCTTGTTGTACCAGTTTGGTAACGAAAGAGCGCTGTCCGGTGGAATGCCCGAGAAACTCGGGTTTGCACGTGCATATTCCGCTGCGGCTGATCTGTAGACCAGGATGCCCCTGCTAAGTGAATCCAGACTGGCGAAATCAGCTGTCTGACCATCCTGATGCTGCATTTGGGTAAACACGCCACCGGCTACGATGAGCAATGTGAACACGATCCAGTGAAAGTACATGAGGATGCCTTGGGGTGAGGGGAATCTTGATGGGATCGTAAATGCATGCTCTGAAGGCCGCAATCGTTTGCTGACAATAGTCCGCTGACGACAATAGTCACCGTCACCACAATTCGACCAACCACCAAGGTCGAATCATTGGCTCGCACAAATCCCCCCTCCAGATCTCACAACCAGGCCCTCGGCTACGTGGTAGCAGAGTTACGCCGCCAAGCCGGGAAGTCCCAGGAGCTGTTGGGGTTCGAGGCAGGACTCGATCGCTCCTACATCAGCTTGCTTGAGCGCGGTTTGCGGTCACCTACAATCGACTCACTCTTTGCCTTGTGCCCGGTTCTTGGCCTTTCCGTCTCCCAGCTGCTGATCCTCACTGAGCGCAAGCTGGAAGAAATGGATGCAAGACCTCACTAATATCACCTTGGGTGAAGGCCTCAAGCTATATCGAGAAAAGGTATCAATCCTCAAAAAGGGCTACTCCCAAGAGAGCTACCGTATCGACGCTCTCATGCGGGCATCGATTGCCGCCCAAGTGATGCGCCAACTTCAAAGCCCTGATATCGCAGGCTATAGGGACTGGCGACTTGGGCAGAAAAACCTGCGTACTGGCAAGCCGATCTCGGCCGCCACCGTCAGGCTCGAGATGTCACTGTTATCGAGCATATTTGATGTGGCGCGAATCGAGTGGGGGGCATGCGGGCCGAACCCTGTAACCGACGTGCGTAAACCCGCTCCTCCTCCTGGCCGAGACCGTCGACTTCTGCCTCGGGAGGAGCGTCGGATCATGCGGTACTGCCACAATCATCCGACGTTCGAGCTCTATTCTGTCATCGTACTCGCGCTAGAAACGGCGATGCGGCAGGGTGAGATTCTCAAACTGCAGTGGTCTCATATCAACTTGCGCCAGGGCATCGCACATCTTCCTGAGACCAAGAACGGATCAAAGCGAGACGTTCCGCTGAGCGTGAAGGCGCGGGAGGCGCTCATTCGGCTGGGCGTGAAAACTCAGGGCCGAGTATTTGGCTATACGGCGAACGGCCTGAAGTCGGCCTGGCGCTTGATGAACATGCGGCTAGAGATTGAGGATCTGCATTTTCACGATCTGCGCCACGAAGCGACATCGCGATTATTCGAATTAGGCACGCTCGACATGATGGAGGTCGCCGCAATTACCGGTCATAAGAGCCTGTCGATGCTCAAGCGATACACCCACCTTCGGGCCGTGAAGCTCGTCAAAAAACTTGAGGGCCACAAGCACCGTGGACACCTGGCCGTCTTGGGGCACTTGGTCCCCTACCCGGCGATTGCAGAGCTGACGGCACAAGGGGTCGTTGTGACGGTACTCGACTTCGATAACCTGCAGGTGACAGCAAGCACCCCAGAGCTGGCCATTAGGAATGCTCAGGACGCGCTATTACGACACCTAATGATCTCCTTGCGCGATAAAATGCCAGTTCCGCAGCCTGACCAATACCTGGATCCTGTCGACGAGGACCGTATCATCATGCTGGATCCGCTCAGCCAACTCGCGGTGCTGCCAGGGGGCGCTGAGTCCCCTCACACTTTCCTGCAATGAAGATGTGACCCCGAAAAAACGTCAGGGCTGATCAGTTGCTGGCTTCAGACGACCTCATTGCCAATCCGGTGTGTGGCAATCGTCAGGGGGGGGGCGAGGCGATTCTATCTAGCTGCTATTGTACCGATTGCGGATTTGGATCTGGCCGCTCATGTAGTCCAGCATGCCCCACCGGATATACGCTAAAAAATAAATTAGACACTGGTGATTGGTCTGTTACACATAATCGGCACCGTATTTGGGTCGGAATATGCCAGCAATGATCTTGCCAATCCGGTGTGTGGAAAGACGGAGGGATATCGTCAGCTACAACTGTCA
>CBIHLQ010000036.1:0-62596 GCA_966210885.1 uncultured Pseudomonas sp.
GATCCGGATCGGCGTTGTCGCCGATGCCGTCGCCGTCCAGGTCTTTGCTTTCGCTCGGGTCATCCGGGAACGCATCGTCGGGATTGAAAACGCCGTCGCCGTCACGGTCGTCATCCACACTGTTCGGGATACCGTCGCCATCCTGATCCGGCGGCGTGCTGGTGTTGTCGTCAGGATCGGTACCAACTTGACCTTCATAGTCGTTGGAGATGCCGTCGCCATCGCGATCCGGGTCGGCATTATCGCCGATACCGTCGCCATCCAGGTCTTTGCTTTCGCTCGCGTCGTCGGGGAAAACATCCCGATCGTTGGGCACGCCATCGCCATCGCGGTCGTCGTCCAGGCTGTCCGGAATGCCGTCGCCGTCCTGATCCGCGGGCGTGCTGGTGTTGTCGTCAGGATCGGTGCCGAGCTGCGTTTCGTAGTCGTTGGAAATGCCGTCGCCATCGCGATCCGGGTCGGCGTTTTCGCCGATGCCGTCGCCGTCCTGATCCTTACTTTCGCTGGCGTCGTCGGGGAAGACGTCCTGATCGTTGGCCACGCCGTCACCGTCGCGGTCGTCGTCCAAACTATCCGGAATACCGTCGCCGTCCTGATCCGCGGGCGTGCTGGTGTTGTCGTCCGGATCGGTACCGACCTGCGTTTCGTAATCGTTGGAAATGCCGTCGCCATCGCGATCCGGGTCGGCGTTGTCGCCGATGCCGTCGCCATCCTGGTTTTTGCTTTCGCTGGCGTCGTCCGGGAAGGCGTCTTCATCGTTGGCCACGCCGTCGCCATCGCGGTCGTCGTCCAAGCTGTCGGGAATGGCGTCGCCGTCCTGGTCCGGTGGCGTGCTGGTGTTGTCGTCAGGATCGGTATCGACCTGCGTTTCGTAATCGTTGGAAATGCCATCGCCGTCGCGATCCGGGTCGGCGTTGTCGCCGATACCGTCGCCGTCCTGGTCCTTGCTTTCGCTGGCGTCGTCGGGGAAGGCGTCCTGATCGTTGGGCACACTGTCGCCATCGCGGTCATCGTCCAGGCTGTCCGGGATGCCGTCTTTATCCTGATCCGGTGGCGTGCTGCCCGCATCGTTGGGGTCGGTGCCGACTTGCGTCTCGTAGTCATTGGAAATGCCGTCGCCGTCGCGATCCGGATCGGCGTTGTCGCCGATGCCGTCGCCGTCCTGGTCGCGGAACTCCGTCGAATCATCCGGGAACGCATCGAGGTCGTTGGGCACGCCATCGCCATCACGATCCAGATCCAGCACATCCGGAATGCCATCGCCATCCTGATCTGCCGGCACGCTGCCGGCAGCGTTAGGGTCGGTACCGACCTGTTCTTCGTAGTCGTTGGAGATGCCATCGCCATCGCGATCCGGGTCGGCGTTATCGCCGATGCCGTCGCCGTCCAGGTCCTTGCTTTCGCTGGCATCGTCGGGGAAGACGTCCTGATCGTTGGCCACGCCGTCGCCGTCGCGGTCGTCGTCCAGGCTGTCGGGAATGGCGTCGCCGTCCTGATCCGCGGGCGTGCTGGTGTTGTCGTCGGGATCCGTGCCCAGCTGGGTTTCGTAATCGTTTGAAATGCCGTCGCCGTCGCGATCCGGGTCGGCGTTGTCGCCGATGCCATCGCCGTCCAGGTCTTTGCTTTCGCTGGCGTCGTCCGGGAAGGCGTCCTCATCGTTGGCCACACCGTCGCCGTCGCGGTCGTCGTCCAGGCTGTCGGGAATGCCGTCGTTGTCCTGATCCGCCGGCACGCTGGCGGCATCGTCGGGATCGGTGCCGACCTGCTCTTCGTAGTCGTTGGCGATGCCATCGCCATCGCGGTCCGCATCCAGGTTATCGCCGATGCCGTCGTCATCCAGATCGCAGAGCGCGGCGAAATCGGTGGCCGGCAGATCGGCGAGGTTCTGATGGGTTCGCGCCATGGTATCCAGGCGGATGCCCTTGGCCACGGCACCGCCATAAAGCAGCGAGGCATACTCCTGGTTCAGCTTGCCGCGGGCATAGATATAGGCAGCCGTGGTGGTGCTTGCGCCCAGGGTCACATTACCCCGGGCAAAAATCAGCAGTTTCGACGGGTTACCGGGTTGCTCGTAGCCATCGGCATTGAGCAGTGCCTGCCAAGGCGACTGGAGATTGTTAAGCAGATGTAAACGAACGGTGCCGTTGCCTATCGGTTGCAGGCGTGCCTCACTGCCGAGATCGAGACTCTCGATCCAGTAGTCGCCAGGAGCCAGTTCCAGGACCGCGCGATGGGCCAGGCTGACCTTGCTCAGGCGGTACTCGCCCGGTTGGCTAAAGCGTACCCTGGCCCCGGCGGCAAGACTCAGGCGGTGCCATTCCTGCCGGCTACCGTCGAACTCAAGGCTGCGCTTGGCAGGCACGGTCTGGGTGAAGGAGCTGGTGGTTTTCCGGTACGCCGGCAAGGTCGGCACTTCGACCGTGTCGAAGCTCGGCTGGCAGTGCTGGGCATCACAGCTACGCAGGGACGAACCGAAGTGGGAGTTGACGCGCATGGCCGGCAGGTAGAAGGAAGTTCCTCCACGTAACTGTGCGTTGTAGCCGAAATCGATTCGCCCTTCCTCGCCAAAAGTTTGCAGGCCACGGGTAAAAGCGGCGACGCAAAGGCTCGTGTACCCCGAGGGGGCAGGTGTGGCGGGAATGCTCTGGGCATCGCGCGGGTCGCTGCCGGCCAGCCGCTCATTTTCGTCATCGACGCCATCGCCATCGGTGTCGCTATCGAACAAATCGAGGATGCCGTCGCCATCCAGGTCGGCGCGCTCCTCGCACTGATTGTTCCAACTCAGGGCGCCGATGGCTGCCGGCACTGTCTCGACCTTGGCCAAAGTACCGATATCGATGCTGCGCGCACTCAGAGCGCCACGCCAGTGCGCGGCGAATTCGCTGCGGTAATCGCCTTCGAGGTAAGCAACGGCATTAATCAGGCTGGCGGAGCCCTGATTGATGCCGCCATTGACGATCAACTGTAATTTGTCCGGGTTACCCGCGCCATTCTCAGCGGCGTTCAACCGCGCCTGGAACGGCAGTTCGAGGCTACGCCCCAGCATGATCCGGGCGCTGCCCCCGGACACTTGCAGCTGCCCGCTACTGGCGATATCCAGCCGACCGATCCAGTAACGCCCTGGCGCCAGGGTTACCCGCGCGCCATAGCCGATACTCAGGCGCTGAATATAGTAGGCCTGATGGCGCGTGCTGAAACTCAAATCGGCGCCAGCGTCCACGTCGATGTGGCGATAGCTGTTCAGTGCGTCGCCGCCCGCTTCGCCACTGGCCATGTAGGTCAGACGCAAATCATGCTCGGTGGCCAGCGAAGGAAGCACCAATGGTCCAAGGTTGGCGGCTACTTGACCGCTGGCTTTGCAGTTGCTGCTGCCGCAGGTAGCCACACTCCAGGGGTTGGCCTGCACTCGCGCGGTATCGATAAAAGCGCTTGGGTTGGCCAGCAGTTGCGCGCCCCACTGGAACGTGACGGAGCCAATCGATCCATGAGTCTGCAAGCCACCGGAAAAAACGGCGCGGCACGACTCGACCGCCCATGCGCCATTGCACAGGCTCAACAGCCAGATCAGCCCCAGCAGCAGCTTAAGCCTGCTACCTCCCCCCAGCATCCCCATAGCTTTTCCGTCCGCAAAAGCGGCAACTCATGCTGCCGTTTGTCCTGGTGTGTGGCCCGCCGGCCGTTTGGCAATTCGCTCGTCTAATGCGAGCTGTATTCCACTTTCACTTGCTTCAGCGCCTCGCTACTCAGGCTTTTTACCGCCTGTTTAAGCGCCTGAGGGGCCAGTTTTTCGCGAATGCCGCCGCTGACTTCGTTCAACGGTTTGGCCGGCAAGCGTTGCTCATCGGTAACACGCACCAGGAGCAGTTGGCCGTCGATATACAACGGGGCGATCGAGCCTACCGCCGTCGGCTCAACCAGGCTGCGCAAGGGTTGCTCCAGCAGCTCGAGCTTGAGACGGCTCTGCCGGTATTCGAGCGGTTTACCCTCGTCGCGCCAAGCCGCCACCAGCGCTTGCCAATCATTGCCCTGAACCTTTGGCCCGCTGAGCAGCGCGATCAGCTCCGTGCGTTGCACCTCATCCAGCGTTTGGCTGTTGCCGATGATCTCGAAACTCTTCTCGACCCCGCCGCCGAACTCGTCGGGATGCCGATTGTAGTAGTCCACCACCTGCTCGGTGGTTACCGGCTCAGGCGTGGCGTGGGCTTGCAGGTAATGCCGGACCAATAGCTCTTCGCGATAGGCCTGGGCCTTGAGGTCGAGCTGAGCACGTTCGGATGCATCCAGTTCGCGCTCGGCCAGCAATGCCATGGCCCGACTGCTGACCAGACTCTCGAGAATCTTGCGCTCCACTTCCTCGGTGGCGAACAAGGGCGCCGATTCGCCGAGCGTGCGCTCGATGGTCAGCTCCAGCTGGGCACGGGTAATGACGCTATCGTCCACCGTGACCAGCGTCGCGGAGGGTTCGACCGGAACATTTTCCAGGGCCTGACGACTTTCGTCTTCGCAGCCGGCAAGGAGCAGGCCTACGAATACGTAGGCGAGCCACCGATTAACTGGCAGCACGATCGTCTTCACTCTGCGCAGCGGTCTCTTCGGTTTCGGCCGGGCGCGGGGTTTTCCGTTCGATCTTCGCCGCTTGCTTGAGGCGGTCGAGTTCGGCCTGTTTGGCTTCCTGGCGCAAGCGATAACGAATGTCACCGCTGACCGCTTCGAAGGGTTGTTTGATTATCTGCGGCCCCTCGATGACCTTGACCACATGGAAACCGAACGGCGTGACCAGCGGCTCGGACAACTCGCCCGCCTTCATCGCGAACACCTTGTTACTGAAACTCGGATCGATAGCGCCTTCTTGCAGCCAGCCAAGGTCGCCCGCTTGCTTGGCGGAGAGTTGATCCTCGGAGTACTCCTCGGCCAGCGCGGCGAAATCTTCTTGAGCGTTGGCCCGCGAATAAACCTCCTGCGCCTTGGTCAGCAGAGCCTGACGCTCGGCTTCGCTCATAGCCTGATTGGTGCGCAACAGAATATGCGCGACATGAATCTTCTTTGCCTGGAATTGATCAGGGTTAGTGGCGTAGAAATTACGCACCGCTTCGTCGGTCACCCGCTCACGCAGGAACTCTTCGAAATAACGGCTGATCAGCATTTGCTTGCGGAACTCGGCCACCTCGGTCTCGATCTGCTCGACAGGCAGCAAGCCCTGTTCCTCGATCTGCCCGGCCAAACCCTCGCGCTCCAGGTACTCGTCGAGCTCGCGGCTGACCCATTGGTTGTTCTGCGTGGGTACGCGTTTGAACTTCAAATAGGCCTCGAAGCGTTCCTGAGTAACCGGCTTGCCGTTCACTTCGGCAATGGAGTCGCCGGTGGAGTCGCAACCAGCCAATAAAACGGCCAGCAAGGAAGTCGCCAAAGCAAGGCGTTGGAACTGCATCATCAATCTCCACCTTCAATTAGATCTAATTCCTTTTATCGCGGCGTGCGATATACAGGATTGCCGCAAAACAAGACGAGTCGCGCATCACACATATCAGCTTTCCGTAGCAGGCTGTGGCCAAACCGGCTCGTTCTGGAAGTCTTTGAATTTAATCGTTATACCTTGCGCATCTGCAGGCATGGCACCCAGTTTAACGACCTCGCCCGTACCCATGTCGATAAAACCAAGGTGGCGCCGAACCGTACCATTTTCGGTGTCTTGGACAAGTACCGCCAAGCCTTTGGTCCAAGGCATATCATCCATGGCCAGGATGCGCGGTTGTTCGGCGAAATCGTCCGAAAAGTTGATATCGACCAGGGGCTGCGATTTACGTGTATTGAGCAGGTCGAACCGAACCAATTTGCAGTCATTCAAGAACAATGGCTGGCCATTCCACTGGGCCAAGCCAAAGCCACAGTTCCCGGCCGCGGGAATCCGCAATAGCGTACGCCCCCCTCCCGAGGAACTGTGTGCATAGAGCGCCAATTGCCGTTCTGGAAGGGCGGCCGGAGATGACGCCTCGGACTCTGGTTCTTCATCGACATCTACATCCTGCAAGTGCAGGCTTACCGGGCGATGCCCGCCCAACACGCCGATCAATTCTCCATTCGTGGTATAGAGCGAACTTCCTAGTTGGTCGAAATCCTCTGGATCGAATTCGCTCACTACGCCTGGGCTATCCCCCAAGCCCGAACTTCCCATCCAAAAGCGCTTGTTACCATCGAAGTCGATAGCTTCATAGCGGGTCTCCAGCCCACGAACCGCAGCCTGAGCCCCATTAAAACCACGCTGTTCGATCAGTTGCTGGGCTTCGCTGCCTTTCAAGGAATAAATATCGAATACCGGCATCGATTCTGGGTCTTTCGGATCACTGCCCAGACGAACCTCGAGCTCATCGCCGAAGCGGTCGCCATCGGTGTCCGCTAAATCCTTGCGCGTCCCCAGCAGGTCTTCGTCGCTGTCACACAGTTGATCGAGGTCGGCATCGGCGCAGACCGTGAAGTTGACGATCCGAGCCCGATCCGCTTGCGAGATATCGCGTAATACATCCTCCCCGAGAGTACTGAGCACCTCGAGCGTGTCGTTCGGATACTCGTCATTCTCCAAAGCGATAAGGTTCATTACCACCCGATGCTCATTGGCAGGCACCTCGAAGCTGTAACCAACGCTCCAACTGTCGTAGGAGTCGCTGTAAAGCTTTTCTTTACTCAGGAATTGCCGGCCCGCATCGTCCGCAAAGATATGGACGAAGCTGACAGGGTCGGGAATATCCTCGACATAAGGCAACTTTCTTTGACGCAGCCAGCGATCCGCGATGCTCAATTGAGCATCGCCATTGGAAGTGCTTTGCTGATAGCCCAACGACCAATAATCATTCCATGACGACAATTTAGGATTCGCATTCAGCGCTTCGTCAGTAATGTTGTAAAACTTGTCCAGCACTCGTATATAACCACGGCCATTGGCGGGCACATAATACTCTCGAGCTGCTAACAATCCTGGTTCGATCTCTTGCAGAGACGTACGCCAAATGCGGTCGTCAGCTGAACTCGTCATGCCTCTCACCGTGCTGGAGCTGCCACCACCGTCATAGCCCTCCAATACCAATCCCCGGTGAACCAGCAATGCATTGTTCCCTTCCGCCGCATCAAAACGAAATTCGCCATTAGCCTTCACGGTAACGTCCATACCTGACTCGGTACGCAGATACATCGAAGATCGATTTAATAACTGCTCAACATCATCGCCAGACTGAAGCGGGTCTGTTGCATCGACGAACAATTCATCACCATCGCCACGTCCCGCGCCATCGGTATCGAGCTTCACGGGGGAAGTGCCCAATACCTTGACTTCAAATCCATCCGGCAATGCATCGCCATCAGTGTCGCGCTCACGAGGATGGGTACCCTGCTGGTATTCCTCGAGATTGCTCAGGCCATCGTTATCTTCGTCACCATCGGCCGCGGCCTCCAGCAACCCGTATCCAATCTCGAAGCCATCGGGTAGCAGGTCGCCGTCCGTGTCTTGCTTCAGCGGGCTGGTCGAGTACTCATTTACTTCCTCGCCATCCGTCAAACCGTCTGCATCGGTGTCGACCTTGTTCGGGTCGGTGCCCAGCTCGATCTCCGCGCCATCGCTCAAGCCGTCGTAATCGGAATCCGCGCGGTTCGGGTCGGTAGCCTGTACATCTACCTCGTCCCCATCCGATAAACCATCGCCATCGCTATCGCGCTCGTTCGGGTCGGTACCCTGCGCCTGCTCTTCCAGGTTACTCAGACCGTCCTCATCCGGATCGGCCTGGGCAATGCCGGGCTCGGCAAGCAGCGGGTCGAAGTCGCTGTAGAACTCGAAGCCATCCCACAGCAGGTCGCCGTCGCTGTCTTTTTGCGCAGGATCGGTGCCCAGCAGCGTTTCATAAGCATCCGACAGGCCATCGCCATCAGTATCCTGGCGCCCTGGCAGTCGCGCCAGGTCAACCGAATAAACCCCGCCACCCTGCGGCAGGTATGCGACCGACCAACCCAGCAGATCCGGCCGCGAATAGAACCACTCATAGACCTCCTGGTCGCGAGGAATCTGTCGCCCCTGGGACCCGATGAGATCAAGCTCCTGCACCTCGACTCGCTCACCGTTAAGGAAGCTGGTCTTGACGCCATTCCCCCAACCGGCGGCCGGCAATGCGTAATAGCGGGTTTCGATTCGACCATCGCGATGCAATACGACCTGCATGTCGATTCTATTGGCCGCAGAGTAATCGTAATTCGGCGTCCAGCCCGTCCAGGTGAATGTCCAGCGATCCTCATCCTGGGCGACATGGAAACTGCGCCCGGAGTCGTAGGCGGTCAATCCGTTCTGCAGCGGAATGATCTGCAGGCTGCCGATGACTATCCGCTGCTGAGCCGGATAAACGCTGACCCCTCGCGACTCGAAGACAAAATCTTCAGGCAACTGGAAGGAGTGGTTGTAGTTGGATGCATAGGCGGTGCCCAGCGCTTCGCCCAGCGGCTGGATATAGCTTTCGTCGACCGCTAGGGTGATATCGCCGCTATCCAGCGCCCCGTCTTCAAGCAGTGATACTTCGCGCATCGCCTCGATTTCGACATCCAGCACCTGGTGGCGCACCGCGACTGCCCATGTGGAACTCACGCGCCGGTCGATATCGCCGATCGTGAAGCGGCCTTGCGCATCCGTTTGCAGCTCAGCGCTCTCAGACTCAGCGCTGGCCATCATTGGCGACTCGGCGCCCTCGACCGGGTGGAGAGAGACATAAGCGCCCGCTATGGGGTGCCCCAGCTCATTGATGACGCGCCCGGAAATACTGCTAAGCGGGACGGCATCGATGGCTATGTCGAGGGCTTGCTGGGCACTGTTATCGTTGCTATCCACCGCGCGAACCTCAACGCGCGTCGTGCTGGCATCCGGCACAGTCGCATAGAAGGTTTGCTGGCCGCCAGCATTGCGGGTTTCCAGCAGTACACCGTCTTGCCAGAGCTCGACTGCCGCAACGATGCCGTTGTCTTCCACGGTGACCATCAATGGCAGCTCGTCACCGGCATAATGCGGCCCTGCCGACGGCGCGAGGGTAATAACCGGAGCCGTTTGGTCAGGCGTCTTCGGCTCGCTGTCCTGGCCATCCGGGATACCGTCGCTGTCCCAGTCGGGATTCTGCGGGTCCAGGCCGAGCGGTACTTCGTCTGCATCCGGCATTCCGTCCGCGTCGGAATCCACCAAGCCGTTCCAGTTGGCCAACTGCCGGTGTTCTTCCCGGGTCAGACCCACTTCTTCGAAGGTCTCCGAACTCAGCTCATCGAGAATGCGCTGGGTCTCGACGCCGTTGTGGTTTTGTATCGCATAGTGCATCAACACTTGCCGGCTATTAGGTTGCAAGGTGAGCGTGAAGGTCATGGAGTAGTTGTCGCCACTTCGCGACACGGCACTTGGCTTGAGCGTCGAACGCGAATCGCCGAACAAGTGCCCCATGGCCGGATCGCTGCCACTATTGCCAGTGCTGGAATCGTCAGTCAGCAAGTAGTAATCATCGACGCTGAACGACTTGTCGCCTGACGAGGTGTTGATGGTGTAGGTACCGCCATCAGAACCGAGGTTGCCGCTGATGACCACAGGTACAGTCACCACGCTATCGCTCGGGTTCTCGATCAGTTCCAGGAAACGCGCATAACTCTGGTTATCCGGCACATATATCTTACGACTGACACGCAAGCCACCAGCCATGTTCTGCGCAGGCAAGGTCAGTTCCCGACCGTTCAGGCGAAGCTGGCCCAGACTGACATTTGGGAAACCCTGGCCGTTGACGGTCAGGTACTGGCCGCCATCGTAGGCATCGTTGGAACCATCATTGATGCTGCCGTTACTGGTGATATCCCACCGATAATTGTTGCCATACAGGTTGTAGTAGAACCCAGTGGTGCCCTCGTAGCTGAGCATGCTCTCGGGTATCAGGTCACGAGCACGACGGCCTTCGGCGTCGAGTTGCAGCGCCGGAACCGCTACCGCTTCGGTATCCACAGGAATATCGACCATAGCACTCGCGTGCATGCGCTGAGCACCGAACAAGGCACTCGCGCGCACTTCGAGTCGGGTTTCGATGCTGAGGAGCATCAGGCTGTAGCGCCCATCGGCGCCGGTGCTCGCCTGGACATCATTCACCTGTACCAGTGCGCCTTCCACCGGCTGGCCAAGCTTGTCCACCACCTCGCCGCTAAAGATCAACTCCGGAACGGTATTGATCGGCACGCTCAGATCGGCAGTGCTCACATTACCGTGGCTGTCGGTCGCACGCACTTGCAGCAAGGTATCAGCCGTGTTCGGCAGAATCACCGAGAAGGTCTGGCTACCGCCCTGGGTGCGGGTTTCGCGCAATTCGCCGTCCTGCAGCAACTCGACCTTGGTGACGATACCGTTGTCGGTGATGTGCGCTGTAATCTCCAGCGGATCGCCACCGTAACGCCGTGCGGACGTTAGCGGTTGAATACTGACGTTCGGAACCTCTGCGTCCGGCACCAGCGGCTCGGCATCCTGACCATCCGGAATACCGTCGTTATCGCTGTCTGGATCGTTGACGTCGGTGCCCTGGAGAATCTCATCGGCGTCGCTGAGGCCATCCTCATCCTGGTCATAGAAGGCGAAGAAGTTCACCACCTTGCCGGCCAGGTTGGCATCGAGGTTATCCAGCCCCAGGTTTTTCAGACTGCGCAGTTTATCCGCCGTAGCGACCGCCGCCTCCGTCGAGCCCTCCAGAGTGGCGAAGTGCATGACCACGCGACGTTCGCCCGCCGGGATACGCACCTCGTAGTCGGTTTGCCATAGGCGACCGTTCTGATTGACGAAACTTGCGCCCTGTCGGCGTTGGGCGTTACCGGCGAATACGTGCAACAGCACCGGCCGGGTCGCCACAGAGGTATCGCGCAGGGCGATATAGTCGTCGCCCGTTGTCAGCTGCGCATCGCCACTGCTGGTGACTGCTGCAACTTGATTGTCGTTGGCAGCCCCGTAGTAGGACTGCAACCGCACGGTCGCCACCTGTTCCTGGCCGGTCGGGTTGTCGAGAATCTCCAGATAGCGCACATAGGCGCCACCAACGCTTGGCACCAGAACCCTGCGGCTGACCACCAGATTATTTATCCGGCGTGCTTCGTAGTGGTACTCACGACCATTGGCCGAATTGGTGGCGTGGTTGTACCAGTAGCTGTAGTTGGTGCCGTTGATATATAGCCGGAATGCCCGGTTACTGTTGATTGCACTACCCGTACTCGAATAGCCGTCACCGTTTGCATCGAAGGTGAAAGAACGATTGTTTTCATCACTGATCACGCGGTAGCCGTTGATATTCGGTCGATCATCGCCGGCCTGCTTGGGATCGGTGCCATCGACGAAGCGCTCGTTGATATCGCGACGGCCACCCGCATCACCGTCTGCCTTCAACGGATCGCTTGGCGGCATACCCTTCACTTCCCAGCCGTCGAGCAATTCATCGCCATCGGTATCGGCATTACGCGGCAGGGTGCCAGCCTGGAACTCCTCCAGGTTGGTCAGGCCATCATTATCGGTGTCGTCCGCAGCATTGAGGTTGCGTAGGTTGTGATCGACCTCGAACTTGTCCGGCATGCCGTCGTCGTCGCTGTCCTGCTCCAGCGGATCGGTGCCATGGGTATAAATTTCTGCATAGTCGTCCAGACCGTCATCATCGCTGTCGGCTTTGTTCGGATGGGTGCCACGACTGATCTCATCCTGATCGAGAACACGATCCAAATCCGTATCGCGCGTCAGCGGGCTGGACAGATGCACCAGCACTTCGTCGCCATCGCTTAACCCATCGCCATCGCTATCCGCCACGCGCGGATGGCTGCCCGCTTCTTGCTCTTGCAGGTTATTCAGGCCATCGCCATCGCTATCCAGTTGTGCCTGACCATCGTCGGTCTTCGCATCGAAGCCATAGCGAATCTCGAAGCCGTCGGACAGGCCATCGCCATCGCTATCGGAATTGAGCGGATCCAAGCCCAGCGGCACTTCATCGGCATCGGCGATGCCATCCAGATCGGTATCGACCTGGGTGGTCCAGTTGGCGATATCGCGGTGCTCTTCAGCAGTCAGGTTCTGCTCTTCGAAGTTGGCCGCCGATAGCTCCTCGAGGATGCGCTCGACCTCGGCCCGGCTGCTGTTCTGCACGGCGTAATGCAGCAATGCCTTGCGACTGCGCGGCGGCACGGTCAGCGAATAGGTGACCGAATAATTGTTCGGGTTAGCCGTCGCCACACTCGGCGGAACCGGCGCGCTTAGTCCGCCGAATAGGATGCCGGAGGCGCTACGGCCACCATTGTCGGTCGCGTCGTCGGTAACCAGGTAACGGTCGAGGGTATTGAATACCTGGTCGCCCGAGGAGGTCGTCACTATGACTCGCCCACCGTTATAGAAATTACCCAGTATCTGCACAGGCACGGTCACCGCCTGATCGCTAGTGTTCTCGAACAGATCAAGATAGCGGGCATAACTCTGGCCGGCCGGCACATGGATCTTGCGGCTCACCCGCACGGCGCCCATCTGTCTCTCGGGCAGGGTCAGCTCACGACCGGCCAGACGCAGCAGGTAGGGATACGGTGAATCGTTGGTGTAGTAAGAGCCATTAACCTGCAGGTACTGGGCACTGCTAAACCCGTAGTTGGTACCGGTCTGTACGTTGCCGTAGTAGGTATAGAAGTCCCAGCGCTGTAGGTTGTTCAGCGTTTTATTCAAGTTCTGCTCTCTGGTCTCATAAGCCAGATGTCTCCCCTGAATCGGTTCGAATGCACGGCGGCCCTGGGCAGCCAGTACCAGATCGCCCACGTCGCTGGAACCGCCACGCACCAATTCGAAAATTGGACTCAGTACAGTAACTTCCTGGTTGCCGAAGCTAGCAGTGGCTTTGACCTGAGGATCCAGCAATACGGTGGACGCATTCGCTACGAAGTAACCTTGACTGTCGGTAGTGGTACCTGAGTGCGATCTACCTGTATTAACAAAATCTATTTCGTCGACAAATGTCCAAGGCCCATTGGCCTTAAGAGTAACCCGCACATAACGACTGTTCAGATTAAGATCACTGATATCAAGCGAGCGGCGCGGCTCCAGAGACTGAATATCTCGGTTATTGCTAGTACTCGGGGGGACAACAAGACTGCCCGCGGCAACCCAGCTTTCGCCAACTTTCTTAAATACCTCGATCGACGGCAGTACGACATCGTTCAGTGCATTCTGAGTGGCGCCCACCTTAATGCTGTCGATATACACACTGCTACCAAAATCAAAATCGATATTAATCGTTGGCTTATTGTTCCAGCCCAACCATTCGTAGGATCTGCCCTGACCGAGATCTACGTTATATCCGGCGACGCCGACGAAGTTGTCGATGAGTTGGATTCCAGAGTCGTCCCGGTAATAATTTGAGGCGTACGGAGGCTGATCGACGATATAACCAACAGGCTCCACATTCGCATCGCCCCAAACACTCTTGACGAATATTGCAGCACCTTCCACCGGATTGCCTAAACCGTCCAGCACGCGCCCCGTCACTTGAGAACCTGCGTCAGCAATCAGGCTGAAATGCGATACCGGTGTACGACGCTCGTTGCCATTGGTATCGACCGCGCTGACCTCAACCTGCAACTCGCTACCCTGCTCTGGCACAACTATGACGTGCTCATAGGGCTCCGCAGTATCGACGGCAACTTCGCTGCCATTGACATAGAACGCCACCGCGACCACCCGGCCGTTATCGCTGGCACTGGCGCGTAAACGTACCTGCTGACCATACACCAGGCTGCTACCTGCGGCCGGCGAGGTCAGGCTTACCTGCGGCAGCTCATGGTCTTTCTCCAGCGGCTGGCTGTCTTCGCCATCCAACAGGCCGTCCTTGTCGGTATCGGGGTCGAGCGGATCGAGACCGGCTTGGACTTCTGCACCGTCGTTCATGCCGTCGCCATCGCTATCCGCGACTTTGGGGTTGGTCAGGGTATCGAGCAGTTCCTGCTTATTGCTCAGACCGTCGTTGTCGTAGTCCTGATTGGCATCCGCGGCATTTTTCGGGTTGAGGATATCGGCGTAGGTGCCCTTGAGCTCGATAAAGTCGGACAGACCATCGCCATCGGTATCCGCCAGATCCGGCTTGGTCGCGTAGGTATAGATCTCTTCGTAGTCACTGATGCCGTCGTCGTCGCTGTCGGCTTTACGTGGATCGGATTTGTTAGTCGCTTCCGCATTATCCAGAACACGGTCCAGGTCAGTGTCTTCGCTTAGCGGGTCGCTATTGTGCAGGTCGACTTCAGCACCATCGAATAAGCCGTCCTCATCGCTGTCCGCCTGGCGCGGATGGGTGCCGAGCTCCTGCTCGCGCAGGTTGCTCAAACCATCGCCGTCGGTATCCAGATGCTGCTCACCCGCTACCAGCGGATTGAAGCCGTACTTGACTTCGAAGCCGTCAAGCAAACCGTCGCCATCGCGGTCGGCCTGGAAGGCACTGGTGCCATGGGCGTATTCGTAGATGTCCTTCAGGCCGTCGTTATCGCTGTCCTTAAGGGTCAGCTCGCGCATCATCACCAACACGTTCGGCTGATAGATGGTCAGTAACGGCTCATTGTCGCCAGGACGCCAACTTTGATTTCGGGTGTAACCGTAATACACCTGCCCCTTACCATAAGGGTAGCGAATCGACGTGACGCGCTTGTCGGCGCGCACGCCACTGAAGGTCAACGGGACCAGATTTTCGCCCAAGGTATCCAGGCGCAGATAGGAGAAGCCAGCGTACGCCGTGCGGTGTGGCCACCAGGAACCGGATTTGCCTTCGCTGACTTCGGACCAACGCTTGAACGGAACCAAATACTGCCAATTCCCCACCCATACCGACTCGCCGGCCGGTTGACCAGGAACATCCGTCAACGGTCCATTCGTACTGTTGTATTCCTCGTTGATGAGCAGCACCCCACCCTTGTCCACGAAGTCGAATACTTTCGCACGGTTATTGGCGTATGAGCTGTTGCCGTAATTGTTGCGCGAACTGTCGACAATTAGCATATCGATCAGCGACAGGTCGAAGGTGGCGAGGTTACTCACCAATATGGGTTCATAGCCGGCACGCTCAATAACCAACCGCTGATACGGCTGCCCCGAAGACGTACTGGAGTTGAAATACCCCACCCGCACCTTCGGCGATTGCAGGGTAATGGTGCCCACATCGGTGGTGCCGCCCCAGACCGGCTCGAACTCCGCAGAAATGCTGGTTACCGCCTCATTGCCAAGTAGACCATTGGCGACAACCGCGACCTTACCCGGAGCCACAGGCACGTCGGTGATCACGAAACTGCCGTCATCCTGGCTGATGGCGGTCAGGCTATGAGCATCGAGTTGGACACCGGCGAGAGGCTGGCCACTGCTATCGAGCACACGACCTATCACCGTGGTCAACGGGTCCTCGATCAGACTGAAGGTGTGCTCGCCGCTACTGCCCTGGTTGTTATTGGTATCGGTGGCGACCAGCTCCAGACGCAGGCTATCGGCCTCGCTCGGCAGGTTCATCGCGTAGGTGAAGGGCGCGCTGCTCAGCAAGGCTATCTGTGTGCCGTTGAGACGCACCGCGACCTTGGTCACCCGGCCATTGTCCTGCAGGCTCGGGGTGATGGTCAGCCGCAGGCCCTTGATCAGCTGTTGGCCGGGCGCCGGGTTGAGCAGTTGCACAACCGGGGCCTGGGTATCCTTGACCAGCGGTTCGCCATCTTCGTCGTCACGCAAACCGTCGCCATCGCTATCGGCTTTCAGCGGATCGGTGCCGAGCTGATCGACCTCCATACCATCCTTGAGCGTATCGCCATCGCTATCGGGATTATTGATGGTCGTGCCCAGCAGCACTTCGCGCGCGTTGTTCAGGCCATCGTTGTCCTTGTCGAGCAGGCCATCCGCCGCTTCGCTCGGATTGAGGCCCATCTGCAATTCCAGCTGATCCGGTATGCCATCGCCGTCGGTATCTTTCTTCAATGGCGAGGACGCTGGAATATTGCTGACTTCGGCGCCATCGGACAGGCCATCGCCGTCAGTGTCCGGATTCAGCGGATCACTGCCGTGAGTGAGCGCTTCGCTGCCATCGGACAGGCCGTCGCCGTCGCTGTCGGCGACACGCAACTTGGTGCCCAGTTGCGCTTCCTGGAGATTGCTCAGGCCATCGCCATCGAAATCCTCGGCACCATCCTCGATGCCATTGCCGTTGGTATCGCGCAGGGCAGGGTCAAGACCTTGGGTTTCCAATTCCAATTTGTTGTTCAGGCCATCGCCATCGAAATCGCCCAGCGGGTCGAACACTTGCAGTAGCAGGCCGTTGCCCATGACCACCGGCTTCACCGGCGTGCCGGCAATGGTGCCGCTGAGGTTCAAAGGCAGCAGGTCGCCATCGGCGATCTGGTTGTCCGGCTGGCTGAAGAACGTCGGCACGACGAGCTGACGAGTCGGGCCGTAATACCAGTTGAAGCCCAGACTCTGACCACCCAGCTCCGCCCGGCCATTGCTGACGTTCGGCCAATACAGATCGCTATTGCTCGCAATCAGCATTGGGACGTTATACGTCTGACCGGCCAGCAGCTTGACCGGGCCGGCGACATTGAACAGCGCATGGGGGGCGCAGATTTCGCTACCTTGCTCGCGCACTTCATCGTCGCGGGCAATGCCACGCAAGCCTGAGCCGGTGGTGTCGTAGCGGTAGCAGCGGCCCAGCACCAGCGCCTGTTGCGGTACGAAACTCAGGGTGCGGCCGTCGGTGCTCAGGCTGGCAGTACCGGCTCGCGCGGTATTGCCTTCGAAGAACTTCAGCGCCTCGCCGCTTTCCAGGCGAACCGGTTCGTCGAACTCGAAATGAGCTCGCAATTGGGTGCCTTCGCGGGCCTCGATCACGCTGCTGATGATTTCCGGCGGCTGCACGGTAAAGCTGATACGGAATTGGCTACTCAGATCCAGTTGCGGCATGCCTTCGATAGGGCCAGCCAAACTGAGGGTGACTTCTTCGAAAGTCTCGTTGCTAACGGCCAGCCAAGCCTGGCCCTGTATCAGATCGACGGCGGCCTCGCCCGCTTGCCCGTTGATCACAGTCGCACCTGTCGCCCGTGCAGTTACAGCCAGATTCGCCGGTTTACCATCGATTTGGCTGATGCGGTTGCCAAAACGGTCCTGCAGCATGACTTGCAGACGCACATCCTGCTTCACGCCGCGCGACAACACTGCACCCTCTTCCTGTACCCGGCCCTGGTCGTTGAGTAGGCGCAAGTGGCTGGCCGGCGCTGGAAGTACCGTCAGGGGCAGCGTGGTAACCGTATGGATATAACCGCGGCTGTCGTAGGTGTAGCGGATAATATTGCCTGCGCTACTCAACGGCAGGGTGAACTGGCCAACCTTCTCGCCAGCCTGCAGATTGAGCTGCGCCCGGCCGTCTTTGAGCGTGACTTGAACCTGCTCGACGATCTGGCCATTCAGCGTGGTGCTGCCGATATTGATCCCCGCCCCCGGTTGTACATGGAAGTCGGCGGCGGGCAGGGTCAAGGCCAATACGCTGGTCTGATCGAGGCTGACGTTATTCAGCACCAGATCCTGTGCCTGCACCGTCAGGCTGACGGTATCGCCAGCAGCGACGGGCGGCAGATGACCGAGTAGCAAATGGCGAGTTGGTCCCGGCAACAGGCTCAGGTTCTTCTCGGCACGTGCAATCTGGCTGAACTGCGGCAGATCGGCCCAGAGCTGGTAATCGCCCGCCACCCGGTCGGCATTGAAAGTCAGGCTCGCGTAGCCATTGGCATCGCTGGTGCTATTGCCGAGCGAGGTTACATAGCCATCGCTAAGGCGACGAACACGCCATTGCACCGTTTGCTCGGGCACCGCACGCGAAGCGGCATCCAGCACCTGCACGCGATAGACGGGACGTTCCTGAACACGGGTCTGTTCCGGATTGTCGCTGCCTTGCAGTTGCTGGAAGCGCACCAGGTTGGGCGGCTGGTTCAACGCGATGCCGAAGTCGCGGGTGACGACCTGGCCGATGCGGTCGGTCAATTCAACCTGTAGACGGAACAGGTCGCCAGGCAATGCGGTGTCCGGCATGCGCAGGTCACGGCTGAGGTTGTTCGAGTAGCCGTTATTGCCGCAATAGAAGTTACCGTTGCTGGCCCGCAGGCAATTGAATAGTTCCTGAGGCTGATCGCCGACCAGCTGCAACACCCGTAGCGCCAGGCCACCGGTATCGTCCACAGCGTTCAGGTTATTGAGTTGTAGAGTTGCCAGCCCGCCATACACCGCCCGTGCAGGCAAATTCACCTGCATCGACTGAGCGTCGGGTGCCTTATCGCGTGTCACTTTGATTGAAACCGGCTGCGCTTCGCTAACCTGATCGCGGCTATCGATCACCTTGACCAGGAGCGGCTGAGTCAGGCTAGTAGCGACGCGCTCGGTACGACGATCCTTGACCGTGAATGAATGCGCATTCAGGTGCTTCTGGTTGAACGGATAGTTATCCGTGAAGCCGTTCCACTGCACCTCAACGGCTTTGATGGCGACGTCGTCTTCGGCCGTGAGGTTGATATTGAAGCTACCCTGCTCGATGACCTCAGTGGGAACCGTAAGCGTGCCGATACCCGGGAAGGCATCATCGATCACCACTACACGCAATTCCGCGGAGGCGAGATTACCGGCACGGTCGCTCGCTTCGAGGGTAAAGACCTGCTCGCCCAGGGTGCTTGCAACATCCTGGTAGGCCAGTTGGTTCTTGCCGAACGCCACGGCAACCACCTTGCCATTGCGCAGCAAGGTCGCCTTATCCAGCGCGCCTTCGGCATCCGCCATCTGCGCCTTCACGGTAAATGGATAGCCACGCACCGCCTTGTTGACATCGGTAAACACCGCTTGCCCTTCATACGCCAGGCTGGCTGTCGGCGCTTTATTGTCCTGATGCCGGTAGAACCGCTTGGTTTGCGACTCCGCGCTGTTGCCGAAGACATCCACGGCGCGAACTTTGAGATATTGCCCGCTGAAGCTGGTATCCAACGACAAGTTAGCCTGGAAGGGTTCGGCCCTGCGCAAGGCGATGCGTTGCCAAGGCCCGTTGCTGTTGGCAGAGAGCAGGAACTCGACCTGCGCCAGCGGCTGCTGGCTATCGCTGACTTGAGCGCTAACCGCAAGCGGTAATGGCAACCAGGAATGTTCTGCGAGAGTCAGAGCCACATTGAAGGGGTTGGCTACACCCTCGCCAGGTGCCAGGTAAAAATCACGCGCAGTCGCTTCGCGAACCACACCAAAGGCGTCTTCGACGCGCATGCCCAAAGCGAAGGTCTGGCCCATCGGCAAATCTGCCGGCAAACGCAAGCGCGCTTGATTCAATGCATGCTTAAGCTCGGCCACTGGCTGGCCATTGATGGTAAAGGCGACTCCACGAAGATTTTCCTCGGGTAAGCCAAGCGCCAGTGAATCGGACGGATACAAGGTGCTGCCAGCCAGAGGGGCTAATGGGGCGACCGATGCACTGCCGATACCATAAGGAAGTTCGTAGACCCTGACGCCTTGGCTGCCAAGACCCAGTGCCAAACGATTGCGCTCGATAGCCAAAGCCGTAGTGCGCTGGGACAGCGGCAACACACTGCCATCGATCACTTGCCCACTAAGCGGCTCCAACGCGGACAGGCTATAGCCCTGCGCTTGTGGCTGCTCGACCCAGAGCAACCCTGCCGCCCAGTAAAGGCTGGTGACCTTGCTGTCGCCGAGCAACTGAGTGTTCTGCTGTGTACGCAGATCGTAGCGCCAAGCGCGCTCGGCCGAGACGTAGAACAGCTGCTCGCCGTTAAAGGCCAATTGACGAGGCTCGCCGCTCAGTTGTGCGCTGAGTTCTCGTACCGGCTGCTGGATGTCGTCACGCAGGTCGACCATAAAGACTCGGCCGCTTTCGCTCAGCACCGCAGCTTGCATTCCATAAACGGCCAGCTGACGCAGGTTCTCCTGTGGGCTCACCACGATTTCACGCTTGCTACTGAGCTGCTTCAATGCCGCCAGACGCAACGAGCCACCGCTGGTCGCCACCAGGTGCTCGCTGCTGACGGCCAGATCCGTAGCCGCCACCTGGCTGAATACCGTTTGCGCCGCGAGGTTGCTACGCGCAAGCGCCATTACTCGCTGTTGCTGCGCCTGCAGAACGAACCAGTAATCGCCACCCGCAGCCACTTGAGCCGCAGCTTCGCTGAACGCCTGGCCGGGATAGAGGGAGGACTGCCAGATGCCGGCGGAATCCTGACGCAACAACTGGGCGCCGAAGTTATCCGCCGCCACTATCAGTTGCCCATCGAATAACGTCAGCCCTTCGACCGAGCCACGGGTTGCCACGGTTGCGCTGCGGCTATCGTACAAAGGCTGATAACCCGCGCTACCCACTAGCGGCTGTAGAACACGGCCTTCATTACCGCCCAACCAGAGCTTGCCAGAGGCCCACTGGGCCTGGTCTGGATTGGTGGCGGCAATTGGCCAGGAAGCGATGCGCTCACGCGTTGCCAGATCGACCAGTTGAACGCGATCTTTGGACAGTGCGAGCAACTGGCCCGGCAATACGAACAGACGCTCGGCGCCGCCAGTCAAGCCGCGAGAATCGCCCAGCAGATTGCCGTTCAGTTTCCATAGCCGTGCATTGGCGTCCGTCAGGTAGATTTGCTCGCCGACATTGGTCAAACCACGCAGGCCGGTTTGGTTAAAGGTCGCCAGGGTTTGTCCGGTTGCAGAAAGCTTCAACAGCTGGTTGCCGGTCAGTACCAGGAAACCATCGCGATAAGCCAGCACCTGCCGGATATCAGCACTCAGGGTTTGCTTGCCAGCAGACTTGAGTTGACTGCCGAGGGCATCGAACCAGTAAAGATCGCTACCGCTGGCGGCGAGAATGCGCTCGCCCTGTACGGCCAAATGATTCAAGGGTGCGGCGACGCCGATCTGGCCGGCAACGTTCATTTCATCCTGCGGGTCGAGCAGGCTCAGACCGAAGCCTTTGACGCTAACCAGCAGATAGCTATGTAGGTGATCCATGGCCGCGATTGCGCCCGGCAAGCGTTTGCGCAAGCCCTGCGCATCGTGCAGTTCGACACCGCGCGACAGCCAGTAACTGCCCACACGCGGCAGGAACACATCGAACGCTACGCGCTGCGCAGCACTCTGCAAAGACCAGGCATCAACCACGCGAGCCTGCCAGCGCTGCTCATGTCGATTGCCCAGTTCATCGCTGAGCAAAGCTCGCACGTGCAGCTGCGCGAGCCCAGGAGGCAAGCGCAGACTGAGCTGATCGGCGCCGCTGGCGAGCAGTTGATCGTTCTCATCCATCGCTTCCAGTGTCAGACGATAGCCAGCGGGGTCGACACCGCTCAGGCGCAGCTCGACAAGGCTTTCGGCGTATAGCTGGCTCGGTAGACCGCTCAGCGTGAACTGCGGCAGTTGCTGCACCGGCACCACTCGCAGATTGAGTTGCTGCTCGCTATAGCGGAAATCGCCAGGGAAGTAGGCACGCGCACGTAGTACCAGGCTTTCCTGTACCAACACCTGGGGTAGGCGCAGGCTGAACTGGCCCTGCTGGCCGCTGGTGAGTACACGCGCCAACACCTTGCCGTTGAAGCTACGTAGTTCCACTTCCACCCAGGCCGGCGCCTCGTCGACCTGATAGCCCAGCGACAAAGCGCTGCCCTCGGCAAATATCTGATTATTACCTGCGCCACTCAGAGTCAGGGCAGCCAACTGCTGATTCGGCTTGCTGTGCAAGGTAAGCTCACGCGCACCCGCCGCATCCTGCCACTGGTAATGGATATCACCGGTTTCCGGCAGGTCAAGCCAATAGAAGCTCTTCTGCAGACCAGCTATTCCAGCAAGCGCGACATCATTGCGCTGCAATTGCGAGCCTTCGGCAATGCTGCCGACAGGGAAAGCTGCGGCCAATGGCAAACGCGCACCGGCACTCAGTACTGCTGCGGTATCCAGACTCAATTGGGCGGCCTGAGCTGTAGCCGCAGGCACGCTGAGTTCCAAGGTCTGCTCACCAGCATGGTCCTGCACCCCTAGATGCAGATTTTCCGGGGCATTGGCCAGCAGCCAGGCACGACCATGTGGGAAACTCTCGCCCAGGTAGGTATCCAGCTCGCCCTGATACCAGATTGCCTGAGCGGGCAGCACATGCCCTTCAGCGTTGCGCAAACTCACATCGGCCAAACCCAGAGCCGTTTCGGCGGATGCAGGCAGACCGCCGACCAGTACACCGAATGGCAGGCGCTTGATAGTTGCGCTCAGCGCAGCACGCGCAGGTTCAGCCACTTGCAGGGACTCAACGACCAATTGCTGGGTATCGTCATTGCGCTGCAGAGAGAACAGCTTACCGGCAGCAAACGCCAGGGACTGATAATTGCCAGGCAATGCGCCAAGACGTTCCGTGCCGCGCCAAACCTGCCAGCTATCGCCGTACAAATCTTCGCTAACCCGCAACCACGTCAGCTCACCATCGAAACGTGCTTCGCCAACCTTGCCGAGGATCGGCAAAGTGATGCCTTCAGCCAGACTCCAGCCCTCAGCGGTAGGTTGCAGGCTATGTTGCTCGGCGGCTGTCGCCGTCCAGCTGAGCAGTCGATCACCCTGCAGAACAAAGCCGAGTCGACTTGGCAACGCCAGCTTGGTAACACGACGTAGAGCCGGTAGCTCCTGGTCACCGAGCTGCAGCAACTCTAGACCCGTACTGGTCAATACCGCCAGGCGTTGACCATCTGCCTGAACCTGAAGAATTTCGTCATCCAGGCTGAGACCTACCAGTTCAGTGAAGCCCTGAGCACCAACGGCAAAACCGGATATCTGCTGGCCGTGACGAACGAACAGGAGATCGCCGTTGGCGCCGACCAGAGTACCGGCCGTACTGCGCTCCACTGCTGCTTGCCAAACCCCATCCTGCAAGCGCCAGAAGCGCAGGAAGTCGTCGCCATCGCGGCGAATTTGCGCGACCAAACCTGTGCCACTAAAGAACAGTTGACGCACGCGACCACTGTCACGGCCTTCAAGCAACCCATCCAGGGTATTCAGGCGATAGCCGTCGCTGCTGCGGTTTTCGACCCAAGCGAGTGCCTGTGGATGCCCCGGCAAAGCTGTCAGCCGTGCAGCGTTATAGCCTTTCTCAATGCTGTCGCGCTGGGTCTCCGCTTGTAGATAAGCCAGTTTATTCAGGCTATGAGTTACCGTTTTCTCGTGGCCGGAACGATCACGTAAGGTCGCATCCAAACGCAACGCAACACCATCGAAGCGGCTATTCCATACCTGCCGTACGGGGCTGAAGGCCAATTGCTCTGGAGTAGCAGTATCCTCGGGATCGAACAGCTTGATGCTCGAGCTATTACTGAAGTCCTGCATGGTCGTCGGAGGTGGCGCATCCACCCACAGCTGGGTACCAGACAGCAAGGTCTGGGCTGGCTGCAGACTCAGCGTCACGTCTTCGTCGATACCCTGGTCGCTGCGCAGATTGAGAATTTTCTGGGTCCGCAAGGTCTGGCTTTCCCACTCAGCCTGAAGACGTACTACCAGCACCCCATCGCTGCTTACCTGCGGTACCGCAATATCCAGTTCAATATATTCGTCGTCATTGGCCGCACGACTGAGCGCACGCGGAGCCGGGTTAGCTGGGTTCTGCGGGTCGCCGCCAATGTCCAGATGCAAGGTGGCCTGCTGCAATTGACGCAGTAGCACACGAACCGCAATGGACTCGCCTCCCTGCACGGTCTGGCCATCGTTCGGGCTGAGAATGCTCAGCTCAGGCGCGCCTTTCTTCCCGTCATAAGGCAGCAGCGTGATACTCGCCGGCTGGCTGCGCAGCCCGTTGAGATCCACGGCGCGGGCGCTGATGTGCAGCGGCTCGCTGGCGTCGGCAGCGACAGGTACACGCAAACGGCTCGGATCGGCCAGCCGCTGGCAGGCTTGGATATCGGCGAATGGGTCGCCTGTCTGGCTATCGATACAAGCCTCGACATAGTCGATGCCATAACGATCGGAGCTGCGCAGCACGACGTCGGTGATTTCACCACGTGGCACGAATTCGCCGTCCAATGGCGCGATAATCGCCAGCTGCGGTGGCGTCTGATCGGCCACCAGATCGTAATGCCCCTGGAAGTACTGGTACCCGGAGCCGTTCAGACCAACGCCAGCTCGCAGTTCGGCCGTTAATGGGTAAGGCGCTTGCGGACTGCCAGGCAAGTCGCGCAGACGTGGATGCGCTTGCTCGACGCTGACCAGACCACTTTGCCGGTCGAGCATGGCGGTCACATAGCGACCATCCTGCAAGCGGATTTCAGTGCTACGAATCTGATCCAGGTCGCCTTCCAGCTGAAAACGCAGCTGAGCAGAGGTACTTTCCTCAACCGGCGTCGGCTGGGTAGCAAATTGCTGCAGGCGCAAGCTCGGGGCACTGACTTGCGCATCGAAACGGCGCTCGCTGATATTCGTGCCGTCGCTCGCACGCAGCAACAGACTGAAGCCTTGGTATTCGCCGCGTAGCTCAAGGGTAAAGGTACGGTTTGAAGGAATGGCAACCCAGTCGGTCTGGTAGGTCTTGCCGCTATCGGCGGAGAGACGATAGAAGAATTTCAGCTTGTCCACGGCCTGCATATTGTCTTCAGCGGCCACACCGAAGTCATAGCGGTTGCCTACCTTCAACTGGGTCGCGATCGACAGAGGTTGCCCAGACGGTTTTAACACCACGCTCAGCGAGTCGGCACGTGGCGGCAAGCGATCATCGGCGGTGTAACCACCCACATAGTTACCGCCCTGGATGGACTCACCGATAGCGCTATTACCCGCGGCGTCGCGAATGCCATTCAAGGTCACTTCGTAGATAGCATTCGGCTCAAGGACTGCGTCGCTGCGTAAACGCAGTTCTAGACGGTTGCCCTGGCTGACCGGCGCAACAAAACGAGCACTGATGTCTTCCTTGGGTTGTGCATGGGTTTCATAGTCCCTGAACACCTTGAGCACGCTGAACGTCTCGACGCTAAGCGGCGAGCTGGACTCCAAAATCAGCGGATTAACGGCATCCAGCGGCCTGATCACGCGCACCCTGGGTGGCGTGTCATCGATCACGGTCAACCATTGTGCGGGCTGACTGTCGATGCGCTCACCGCTGGATTCGCGTACCAGGCTGATTTGGTACTGCCAGCCGGCCTGACTCGGTGGCGTCACGAAGTTCAGGCCAGTATCGGTCAAGGTAAAATCGACGCGATTGCCGGCATTGGGTTGGATGCCCTGCTGTGCCGGATACCAGTGCAGACTAAGGCCTTCCGATAACCCCTGAGCGGTAATCTGTACCGCCGTGCCGCCACTGTCGCTGACCTGACTATTGTTCGCCTTGTTGGACAGAACACTCTCGATAACCAGCGGCGCAGAAACCGCCAACGCCGTCGGCAAGATTGCACGCAGCTGACCGTAGCGGGCCTGCACCCTATACAACTGCGGTTGATCGAGTTGCAGGGAGAAGCTCAGTTGATCGCCCACGGCGTTGACCTGGAATTGCTCAGGGCTCAACACCCGCTCGCCAACCTGTAGCTCATCGATAAGCTGCAACTGGCGACCACGCAATACATAGGTGCGCATCTCCCCAGCAAGACTACGGTTGGGTTGCAAGGCATCGAGACGCACTAATGCAGCGCCGAAGAAATCGGCCCCGTCTACTAGCCACGGTAAGTCGAAATTCACCTCCGCACCCTGCAACCAGTTGAGGGGAGGCTGATCAATGGCCAGGCGATACAGACCTGCAGGTTCAAATACCGGGTGCTGGGGAACCACACGCAGCTCGGCACCTAAAGCTTGGGAGTGGCTGGCGATCCCGGTGCCGGAAATCTCCGTCAGACCAGCGCTGGCCGATTGCCAGGCATAAGCGGGACCGGTCAGGCTTAATGTCAGCGTTTCATCGGCGGCCGCCAAAGCCCCAGGCATCACGGCCCAGGTATTGTTCATCGGCAATACGGCGTTGGAATAGCCAGCGCCAACGCGCCACTCCAATAGACTGCCATTCAACTCCAGCTGGTCGACTTTGCTTCCGGCAGGGATGCTGGCTATCAGCCGGCGAGTCAGCGTCTGCGGCTCGCTCATGTCGAGATCGAATACCTGAATCTCGCTGCCCGAGTGCCGAGCCAGCAATTCACCCTGCACCGCTATTTTGCCAGCGGCCGAGAACGGCAGGCTGAGGTCGCCGAGCAGTGGTTCGCCACGACCACGCAACAAAGCGGCGCGCTGGAGTATCTGCAATGTATCGCCGCCTTGCAGGTACACACGGCTGCCATCCAACCAAACCCGCTGAACCGCAGATAGCCCATGATTGTGGCGGCTCATCACCTGCTCGGGAGCACGCGCACTCCGCACTTCCAGATAATCTTCGTACAACAGATAAATTGCGCGACTATCCAGCGTCACCCCGATCAGATCGGCTGGTGTTTCCAGGGTCAGCTCCTGCAATTCCGGACCTTGGACCTGACCAAAGAACACCCGCCCTTCGGCCTTGGTCAACAACAAGTCACCCGCCAGGCTTAGGCTCTGATAATCGATCTTGCGGCTATTGGGCAGCGGCGCGAGCGCGCGGGGGGCATAGAGGTTGCTCAGGTCATAAACCTGCAATTGAGCGTTATTGTCGAGCAGCGCAGCATAGCCTTCGCCCAAAGCGATATCGCGAATGTCGAATGCGCTTGTCCACTTGGCCAGAAATTGCGGCTTGCTGCTGTCACGCAGACTGAATAGCTGCACATCACGGGCACTTGCGACCATCAATAGATCGGCGTACCGACGGAAATGGTTGGCCCCAGTGAGCTGTTGCTGCCCCGGCAAATCGATACGCATACTGCTGTCGCGTGCGGTATCGCTGGCGAACCCTTGGTTGCTGACCTCTACGCGTAGCGTGCCTAGCGTGTCATCCGGCACAACGAAGCTAAGGAGATCGGCGCGTTCCAAACGCACATCGGCAAGCAATCGATCATTTATCCGTACCTGAGTCGCTTCGCCGAAGCCACGGCCTTGCAGACCGATGAACTGGCCTGCGTTGAAGGTAAAGCGTTTAGTGCTGGACGACAGCACTCCACTAAGGCGGTCGTACTCGCCCGACTTGTCGATTTGCGGATCGGCCACATAGGTCATTGCAGCGGCCTGGAAGCTCTCCTGACCGCCTTGACGCAGACGCAGACCGACCAGCAAGTTAGCGCTTGGCGAAGCCGCCAGACCAGGGATACGGAAACGTAACTCGTACTCGTCGCGATAAAGAATATCGCTGGCCGGGACGCGCAGGCCTCCCACCTCGATGATCAGATTCTCCCCGAAACCACGGCCACGTAGCGTAGCCTCGCTGCCGCCGCGCCAACTGGACTGCCGCGGGCTCAAACTGTCGAGTTCGAGCTGGGCTTCGCTATCGGCGATAAAACGGAAGCGATAGTCATGGCCCAGGGAGCGCTTCTGTTGGTCGCGCAAGTCACCGGCCAACACCACTTCATATTGCTTACCGGGGGTCAGCGCATTCGGACGGATCACCAGGCGGCCGACACCTACCTGTGCGACCTGGCTTGGGATCGCCACTCCGTCGAGACGCAGCTGGATCAGTTCGCTTCCATGGTCGCGCAGCTGTTGATTATCCAGCAGGCGGTTGAACTGCACTTCAATCGCGCCATCGCGCGGCAAACGACCCGAAGGCCGAGGGCTCTGCGAAAGAACCGCCAAACTCTGGTAGACCAAGGTGTTCAAACTACCGCCCAGCTGGTTGCCTGCGCTGAGGCTCTCCAGCGGATTCTCGGCAGGCTCGCCGTTGACGAAAACGAAGGAGCTACCGGCATACAGCGCCTGGCTACCCAGCGACAGGCTGGTGACATTACCCAACACACTGAAGTAGTCGCGCAGCACGATGTTCTCGCGCACCTGGCCGTTGAGCCAAGGCGAAATGTCGAACAGCTGCACGTCACCCTGGCCGCCGGCTACGTACAGCGTTTGTCCGGCAAGCTGCAGTTGGCCCGCGAACAGATCGCCGCTGCTGACCAGGTAGGCCAGTTTCAGATCGGCCACCGGGCTGGCACTGGTATCGCTGTCGATGCCGAACAATTGCACGGTGGCGCTGCTACCGCTGGAGACCAGCAGCTGTTCCGGCAACACCAGTATGTCCTCCGGCACGAAGGAATTACCGGCCACGTCACGGGTATTTACCCGGCGCTGCACCCGGTATTCACCGCTGGAAAGCTCGATTTCGACCAGTTGCCGTTGCTGCGGCAGCGTCATCCACAAGCTCGAGCCGGCGAGGCGCAGACGACTCGGTACGCCGCCCAGGCGTGCCGTATCGAGCAAGCCAAGGTCAATCAACTTCAATTCCGAGGTCAAACGATAGAGGCGGATACCTTGCTGGTAAGCCACATAGATAAGCCCGTCCCCACTGGCCAAGGCATTGATCTCGGCGGGCATGTCCAACTCGGTGATGCGCTCAGGCTCTGCCGGCAGGGTCAGATCGAACTGCAGCAACTTACGTCCACCGGCAACGAATAACTGTTGTTCGGCAATGGTCATATCGACGAAGCCACGGGGCGACAAGCCGTTCTGTGCTTCGTAGTGGTAGTACTTCTCGGTGTCGAGGAACTTCTTGGTGACGATGATCGGGTGCACCGGATCGCTGATATCGGCAACTATCAGTCGAGCTTCCTTGCTGGTGATACGCGACATGCCCCCCTGCAAGCTGACCTTGTCGAAACTGCCGCCGGTAATCACATAGAGCAACTGGGATTCGGCATTGTCCAAGCGGGTAATTGCGGCAATAGGGCCAGCCACTTCGGATGGCAGGTTGACCGAGCCGGTAGGGACGCCGGTGTAGAAATACTCCACGGGTGCTTCGCTCTGCTCGCCCGGGAACAACTGGCTGGAGACGGTTACCTTGGCCTTGCCGAAACTGCCCGCTGGCGCACGCACCTCGATACGGTTGCTGCTCAGCACTTTAAGATCGCCCGCCAAAGCACCGGCGAAACGCACTTGCATATAGTGGTTGAAACCACGGCCATACAGTGTGATCAGGTTGCCGCCCTGTGGCGGACCGGTTTTTGGCTGTAGATCGTCGATCTCGATCTGCGGCAGGATCGTCATAGCGCCCTGGCGGATATAAGCCAGGTTCTGATCTAAGCGCTCGACCTTGACCGGCAGAATCGCACTAATGCCATTCAACTGCAGATCGGGCACCTGCACTCGCAGTTCGGTATCGCTGACGCTCACGAGCTGCTCGGGCTGCAGGCGGGTTTCGCCGAGCCATACAGCCAATTGCTCAGGCGCGATGCCAAAGCCGGAACCGCGGATCAGCGCTTGCTCACCACCCGCAGCATGGAAATAGTGCAGACCGGCTACGCCCTCGACTTCGCGCTGAACCTGGCTGATCTGTGGCCGCATACCGGTACGGCGCTCCAGTTGCAGCAAGAATGCTTTGCGCAAGGTGTGCCCTTGCAAATCCATCAACGCCTGGCCGACTTCAATATGCAGCGCGCCTTGATAGTCGCCCTTGAAACGTAACTCGATCGAACCGCCACGCAGGGTATTGCTACCCGCTATCTCGTAGGCGGAACCATCCAGCGGCTGGCCCTGGCCATCGAGCACACGGACCGCTTGGGCCAAGTGCGCGGCGTCGCTGTTGATCAGGTTATTGAAAGCAATCTTTACAACCTCATTGAGGCCAATAACCGCCCCGGCGCCTGGCGTGGACGACGTCACCGCGAGATGCGGTTGGATATTGATCTCTACACCCGTGCCATTGCTCTGCATGATCTGGCCACCCATTCCCAGCAGCTCGCCGCTGCTGGTCTGGTTCTGCCAGTAGATGGTTTCGTACTCACCTTGCGCATCGACTTCCAGCAGCAGGTAACGATTGCCAGTGGCGACGCTGATCAGCCCTTGCTGAACCTGCAAGGTCGGCAGGCTGAGAGCCGCGCTCACGGAATCGCTAGCGACGGTGCCGCGCTCGATTGCCTGGACGCGGTAGTCGAGCTGCTCGCCAAATTCCTTGAAAGTAGCCAGATACAGCTGCTTGTTACGCAGGAACAGCACATACAACTCGCCATTCAGCCACTGCAGATCCACCGGGGCACCCAACAGATCGGCGCGCAGACTGCCGTCGAAGGCGATACTCGGCAGAGGCGCCTGGGCGCCCAACTCGTTGCGCCCCTGCGGCAGGAACCGCACGTAGCCGGTGCCCAGATCATTCGCTGCGGCCACCGCCAGGGTACGGCGCTCCTGCTCCACCGCCACATCGAGGGCGCGATGGTTCGGCAGGGATAGCGTAGACACAAGTAACGGACGATTGAGGTCGTTGATGTCGACCACACTGATACCGCTGCGGTCGTTGGCCAGATAGACCGCCTTATCCAACACTTCCAGGCCCAGCACCGGCGCGTCCAGGCGCAGTTGCGACAGGCGGATCGGCCGTTCCCACAAACCGATATCGTAGATTTCCAGGCCAGCGGTCATCAGGAAGCGATTGCCCAAGTGCGCGGCAGCACCCGCTTTCACACCGATAAACAACAGATCTTCGATAGCCTGGGCAGCACCGATTTGCATCGGTGGATAATTGGGCAGCACTACCCCTAGGCCTTTGGGCAGGGTGTAGGAAAGCGCACCGACCTTGATCTCGCGGGTGGTTGCGCCACTTGGGATACGTAGGAAGATGTCGTAGATATCCGGATCGATCACACCCGGCAGGGTGAAGCTGAAGACTTTCTGAGTCTGCACATCGTCTTGCAAATCGATGGTGGTAACACCCGGCGCTTCAACCACAGGGCTGCGGCCCGTATAGATCTCGGTCGCACTGTGGCGCGCACGCAAAAGTACGCGGCTGCCCGGCAGCAGGGCTTCATGACTGGCGCTGATGGTGACTTTCTGACCACCCTGCTTACCCGCCGAGTCCGGCGAGATAGTGAACTTGACCTGCTCCAACGACTGTTCGGAGCCGACCACCAAAGCACCGAGATAATCGTCGCGCAACCCGCCATCGTCCAGACGCAGATGCCATTGACCGGGAGTCAGCGGCAACAGATCGAGCGCGTGAGCGGCGATTTCCAGGCGTTCGGCATTAACCCACTGCAGCTGAATCGGATACTGATTGATGTAGCCTTGCACCGATTGCGAGAAGCCACTGCCGTGGATCACCACAGTGTCTTGTGCACCACGATGGAAGCTGGCGTTCTCCAGGTAGCCGATACGCGGTTGACTGGCTCCCGCCGGCGCAACGCGGAAATCGACCTGGAACGGTGCCCACAGGCCACTGCCCCGCAGGTTGCGTGCGCTATCCAGACGCAGGCGCAATTGAGCGCCCGGCGTCGGCGTGAAGCGCAGCGCGACACGACTGGCCGACTGGCCATCGCCGTTCAAGGCTTCGATGCTGGGCACAGACAGAGGCTGTTCGGCATTGCCCAGATCAAGCAGTTGCACAGCCCCCTCGGCACGCAGCGATTCCAAGGTCACAGGCTCGTTAAAGGTCAGCTCCAGCGCCTGTTCGCCGGCTGGCAGAATGCCGCCCTGCTTGGCCGAGGAATCCAGCACCAGTGCGCCAGGCAACTCCAGAAGGGTCAGACCTTGAGTACCGGATCCGGCAACCAGGCGGTTCTTGAAAAGGTCCAGCGCTTCAATGCGCTCCTGGTTACCCGCAGAGACAATCCGTGGTTGCAAGGGCTCACGGATATCCACCACCACCACGCCACTCTCGGCGGCGACGAACAGCAGGCTACCGGCCAAACGCAGCCGTACACCACGACCAGGAGACGACTGCAACTGACCGCCGAGATCGACACGTACGCGCTCTAAAGGCTGATCACGATTGATGATCTCCAAACCACGACTGCCCACCGCGACCAGCATATAGCGGCCGTAGACCAGCGCATCCTGCGGATTGGCTTCGAAGTCGAAGTTGCGCTGCTGGCTCGGATCGAACAGGTTGAGGGTCTGGATGCTACCAGTCGGGGCATCCGTCGCCTTGACCAAGGACTCGTTCCAGCCCGGGCAGTTGACCCAGGCGGCGCTGCGGATATTACCGCCACTCAGCAGCCAGCCATCTTCCAGGCGCAACAGGGCACCACCGTTGAGCCCCGTCGGCGCAGGGAGACGGAGTGGATCTTCGCCATCCTGATAATTCAGCGCCATCAGACCGGTACCGCTGGAAGGCCCGATCTTGAATGTACAAACCTGACTGTCTGGCGGCTCGGCATCGACCGAAGCACCCGCGGCGAACAAACCATCGCCCCGCTTGATCAGACGACTGACCGGGCTGCCCAGCGTCTCTTCATGAATCACTTGCAGGCCGTTCTGTTCATCCAGATTCAACCGCGCAACGCCGCCAACGCCACTGGCCACATAGAGACGTTTGCGCCAGGTGTTTTCTTCCCATTCCAGGGTCGGGGCAATTTGCAGCGAATCGATACCGATCGGGAAATTTTGCGCGGCCTGACGGGAGAGAATTTCCTGTTCTTGTGGGGTTGGCTCCAGCGAACCGCTGGACATATAGGCTCTGGCAAGGCGCTCGTTGATACTCATGGCCTGAATCTTCAGACTCAGGCGCTGCGGATCGCTCGGTAGAGCCGGAGAACCGCCAACCAACTGCGGCTGGCTAGGATTCTGTACGGAGAAGGCGGCAGCCCGGTAGTTCTCCGGCAACCAGCCACCAATGGGCAGGGTCTGCCGTCCATAGCCCTCTACCATATGGCCGCCGTTGGTCAGCGCCACACCGGTCTGCTGGTCGATCCACAGGTCGCTCGGGAATATCAAGGAAGGATGCAGCTCGGACAGTTTGCGCAAGCCGTAACCGAAGCTCTTATCGCCGTTCAGACGCGTTTGGTTGCCATAACGATCCTCACCCAGCACCTCGACTTTACCCGGCGCGCCTCGCGGCGAAGTCACCCGCATACGGGTGCTGGACAGTACATCGATACGCCCGACCGGCAGGCCACCGAAGCGCACCTTGAGGCCATCCATAACACTGTTGCCCGGCTCGAAACCGTCGCCCGTGATGGTCACGAGAGTGTCGCCGGCAACAGGTCCCCACAGCGGGGTAAGCTGATCGAAGCGAATGGGGGCATCCACCAGCAGGGCACCCTCCAGCACCGCCTGCTGCATCACGCCGTCACGCACCGCCGCCAGGGTCAGGTTGTACTGACCTGCGCGCGGCAGGGCCGGCACGCTAACCTCAAGAATGGCCGGAGCAGTGTCGTTGTCGCGAGAGACACCTACTATTTGCGCGGCCTGATCGCCGATATATACATGTACCTGGGCGAGGTTGGTGGGCAAACCGCGCGCGCTCACGGTAATCAGGCTGGCTTGGTCACGGGCTACGCGGCGCGGCACCACGGCCTCGAGCGAAAGCACCTCATCACGCGCCCCGCGGTACGTCAGGCTGACCCGCTGATCCTGCGCCAGGGTATGCAGCACCAGCGGGCTCTTCCCAGGAAGTGGCTTGACCGAGGCCAGACCCGCCTTGACCAGCAGGGTCAGGCGATCGCCGACCCGCAACTGCTCGGCACTGGCGTTCGCCAAGGTCAGCTTGGCGTCGTTGCTGGTGATCAGCACATTGGACGTCAGCGTCTCGCCCTGCGGGCCGAGCAGCAGGAACTGTTGCTCGTTAGCTGAATATTGGTCGATTGCCTTGCTGAAACGTGCAATGACTTGCAGGCTGCCGTCCGGCTGACGGTCGAGAATGCCGTTACGTGGATCGACCATATGCAAACGCAGAATAACGTCCGGCACCACTTGCAGAATGCTGCCGTTGGCTTCCACACCGCCGGCTAGGGCCGAGTATGCATCGGCAACCACGCTTTCCACGCTGCTGCCGGCAGGAGCCTCCATGCTGCGGCCCGGTAGCGGACGTAGCGGGTCGGTGACATCGATGGTCAGCACCCCCTTATTGCCACGGGCGACATAGAGCGTGTTGCCGTTGAAGTCGAGGTCGTAGACATAGCCGATATCGTTGACCCGCGCCACCACTTGCGGCTTGGCCGGATTCAGCAGATCGACTACGGCAATGCCGCTGCTACCTGCGGCCACATACGCGTAGCGCCCCTGCAGGGAAACACGCGTGCCTGGTAGATCCAACTGCGCCAAACGCTGTAGGCCCTGGGCTTTGTCCTGTTTGAATACATAGAAGCCACCACTGCCATTGGCTTCCTGAGTAAGCAAGATATTGGTTTTAAAATTGAACGCACCGCCCACGCCCACCAGCAGGTCGGCATCACCCAGCGTTGCGTTCTGGGTTGCGATGTCGAGTAGAGGCAGTTTGGACTCGGTCGCCAAACTCTCGACCAGATAGGTTTTGTTTGGCAGGAAGGCATCGACGATACCTACACCCTCTTCACCCATGGCCAGCAGCACTCGGGCATTGCGTACACGCAGACCGCGCACGGCCTTGCTCGGCAGCTCCAACGCGCTCAATAGGGTGGTACGTGCTGGATCCAGTTGATCGAATGCGACGGTGAACAGGCGAGATTCGATAGCATTGCCGCTGCCATCCAGGCGAACGCCGGTGATATAGGCACGATCGCTAGCGCGCTCGAAATAGGGCTCTACACCTACAGCAATGAATCCGCCGGGCAGGGATATTTTCGACACAACACGGTCGTCACGGCCGTCGCGATTACGGTCGAGCAACCGCAACATATCGTCTGGGTTGACCACGTTGTCGCCAGCATTGACGGCATACACCACAACCCCTGCTTCGCCCTGGGCAGCGAACAGATAGCTGCCGGACGGATCCAGCGCCAGGTCATAAATTCGACCCTTGTCACGAATCAGTGCCTGGGGCGGCTGTTGATAGGTAAAGGCCTTGAGCAAGGTGCCTTGCTGCCCAGTGCCTGTAAGTTTGACCACTACATCAACGGTACCGAGAGAAGCGGCGGGGCTGATGACTTCCAGGGTTTCAGCATCGAGTACTTTATATTGAGTCGCTTCGAAATCACCGAACAGGACGTTCATGGCGCCAGGATCGCTGCGGAAACCCTGACCTTTGATCAGTACCCGGGTGCCGCCATTGAACGAACCTTGCGCAGGAGTCAGGGAGCGCACCAGCAAGGGCTCGACAAACTGCACAGCACCTACTTTGGACGCCTTGCTACCGTTACCACTGATCACCTGTAAGCTCGCAGGCCCAGGCAGGCTGTTCGGCGCCTGGACGCTGTAGCGCGTGCGGCCGTCGACTAAAGTCTCGCGCAGCTCCCCGGTGGCGACCTGACCGGACAAGCTGAACTGCGGTTGACCGGTGCTACCGGATAGAACGACCTCCAACTCGCCGCCGCCGATATCCAGGGTGCCAGGAGTGACGCTCTCGATAGCGATCTGCGGCCCCGCAGCCAAGCCGGTGCGGAAGCGAATGCCATGCTCCATTAGCCCGCGGGTACGGCGACTGGCCAGATCGCCCTTGAGACTGATGCGATAACCGCTGGAGGCGGCAAGCGGCTGTTCGGGCTGCAAGCGCAATACGCGCTGATCGGCACTTCGCTCGATAGCGAAGGCGACGTTCTCCGGCTGCTGGCCGGCTTGCGCGTCGCGCTGCAGACCCAAGTAATTACGCAATTGAGCATCGTCGAACTTACTCAACGAGCGGGTAAAACGCAGCTCCAGCGAACTATCCAGCGGCACGCCGTCGCTCTGGTCGCGCGGCGAGCTGCTGACCAGTTCAAGGGTCAGCAGATCCACCAGCCCGAGATGGGATATGTGGGGTTGCGGATACGTTCTCTTCGCCGCGAAGACGACGATGCCCTGGTCGGTAACGACCAACGGATAGCCGCGACGGGATTTCGTCAGCAGGCCGTCCGGTACGCCCAGGCAGCGATACGGCAACGCCAAGGCATCGAGCAGACTGATATTGTCGGGACGACTGAAATCGTAGAAGCCTAAATAATCTTGCGGCGCTTCATAGCACTTCGCACCGCCCTCTGCAGCACCGTGAGTCAAATTGATGCCGGTTGTGGCCAGAGCATGAATGCCTTTGCTTCGCCCCGGTACGCTGAAACCGCCCGACTGGTAACGGCCCACTTCGCGGATATAGGCAGGGCGGCTGGCATCATAGAGTTCCAGACCATCGCCCATGGCAAAACGGCTGCCATCGGCACTCAGCGCAGTCAGTCCCGCCGTGTCGCTATCGCCGATCTGGGGCAGGGAAGGCTTGCTGAGGTCGAAGATCACTCGACGCGCGCCGTTGACCACATGCAAGGTATCGCCGATCACCGCGATATCTTGCACATCACTAAGGGTTTGAGAGCGCCCACCGAGGGTCGCATGGGTAATCCGCCGCACCACGCTTGGTCGCATGGGGTCTGCGAGGCTGACCACGGCAACCCCTTCCTTGCGGCTGGCGACCAGCGCCAGACCCTGATGCACCAGAACCTTCTCCACCACGTCGTTGAACGGCAGCGGCAGGCTATAGCGGATACCGCGATCCTTGCCCGGCGGTTGTTCGGTCAAATCGTCGGGGTCGCGAATTTCGCGGTCATAGACCAACAGCAGGCTGCGGCCTTCATACTCGGTATCGATAAACGGGAAGTTATAGCCCCGCGCGGCCACATAGAGCTGCTTGTCGGCCAGTGCCATCGCGCTCGGCTGCACATCCTGCGGCAGGTTGTAGTAACCCAAACCGTGGCGTGGCGCAGCCTGGTCGACTTGTGCGGGATCGTACTTGACCAGACTGATCCAGCCAGGCGCGTAGTAATGCTGCAATTCTTCGAGGGTTGCCAGTTTATCCGGCCGTACTACGCCCTCTCCGAGTTCCCCGCGCCCAAGCACATACACCATGCGCAGATCGCTATCCACCGCCAGATCGACGATATGGCCTGGCGGCAATTTCAGCGGATCGGGTACGTAATCCGTGAGTTGTCCTCTTTCCAATTTGCTCAGCCGCGCATCAATCTCCCCGCGCGTCATAGCGGGTTCGCTTTGCAGGCCGCGATCCAATTGCAGGCGTCCATAGAACAGCGCGTTGCGCTGCACATAGCGACGGCCGAGCTCATCGCTCAACTCGATATCGATAAAGCCGCGGTAACCGCCGCCCTCTTCGTCGCGCAGGTCTGGCACCAGCCAGCTCATGCGTTCGGCGCTGTACAAGCGCAGATCGGCCGAACCGACCTTGAAGCTCTGTGCCGTGTCCGGCTCGCCGCTCTTGTAGGCGGTCAGCGTCATGCCGGCGTGGAAACCCTTGCCGACCAACGCCACACGGTCGTTCTGGCCGCTCTGGGATGTCCGCACCACAGCCGGGCTCAGGTGAGAAATCGACAGTTCGTCGACAAAGACGAAACCGCCCAGAACGGTATCGGAGAGACCGCTCTCGTTATGGACACTGACGGTCGCCGGGCCAGGATAGTTGGGGACCGTCTTGGCGTAGAGACTAACGATAGCGGTCTCGGCATCTACTGTACGGCTTTCGATAACCAGTGGCTCGCCCCCCACCATCAGGCGCAACTGGTCACTGAAATTCCGACCGCGGACAACGATCTCGGTGCCCCCACGCACGTCCCCGACATTGACGCATGAGTTGCGTTCGCGGCTTTCGCGGGTGCAGATGCTCTCGATATCCGGGTACAACGCATCCGCCGGCGCGGTGCTGAAGTTGAATAGGTAGTCGGCAGCCATCGGCTGACCGGTAACCGCGGTCAAGCCTTGCTTGATTCGCACGTAGTAGCGCTGCCGCGCTTGCAGGCTCTGACCTTCCTTGCGCGTCAGCTGGATACGTCGCTTGGTGGTGTCGCTCCCTCGACTGGCGAAGGCCAAGTCGAATAATCCGGTCACGTCACTGCCGATCTGCGCATCGCCCTCCAATACTTGGACATAGTCGCCCAGCACCGTGGATTCCGGCAGCACTGCGGAGAGCTCGATAAGGATTGCCGGCAACTGGGTGCTGACATCGCTCTCGCCAACCTGGGGCGTGTGTTGCAGCACGGTCAAGGCTGGAAGGTCTATGCGGCCAATACCGCCTTTGCCGGCAGCGACCTGAATGCCTCCACGCGCCAAGGTCACGCCACGAACCCCGAAGTTGTCCGCCTTGGCGTTGCGCTGAATCATGACCGGAACGCTGGCATCCAACCCGCTCTCACCGACCCGCGCCAGATCGATGATCTGCACCAGACTCTGCGACGGTTTGTCTTCCTGGTCGGATAACAATTGGGTGACATAGGCCAGGTTGCCGGACAGGTGCACGTCATACAGACCGTCGGACGCCAGATCCGGGCGATGCGGTTCGATTTCCACCACTTGAACCAAGCGCGGCTGATCGGGCTCACCGATATCGATGCGTGACAAGCGTGCGCTATCACCGGCACCAGCCATATCGGTCACAAAGAGTTGGTCGCCAACCAAGTGCAAGCGGTTGGCGATGCCCAGGGTATCGACGCGCGCGACTATCGGCATGGCCGGCGTGCTCAGGTCGGCAACCACCACTCCCTCTTCCGACGCGGCGATATAGGCATAGTGGCCACGCACCTTGACGTCGCGGGTGAAGCCGTTCGGTTTGATGTAGCCAACATGGTAGGGCGCGGTCATGTTGGTGATATCGATCACCTGTACACCACCGTTGCCATTCGCCACCAGCGCCAGATTGCCGCTGCGAGTCAGGCCGTAGACATCGGGGTAGGGCATATCGACCCTGCCCATCATCAAATAAGGCAGACCGAATTGGCCGTCACCATTCTTTTGACCGAACAACAGCAGTTCACCGGCGTCGTTATCCAGATAAAGCGCGCCAGTCCCTTCGCTCGGGCGATCGCCACCAAGCCAATCCTTTTTAATTTCACCGGTGAAACTGGCGATAAACTGACAAGCTCCACCCGCGGCTGCCCCCTGGCAGTCGCCACCGATAGCACCGGATTTACCCGCCAGGACGATATTCTCATCGGATACCAGCTCGCCGATGCTACCGCTGAACATCTCGGCAGCGCCGTTAAGCAGCGGCGAATAGGCGAAGAAGTCACCGCTCTGATTGCTCTGGGTTTCATCCACCGCATCCATGATGAAGATGCCAGTACGCGCCGGGGCATTGGCTTTGAGCATCTCGTCCTTGCCAAGCAAGCCGAGACCTTGCTCGATGCGCAATGGATCGACGCTGGACCAGGCCGCCAGCATCGCGCCACTGCGATCCAATGCGCGGTACTGGTCGACCGCGGTGTAATGCACTTGCTTCGCGACCTGCTGAGCATTCGGAGCCGGCATGATGAAACGACGCTCGCTAAGCGGCCAGCCAATCTCGTGGTAGGTATCGCGCGTCACGGTGTGGTTCGGTGTGACCACGGTGGTCAGGACATGCAGGCGCTCGTTACGCAAACCCGTGCGGCGTAGAACGTCCCCTTGGCTGAAGTCGGCCCAATAGATGAAATAGTGCTTGTCCGGCTGGCTGACCGGCGTTTTATCGCCAGACGCTCGCGTGTCGTCGCGGAATAGTCTCAGCGGATATTCGTCGGCGACTTTCCACTCACCGCTTTCTGTCTGGTACTGACGCTGCCAGAGCATGCTGACATCCTGAATAGCGCCACCCATGTCTTCAATGGAAACCACTGCGCGCAGACTCTCGCTCATGGTCAGCACGTCTTTATCAATCGGCGAGATCACACTCAAACGCGGAACGATTGTGTCCTCCAGACGACCGATACGTACGATCTGCGATTCGCCGGCCTGGCCGAGCTGATCGTAGGCGATGGCTTGCACGGTGAAGCCTTGCACGCCAGCAGGCGCTGCAATCAGGGCCCGGTAGACGTGGTCCTGCGCATGACTGCCCGTCTGCTGGCCGTAACTCTGTTGGCTGCTGTAGACCGGAACGCCATTGACGTAGAAGGTGACACGATCGATGCCTTCCGGGCCAAGGTCGTCGAATGCTTCGACGAAGACCTCTACGTCCTCGCCATCTATCACCACGCTATTGTCGTTATCCGGCTTGACGATCCGCGCTTGTGGCGGCTGGTCGGCCTTGATCGTCAGAGCACGGGGCAAATCGACCATGGCGGATTCATAACCGTCCAGATCGCGGGCCTTGGCGCGGAAACGCAGAACCTGATCAACGCGGCCGTTCGGCACCTTGAAGTGGAACTGGTAGGGCGCAGCGGAATCTTCGCCGAGCGGCTGATAGGCCGGCGTCGCATCTACCGGGCCGATGGAATAGAAAAGCGAAGCACTGTCTACGCCGACTTCCGGATCGCTGGCCTGCACCTGGATGACCACCCCACGACCTTCGGTAAGCTCGCTCACCTCGCCCATGGCAAACCCGCGAGCGTCGAGCAGCTTGATCGCGTTGATTTCGGGAACTTGGTTACGACGCAGGGTAACCACGATGCGCTCGCGGGTTTCGTTGCCGCTGGCATCGCGAGCAGTGATCTGTAACTGCATCGGCAGCGCGTCGGGCAGGTTGTCCGTGCGTCCCAAATATTCGGCGATAGTGTTCAAGGGCAGGCTGCCGATGAAGGGTGCACTGAGCATCAGGCGGTCGACCACACGCTCGTTGTCGGCATATGTGCCGTCGCCGTCGCGATCCACATAAAGGCCGAGGCCGACCGAACCCACCCGCACGTTGTCACTCACTTCCAACTGGTACGGCAGATCGCGCTTTTCGGCCACGCTGGCACCGGTGGCGACTGGCAACTTGACCACCATCTCAGGCGCCTTGTCGTCCTTGAATACCCGCACCCGCACAGGTCGTACCGTGGATACGCTACGCGCTTGACCGTTGGCACGACGCTCCAGAGTGCTCGCAGTCAAATGCAGATCCGTACCAGCCTGTCCGTAGGGAATCTCGACGAGGAACTCATATGGGAAAACCATATCTGTGAAGCTGCGATCACCGCCCTTCAAGCCAGCGACATTGAGCACAACGCGATCGATACCGACGTCATCGACAGCGTTGATCTGCACCAGCATCAACTGGCCTTCGTCTATCTCGCTGTTGTCCTTGGGTATGCCAATGGCAACGCTGGGGGCCTGATCCTGCACGATCTCAACATCGAATTGCTCTTCGGCACGGTGAGCATCCAGGTCGCCATGGGCGACGCCGTAGGTGTCCACGGCTTCGACATTGACATGCACACGGTTCGCTTGCGGGTTTGCGGGATCAAATTCCGGCACCGGTATGGAGAAGTTATAAGGTGCCGAGCGCAAACGCATTTCATAGGGCGCCTGACCATTGTCATAGGTGGCCCGTAGGTGCAGGTATTCGATGCCGACGTCGTCGAATGCTTTGACGTTCACATACAGCGGGTTGCCTTCCACTACTTTGGCGCCCGGAACCGGCTCGATCACATCCAATACCGGACGCTCGTCGACGCGTACCGGATAGCTCACTTCACGCGCCTGGCTATTGGCCGCGTCGAACGCTTCGACCCGCACCCAGACATCGACCCTGCTTACCTCATCATGGGTTAGCCCGAAGCCTGCAAGAATCTGGTGCAGCCGATCGACATGCATTACCTGGGTATATTCCGGCGTGTCGATATTGAGTGTAGTGACCGGCTCGTAGTCGTCCGAGGGGATACCTTGAATGTCGCGCAGCAGGGAGAAATCCTGCTTCACGTACTGACCGTCGCGCTTGAGCACGCCATAGCCGCGCGACAGCATGATGCGATTGACCTTGACGTTATCGTAGCCCTGCACAGTCAGGCTGAAGTCACTGTCCTCGATAGCGCCAAAACCGATTGCCGGGCGCTTGATGATGGCTTCCGGCTTGATAGTGTCGGCAGCGACATTGATCTCTCGATCGAACAATCCAACCGCGCCATCCGAATCCGTTATCTGCGCCGTCAATTTGAGTTTTTCGTTGTGCCGGATCAGACCCGCGGGGACTTCCAGCACAAAAGTGCTTTGCAAAGCATAGGGACTGCTCTTGCGGCCAAAATCGTCTGCCATCGTGGCGTCGTAATTGGCCTGCATGCTGTCGTGAATGCTGGCAAAAGCCGCATCGACCGCCTGAGCACCGCCCGCGGCCTCATTGGCACTGCTGGAGAGCACTGGCAAAGGCACGCCATTGGCAAACACCTTGAGACGGGATGGCGTCAGCAAGCGGTCATCCGCGGCTACCAGGCCGACTCGGATGCGGAAAGTCCCAGCCGCTATGTCCTGATCTTCGGCCGGCGCAGTGATACGCACTTCCGGCACCATGTTGACCAGGGGGTGGATCAACAGGGTGCGCTGGCTAACATGGCCATAAGTGTCGGTCAGCTCGACCCGGTATTCGGTCGGTTCGGTTTGGTCGAAAAGAATCTCGGCCTTATCCGATGCCTGCAACGGCGGGGCATTCGGACAATTGACCGCGAACGAGCGGCTATAGACCACCGCCGCAACACTGCCATCGCGCTTCAAACGTACGATGCGGTAGGCGGCCAAGCCGGCGTCGTCGCGCAACTCGGTATCCAGACGGAAGCGCTCTTGGGTGCGAACCCAGAACTCGCCATAATTCAGCCGAGCCGGCTCCCGCAGGGCTTTTTTGTAAGTGCCATTCACCCAATAGGTGTTGAAGCCGGTCATTTCCAGCGAAGGTTTTTCATTGACCTGCAATGGGTACAGCATGCTGTGTTCGCTGCTGCGGCCACTCCAGTCTTCGGCAATCAGGGTTAGTTCCAGATCGCCACTATCCAACGCTTTCGGTACCCGGTAGGGCAACTGCCAGGTGCGCTTACCGAAGCTGACGCCCAAGTCATGTACCATACGACTGCGGTTTTCCAGCAGGCGTAAGCTCTTCAAGGCGCGACTGTCGTCATCGAACTCGACCTTCAGGTCAAGCTGCTGCATCGGTATCGCCACGGTGCCAAGCGTCGGGGAAAGAATCTTCGAAGTTGGCGCTTGCTCGTCAACGGTCAGCGCTTGTTGCAATAGAGGTTGCAGTGCCTGCGCGCCGCGCGTTGCAGACATGCGGTCAACCGCGTGTCCAATCAAAGTGACACTGCCGCTTTGCACTTCAGCCGGAATCGGCATGAAAACGTTATGGCGCTGATTGGTGCTGGCAGCACTTCCGCTACTGGCAACCTGCAGAAACGCTGTCTGCGCGAAGGCGCCTATACCGTCCTGCAACAGCAGACTAAGTGCATTGCGGCCGGGCATGCGCGCGCCACTGGCGCTCGACAGGTCGGCCGCTCGGCCTTCCTGGAGACTGAACTGTAGCTCGCGAACGAAACCAGGGGCGCCGCTAAGAGGGCGCAGTATCAGGCGAGTGACATCGTCATTGATCAGCGCCTTGAGATCCAGCGTGCCACCAACAGCCTGCACCTCACGTATCTCGGGGCGAGCCTGGCAGAGGCTACGCGAGTAGCTTTCCACCGACCAGACGCTAGCCTGATCACCCACCTTCAGGCTGATCGGCGCCTTGGATTCTTCCCCACCCTCGAACTGTAACCGGTTGTCCTGCACCTTAATGAATGGCTTACCGTTGAGTAATAGTTCGCCCTGCCAGCCTTGAGCCTCTGGATAAGCGAAGTCGACTATCGGGTAGTTACGCTTCACCTGGCTGTCGTACCGGTTCTTGCCAAACAACTCGCGAGCGCCACCCAAATCACGCAGAGAGCTAACCAGCAGCAGGTGCCCGATAGCATCTCCAGGCGCGTTGGTGCTGTAATCGTCCTGCACATTCAAACTGCCGCGCAAAGGCTGACCGCGCTTCTGGCTCTCAGCCGGCAGGCTGTCGCGCCATGCAAGCATAGGCGCTTGATCGCGCTGAATCAGAAGACGCCGGGTCTCCTGACTTTCGTTACCGAGAAGATCCTTGGCCTTGACCACCAGCGTCAGCGCCACCGGATCGTTTCCAGGTTGGTAGCGCTGGATATCCAGCAAAACCGTACCGACCTGGGGAATGGACACCTGTGCCGCTTTAAGATCCGTTGCGCTGGCCAAGACGTCGTCGCGCCCCTGATCGTCCAGCAGACGCACTTCATAAGACGCAACCTCAGTCTCATCCTGCAGACTTGCCTTCAGCTCGACCGTCTGGAACTCGAACAGACGCTCGCCTGGAGACTGAATGGTGATGCGCGGCCCTTGCTCATCCGCCAACACCTTCACATTGATGGGCGTCGAACGGACTTCATTGATCCCTCGATCGCGTGCGCTAACGACCAGTTGCAGTGTCTGGCCCGCGTAGCGACGACTTAACTCTGCCGGCAAGCGCAAACGAGCATCGAAGTCGGCATAGAATCTCTGCCCGGCGACAATGGCGCCCAAGGTTCCGAGATTGGGGATCTTTATGGTTTCGACGCGATCCTTGCGGCTGAATACCTCCCAGCTCAGTGAGTGCTCTTCGTCGGTTTCCGGGTCGATCATCAGTGCATTGATGCTGTCGATGAACTGATTGTCGCCCACACTGCCCTGCACATCGAAACTTTTGCCCGGCTCCAGACTGAAATCCGCAATCGGCTTGTTCATCTGCAAGAGCGGCGGTTCGGTGTCATCGATAATCTCGATATCGAACATCGCCTCACTGCTCTGCCCCGCACTGTCGACGGCACGCACGCCCATCGCAGTGGAATCGTTCAGCTTGTTCGGCACACGCAACGAAGCGCTGACATACCCACCCAACGCACTAACCAGTGCGCTGCCCGTGACAGCCTTGAGCACTTGGGTCTGGCCGTTTTGCCGCAGGAAGAATTCGACCCTGGTCAGTTGGCGATCATCTTGAGCAAGAACCTGCGCGTTGAACGCCTCGCCTTCGTAGAGCCGCGCGCCTGGCGCCGGAGTGCGCACGCTCAGTACTGGCGGAAGATCCCGCTCTATAGGGAAACGCCAGAGCGTAGGCTCCGCGTCGTTTCCATACTGATCCTGGCCGCGTAACTCGATCACCAACTCATCGCCTTGCTCAGGGATAGTGACCTGGAAGGAACCTTCGAAACTGACCATATCGATGTTGGCGTTGTTATACAGCGTCTGCGCTCCGCTCAAGGCTCGCAGGGAAACCAGCTTGGTATCGTCCACGCCACGCACACGAAACTGCACTTGGTTGCCCGCATACAACGGCACACCCTGGATCGGCGAAATCACTGCCAGGCGAGGACCAAGGGTGTCGGCCATTACCTGCAAGGCCAACTCTTTGATATCGCCACGCTGACCACCGTCGTCCACGGCCGCCACTCGCAAAACCAAGCTACGGTTCTGGTTACCCAGCGCGAGCGGCTTGAGATCGATAGTCAACCGATTAACCGTTTCCGGCCCAGGCGTAAGGCCCGCGGATTGATCTATGCGCGCCTCCCATAGCGGAGTGCTGCCGTTTTCCAGCCACAGGCTGGCTTCAAGAGCATGTACCGCGAGGTCATCGCGGGCGACTACATCGACCAGCAAGCTGTCATGGCTGTAAACACGGCTTTGCGCGGGACTCAGGGCGCGTATTTCCGGCTTACTGTCGTCGCGAATACCAATCGACACCTGTAACTCGGAATCGTTGCCGGTGCCATCGGTCGCCACCGCACGGATAGGGTAACGGTCGTAACGCACGCCATCGAGGTGCTTGAAAGTCGGAGCGGCCACGACCTTGAGCGTGGAGAAGGCTTTGAGCGCACCGGGAATCGACTGCACCAGCAAGTCGCCATCGATGCTGCTCAGGCGATCCTCTAGATCGCCGGTGAGGACGTAACCGATGCCATCGCGCTTCGCCACTCCATAGAGCTCCAGACGCTCAACACCGACATTGTCATAGCCGGTGAGCTTGAGAACGAATGTGCTGTTTTCCACCACTGGAGCCAGGTCTACACCGGCATCGCTGACATTGATGCTCGGCGAAGCCAGATTGATGACTGGATCTTCCTCGTCTTTACCGAGGGTCACGTTGACCACAGGGCTACGCGTCAACTGGCCGGCGCTGTCGATGGCCTCGGCATGAATGGTTAGCGGCGCTTCTTTTTCGACCCCACTCGGCGTCTTGTACACCACCGCAAAAGGCGCACTCTGATCGGTGCCGACCAGCTTACCGTTTACATAAAAATCGACCTGGCGCATGCCCAGGTCGTCGGTGGCATTAGCCCGCAACTCGACAGGCTGCCCCGAGACAAGGTGGCTACCCTCGACCGGATGACTGAGAGCCACGGTAGGAGATTGATCCCCTTTCACCGGCAATAAGAGACGCTCGGATTCGTTTACCTGCTGGTGCTGATCCACCACCCGACCACGCAGCTCCAGAGTGCGCCCCAACCACTCGCTCTTGATCGGCAATTGGAAAGTGTGGCGGGTGCTCCGAATCCCCAAAGCATTGCCGTCGTAGTTTTTCACGTGATGGCGGAAAGACTGTGCTTCCTCGCCATTCACCAACAAGAAGATGTCGGTACCGCCATCCAAGGTGTCGTCGCTCGCCTCGATGGTGACCGCGACCGTCTGACCCACAGTTGCCAAACTGCCGACTGCAGGCTGGGTAATTCGCGCGATGGGCTTCTGGTTCTCCAGCACCCGCAGCAGACGCGCAGGCGCGTCGACGACTCCGCCGTTACGGGCATGCACGCGCGCCGAAAGAGCGATGCTAGTTTCACGCACGGCAATATCAGGCACCGTCAGGTCGACCTGCCAGAGCTCCATCAATTGCTTTTTGTCCGGATCGCTCGGTAGTGGTCGCTGTTCCAAAATAGGAAATAGCGTTTCGCCAACCTTGCGGCCATCGAGAAAGAACTCGACCTGGCTAATGCCGCTTTGATACTCGACATCGGGCAGCACACCCAGGTTAGCACTGACCACAGCCTTGACTCGGCTGTTCTCGATCACACGCTGGGCGTCTATAGGGGTTTCCAGATCGAAGTCCGGAACCTTTGGATTGCTTTTGGCCACGACCCTCACAGATCGCTCGGCTGTACTCTGACTCTTACCGGTTTCGTCGAAAGCAACCGCCCGCAACCGCAAAGTACGACCTTCCAGCTCCTGCTCAATGGGTAGCGTTAAGGCATAGGGTGGCGCGAGGCGACGCCCAACGAGCGTATCGTCCAACCAGAACTCGACACTTTTAACCGCAACGTCATCGGTAGCCGAAGTCGTCAATTCCAATACCGAACCGACGGCGACGGTCGGTTCGGCTTGCAATTCAACCGATGGGGGTGCGTCTTGCGCGGCAACCAGTAGCTCTACGCCAATTTCCGGATAGCGCTGTAGGCGCACGCTAACTTTCAATGGACTCTGCTCGGGCACTTGGGCACGAGCTAACAGGGCGCGCTGGTCATTGCGTTCAAGTATGCCTTCACTGCCAAGTGGCAGCTGCATCTCGACTATAAGGCTGTCCGCCAGCGGTGCCTCGCTACCATCATCAAACACTGCCAGCAACTGCGGCAATGGTTGGAAGCTGTTGAGCCTCGGCAGAGTCAAGGGTTGACCTGCAACTTGCCCCTCAAAGCGCAAAGCAGTCAAATGGCGGCTGAAATCCACCGTTACAGGCAGGCTAATTTCATCCAGCCCGGGATAGCTCAGATAAACAAAGACCGCCTCGCCGGCGGTTTCTTGCAACGGATACACAATACCGTCTGCACTGACCCAGACTTTTTCCGGGTGTGACGAGCGGTAACTGACCCCACGTCCCGCACCTGCAAGCGGCGTTGCACCGCGGAACTCGAAATCGACCTCCGGGACCAACCGCGCTGATTGCAATGCATCGCTGAATAACAGTTTGCCTGGGCTAACACTGAGCGAACGCGCCGCCTCATCAATACTGTCGCCAGTGAAGCGGATATCCGAGTAGCTACGCTGGTTGCCAGATGCATCCACGGCGGTCGCCTGCACCATGACCAAAGCGTTGCGCGCGACCTCATCCGCGGACAATGCAGGCTCAATCTGTTTGCGCACGCTAAATCTGGTTTGCTCATCGCTGTGCGGAAATATGCGCAGGGCTTCGGGCATTCGTAAAAACGCCTTACTTTCAGCTTCGCTAACGACCCCGCCGGCAGCCCGTAAATCTGAGGCACGTAAACCTGTGAAGGATAAGCTTAAGTAGCTGAGATCAATATCGTCTTGCGCATCGAAGCTGCCAACTAGGTACTGCTTACCGTCGTTGATCTCTATTGCCAACTGGGCTAACTGCAACTGGGGAAGCTGTCGCTCACTCTGAAAAATTTCGTTGTAACTCGCCTTACTACCGTCAGCAAAAGCTAGGGCTACAGCCGGCTGCAGAGCATCGCTGCCATCGAGACGAAAGTTGAAAGCGCAGCCGGTGGACGAGTCTTGGTCGCGCACTGAATCAATTGGTAGAAAGCGCTGCCCAGAAGCAGCGACCGTTACCTCTACCAGCTCTCGACAGTCGTCAACCGCCAGCGTGTAGTCAACGGCGCTACCAGAACTACCAAGAGGGGAGGCAGTGCGAATATCGAACTGGGGGGAAGCGAATGCAGCCGGCATAGCCAACGCAAGGAGCGTGGCAAGGGCACAGCGAAACCTAGGATGGCGGCTTCCTTGCTGCATTCGAGTAATAGTTCCATTAATTTTGTGCATACTGGCTGAGCCCACTGATAGACTCAGCCTTCCAAGTGGCACAATGCTATACATGAGCAATAAGCATTTCAAGTGGACATTAGCTTTCGAAAATGAATAAGCCGAGAAAAACCGTGACGGAGTTCAAAAAACATGGAGGCAGGAACCTTCGCAGGCTATCGACTCTTTTCAGCTCAGTCTCGAACCGACAATAATATTACTGAGCCATCACAAGGACGATTCCATGGCCAACGCACTCCAAACGACCATCGACCTCACGACAATGCGTTCCGTCCAGCACCTTCTATTAGCCCTCTTCGTTATGTCGATGACGGCAGTTTTAGGCTGGCAAGGGTTTAAATTTTTCAATGAGTTACAGCTAAACAAGCCAAGTAGCGCGGCTGGCTTACCCACAACCGTTCCCGAAAAGCAGGAACTAAGCACAGCACTTATTGAGCTATTTGGGTCTAGCGAGACCAGCTCGATTCAGATCAGCAAAGCGCTAGAGCAACTGCCCGAAAGTAATCTCAACTTGCAAGTTTCCGCCATATTTTTCATGGCTCCCCCTGGTCAGAGCTCGATTATTCTGGAGGATGGGGATCGGACTCTGATACTCAAACCCGGAGATGAAGCTCGTCCCGGCGTCACAGTTCAAGACATCGAAAGCAATCGCGTGACCCTCAAGCGCAATGGAAAACTCGAACAAATCAGTTTTCGGGGCTTCGGTGAAATAGCCAGTAGCGACTCGGCACTCAGCGCTCTGCCACCTCTTGCACAAAGTTCAAATAGCGAAGCCTTCACAACTGCGCTCCCGCCAGAGACGCCAGCAGTGCAGGAACAGAATACGCCGACGGCTTATCAGCAGTTTATTCAGCGCAAACTTGCGCAAACCAAGTAGTAGAGTACGCAAATTGTCTATCCGAACCCCATTAATAATACTGTTTTCCCTGCTGCTTCTCTCGCCACAACCATCCTATGCCGAGGATGCACCTCAGCAAGGGTCAAGCGAGATAAAAATCAACATGCAAGACACCAACATTCGATCATTTATTGAATGGATAGCTAAAGAAACCGGAAAGAATTTCATTATTGACCCTCGCGTCACTGGCAAGGTTACCGTAATTTCCAACGAAACCATGACGCCGGAAGAGGCCTATAGAGTATTTCTTTCTGTGCTGCAGGTTCATGGCTTTTCTGCGATTGAATCAGAAAGCGCTGTAAAAGTTATCCCCGACGCGAATGCAAAGCAAAGCGGCGTGCCGCTTGTTGACGACAACCAACTTAATGGCGACCAACAAGTTGTACGTGTCATACGCACCGAACATGTTCCAGCCACCCAACTGGTTAATATTCTCCGCCCAATGGTACCTCAGGTTGGACACTTGGTCGCCTACCCAGACAGCAACGCACTAATTATTTCTGACCGGGCGTCCAACATCAATCAGCTTTTAAAACTTGTTATTGAAATAGATCGTGCGGGGCAGTTTGAAATTGATGTGATACCTCTTAAATTTTCCAACGCCAAAGAGATATCTAGCATCCTAACCTCGCTAGCCACCCAGGTCGGAAGCCAAGAAGGCGCCAGCAAAATAAACATAGCGGTGGATGAGCGCACCAATAGCGTCCTAATCTCCGGGGATCCCAGTAAACGCCAACAACTGCGCGATGTCCTTACCAACCTTGACAGGCCAGGTAACCTGATACGCGACACACAAGTTACCTACCTGCACTACCTTAAAGCATCAGAAGTGGCTCCAATTCTCCAGAATATTGCTTCCAGCATTCAGAAGCAGGACAAAGATGTGGGCATTAGTGGTGCCGACATTTCTATTCAAGCTAGCGACACGACTAATGCTCTTGTTATCAGCGCACCGCCAACGATTATGGCAACTATCGATAGCGTCATAAAACGTCTGGATATTCGACGCGCACAAGTACTTGTGGAAGCAGTTATTGTAGAGGTTTCTAATAATAAATTTAATGAGCTTGGAATTCAGTGGAAAACCTCAGAATCCGCAATAGGTGGCAATGGAGTTTTTGGCGGAATTACATCATCAATAAAAACAAACAATATTGATAACTTCCCCGGCTCACCAGTAAAACTTGATGCAGGCCTTAGTTTGGGATTTTATAATAATGGCTCCCTCAGATCTTTAGTGCGCGCACTTGCAACTGACGACTCCATGAATATCCTATCCACTCCAAACCTAGTGACACTTGACAATGAAGAAGGAAAGATTGTAGTTGGCCAGAATGTGCCCTTTGTAACTGGCAGCTCGACCAGCGCATCCAACCCATCGACCAATCCATTTCAAACCATTGAGCGTCAAGACGTCGGGATAACCCTAAAGATAAAACCTCAGATTAATGAAGGTGACTCAATCACCCTGAATGTTTATCAAGAAATTTCCAGTGTTAGCAACGATACTAGCGCTGCAGATATTGTTACCAACAAACGTTCCATTGAGACAAAAGTCCTCATCAAAGACAATATGACACTCGTACTCGGCGGGCTAATCTCTGATGAAATGCGCGACTCCGGCGACAAAGTTCCCTTCTTAGGAAAAGTACCAATTATCGGAAGATTGTTTCGCAGCGATAGGAAAGAAGTCATAAAGAAAAATCTTATGATATTCATTAAGCCCACCATCATAAACGACTTCGAACATGCCGACCAACTCACTGAAGGGAAATATAATTTCATTCGAGACAAACAACTTCAATACTCAGGACAAGAGCTCATCCAAAGCAATCCTCCCATTCTTCCAAAACAACTTAATGGCACCAACAAGTAACACATTCATAAACTATTTTTCACCACATCATTAATGATTGACGAATTGCTAGGAAACTACCTGCATCATGGATGTTACTGTGCGGCCAATCGCCTCGGAAACGCCCGACAAAATCAGCTAGGCCTCACTCCGATGATCTCGCTTATTCTCTACAGCAGGTTCGGGACGTAGAATAAGTCGTCCCTAGTGATACAAAGCTAGCTACATATTTATTTGCTTGCTTGGAGTCAGAATCGTGGAAGAAGTCATCGAACAATTGCGTGAACTGAACGAGCCGGTGCCGGTGGCGCTGGAGTTGCCGGAAGAGGAGTTGCTGGTGGAGATCGAGGAGCAGATCCTGATCAATCTGCCGTTCGAGCTGCGCGAGTTTCTGCTCAAGGTCAGCGATGTGGTCTACGGCCGTCTGGAGCCGGTGACCGCCACCGACCCGCAATCGCACACCTACCTGCCGGAAGTCGCCTCGGTGGCCTGGTCGCTCGGCGTGCCGCGTGAGCTGGTACCGATCTGCGAGAGCCGCGGCGATTACTACTGCGTCGAGCAGGACGGTACCGTGGTGCTCTGGGAAGGCGACACCGGCGAAGTCAGCGAAGAAGAAACCTGGGATTCGGTGTGGCACTGGGTGCGCGACGTCTGGCTGGAAAGCTGAGCGTCGACCACCTCAAGCTCGATGCTGCCTCGCACTGCTCACTGCTCGGGCGTGGCGCTGACCTTGTAGTAACGCCCGGCAACGCTGATACCCGCCCCGCCGTATTGCTGGCAATCGTCGTCGGCGAACACTTCCAGCACCCGGATATCCAGGCCTTCGGCGAGCAACTCCACCGAGCACCGCGCGGCCAGGCCGGCATCCTGTAAGACGTAATGCGCACCCTGCCCCTGCAGTCGCCCTTCGAGTTCGCCGATCGCCGCCGGGCCATACTCTTCCACCTGGGCACCCGCGCGTAAGGGGAAAAAGCTCACGCGCAGCTGGCCGTCAGCCTGACGACGAATATCCAACGAACTCCATACCGCCTGGCCGCCATAACGCAAGTAATGGCCCTCGACAGAGCGGGTCATGGCTGGATAGTCGAACGCGGCGGCGACCTTCGCCAAGTTGTGCCGGGTGGCGGCACCTTGCATCTGTTCATCCAGCGCCAGGTTCAACCAGGCCCGGGCCATACCGCTGCGGCCGGCCTTGAGGTTGCTCAGAATCAGGTTGTTCAGCGCCAGCTCGCGGCTCTCGCCATCGGCATCTTCCGCGCGCCGCAGTTGACGCTCGAACAGCTCGATCGCCTGCGGGTAACGCCCAGCCTGATAGGCGGCCGTACCCATCTGATTGCAGCGCACGGCGCTCTCGCAGTCGATCTCGGCCAGGGCGCATACGGGCAGCAGCGATGTGGCCAGAAAGAGCCAATGAATTCGGGGCATGACGGCTTCCTTGCAAAAAAGAGTGCCTAGCTTAAACCTTCGCGACGTCGCATAACCTGTATTGCGCCGATTGGTGATGCCCAGCGGCTATCGTGTAAAGACCCGCGCCGTTTTGACCTTTTGCTTCGAGAGTCCTATGGAACCCGGAAACGCCCAGCTGTCGATGACCGTACTGATGACCCCGGATATGGCCAACTTTTCCGGCAAGGTGCATGGCGGCACGCTGCTCAAGTACCTCGACGAAGTCGCCTATGCCTGCGCCAGCCGCTATGCCGGTTGCTACGTGGTGACGCTGTCGGTGGATCAGGTGACGTTTCTCAAGCCGATCCATGTCGGTGAACTGGTGACCTTTCTCGCCTCGGTCAACTATTGCGGGCGCACGTCCATGGAGATCGGTATCAAGGTGATCACCGAAAACATCCGCGAACGCTCGGTGCGCCACACCAACAGTTGCTTCTTCACCATGGTCGCGGTCGACGACCAGGGTCGCGCGACAGCGGTGCCAGCACTGACACCGAGCACCCCGGACGGGCTGCGCCGGCAGCGTCAGGGTTTGCAACGCCGGCAGATTCGCCAGGAGCTGCAACAACGCTACCAGGCCTTGAGCCAGGTTAAATCCTGATCGACTACATGCCGCTGGCGAACCGCCACTCGATCTTGCCGGCCAGCCCCTGCAACGCCTCGGCATAGTGCAGCAGCACTTGCAGCGCCCAGTCGGCGCGGGTGCGAATGCGCTCATCGGCCTCGTCGGCCGCTTGTGCGGCGTTGAGCACCTGCTCCACCTGGCGCACGATCAGTTGCTCGGGAATAAAGCAGATGCGGCAATTCTTGTAGCTGGAAGCGCGCAGCTCGCTGAGCGGATAGGCGCCACCCTGGCCGGCCGAAACCCCCACTAGTAACGCCGGCTTGTGCGCCAACTCGGTGCGGCCGGCGTAGACGAACAGATTCTTCAAGGCCGGGCTGGCCATGCCTTGCCATTCCGGGCTGATCACCACCAGCGCCTCGGCCGTACGCAGGTGCTCGGCCATCGCCTGCCAAGCCAGGCAGGGCTGCTCCGCCGGCCACAAGGGTAGCGGCGTGGCGCCCAGGTCCAGCACTTCCGCGCTGGCGCCCAGTGCTTGCAGACGCCCGGCCAGGTAATGCGCGACTTTGGCGCTCTGGCTATCCACGCGGGAGGAGCCCGCCAACAACAGAATCCGTCGGCTCATCGGGCCACCTCCTCGGCCGCCACGACTGGCGTCTTGCGCGGACGCCGCACCAATGGCCAGAACAGTTCCTGCTGCCAGCTCACCGCCTTCAGGTGCTCGATGCCATAGGCATCCGGGCGACGCCGGGTGATCTTCGCGGTGCCGAAGAGGATGTCCCAGAAAAACAGCAGATTGCCGTAGTTGCCCTTGTAATGGGTCACGCCGTCGTCGGCGCTGAGGCCATGGTGCGCGGCATGGGTCGAGGGCGTGGAGATGGTCCGCTCCAGCAGCCACATCAGCGGCCGCAGCGGCCGCAGCGGCGCCAGCCGGTAGAGTTTCTCGTCCCAGGGCAGGCTGCTGTGGGCGCCGAAGATCACCAGCATCTTGATGATCAGGTAGACGTAGTACACCGGCGCCAGCCCCAGGTAGACCAGGCCGGCCGAGAGCCAGATACCGGGCATCAGCAGGTAGTAGAAGCTGTTGTTGCGGTAGACGATGCGCACGCTCATATAGGGCGCGGAATGGTGCGCGCGATGCAGGCCGTAGAGCAATGGCAGTTTATGGCTGAGGCGGTGCCACCAGTACTGGGTCATGTCGTCGAACACCAGGAATAGGCCGAAACCGAGCAGCCAGGGCATATCCGCCAGGGCATCGCGCCACTGCGACGCCACGCGGTGCAGACCGGCATCGGTGATCAGCATGATCAGCGGAACGGTCAGGCCCAACAGCAGGCTCGAGCCCACGACTTCGAGCAGCACATCGCGACGCTGCGCCTTGGGCTGACGCAGGCAGCCGGCGATGGCTTCGAGCAGGATGAAAGCGACGAAAATCCCCAGCACGATCAGGCCGGGATTCTCCATCAGGTTATCAATAGCGTTCTGGTTCATGGCAACCTCTTGGCAACGACAGGAGCAACAGGCCTCCATCAGAATCCAAAGACAGTGAGCCGACCATGCGCGAACCGGACAACAAACTGCTCGAAGTGGCCAAACCCGGCGCTCAACGTTTTCACCGCGGCGCCATGGGCCGCGTGTTGCAGCGCTACCTGCAATTGCACGGCGCTCGCCAGGCCTACAGCCTCGGGCAGTTGGAGCTGCTCTGGCAGCAGGCCGCGCAACTGGACCCGGCCATCGGCCTGCGACTGTTCGAGCATTTCACCCCGGCCGATTGGCATGTACTGGCCCACCTCGCGCTGTTCAGCGCCAACGTCGGCGAAGCGATGCGGGTCTGGCAGACCTATGCCCGCCTGGCTTCGGACATGGATCGATTGCAGGTGTACGAAAGCCATGGGCAGATGGTCATCGAGTTGGGTCTGGATATGCCGGACACGGTGCAGCAATACTTTTGCGAGCATTACCTGACGATGTCGCTGAGCCTGCTGCGCCTGGGTACCGGGCAGAGGCTGCTACCGCTAAGCGTCGAGTTCCGCCACCCACGCCCGGCCTATCACGCGCTCTATGCCGAAACCTTCGGCGACAAGCTGAATTTCGACGCGCCGCACAATCGCCTGTTCCTGCCCGCCGCCACCCTCGAACTGCCGATCCACCAACACCACCCGGTGCTGGCCGAACTGATTTGCGAGGGGCTGGATCGACGCCTGGCCCAGTTGCAACAGTTCAGCGGCTGGGGCGCGCGTCTGGCCGAACAGTTGCGCCGCGATCTGCAACGGGGCCTGCCGGTTAGCCTGGAGCAGGCCGCGGCGGCGCTGCACCAGAGCCCGCGCACCTTGCGGCGGCGCTTGCAGGAGCAAGGCCTGGGCTTTCGCGAAATTCTTGACGGGGTGCGCGCGGAACTGGAGCAGAGCCTGGAGCTACAAGGGTTGAACCGCGGACAGATCGGCGAGCAGCTGGGCTATGCCGACCTGCCCGCGTACCTGCATGCGCGCAAACGCTGGCAGACGACGGGCGCCTGAGTGGCGGGCTGAGCAGCCCGTGCCGCTCAATCGTGGCCGATATAGAACAGCAATTCGCGGCGTTGCGGGTGATCTTTCAACCAGGCGCGCACCTCGTCGGCACGTTCGATTGCCTCATCGCCGGCGAGACGCTTGAAGCGCTGCCGGCGGGCGTCCTCGGACGCTTCCTGGCGCACCTGACGCTGCCAGGCTTCGGTGAAAATGGCCGGCATCTTGCGGCTCAACTCCAATGCCTTGAGCAGTTGCCATTCACCGCCATCCAGCCAGGCTTCGTCGCAGGAGTTGCAGAGGTCCAGGCGGTTGCCCCGGGTGCCGCTGATCTGAAACTTGCTCATCAACTTGCTGCACTTCGGGCAGGTCAGCGCCGTGTGGGTTTCACTCGGCTCGCAGCTCGCCACCTCAGTCGCCGGTTGATCGTTTTCGGCACTGCGCTCGGCCCAGTCGCGGTAATACAGCAACGCGACCAAAGCGCCGGAACATTGCACACAGCCATGGGCGAGCAAGCCGTCATCCAGCTTGGTGGGTTTCAGTTCAACGGTTCTACATGCGGGGCACTGCATTCTGATGTCCTTGTCGTCGTTCACAGCCTGGCAGGCTGTTGAGCCACGCACGCTAGCCAAGATCGGTGCGGGCGGCAAGCATTGGGCCGGGCCGAACGTACTAGCTAGGCCCGCCCACGGTCGACCGGCTGCTCCAGATCCAACAGGTTGAGCAGAAACTGGCCGAAGTGGCGCAGATCCTGCTCGATCGCCGCTCGCGCGCCCTGGCCGTCCCCCACCGTCAGGGCCGCCAGCGCCTGCCCATGGAAGTCATTGAGGCGCAGCGACAGATCGGCCTCGGTAAACAGTCGGTTGAAGAAGGGCCCGACCTGCAACCACAACGTCTCGATCATGCGCAGCAGGATCGCGTTGTCGCAGCCCCGGTACAGCCGCAGGTGGAAGGCACTGTTGGCGCGCAAGTAGCCCTGCACGTCGCGTACCTCCAGCGCCTGCGCCATATGCGCGCTGAATTCGGCCAGCGCGGCCAGATCCGTCGCATTCAGCTGCGGCGCGGCCAGTTCCACGGCCAAGCCTTCCAGGCTCAGGCGCACCTGCAGAATATGTTCGAAGCGCGCGCGGGTCATGGCGGGCACCCGCACCGAGCGTTGTGGCTCGCCCTCCAGCGCACCTTCCGCCACCAGGCGCTGCAACGCTGCGCGCACCGGCATCGGGCTGGTGCCCCATTCGCTCGCCAGGTCACGGATCTTCATCCGCTCGCCGGGCTGGAAACGCCCCGCCAGCAAGCCTTCGCGAATCCGTTGGTAAAGCTGTTCCTGCAGATTGTCGGCCATGGTCGATCAGCGCCCTCGTGCTGGCGGGGCAGGTAATTGGCTCAGGGTGAGCAAGCAGTCACGCATGGGAAACACCTCCTGTTCAGTGGTCGCTGATGGCGGAGCGGGCGGCAGCGGCCCTCGGCTGCCGGGAGTGTACTTCGAGGTACGGCCCGGTCGATCGCGCTGTAGGCCATCGACGATCCAGACCAAGGCCCGAATCGAGCGGGAACAGCTCGCCCTACGGCGTCACACGGACTCAGCCGGCGGTGCCAGTCCGCCCATATTGTGATCACAAAATTTACAAAAATGGGCCTCACGAACATAATTTAGCATCTATTGCTTTATTTGTGATCACAAAATACCATGTTCGCAAATTCGAACGAGGTGTTCAAAAATGACTAGCAGTGGCATCAGCTCCGGCGCGGTAGAAACCTTTGTCGTCCGCGAACGGGCGCGCTTTCTCGAGCGCAACCCGAAGTCCGTGGCCCTCGCAGAGCGCGCCCGCCAGTCGCTGTACGGCGGCGTACCGATGCACTGGATGGCCGATTGGTCGACCCCCTGCCCGTTGTTCGTCGAACGCGCCAGCGGCGCACGCTTCTATGACGTCGACGGCCACGAATACATCGACTTCTGCCTGGGCGATACCGGCAGCATGTTCGGCCACTCGCCGGCGCCGATCGCCAAGGCCCTCGCCGAGCAAGCCAGTAACGGCCTGACCACCATGCTGCCCGGCGAGGATGCGGTGGTTTGCGGCGAGCTGCTGGCCGCGCGCTTCGGCTTGCCGTTCTGGCAGGTCACCGCCACCGCCACCGACTCCAACCGCTACGTGCTGCGCTGGGCGCGCGAGATCACCCAGCGCAAGACCCTGCTGGTGTTCGACGGCTGCTACCACGGCACGGTGGATGACGTGATGGTGCGCTGCCGCGACGGTGAGACCGTGCCGCGCTCCGGCCTGGTCGGTCAGGCCTATGACCTGACCCAGTTCAGCCGCTCGATCCCATTCAACGATGTCGAGGCACTGGAAGCCGCGTTGGCCCAAGGCGACGTTTGCGCGCTGCTGTGCGAGCCAGCGATGACCAATATCGGCATGGTGCTGCCCGAGCCGGGCTTTATGCAGAAGTGCCGCGAGCTCACGCGTAAGTACGGCAGCCTGCTGATCATCGACGAGACCCATACCATCTCCACCGATATCGGCGGCTGTACCAAGCTGTGGAACCTTGACCCGGACTTCTTCGTGGTCGGCAAACCGATCGCCGGCGGCGTGCCCTGCGGGATCTTCGGTTGCAGCGCGGCGATGGCCGAGGCCATGAGCGCCGCCCGCCAGCGCGACCGCGAGGACAGCCACGGCCATGGTCACAGCGGCATGGGCACCACGCTTTCGGCCAACGCCCTGGCCATGCACTGCATGCGCGCCAACCTGGAGCAGGTGATGACTGCCGCCGCCTACGCCCATATGTTGCCGCTGGCGGGGCGCCTGGCCGACGGCTTCCGTCACCTGATCGGCAAGCACGACCTGAAGTGGTCGGTGACCGAGCTCGGTGCGCGTTGCGAGTTCCAGTTCTGCCCGGTGTCGCCGAAGACCGGCTTTGATGCCGAGGCGGCGTTCCACGACGAACTGCAGATGGCCCTGCACCTGTACCTGATCAACCGCGGCATCCTGATCACCCCATTCCACAACATGACCCTGTGCTGCCCGGATACCACGGCGGCCGATGTGGACCGGCTGATCGCGACCCTGGATGAGGCCCTGACCGAACTGCTGGCCATCCCCGGCGCCCGCGAGTAGCCGCTGATACAGCCGTAGGGTGGATGACGCTCTTTTCATCCCCCCCATCCTGGCGGATGAATAAAGCGCCATCCACCCTAGGTTGCTGTGGGAGGCACTTCAGCGGCGATTGTCGCGGCTGAAGCTCCTCCCACGGGATGACTGGCGCCCCCACGACCTTTTGCGAGAACGACCATGCAATTCGCCGCCCCCCAAGAAGCCCGCGACTTTCTCCACCAGCACCCCGAGGTGCGCCTGATCGAGCTGATGCTGATCGACGCCAACGGCATTCCCCGCGGCAAGCTGCTGCACCGCGACGAGCTGCTGGCTCTCTATGAAAACGGTCGGCCGCTGCCCAGCTCGATCCTCGCCCTGACCATCCAAGGCGAGGACGTCGAGGACAGCGGCCTGGTCTGGGAAGTCGCCGATGCCGACTGCTGGACCTACCCGCTGCCCGGCAGCCTGTGCCTGCAACCCTGGCGTACCCAGCCCACCGGCCAGTTGCAGGTGAGCATGCACCCGACCCGGGGCCTGCCCGCCGCCCCGGCCGATCCGCGTCACGTACTGATCCGCGCCATCGACCGCCTCAAGGCCGACGGCTACCACCCGGTGATGGCGGTGGAGCTGGAGTTCTACCTGCTCGACCAGCAGCGCGATACCAAAGGTCGTCCGCAACCGGCATTGCAGATGAACGGCGTGCGCCCACAGGCGCCGCAGGTCTATGGCGTATATGAACTGGAGCAACTGCAGCCGTTTCTCGACGACCTCTATGCCGCCTGCGAGGTGCAGGGCCTGCCGGTGCGCACGGCGATCTCCGAATACGCCCCCGGCCAGCTCGAACTGACCCTGGAGCACCGTTTCGACGCCCTGCAGGCCATCGACGAAGGCTTGCGTTACAAGCGCCTGGTCAAGGGCGTGGCCAGCAAACGCGGCCTGCAAGCCTGCTTTATGGCCAAGCCGTTTGGCGACCAGTCCGGCAGCGGCTTGCACCTGCACGTCAGCCTGGCCGATGAACAGGGCAGCAACCTGATGGCCAGCGACGACCCCCAGGGCACGCCACTGCTCAGGCACGCTATCGGCGGCATGATGGCCACGCTCGACGATGCCCTGGCGATCTTTTGCCCCAACGCCAATTCCTACCGACGCTTCCAGGCCAACAGCTACGCGCCGCAGGCCAAGAGCTGGGGGGTGAACAACCGTACCGTGTCGTTCCGCGTGCCATCCGGGCCGGCGCTCAGTCGCCATATCGAACACCGCATCTGCGGCGCCGATGCCAACCCCTACCTGGCCGCCGCCGCGGTCCTGGCGGGCATTCATTTGGGTATCCGACAGCAGATCGATCCGGGCGAGGCCACCGTCGGCAACGGCTACCAGCAGCTTCACGACACCCTGCCCGTCGATTGGCTAAGCGCCTTGCACGCGCTGGAAAACTCCGCCTGGGCCAGAGACGCGCTGGGCGAGGACTTTCTCAAGGTATTCCTGGCGATCAAGTGGACCGAGTTCCGCCAATTCATGGGCGAGGTCGGCGAGCAGGATTGGCGCTGGTATTTGACCCACGCTTGAGCGAGGCCCGGATGCCGGGGCGAAGCTTGGCGAACGGCCCCGGCATCTGCTGCGACAACTCGGCCGAGCGCTGGAATGCCCGGCATATAGGGTAAGCTCCCGTTATTCAAGCGGGAGTTACGATGATCGATCTATTCGATGTATTCCTAGTCATGTTGTTCGCCAGTGTGCTGGCCTGGCTGTGGCACGGCCACGGCATCCGCGAGCGCGCCTTGCTGGCGGTCAAACAGCACTGCGGCAAGCTCGATGTCGAATTGCTCGACGGCAATGTGGCGTTGCAGAAGTTCGCCCTGCGCGCCGATGCCCATGGCCATAAGCGGCTGGCGCGGGTTTATGGGTTCGAGTTCACCGTCACCGGCGAGCAGCGCCACAGCGGCAGCATCGTCATGTTCGGCCGCCACCCCGGGCGCATCGAACTGGCGCCCCATCCCTTCCGCGAGCCGGAGCGCGAAAGTGCGCAGGTCATCGAACTGGATCGCTGGCGCAGCAGGCCGGACGAGCGCCAACGCAACGAGTGACGTTTACAGCAACCCGAGCGCGTGCAAGCTGGCCTTGCCCAGCTCGACGCGCTTGTTGGCGTCGGCCAGATCTTCCATCGGCATATTCAGGGCGAAACTGTAGAGCCTGCCGTCCCGCTCCAGCCAGCCGACCCACCAGCCGATGCCCGGCTTTACCGAGGTGGCCCAACCGGTCTTGCCATACAGGGTCCAGCCGTCGCCTTGCTCGAGCAGGCTGATCTGCCGAACCTGGGCCTGAATCGCCGATGACAGGGGCAGTCGGCCCTGGGCCAGGCGCGCAAGAAACTGCGTCTGCTCCACCGCGCTGATCGCCAAGGGCCCGCGCAACCAGAACTGATCGACGACCTCACCGACCTGGCCATTGCCGAAGCCCAGCGGCGTCAACTGCTCGCGCATCCGCGCCAGGCCGATACGCCGCGCCAGCTCTTGATAAACCGGGACATTGGACAGCTTGATCGCCTCGCGCAGGCCCATATCGCGCTCCCAACTCTTGAGGAAGCGCGGCTTGCCGTCGTAGGCGAAGACCTCGTCGACACTGCTCACCGCGCCCGTCGCCAGGCCGATCAGGCTATGGGCGATTTTGAACGTCGAAGCCGGCACATAGCGGGTTTGCGCGCGGGTGCGGTCATGCCCCAGGAGCAGATCCCGCTCGACATCGTAGAGCACGAAGGTACCCGGCACCCCGGCTTGCGCGAAGACCTGCGTAAGCGCCGGGCTATCGCGCCATTCCAGCGCCAGCGCCTGGCCGACGAACAGCAACAGCAACAGCAGGCCGCCGAGAATCCATTTGCTGATCGGATTCTTCATTCGCGTTGCAGCAGAAAGGCGCTGATCCGCTCGGCGCTGTCCTGCGGCTGCTCCTGCATAAAGCAATGCCCGCCCGCCACCACCTGGGCGCTGACATGGGCATTGCCGGCACACCAGCGCGCTACCGATTTGGCGACGAAGGGATAGCTGCGCTGGCCGTAGAGCACCTGTGTCGGGGTCGTCACCTTGGCCAGCGATGGCCACAGGCGCTTGGGAAAGGAGCCAAAGATTTCCGCCTCGCGACTCGGCCGGCATTTCAATTCCACGCCCTGTTCGCTGTCTTTCAGCGCATGGGCGATATAGGCGGCGAAGGCGGCATCGCTCCAGCCGCGAAACATACCGCGCCCGCAGAGCGCGGCATGCGCGGCGGCGCGGTCCGGCCAGACGCTGCGACGCTGACGGGCCTTGCGCGCCAAGGTCGTGCGCTGGCTCAGGCCAACCACATCGGAAAGCGCCATCACCCCGATCATCGCCGGGCTGAACAGTACCGGGTCGAGCAACACCGCGCGCCGGAACAGCTGCGGTTGCTGCGCCAGCATCAGCCCGGTCAACACCCCGCCGAAGCTATGCCCGAGGGCGAAAACCGGCACCTCGGGGAAGCGCTCGCGGCCCACGGCGAATGCCTCCAGAGCCAGTTCGGCGCTGCGGTTCCAACCGTGGAAACGCCCGCCATGTTCGCTGTCGCCATGCCCCTGGATATCGCACAGCCAGAGGTCGAAGTCCTCGGCGAGATCGGCCAGCATCGGTTCGTAGACCCGGCCGCAATAACCGTTGCCGTGGAGAAAATGCAGGAGCGGTTTACCCGAGGGCGGCGAATGCCAGCCGCGCAGGGTGAAACCCGCGGAGCTGGCGTGGGACCAGGATTCCAGATGCATGAAAGCGCTCACTATCGACCAGGCGGATAGGGTCTGTTGCCGTTTCATCGCGACCGCGCCGGAGCCTGTTTTAGCGCGAGGC
>CBIHLQ010000037.1:0-61337 GCA_966210885.1 uncultured Pseudomonas sp.
AGGTGGCGACGACAGCGCCAACCGCGGCGCTGTTTTCCAGCAGGGCCGGCGCGGCAGTGACGGTGATCACTGGCGCATCGTTCTGCGCGGTGACGCTCGGGGTATCGCTGTCGCTGGCGGTCAGACTGCCGCTGTCTGTGGCGGTCAGGTCGACGGCCGGCAGGGTGCCGCCGGCTTGCACGAAGGCGGCGCCATCGCTGGTGAGCACCACGTTGTTGCCATCGAGGGCGTAGTAGCCGTCGGCGTTGCTGCCCGGAGTGAAGTCGACCGCCGGGGTGCCGTCTTCTTCGTCGGACGCGGTGAAGGTGGCGACGACAGCGCCCACTGCGGCGCTGTTTTCCAGCAGGGCCGGGGCGGCAGTGACGGTGATCACTGGCGCATCGTTCTGTGCGGTGACGCTCGGGGTATCGCTGTCGCTGGCGGTCAGGCTGCCGCTGTCGGTCGCAGTCAGGTCGACGGCCGGCAGGGTACCGCCGGCTTGCACGAAGGCGGCACCATCGCTGGTGAGCACCACGTTGTTGCCATCGATGGCGTAGTAGCCATCGGCATTGCTGCCCGGGGTGAAGTCGACGGCGGGGGTGCCATCTTCTTCGTCGGACGCAGTGAAGGTGGCGACGACAGCGCCAACCGCGGCGCTGTTTTCCAGCAGGGTCGGGGCGGCAGTGACGGTGATCACTGGCGCGTCGTTCTGTGCGGTGACGCTCGTGGTATCGCTGTCGCTGGCGGTCAGACTGCCGCTGTCTGTGGCGGTCAGGTCGACGGCCGGCAGGGTGCCGCCGGCTTGCACGAAGGCGGCGCCATCGCTGGTGAGCACCACGTTGTTGCCATCGAGGGCGTAGTAGCCGTCGGCGTTGCTGCCCGGAGTGAAGTCGACCGCCGGGGTGCCGTCTTCTTCGTCGGACGCGGTGAAGGTGGCGACGACAGCGCCCACTGCGGCGCTGTTTTCCAGCAGGGCCGGGGCGGCAGTGACGGTGATCACTGGCGCATCGTTGATCGCCGTTACCGTGCCGTTGACGGTTGCGGTACTGGTCGATACACCATCGCTGATGGTGTATGCAAAGCTCACCGGCCCGTTGTAGTTAGCCGAGGGGGTGAATATCAACTGACCGTTGGTTAAGGTCACCGAGCCATTGCTGACGTTGACCGAAATCCCTTCGGCAATCGGTTGGCCATCGACTGCGCTGATACTCAGGCTATCGCCATTCAAGTCGGTGTCGTTGCTCAGCACGTCAATGCTGATACTGCCGTCTTCATTTACCGTAAAGATGTCAGGGCGCGCAGTCGGGGGGGTATTGATCTGAGCGTTGGCGTTCGCATCTTCTTCAGTAGCGCCCAACTCTTGGTCCAGCCCTTCGTTTGCAAAGCCAAGACCCTGGGTCTCAAACCCAACCGTTGCTTCGAGCTGCTGCCCCGTTTCATCGAGCAATACAAAGCTGTGTCCGCCGCCAGCCGCACCGCCTGTGCCCCCGGTTGCGCCCGGACCCGCGGCAGGCGCCTCGAGGTCGACCGTGGGGTCGAATCCTGCCGCCAGGGCTTGCTCAAGGGAGGCGTCGGACGCGCTATCCGTTTCTTTGGCCTCGGCGTTGCCCGCCTGCCATGTATTGCCTTCGCCAAGATTGACCAATTCACCGTTAGCCATTTGCAGCGTGACTTCACCGGCAAGTCCGGTCATGACTTGCTCGCCTTGGAGCAACCGTTCGCCTTCAAAAATCTGTCGCTTGAGACCCTCGACCGAGATCGCAAATACCTGACCTACAAGACTTTTAACGATGGCGACAATGTTGCTCATGGGCGGGCTCCGGTGCTAGTGCGCTGTAATGAAAACTAGCCAAGTAAAGCGTTAGTTGGGGGAGTGAAGATGGCAATGTGAAATTAATTCGCGTCAACATGCTGGCTTATTTCTTATTGGAATTAAGCATATGCCAAAGTATTGACCAGGGCATCGCGATCATAAACAATATGGCCGGTGATGTCACTTTGATATTCATCTATGGCAGCTTATTTCGCCTTTAGTAGCACGTCTTCCTGTAGGCTCGCGCGCGTGCTCAAATTCTTCGCTTTTTCGTTATTTTGCAGTCGGGCCTGGCCTGAAAGGAACTTCATTCAATGCGTTTTTTCGCAACTCTTCCCCTGGTTCTCGCGGTATCGCTCACGGCTCAAGGTCAAACCCTCAACGAGGCGATGCAAAGCGCTCTTGAGGTGCATCCGGAAGTCCGCGCGGGCATAAACGCACGCTTGTCGGTCGAGGAACAAATGAACGCGGCCAAAGGCGGTTATCTGCCACAGGTCGATCTGCTTGCCGGCTATGGCCGTGAGCACACCGACAGCCCAGGCACCCGTGGCCTCGATCACAACACCGAAACCCTGAACCGCGGTGAATCTAGCCTGCGTCTGCAGCAGATGCTGTTCGACGGTTTTGCCACCAGCAGCGAAGTCGGGCGTCAGCGCGCCACGGTCAATGCCAGGGCGTATGAACTGCTGGGTACTTCCGAGCGCACGGCGTTGACCGTCGCCCAGGTGTACCTGGAGGTACTCAAACGTCAGGAAATGGTCCGTCTGGCCGAGGACAATCTGCTCAGCCACGAGCGCATTTACGACCAGATCAAGTTGCGCAGCGAGCGGGGCGTGGGGCGTACAGCGGACCTCGATCAGGCGGAAGCGCGCCTGGCCCAAGCCCGCAATAATCTGATCACCGAGCGCACCAATCTGGCCGATGCCGAGGTCAATTATTACAGCGCGGTGGGCCGTGACGCCGAGGAGCTGAGCATGCCGGCGGGGATGCTCGGGCAACTGCCGGAGAGCCTGCAGGCGGCACGCGAAGAAATGCTGCGTAACAACCCCTTCCTCAGTTCCGCCGAAGCCGACGTGCAGGCCACCGAGCAGCAGTACCAGGCGGCCAAGTCGAGCTTCTATCCGCGTTTCGATGCCGAGTTATCGCGCAGTATGGATAACAACCTCGATGGCACCGCCGGCCATAGCAACGAATGGCGGGCGATGGTGAACATGCGCTACAACCTGTTCGCCGGCGGCAGCAACAAGGCGGATCTGGAGTCCAAGTCCTATCAGGTCAATCAGGCCATGGACATCCGCAACAATGCCTTGCGGGTGCTCAACGAAGACCTCGGCCTGGCCTGGAACGCGTTGGAAAACGCGCGCCAGCAATTGCCCATCGCCGAGCAATACGTCGAGCACAGCGCCCGGGTTAAGGAGTCCTATCAGAAGCAGTTCAGCCTCGGCGATCGAACGCTGCTAGATTTGCTCGACAGCGAAAACGAGCTGTTTAGCGCGGCGCGCCGACTTGAAGAGGTGCGCTTCACCGAACTGTTTACTCAGTACCGGATCAAGGCCACCATGGGCTCCCTGCTCAAGAGCCAGGGCGTAGTCGCACCCATCGCGGCGGCGCCGCTGGACGAGGTGAACGCCAAGGTAAGCTTGCCCGGCCTCAACTGAGCCAAGTCGTAGACGAGTGAACCCCAGTGGCAGTAGACCTCAGCCAGGCCCAGACCCGCAGCGATCCGCGCGATCGCCACGATGACCCCTTGTTGGACAGCCTGCTGTCGCTGTGCAGCCTGCACCAGAAATCGGTCAGTCGCGCCATGCTCACCGCCGGCATGCCGCTGCCCGAACAACGTCTGAGCGCCGAGCTCCTGCCACGCGCCGCCGCGCGCGCCGGGTTACAAGGACGTTGGTTGCGCCGCGGCCTGGAGAAGATTCCCGAATTGGCGATGCCCGCCCTGTTGCTGTTGCAGGACGGGCGCAGTGCGCTGCTGCTCGGCTGGGACGAGCAGGGGCGCGCGCGCATCATGCCCAGCGAGAGCGAAGGCGGCGAGGTGCGGGTCAATGCCGAAGTCTTGGCCAAGGATTACAGCGGGCAGGTGTTCTTTGCCCAGCCGCTGCACAAGTTCGATTTCAACCGCGGCGAGCTGGTGCCGCGCGCCACCTCCTGGTTCCGCGACACGCTGAAGCGCTCGCGTTGGCTGTATATCGACGCCATCGCCGCGAGCCTGTTGATCAACCTGATTGGCCTGGCCACGCCGCTGTTCGTGATGAACGTGTACGACCGCGTGGTGCCCAACCAGGCCGAGGCCACGCTCTGGGTGTTGGCTGTCGGCATCTGCGGGGTGTTCTTTTTCGATCTGCTGCTGAAAACCCTGCGCGGCCTGTGCCTGGATCTGGCGGGTAAGAAGACCGATCTGATTATTTCCGCCACGCTGTTCGAGCGTATCGTCGGTATGGCCATGAAGTTCCGCCCGGCGCGGGTCGGCAGCTTTGCGCAGAACATCCATGAATTCCAGAACCTGCGCGATTTCCTCGCCTCCCTGACCCTGGCCAGCGTCATCGATCTGCCGTTCACCCTGCTGATCCTGGCGGTGATCGCGATGATCGGCGGGCACCTAGTGTGGATTCCGGTTCTCGCGTTTCCGCTGGTGGCCTTGATCGGTTGGGCGCTGCAGCGGCCCCTGGCCGATACCATGCAGCGCACCATGGCGTTGGCGGCCGAGCGTCAATCCAGTTTGATCGAAAGCCTGGCAGGGCTGGATGCGGTCAAGGTGAATAACGCCGAGAGCGAGCGGCAATATATCTGGGAACAGACCATCGGCACCCTCAGCCGCCTGGAGCTGCGCGCGCGCATGCTTTCCAGCCTGGCGATGAACTCGACCATGCTCGTGCAACAGTTGGCCGGTGTGGTGGTGGTCGTGCTCGGTGTCTACCAGATCATCGCCGGCAACCTGAGCATGGGCGGGCTGATCGCCTGTTACATGCTCAGCGGCCGCGCCCTCGGGCCGTTGACGCAGATTTCCGGTTTGCTGACCCGGTATCAGCAGGCCAAGGTCACGCTCGACTCGGTCAACCAGATGATGGAGCTGCCGCAAGAGCGCCACGAAGACGAACGCCCGCTCAAGCGCGAAGCGCTGCAAGGCGCGGTGGAGTTCCGCCAGGTGGATTTCCACTACCCGGACCAACAACAGGCCGCTTTGCAGAAGATCAATCTGGTGGTCAGGCCCGGGGAGAAGATCGGCATTATCGGCCGCAGCGGTTCCGGTAAAAGCTCGCTGGCCAAGCTGATCGTCGGGCTCTACCAGGCCGATGCTGGCAGCTTGCTGGTCGACGGCATCGACGTGCGCCAGCTCGACGTCAGCGACCTGCGCTACAACATCGGTTACGTGCCCCAGGATATCCAGCTGTTCTCCGGTACGCTGCGCGACAACCTGATGGCCGGTGCGCGTTACGTGGAAGACGAGTTGGTGCTCCAGGCCGCCGAGTTGGCCGGCGTGCATGAGTTCGTCCGCCTGCACCCCAAAGGCTACGAACTGCAGGTCGGCGAGCGTGGGCAGAACCTGTCCGGCGGCCAGCGGCAGAACGTCGCCCTGGCCCGCGCGCTGCTGCTCGACCCGCCGATTCTGCTGCTCGACGAGCCGACCAGCGCCATGGACAACACCGGCGAGGAGCGTCTTAAGCAGCGCCTGTCCGCAATGATCGGCAGCAAGACCCTGTTGCTGGTGACACACCGCGCCTCGATGCTCAGCCTGGTCGACCGCCTGATCATCGTCGACCGTGGGCAGATCATCGCCGACGGGCCAAAAGGCAGTGTGATGGAAGCGCTGAAGAAGGGGCAGATCAGTGTCGGTTAAAGGATCGGAAAAAGGTGTACGCCAGGCCATGGGCGCCTATTTCGGTGGCCGCGATGCGATGGGCGACGAGCCCCTGCCCGAAGTCAGCAAAGCGCTGATCGAGGACGCGCCACGGATAGTACGGCTGACCATCTGGGGGCTGATCGCCTTCGTCGCCTTCTGCCTGTTATGGGCTCATTTCGCCGTGGTCGACGAGGTGACGCGCGGCGACGGCAAGGCGATCCCATCCTCGCGCTTGCAGAAAATTCAGAACCTGGAAGGCGGTATCGTCGCCGAACTCTTCGTCCGTGAAGGCCAGGTGGTCGAGGCCGGCGACCCGTTGCTGCGTCTGGACGACACGCGCTTCGCCTCCAATGTCGGCGAAACCGAGGCCGACCGTTTGGCTTTGCTGCTGCGCGTCGAGCGTCTCAGTGCCGAGGTGCAGGAGCGCGAACTGGTAGTCGCCGACGAGATTCGCGAGAAAGCGCCGCGCCAAGCGGACAACGAAGTCGAGCTGTTCAACAGCCGCAAGCAGCAGTTGCTCGATGAGGTGGCGGGGCTGGAGGAACAGTTGGTCCAGCGGCGTCAGGAGCTGCGCGAGTTCGCTTCCAAGCAGACGCAATACCGCAACAGCCTCAACCTGCTGCGCCAGGAAATCCAGATGTCCGAACCGCTGGTCGCCGAGGGCGCGATTTCCCCGGTCGAGGTGCTGCGCCTCAAACGCGGCGAAGTGGAAGCCCGCGGCCAACTGGAAGCCACCACCCTGGCGATACCGCGGGCCGAATCGGCGATCAAGGAAGTCGAGCGCAAGATCGACGAAACCCGCGGGCGTTTCCGCAGCGAAGCGCTGGCCCAACTGAACGAAGCGCGCACCGAGCTGAGCAAGATCCAGTCGACCGGCAAAGCGCTGGAGGATCGGGTCAACCGCACCCTGGTCACCTCGCCGGTACGCGGCATCGTCAAGCAACTGCTGGTCAATACCATCGGCGGGGTGATCCAGCCCGGCAGCGATCTGGTGGAGATAGTGCCGCTCGACGAAAACCTGCTGGTCGAGGCGCGCATCCGTCCGCAGGACATCGCCTTTCTGCATCCAGGGCAGGAGGCGATGGTCAAGTTCACCGCCTACGACTACACCATCTACGGCGGTCTCAAGGCCGAGTTGGAACAGATCGGCGCCGACACCGTCACCGACGACGAAGGCAACAGCTTTTACGAGATCAAACTGCGCACCAACAAAAGCCACCTGGGCACCGACGAGAGCCCGCTGTTGATCATCCCCGGTATGGTCGCTTCGGTGGACATCATCACCGGCAAGAAAAGCATCCTCAGCTACCTGCTCAAGCCGATCATCCGCGCCCGCGCCGAGGCCCTGCGCGAGCGGTAGGGTGGGTCGGGGCGCGTAGCTGACGCCTTTTTCATCCACCTTCGCATTCGCAACTGGTGGATGGGTGAAGCGTCATCCACCCTACAAGGTCGCGGGTCTTGTGAATGACCATAGCTCCCGTAGCCCGGATGAAATCCGGGAGCGGTATCGGCCGTTAGCCCTTTCCCCGGATTGCATCCGGGCTACAAGGGCGTGCTTTTACTCGACAAATAATTGCTGCACCACCGAGAAGTCCTGCTTGCCTTTGCCCTGCTTGAGCAGCAGGCGATACAGCTGCAGGGCGAGGGCGCCCATCGGGGTGCTGCTGCCGCTGTGTTGCGCGGCTTCCTGGGCCAGGCCCAGGTCCTTGGTCATCAATTCGGCCATAAAGCCGCCGCTGTAGCCCTTGGAGGCCGGGGCGTTTTCCATCACGCCGGGCCAGGGGTTGTATTTCTCCAGGGTCCAGTTGCCACCCGAACTCTGGCGCATGATCTCGGCCAGCACCGCTGGCTCCAGCCCATTGGCCACGCCCATGGCCATGGCTTCGGCGGTGGCGATCATCTGCACCGCGAGCACCTGGTTATTGCACACCTTGGCCACCTGGCCGGCACCATCGGGGCCAGCATGGAAGATGTTCTTGCCCATGGCTTCGAAGATCGATCGGGCTTTTTCCAAGGTGGTCGCCGCGCCGCCGATCATAAAAGTCAGGATGCCGGCCGCCGCGCCGGCGGTGCCGCCGGAAACCGGCGCGTCGAGCAGTTCGATACCGCGCGCGGCCGCCGCCTGGTGCACCTTGCGCGCGGCTTCCGGGGCGATGGTCGAGCATTCCAATACCAGGGTGCCGGGCTTAAGCGTTGCCAGCAGGCCGTTCTCGCCGAGGTAGAGGCCTTCGACATGGCGGCTGGCGGGCAGCATGCTCACCACCACGTCGGCACCCTGTATGGCGTCCAGCGCACTGCCGGCGGCGTGGGCGCCTTCTGCGCTCAGCTCATCGATGGCGGCCTGCACCAGGTCGAAAACCCGCAGGCTGAATTGCGCTTTGAGCAGGTTGCGGGCCATGGGCAGGCCCATATGGCCGAGGCCGATAAAGGCGATTGTGGTCATTGTTATTCTCCTCGCGGTTTTGCAGGCGTAGGGTGGGTTAGACGTGCGTATGCAGAGAGCTGCGCGTGTCGCAATCTCAGGGCGCGGCGTAACCCACCATGGATTCTTGTTGTTGCAACTGTCCGCCGGGTTAGACTGCGCTCGAAAGGGGCGTTGTTGCCAAACGCATTGGCGGCGCCGCTAACCCAGCCTACGAATCTGCCTCCAGCCAATGGCTTACAAATCCGCTAGCGGATGCTCGCTCTCCCACACGGCGGCGAAGTGCGCTTCGATGACCTCCGGCGGAATCGCCGCCACATCCGGCCAATGCCAATGCGGCTGTTGATCCTTGTCGATCAGCCGCGCGCGCACGCCTTCGGGCAGTTCCGGGTGACGGCAGCAGTTCAGGCTCATCGCGTATTCCATCTGGAATACCTGGGCCAGGGACAGATGCTTGGCCCGCTCGATCTGCTCCCAGACCAGGTGTGCGCTCAACGGGCAGCCGCCGCCGAGGGTCTTGGCCGCGCGGGCCAGCAGCAGGTCGCTGTCGTTGTGCAAAGCCGTTAGCGCGCGCCAGGCATGGGGCAGGTCGGCCTGGTCGAGCAGTTCGTCGATGCGCGCGCGCCGTGGCAGCCACTGCGCTTCCGGCATGTTGTCGCGGGCTTCGTGTTCCAGGGCCTTGAGCAGGCTGTGCAGTTGCAATTGCGGTTGCGCCGACCAATTCAGCTGGATCAGGCCTTCGAGCAGGTCGTCCTGTTGTTCGTCGCGCAGGAAGCGGTCGGCCAGGTCCAGGTCCAGGGCGTCGCGGGCATTGATGCTGCTGGCGGTCAGGCCGAGAAACAGCCCGAGCTTGCCCGGCAGGCGGGCGAGGAACCAACTGCCGCCTACATCCGGGTACAGGCCGATATTGATTTCCGGCATGCCCAGGCGGCTGCTCGGGGTGACGATGCGCACGCCCGCGCCCTGCATCAGGCCCATGCCGCCGCCCAACACATGGCCGTGAGCCCAGCAGATCAGCGGTTTCGGGTAGGTGTGGATACGATGGTCGAGGCGGTATTCGTCGGCGAAGAAGCGCCGCGCCAGGGGCGGCACTTCGCCCGGGTGTTCGCGGCATTGTTGGGCCAACCTCACCACATCGCCGCCGGCGCAGAAGGCCTTGGGGCCATTGCCACGCAGCAGCACGCAGGCGATCGCGGGATCGTCCGCCCAGGCTTTGAGTTTGGCGTCCAGCGCCTCGATCATCGGCAGCGACAGGGCGTTCAGGCTCTTCTCGGCATCCAGGCTGGCGACGCCGATGCGCATGCCATGCAGGCTGTGGTGTTCTTCGAAAATCACATTCATGCGGCAGGTTCCTGGTGCGCACGGCGCACCCTACGGGAATCGGATTATTTATTGCGCCACTGCGGTTCGCGCTTTTCCAGAAAGGCGTTGACCCCTTCGCGGGTGTCCGCGGCGTCGAACAGGTCGACGAAGCGCTCGCGCTCCTCGTTCAGCCAGGTGTTCGGGCTGCGTTCGCGGGCGCCCTGGATCAGCGGTTTGATCGTGCGGACCGCCACCGGGCTTTGCCGCGCCACCTTGGCCGCCAGCAGCAGGGCATGGCCGCGCGCTTCGCCGCTCTCCACCACTTGTTCGACCAGGCCGATGCGCAGCGCGGTTTCCGCGTCCAGGCGCTCGCCACAAAGGATCATGCGTTTGGCCCAGCCTTCGCCGACCAGCCAGGCCAGGTTCTGTGTGCCGCCAGCACAGGGCAGCAGGCCCACGGTGGCTTCCGGCAGGGCCATCTGCGCGTGGCGCTCGGCGATGCGGATATCGCAGGCCAGTGCGCACTCCAGGCCGCCGCCCATGGCGTAACCGTTGATCGCGGCAATCGATACCCCGCGAAAATCCCGCAGCGCCTCAAAGGCCTCGCCGAAGCGCCGGGCCATGTCGCGGGCGCGGGCCTTGTCGCCATCGGCGAACAGCTTGAGGTCGGCGCCGGCGCTGAAGAACTTGCCGCCCTGGCCGGTAATCACCAGGGCATAGATGTCATCGTCGCGGTTGAGGTGCTCGAGCAACTGCTTGAGGCCGATCAACGAGTCGTGGTCCCAGGTATTGGCCGGCGGCTGATTGATGGTGATCAGCGCGGTGTTGCCGTGCTTTTCCACGGTCAGTTTGTGGGTCAGGTCGAATACACCGGGATGGTAGGGTTCGATGGCGTGGCTCATAAAGGTCCTCGTCGTTTTTTCTCCCCTCTCCCTCCGGGAGAGGGGGCGGGGGTGAGGGAAACTAAAGGTGTGGGCGACTTCGCCCCTCACCCTAACCCTCTCCCCAGAGGGGAGGGGATAACAGCTACAGCAGGCGATCGAGCATGCCGCCTTGATCGAGCAGGCGGCGGGCGATGATCACCCGCATGATTTCGTTGGTGCCTTCGAGTATCTGATGCACACGGCTGTCGCGTACCCAGCGTTCCAACGGGTAATCATTCAGATAACCGTAGCCGCCATGGAGTTGCAGCGCCTCATTGCACAGGTTGAAACAGTGGTCGGTGGCGAAGCGTTTGGCCATGGCGCAGTACAGGCTGGCTTCGCTGTGCTGGCGATCCAGCTTGTGTGCGGCCAGGCGCACCATCTGCCGGCTGGCGGTGAGATCGGTGAGCATGTCGGCCAGCTTGAATTGCAGCGATTGGAAATCGGCGAGCGGTTTGCCGAACTGCTTGCGCTCCTCGACATAGCGCAGCGATTGCTCCAGTGCCGCCTGGGCGGCGCCGAGCGAGCAACTGGCGATATTGATGCGTCCGCCATCCAGGCCCTTCATCGCATAGACGAAGCCTTGGCCTTCCGGGCCGATACGGTTGCCGGCGGGGATGCGTACGCCTTCGAAGGTGATGGTGCGGGTCGGCTGCGCGCGCCAGCCCATTTTCAGTTCGTTGCGCCCGTACTTCACGCCCTCGGCGTCGGCCGGCACCAGGAAGCAGGACACGCCCTTGGCGCCGCTGTCCTCGCCGGTGCGCGCCATCACGATCAACACGTCGGTGCTGCCGGCGCCGGAGATAAAGCACTTGCTGCCATCCAGCACATAGTCGTCGCCGTCGCGGCGGGCGCGGGTGCGCAGGTGCGCGGCGTCGGAGCCGGCGTCCGGCTCGGTCAGGCAGTAGGAGGCGAGCAGTTCGCCGCTGACCAGGCGCGGCAACCAGGCGTCCTTCAACGCCTGGTCGGCGAAGGAGGCGAGCATCCACGACGCCATGTTGTGGATGGTCATGAAAGCCGTGGTGGCGATGCAGCCGGCCGAGAGCTGTTCGAAAATCAGCGAGGCAGACAAGCGGGAAAGCCCCAGGCCGCCGTCCTCTTCCTGGATATACAGGGCCAGATAGCCCTGCTCGGCGGCGCGTTTGATCACGTCCACCGGGAAGTGGTGGTCGCGGTCCCAGTCGGCGGCGTGGGGCGCCAATTCGCGGTTGGCGAATTGGCGGGCGCTGTCCACCAGCAGGCGTTGTTCATCGCTGAGTTCGAAGTCCATAAGTCCTCATTGCAGGGTCAGGGGTTGCCCAGCGGCGCGTCGCTCGGCCTGCCACTGGGCGAGGTCGGGCGACGTTTGGCTGGCGTCGAGACGATCGACGATCGCAAAGTAGTCCTGCTTGAGCGGGTCTTTTAGCACCTCGGCGCGGGTTTTCACTTTGACGACGTACATCGTCTGCGCGTTCTGGTGATCGAAGGCTCGCCACTCTTGCGGGTCTTTGAGTAACTGGTAACGGTGGTTTTCCAGGGCTTTGATCAGCGCTTCGCTGTCCAGGCTCTTGGCCCGCTGGGCGGCATCGGCCCATTGATAGACGATACTGTAAGCCGAGGCGGCGGAACTCGATGGGTACATCTCGTAGCGTTGGCTGAAGGCTTTGACGAAGGCTTCGCCGCGCGCGGATTTCTCCAGGGCGGGTACGCGCCAGGTCCAGGGTTCGGTGCCGAGCACGCCCTCCATCAAGCCGGGGCCGGCCTGTTCGACCATGCTTTGGGTCAGGTTCGGTGCGACCACCTGCATGCGTGCGGTCAGGCCCAGGTCCTTGGCGATACGCATGGCGCGCACCAGGTCTTCTCCGAACAGCACCAATACCAGCACTTCGGCCTTGCTCGCGGCGGCTTGCTTCAGGGCCTTGGTGTAGTCGGCCAGGCGCGCGCCGGGGAAGGGCACCTTGGTGCCGGGATGTTTACCGGGGTCGTCGCTGCCGGTGGTTTGGCGCAGCGAGCTCTCGGTGGTATGGCCCCAGGTGTAGTCGGCGGTGACGTAGAAGTAGTGCTTGTTCGGCAGGTTCTTGCTCAGGTAGCCGCCGAGGGCATGGGCGCTCATCCAGGCGTTATTGCACTCGCGGAACATATAGCGGTGGCCGTCTTTGCCGGTGGTGTCGTTGGAGTAGGTGAGGGTGCCGAAATACAGCAGGCCATGCTGCGCCGCGCGTTTGCTGGCGGCGATCGCCACCGCGCTGGACGAGCCGCCGAACAGCATGCTCGCGCCTTCCGCGGCCAGCTTGTCGACATTGCGCACCGCCTTCGACGGGCGCGAAGCGGTGTCCTTGGTGGACAGACGCAAGGGGCGGCCGAGCACACCGCCTTGGGCGTTCAGTTCGTCGATGGCGAGTATCGCTCCACGCATCTGGGCCAATCCCTCTTCCTTGTACGGGCCGGTGCGCGGGTAGTTGAGGCCGAGGGTGATCGGCTCAGCGGCCTGCGCACAGGCGGTGATCCCGGCCCACAGGGCCAGGGTGGCAGTCAGTCGTTGCATGGCAGCTCTCCTCGTTTTTGTTATGGCTGAGAAGAGTTTTACGCCATTAGACCTATTGTTGAGATCGTCTTTTGGTCTAACAGGCCGCTCAAAAGCCCTGCATCGTCATGGTCGTCCCGGCTGTTACGCCGAGCGTTCAGTACATGGTAAATCCTCATTGCAACGTTATCGGCTGCCTGGCGTCGCGACGTTCCGCTTGCCATTCGGCAAGGGACGGGGCGGCCTGGTCGCCGCTCATGCGGTCGACGATTTCGAAATAATCCTGCTTGAAATGGTCTTTCATCACTTCGTCGCGCGACTTGACCTTCACGGCGTAGATGGTCTGCACGTTCTGGTGATCGAAGGCGCGCCATTCCTGCTCGCCCTTCAACAGGCTGTAGCGGTGGCCTTCCAGGGCTTTAATCAGGGATTCGCTGCCGAAGCTGTTGGCCCGCCTCGCCGCGTCGGCCCACTGGTGGACGATGCTGTAGGCCGAGGCGGCGGCGCTGGACGGGTACATCTCATAGCGCTTGCTGAAGTTTTTGACGAAGGCCATACCGGCTGTGGACTTCTCCAGCTCGGGCACCCGCCAGGTCCAGGGTTCGGTGCCGATCACGCCTTGCATCAAGCTGGGGCCGGCATTCTCGACCATGCTCTGGGTCAGATTGGGCACCACGATCTGCATGCGTTTGTTCAGGCCCAGGCGATTGACGATACGCATGGCATGCACCATTTCTTCGCCGAACAGGATCAAGGCGAGCACTTCGGCGTCACTTTCCGCAGCCCGGGTCAGCGCGTCCTGATAGTCGGACATGTGCGCACCGGGGAAGGCCACTTTGACGCCGGGGTGGCGGGCGAGGTCGGCGCTGGCGGTGGCCTGGCGCAGATCGCTTTCGGTGTTCAGCCCCCAGCTGTTGTCGGAGGTGACATAGAAATAGCGCTTGTTCGGCAGGGTTTTGTGCAGGTAGTGGCCGAGTACGCGGGCGCTCATCGAGGCGCTGTTGCACTCGCGGAACAGGTAGCGGTGGCCGTCCTTGCCGGTGGTGTCGTCGGCGTAGCTCAGGGCGCCGAAGTAGAGCAGGCCGCGTTCCTTGGCCCGCTTGCCGGCGGCGCTGGAACTGGTGGAGCCGCCAGAGCCGCCGAAGAGCATCACCGCGCCTTCGTTGGCCAACTCGTCGACGTTGTGCACGGATTTTTCCGGGCGCGAGGCGTCGTCCCGGCTGGAAAGCCGGAGCGGTCGGCCGAGCACGCCGCCTTGGGCATTCAGCTCGTCGATGGCTAGTAGAGCGCCACGCATCTGTGCCAACCCCTCTTCCTTATAAGTGCCGGTGTGCGGATAGTTGAGCCCGAGGGTGACGGGGTCGGAGGCTTGCGCACACGTGTTCAGCCCTGCCCAGCAGACTAAAGTGGCAAGGGTTTTCGATTTCATAAAAGTGCTCCCTATTGTGGTTGTCCAATTGGGGAGCGCTTGTACGCTGTAACCTATATTCGTCGCATCTCATTTGTCCCAAGGCTGCGAACCATCGCACTTGCCATTCGTAAGGTTGTACGTGCGTGCCAGAGCTGCGTGCGAAAAATCGTGGATTCGATCGTTCTGCCAACCCCCCCGGCGGACGCTGCCACTAAGCGCAAACGCCCTGCCGGAATCGCATGCATGGCTGCCGTCATTTCAACTGGATGGTCATGTTCGGCCCGTTCGGTACTCCGGCGTTCAGCGCGTCTTCGTCGAACCAGCGGCTGGTGACCGTCTTGGTCTCGGTGAAGAAGCGCACGCCCTGCTTGCCGTAGGCATGCAGGTCGCCGTAGAACGAGCCTTTCCAGCCGGTGAAGGAGAAGAACGGCAGGGGCACCGGCACCGGTACGTTGATGCCGACCTGGCCGACTTCCACCGCGTGCTGATAGTGCCGCGCCGCGCCGCCGGAGCGGGTGAAGATCGAGGTGCCGTTGCCGTAAGGGCTGGCGTTGACCAGTTCGATGGCCTGCTCCAGGGTGTCGACCTCCATGCACACCAGCACCGGGCCGAAGATCTCCTCGCGGTACAGGCCCATCTTGGTCGTCACCCCACGGAACAGCGTCGGGCCCAGCCAGTTGCCGTTCGGGTAGCCCTCGACCGTGCACTGCGAGCCGTCGAGCAAGCATTCGGCACCTTCGGCCTTGCCCTCGGCGATCAGACGCACTACCCGCTGTTTGGCCTGCTGGCTGATCAGCGGGCCAAAGGCGGCGTGGCCATCGGTCCAGTAGCCGGGTTGCAGGTCGGCCATTTGCCCGCGTAATTCATCGATCCACTGCTTCGACTCGCCGACGAACACCGCGACGCTGATCGCCATGCAGCGCTGTCCGGCGGCGCCGCAACTTGCGCCGACCAGGTTGCTCAGCACCTGCTGCTTGTTGGCGTCGGGCATGATCACCATATGGTTCTTGGCCCCGGCGAAGGCTTGCACGCGCTTCAGGTGGGCGGTGCCGGTGCGGTAGATGTGCTGGCCGACCGGCACCGAACCGACGAAGGAAATCGCGCGGATATCCGGGTGGGTCAGCAGGCTGTCGACTACCTCGCGGGCGCCGTGCAGCACCTGCAATACGCCCTGGGGTGCGCCGGCTTCGATAAACAGTTCGGCCAGGCGGTTCGGGGTCAGTGGGTCCTGTTCGGATGGCTTGAGAATAAAGGTGTTGCCGGCGGCGATGGCCAGGGGAAACATCCACAGCGGAATCATCGCCGGGAAGTTGAACGGGGTGATGCCCACGCACACCCCCAGCGGCTGAATCCAGCTCGCGGTGTCGATATCGCGGGCCACGTTCTCCATGGTTTCGCCCATCGTCAGGCTGGCGATGTTGCAGGCCTGTTCGACCACCTCGATGCCACGCCAGACATCGCCCTTGGCGTCGGCCAGGGTTTTGCCGGTTTCCCCGGCGAGGATTTCCGCCAGTTCGTCGTGGTGTTCCTTGAGCAAGTGCTGGTAGCGCAGCATCACCCGCGCGCGCTCGGATACCGGCACTTCGCGCCAGCTCAGAAAAGCCGCCTTGGCGCTGGCGATCGCCGCTTCGATTTCCTCGGCGGTGGCTTTTGGGGCCAGGGCCAGGACTTCCTGGGTCGCCGGGTCGGTGACTTCGATAAATTCGCGGGTGCGGCTTTCGCGCCATTCGCCGTCGATCAACTGGGGGATTGCCTTGGCCATTGTGCTCTCCAGGGTGAACCGCGAGGCGGCTTCGGTGGCTGTTGGTCCAGTGTTATAGCCTGCCCGGAACCCTTTGTGGATTGACGATCTTGGTTGATGGATGGACTATCTTGGGATTGACTATTTGGTCATAAACATTCTGATGGCTACTTTCCCGGATCGTATCCGGGCTCCACAGGCGTTTCCATGCAGGCTTATGTCGATACCTCCAATTGGCCGCTGCCGGCCAATGGCGTGCGTTTTATCACCCCGCCGCGGCTCCGGCGCGCGCTGGCCAAGCATCCATTGGCCGTGGCTTGCCATCCGTTGGCCCTGGGTTTCTATCCGGAGGCCTTGGGCCATCGGATGAATCGGCCGCAGCCGGAGGATCACCTGTTGATCTATTGCCGCGCGGGCCAGGGTTGGTTGGAAACAGCGGATGGACGATTAGTTGTCAGTGGCGGCGATTTGTTGTTGTTACCCAAGGGCTTCGCCCACGCCTATGGCGCCGATGCGCAGAAACCCTGGACGCTGTACTGGGTGCACTTCGATGGCGAGCTGGTGGCGGATTTTCTCCGGCCGCTGGGCAAAGGGCCGCTGTGGCGCATCGGTGTACAGCCGCGCTTGCTGGCCGAATTCGACGCGTTGCTCAATTTGCGCAAACAGGGTTTGAGCCTGCCGCATTTCATCCATGCCGCCCACCAGTTGCAGGCGCTGCTGACATCGCTGGCGGTGCTGCCGGCGCGCGCCACCTTGAAATCCGGGCGGGTGCTGGATGTGGATGCGGTGCAGGCAGTGATGCGCGCCCATTTGCACGGCACCTTGAACCTCGACGAGTTGGCCGCGCAGTTCAAACTGTCGCGTTTCCACTTCGCCAAGACCTACCGCGCACTGACCGGCCATGCGCCGATCCAGGATTTCATTCAGCTGAAAATGGCCCACGCCTGCCGTTTGCTCGACGAGGGCGAGCAGGGCATTCGCCAGGTCGCCGAGCAGTTGGGCTACGAGGACGTGTATTACTTCTCGCGGCTGTTTCGCAAAGTGGTGGGCATGGCGCCCAGTCATTACCGGGCGTTGCACCTGGGGTAGTGCGCCCTTGTTCATGCTCGCAACTGGCGGGCCTGCCAGAAATCCGACTGCGGCCAACGTTGTTCCTGGGCGTAGAGATAACGGCGCATTTCGCGGAATTCGCTGTAGCGTTGTTCGATCTGTTGGGCATGGCGTTCGGCGGCGCTGGCGTCGCCGTGCAGCCAGCCGATTACCGCCTCGGCGCCGGCGATGCCGTCTTCCAGGGCCTTGTGAATGCCGCGGGCCAGCAGCGGGTCGAAACTGCTGGCGGCATCGCCCGCGGCCAGCCAGTTCTGCCCGACTACCCGATCCAAACGGTAGGAAGTGGCCGGGCTGGTGAGCATGCTGGCCGGCTCGAAGCCATAGCCCTGCAGGTTGCTGGCGGTATGGTGGGTGTCGGCCAATAGATTCAACCAGCGTCGCCATTCGCTGGCGTTGAGCCGGCGCAGACCCGGTTGGTCGCAGGCCAGGGCGATGCACAGTTGCCCGTCGGGCAGGCTGGCGCGGTACCACCAGCCGTATTCCGCCGCTTCCAGTAGCGTCAGGCGGCTGTTGCTCGCCCCGGCGGGGCTGCTGAAGAAGCCGTAAACGCAGATCAGTTGGTCCAGTTCGATAGGGCGCGCGCCGACCAGTCGGGCGAAGCGGGCATGGGCGCCGCTGGCATCGATCACATAGTCGGCGTGCAGGTATTCGCTGGACTGCGCGGGGCCGCGCAGTTCCAGGCGATAGCCCTCGCCGTTGGTCTCGACGGCGCTGAGGCGGGTGTGGCTGCGCAGCTCGACGCCGCGCGCGTGCGCCTGGTCGGCCAACCAACGCTCGAATCGACGCCGATCCAGATGCCAGCCGTGGCCCTGGGGGTTGCTGAGAAAGTCGTTGTAGCCCAGTTCGTCGCTGCCCCAGGCGGAGCAGCTGCCCAGGCAGGGGTCGTGCTGTTGTTGGCGAAACTCGTCCCACAAACCGAGCTTGGCGAGCAGCAGACGGGTATCCGGCGGCAGGCTTTCGCCGACCCGTTGCCGGCTGTAGTCGCCGGCTTCGAGCAGTTGCACGCCATCGATGCCCGCGCCGGCCAAGGCGAGGGCGGCCGCGCAGCCTGCCGGGCCGCCACCGATGATGGCGACCCGGCAGCGGCTCGGGGTGGGTTGAACCGCGCTATTCATTGGTCGAAGGCGAGACCGTGTTCGGCCACGGGACGACCGGGTCGCCGCCGTCGTCGAGCTTGCTCTGCACCTCCAGGTAGTAGGCGGCGTTGAACGGACCACCGTCGGATTTATCGATGGCGCTGCCCTGCACCACGATGCCGATCTTGTGCCAGTGCTCGATCATGTCGATGCGCTGCTGGTAGCGGCCGACCTGGGCCGGGTTGAACGGATCGGTCTTGGTGCCGTCGCCGCGTACCGAGAAGCGCTGCGCCGGCAGCTTGTTGTCATTCACGTCCTTGGCCGCGTAAACCGCTACCGGCCGCTGCGCCGGCCACGACCAGTACAGGGTGTTGTTGAACTGCGGCACCGGGTCCGGCTGGTGGGTGGCGCAGGAGTTGTAGTCGGTGTGCCAGGGCAGGGCCATGAACTTGGAGGCGTCGCCCGGTTCCAGGCCGGGGCTGCCGGGGTTGGTGTCGACCGGGTTGGTGTCGTTCAGCGGGTTGTTCTGGATATTCGGTGTGTAACCGGCGCTGAGGAATGGCTGGCTTGCCACCGCCGTGCTGTAGTCCAGCGCCTTGGGCTGGATGCGGAACGGGCCGGTGCCGGAGGTCTGCCAGTTCTGCACGTACAGCGCTGGGTCGCGCACGATAAAGGTCAGGTCGATGCCGGGGCTGAAGCGCCCGCCGAGGCAGTTCACCAGCACGGCTTTGTCCAAGTACTCGCCGGCATTGAGGGTGAGCGTGCCGCTCTGGCTGTACTGTTTGGCGTTCCATTGTTGCAGGAAGAAATACTGGGTCTTGCGCAGGGTGAGGAACGACTGGCCCGCGTCGCCCAGCGACAGCGGCATCATGCGGCTGTTCTGTAACTGCGAGGCGTCGTTGGGGTTACGGATGAAGCCCAGGCCGCCGAGGATGGTGGTGGCCGGGTCGGTGTCCGGCTGGATCTCGTCCACCGAGGCATGGGCGGTGCTGCCGGTCAGGTTGAGGTTGGTGTTCCACATCTGCATGGCCGAGGCACGGAAGATCGGGAACAACTCGTCGCTGAACGACGGCTGGTAGCTGGTCTGGAAGGCGCCGTTGGCGAATAGCGTCGGTTGCAAGGCCAGATGGCGCACCCAGACGTCATGCATGTCGTCCCACAACGATACGGTGTTGAGGGTCTGCGGCGCATAGGCCGGGTCGGTGGCGGTGACCCAGGCGTGGCCCTGCACATCCTGGCTGCTGCCGTCGCTGAATTGCAGGGTGGCGTAGACCGGGCCATCGCTGCCGTCGTCGAACCAGCCGTTGTTGTCGATATCGCTGTCGAGCACGTAGGGCTGCTTGGTGGTCGGGTCGATCATGGCGCAGGCGCGGCCATAGCCGCCGGTGACGATCAGCCGGCCGTACTGGTCGGTCTGCAACTCGCCGAGGGTGTCGATCGGGCCGTGCGGGCAATCCATATCGGCGAAGTGATCGGCCGGGTAGGACTGCGGGTAATTCGGCCACTGCACCACGCCTTGGCCGTCCACCCAGCTGCTGGCGGTGGTCTGCTTGTCGAAGGCCACCGGGGCGGCGTTGGCGCCCTGCACGGTGCGCGGGCCGGGATCGATGATCAGTTGGCTGAGGCGCGTGCTGTCGTTGATGTTGGAGGAGAACGGCGGAATGTTGTTGCGCAGCGCCGGGGTGGCGCCGTTCTTGTAATTATCGATGCCCAGCTCTTCCGGAATGATGTACCAGTTGGACTTCTTGTTGGCCAGGTGCACGGTCCAGACGATATCGGTCACGGTCTTGCCGTCGATCTGGCTGCCGATACGGATCTCGGTACCGGTGACGCCCATCGGATAGGTTTCCGTGGCTTGCGCCGGGTAGGCGTAGATCTTGAACCGCGCGGCCTGGCGCTTCAGCGCGCCGCTGGCATCGCGCAGGTCGGCGGAGGTAATGGTGTCGTTCTCGCTGCCGGGCTTGATCGGCAGGCCGCCGGTGGTGGTGCCGCTGGTGTCACCGGGGATCGGCAGGGCCGCCTGGGTATTGGGTTCCAGGTAGTACTCGCTGCTGTTGCCGACGCGGGCGAAGCCGATGGCCGGATGAATGCGGAAATTGCTCGTGCTCATGATCGGCTCCTCACTTTTTGCTCTTCTGCTTTTGCAGCCAGGCTTGGTAATTGACGATGAAGTGCGACAGGTTCAGGTGCTTGGCCGGCACTATCTGCCCGGTGTCGCCAACGGTGACCGTCTGCACGCCGCCGTTGTGGCAGGCGAAGCAGTTGGCGTCCTGGGTGAAGGTCTCCATGCTGGTGTTGGCCAGCTCCAAAGAGCCGATCTGGGTGTCGCCAGGGTTGACTGGTGCGCCGTTGGCGCCGGGGATGTCGTCCTGGCCTGCGGCGTTGGTGCCAGTGGTCCACTGCGCGCCGACCAGCTCGTAGTTGGCCCAGACGCTGCCGCTCTGGTTGGCCAGCACGCTGGCGTTGAGGCTCTGGATATTGGCGATGTTGCCGGCGTCGCCACCGCCGTAAGGCACCTCGCGGCAGACGCTGACCACGTTCAGCGGGTTGTTCACATCGAACTGGTTCTGCACGCTGACTGGGCTGTTCGGCGTGTACAGCGACCAGGCCAGGCCGCCGACCGGTGACGGCTCGGCCGTGGGCACGGCGCTGCAATCGGGGGCGTTGGCCTTGTGCTCGAAGGTGGCCCAGATGAACTCCGGATGATCCTTGACCACGCCGACCACGTGGGCGCCGATCAGCGCCAGCTGCGCGCGCATGGTCTCACCGGAGTCGTCGTTGATCTTGCCGTCGACCACGCTCACCACCGGGACCTTCTGGTTCTCGGTATGGAACAGGCTGGAGGCATTGGGAATGAAGGTCTTGATCGGCTTGTCGTTGTCGTCGAGGATCGCCGCCACCCGCCAGGACAGCTTCAGTTCCAGGGCGTTGACCGGGAAATCCAGGGTCGGCGACACACTGGTCAACGAGCCCAGGTCGTAGAGGGTGTTGGCGGTGACGAAGTCCCAGAAGTCCTGGTTGATCAGGCTGCTGTAATAGATGACGTTGCCGGCCTGGTCGACCAGGATCTGCTTGCCGGGGCCGGCCTGGAAAATGTCGTTGGCATCCACCGTATTGTCCGATTTGGCCAGCCGCGCCAGCACGTTCGGCACTTCGTCTGCGGCGTGGCCCGGATAGGGCTTGTCCGGACCGCCTTGACGCAGGACCTTTTGCGGGTTGGCCATGGTTTCGAAGTTCAGCGGCGCGCCTGGGGTGCCGGAGGATGGCTCGCCGAGCCAGAGAAACATCTGATAGGCCCACTGATGGAAGGCGCAGTTGTTCAATTGCCCACTGATCGGGAACTGGTTGCCGTCGGGAAACGGCGTGTCGGGGAACCAGTTGCTCAAAGCCGTGCAGTCGCTGGTCGGGGGCGGCGCCTGGGTCTCGGCGCCGTTGGCGGTGCTGATGGCCAGCAATAGCGCCAGCGGCATTAGTCCGAGCGTACTGCGTGATCGACGGTAACGCGTATGCATGTTGTTATCCTCATGGCAGGCAGGGAGTACCGGCGGCTGGTCCGGCAGCCGGTGGTGGAAAGGCGGCCGTACCACGGTCGGCCGCGGGAGTGCTGGACGTAGGAATGGCGATGCTGGCCGTGAGGTAGGTGCTGCCTTGCATGAGAGCCGTCCTGTCCTTGTTCATCCATGAGGCGGCTGCGCAGAGACGCTCGCCGCCCATCCTGTTCGTACGAATCGATTCTTCGAAGCGAGCGGGCCCGCAGCGAGCGGCACGGCCGCGGCTGGTGAAGTATCGAAGGGGGCAGTCGGGGAGGGATGGGCTTCCGTTACCCGGTACTGCATTGGTCCTGTGAGGAAAAACTAGACGTCATCCACAGGGCGTCAAGGATGCCGGCGAAAGTTTTTCAAGGAAGCGACGGCATGCGCTTCATGCAGGTTTGCCGAGGCGGCGCCCCGGGGGTTAGACGCGAGCGATGGTCGCCAAGCCGGTGGCGATGATTTTTTCCTCGCCATCGCGCAGGGCGAAGACGTCTGCGCGGGCGACCACCTGGCGTTGGCCGGCCTTGATCACCGAGCTGCGGCAGATCAGCTTGTCGCCGATCGCCGGGGCCAGCAGGTTGACCTTATATTCGCTGGTCACCACGTCGCCGACCATACTCGCCGCCGCCCAGGCGCAGGCGCTGTCGATCATGAAGCCGACCACCGCGCCGTGGACGAAGCCATGGTGCTGGGTCAGCTCCTTGCGCGGCAGCACCTCGAGGGCGATTTGTCCGGGGCCGAAGTCGGTGAGGGCGAAGCCGATCATCTGGGCGAAGGGCGAATGTTCCAGGGCCTGTTCCAGGCGTTCGCGGGTCAAGGCAGTGGGCATGTCCATGGCGACTCTCCAACTGGGTGAAAGCTCAGTCTTGGCCGCCCCGGCCGTTCCGGCAATCTGCATCCAGGGCCGTGATGGTGCGGCATCACCCCGCGCCTTGACTTGGTTGTGAGGCTTCTCTAGCGTGCCCCGTTCAATGTTCGCCGACCCAGGAATCAGGCATGAGCGCCGCAGACAACGTGAAACTCGAAGCGGGCTGGAAAGAGGCCCTGCGCGAAGAATTCGAAAAAACCTATATGAAGGAATTGGGCGACTTTCTGCGTAGCGAGAAGGCCGCCGGCAAGGAAATTTATCCGCCCGGGCCCTTGATCTTCAATGCGTTGAACTCGACGCCGCTGGACCGGGTCAAGGTCGTGGTGATCGGCCAGGACCCCTATCACGGCCCCGGCCAGGCCCATGGTCTGTGCTTCTCGGTGCAGCCGGGGGTGGCGACGCCGCCGTCGTTGGTGAATATCTACAAGGAACTCAAGCGCGACCTGAATATCGACATCGCCGCCCACGGCTACCTGCAATATTGGGCCGATCAGGGCGTGCTGTTGCTCAACACCTCGCTGACCGTCGAGCGCGGCAATGCCGGCTCCCATGCGGGCAAGGGCTGGCAGGTGTTTACCGACAAAGTGATCGAGGCGGTCAGTGCGCACCAGCCGCATCTGGTATTTCTGCTGTGGGGCGCCCATGCGCAAAGCAAGGAGCGCCTGATCGACACCAGCAAGCACCTGGTATTGCGCTCGCCGCATCCGTCGCCGCTGTCGGCACACCGCGGGTTTATCGGCAACGGCCACTTCAGCCGCACCAATAAATTTCTTGAGCAACACGGCATGACGCCGATCGACTGGCGTCTGCCGGAGGTGAGTTGAGCGGTATCAGGTCATCTTGAAGAAGGCCAGCTTGTTGCCGTCCGGGTCGCGCACATAGGCGCCGTAGAAGGTCGGCAGGCGCAGGCCCGGCGCGCCTTCGTCGCTGGCACCCAGCTCCAGGGCCTTGGCATACAGCTGGTCGACCTGCTCGTTGCTTTCGGCGGTCAGGGCCACCATGTTGCCGTTGCCCTGTTGGCACACTTGGCCATCGTACGGCAGGCATACGCCGAACATGGGCTTGCCGCGGCCGGTGCCGAATAGCGCCAGGCGGCCCATGTCGATTACCAGCTTGGCGCCCAAAAGGCCCAGCAGCTCGGTGTAAAACGCCTTGGCTTTGGTCATGTCGCGGGTACCGACAGTCGTATAACCGATCATTACGCATGCTCCAGTTGGGGGAATCCGGCGGGTCGAGGAGTGGATGGCGGCCGGGCCATTGCAAGCTTGCGCTGAATGATGCACTGCTGTCGATTGCAGCCCGTGCGTCTATTGCCCGCTATCAGCGGCACTTATTCGCCTGCCCGACGACACCTCAACTGGCGACTGTAGCCAAACAGCGCTGCTTGCTGAAGTCGTCGTGTAAGGCGTCCAGGCGCTGAGTCAGGCGTCGGCGTTGCTCCGCATCGGCGCTGGCGAGCAGTTGGCTGAATAGGGTGGCGGTCGCCTGGCGCGCGTGTTCGTAGGCTTCACGGTACCTGTCGCCGTAATAGGCTTGCGGTTCCTGCAACAGATGGCCCAGGCGCGTGGCGAAGGCCGGGCTGTCGCGCTCATCCAGCGCGGCGCGCAGCTGAGCCTGCCAGCGCTCGCGGTTCTCCAGCCATAGGCGGCTGTGCCCGGCCAGATGCGTGGCCCATTCTTCGAGATGGATTTCTTGCCGCTCGTTCAATCGGCCGAGCCAGGGGCGCAGGCGTTCTTGCAGGCGCTGCTGACGCTCTTCGATCTGCGTGGCCAGCGGAGGCTCGAGAAACTTCTCCCGGGCTTCGCGGTTTTTCTCCGCGAGCTCTTCGAACAACTCGGCGACTTGCTCGTCGTCGAGGTTTTGCAGCAGCGCGATGGCAGTGGGGGTGATCTCGTGGCCGATGCGTGCCAACGCCGCATCGATTTCATCGAGCCGCGCATCCAGCGCCGCCGGCGAGGGCTCGGCCTGTTCGAGGAGGGTTCGCGTGCGTTGCAGCCAATCCAGATAGCGTGGCAGTTCGCGGCTGCAATGCCACTGCAGATGGGCTTGCAGGCGCGGTTCGAGCCAGGTCCTCTGCTCGCGGTCGAGATTCAGGTAGCTGTCCAGACGCCAGGGGATCAGCCAGTCGAGGTTGTCGTAGACCAGGGCGATCCGGCTACAGGCGGTCAACGACAGGCCCAGGACGAGCGATAGCAGCAGGCAACGCAACGGCGTCATGGCATTCGGTCTCTGCGTCTGTGGCGATATCAGGCGAACGCTGTCAGCAGGCGGTTTCCCGACAGCCCGCTAACGGTGGTCAGGGCAGTAAAGGGCATCGCGAGAAACGCTGGCAACCGGCAAAACGCTACAAGGCATTGCGCGCCCCCTGCGTGCGTCAGGCCGGTACCAGTGGGGTGGTGCCGGCCGCTTGGTTCGGCCTCAGCTGTGGGCCTGTGCGCCAGTAGTGCTCTGTTTGCCGCTACTTTTGCCGCTGCTGCTGTGACGCTGAGTGTCCTTCTTGGTGTCGCTGCGTTGGCTCTGATTCATGTCACTGCCCCGGCGCTGATTTTCACCGTGGGCGGCGGCCAGTTTCTTGGCCATTTGCAGGTGTTCTTCGAGAGTCGGCAGGGTTTCCTGTGCGAAGGCTTTGATGTCTTGATCCTCGCCTTGGCGAATATAGGTGCGGAACAGTTCGATGGCTTCCTGATGCGCCTGCACCTGATTGTTGGCATAGGCCTCGTCGAAGGATTCGCCCTCGCGCAGTTGCAGAATCATCGTCTTGGCCTGGGCCATCAGGCTGGCATCGTCCGACATTTCCAGGCCTTTCTGTTTGGCCAGGTCGCGCAGCCGTTGATTCGCCGCTCTATGGTCTTCGATCATCCGCTGAGCGAAATCCTTGACGTCCTGGGAGGTGCTTTTTTCCAGCGCGACCTTGGCGCCTTCGATCTCCGCGAGGCCCTTGGCCGAAGCGTCCTCGACGAATTCCTCGGCCGATTCCGCCGCTTGGCTAAAAGCGGATGTGACGCTGAGCACCAGGGCGAGCACACCGGTAAAAAAGGCGGATATCAAACGTTTCATTTTTCGTTCTCCCGGTTTGGTCTTAGTTCGTGGCCAACTGGCATAGCGATCTGCCGGCCAGATACGAGCGGCGCATGAGTCGGCATGGGTGCCGTGTAGCTGTGACTGGCGGCTAAAAGCGCGGGTTCAACCAAATTGCGCGGGAGGCTGGAGCGCTGCCGACGGGCCGGCAGGCGCATTCAGGTGCGGTCCGAACGACGCTGCCAGAGGCGGAATAACGGCTCGGCGAGGAACATCACCAGAAACAGACGCAGCACCTGCAACGCGGTGACCAGGGCCACCGAAAGGTGCAGGGCTTCGGCGGTCAGGCACAGCTCGGTGATGCCGCCGGGCATCATGCCGAGCGTCAAGGAGATCCGATCCTCGCCGACCAGCCAGCCAAGCCCTTCGGCCAGCAGGGCGGCAGCCGCCATGGCGAGCAGGGTGAACAGCAGGATGCGCACGAGAAATCCCGGCGCACTGCGAAAGAAGGCGCGATCGAAGTGACAGCCCAGGGCGCAGCCGATCAGCCATTGGCCGACCTGGCCGAGGCCGTCGGGCAAGCCCAGGTGCAGGTCGAACGCGACGCTGGCCGCCGCGCAGACGATCAGCGGGCCGAGCATCCAGGGGTTGGGTTGCTTGAGCTTGCCCCAGAGCAATGCCAGCAATGCGCCCGCCGGCAGCAGGACAGCCAGCCACATCCAACTGACCGGCGCCGGGGCCGGCGCGGCGATGGGCGGCAGGCTCCAGGTGAAAATCGCCGGGATCAGCAGCACCACCAAGAGCAAACGCAGGCTGTGGGCGGCCGCCACCTTGGCGGTTTCGGCGTTGTGCCGCAGCGCCAGGTTGACCATCTCGCTGGCGCCGCCGGGCATGCTGGAAAAGAACGCCGTGGCGCGGTCGACGCCGGCCCGGCGCAGCAGGGCGATGCCGATCAGGCTGAGCAGCAAGGTGCCCAGCGCGCCGGCGACTATGACGCTGAAGTGGCTGAGCAATTCGCTCAGCACCTCGCTGGTGAAATGCAGGCCGATGGCGCTGGCGACCAGCCATTGCCCGGTCTTGCGGCCACCGGGTACTTCGCTGACCAGCCAGCCGCTGCAGCGTGCGGCTATGACCGCCAGCAGTGAACCGATGATCCAGGGCAAAGGCCAGCCGATCAGGCTGGCCAGATAGCCGCCGGCCAGGCCGAGCAGCGGCGTGGCCCACCAGCGCGGCAGGCTAGCGAAGCCGGCCAATTCAGGCGTTGGCCAACTGCGCGGCACGCCGCGAACGCCACCAACGCAGACCCGGCAACGCCAGCATCAGCGCGGTCATGGCCCACAGGCTGAGGCTGATCGGGCTGCTCCAGAGAATGCTCAGCTCGCCAGCGGAGATCGACAGGGCGCGGCGCAGGTTGTCTTCCATCAGCTCGCCGAGGACGAAGCCGAGGATCAGTGCCGACAGCGGGAAATCCAGCTTGCGCAGGATGTAACCGAACACGCCGAGACCGACCATCAGCACCAGGTCGAAGGTGGTGCTGTGCACCGCATAAACACCGACCATGCTGACCACGGTGATCGCCGGTACCAGTACCCAGTTCGGTACGCTGAGCATGCGTGAGAACAAGCCGACCAGCGGGATGTTCATCACCAGCAGGATGACGTTGCCGATGAACAGCGAGGCGATCAGGCCCCAGACCACATCCGGCTGCTGTTCGAACAACAGCGGGCCGGGGGTGATGTTGTACAGCGTCAGCGCGCCTATCATCACCGCGGTGGTGCCGGAGCCCGGCACGCCGAGCGTCAGCATGGGGATCAGCGAGCCGCAGGCCGAGGCGTTATTGGCCGCTTCCGGTGCCGCCAGACCGCGCAGATCGCCCTCGCCGAACTTGCCGGAGGCACCCGCCATGCGCTTTTCGCTCATGTAGGTCATGGCGCTGGCGATAGTCGCGCCGGCGCCGGGCAGGGTGCCGATGATGAAGCCGGCTACGGAGCTGCGCACCATGGTCCAGAAGCTGAAGCAGAACTCTTTGAAGTTGAACAGCAGGCGGCCGCTGGCTTTCACCGCTTTTTGCCCGCTGTGGGTTTTTTCCAGCATCAACAGCACTTCGCTGACGCTGAAGAAACCGATCACCACGATGACGAACTGGATGCCGTCGGACAGGCTGACGCTGCCGAAGGTGAAACGGTACACGCCGGTGGTCGAGTCCACACCGACGGTGGCCAGGGCCAGGCCGATCAGCGCGGCCATCAGGGTTTTCACCGGTTTATCGCCGACCATGCCGCCGAGGCAGGCGATGGCGAAGATCATCAGCACGAAGTATTCGGCCGGGCCGAAGGCCACCGCCCATTTCGCCAGCAACGGGGCGAACAGCACCACGCCGCAGGTGGCGATCATGCTGCCGATAAACGAGCTGACCGCGGACAACGACAGGGCGATGCCGGCCTTGCCCTGACGCGCCAGCGGGTATCCGTCGAGGGTGGTCATCACCGCGGCGGCGTCGCCCGGTACGTTGAGCAGAATCGCCGAGATGCGCCCGCCGTACTCGCAGCCCAGGTACACCGCAGCCAACAGGATCAGCGCGGTTTCCGGCGGCAGGCCGAGGGCGAAGGCCAGCGGCAACAGCAGCGCCACGCCATTGATCGGGCCCAGGCCCGGCAGCAGGCCGACGATGGTGCCGACGAAGGCGCCAAACAGCGCCACCAGCAGGTTGGTCGGCCGGGTGGCGACATCGAAGCCTTGCATCAAGAAATTAAGGGTTTCCATTTCAGCTCTCCACAAAGGCTTCGAACAGGCCGAGCGGCAGCGGCACGTCCAGCAGGTAATCGAACAGCGCGTAAAGCACCGCGCCCATCAGCACGGCGCTGATCGCACAGGGCAGCAAGCGGCCGGCGAACAGCAGGCCCAGGGCGAAGGTGGCGAGGCTGGTGGCGATCACGAAGCCGAGCACTTCGAACAGCAAGGCGTAGGCCAGCAGCGCGAGCACGCAGAGTACCGCGCGCATCGCGGCGGTCTTATTCAGGCGCTGTTCGAGCAGGCCGGGCTTGAACAGCAGCCAGAGACTGCCCGCGGCCATCAGGCTCAGCAGCAGCAACGGGTAGGCGCGCGGGCCGACCGGGTCGTAGGCGAAGGGCGCCTGGAAGCCCCAGGCGAGAACGGCGAGGCAGGCGCAGAAAAGCAACCAGCTCGCGGCGAACAGGCGGACGTACATAGCGGTAGTCTCTTGAAAAGGTACAGAGTTGAGCGCATCGAACGCTGTGGCGAGCGTCGGCCGGACAGCCATGGGCTGTCCGGCCGGTACGCCGGCGGATTACTCCTGCATCAGGCCGAATGCGTCGGCCAGCACCTTGTACTCTTCGACTTGCTTGAACACGAAGTCCTGCAATTCGTTGCCGGTGATCGACAGCGGCAGCAGGTCGCGTTGTTCACGCAGCTTGGCGAAGTCTTCGCTGGCCAGCAGGGTGTCGAACTGCTGTTTCCACCAGTTGTACTGCTCGTCGCTGACTTCCGGGCCGACATAGAAGCCGCGGATCACCGGCCAGGTGATGTCGTAACCCTGCTCCTTGGCGGTGGGGATATCGCCCAGCTTGCCCGGCAGACGCTCGTCGGAAAGCACCGCGAGGATGCGTACTTTCTTCGCTTCCAATTGCGGGGTGACTTCGCCCAGGCCGCTGCTGGTCACCTGCACGTGGCCGCCGAGCATGGCAGTGAGGGTTTCGCCGCCGCCTTCGAAGGCCACGTAACGCAGGTTTTTCGGGTCGATACCGGCGAGGCGGGCGATCAATGCTGTCTGCATCCAGTCCTGGCCGCCGATGGTGGCGCCGGCACCGAAGACGATGCTGGATGGGTCTTTCTTCAGCGCCTGCACCAGATCGTCGAGGTTCTGATAGGGCGAGTCGGCACGCACGGTGATGGCGCCGTAGTCGGTGCCCACCGCGGCCAGCCAGCGCACGCCGGTTTCGTCGTAACGGCCGAATTTGCCCTGGGCCAGGTTGAGCAGCGAGCCGGAGGAGAACGCGACTATGGTGCCCGGATCATCGGCACGCTGGGCGATCACCGCGTTATAGGCCACCGCACCGACGCCGCCGGGCATATAGGTGACGCGCATCGGCGCTTTCAGCAGACCGCTGTCCTTCAAGCCGCTTTGCGCCAGCTTGCAGGTCAGGTCGAAACCGCCGCCGGGCTTGGCCGGGGCGATGCACTCGGGGCGTTTCGGCTCACTGGCCAGCAGTTGGCCGGCGAAGGCCAGGCAGGCAGTGGCCAGGGCGATGCGGGTAAAGGCAAGTTTCATGATGGATTCCTCTCGATTGTTATTGTGGGTTACCAGATCGGCAGCGTGTAGCCGACGATCACGCGGTTCTCGTCCGCATCGCGGGCGAAGTCGGAGTGGAAGCTGGCGTTGCGCAGACGTACATAGAGGTTCTTCGCCGGGCCGCTCTGCACCACGTACTTGAGCTCGATATCACGTTCCCATTCGCCGCCGCGCTGATCGCTGCCGATGACACGGGCGTCGTCGCCGCTGACGTAGCGGGTGAGAAAGCTCAGGCCGGGCAGGCCGAGGCTGGCGAAGTTGTAATCGTAGCGGGCCTGCCAGGAGCGCTCGTCGGGGTTGGCGAAATCGTTGATCTGTACGAAGTTGACCAAGTAAGGATCGCTACCGTCGATATAGGCATAGCCGGTGTCGCCGCTCATTTTCTGATAGGCGAGGGTCAGCTTGTGGCCGCTGTGGGCGTAGCTGAGCATGCCGTTCAGCGCGCGGTTGTCGACTTCGCCGGCATTCGCCGCGCCGCTGTCGTCGCTGAGCATCAGGCGCAGGTCGGCGGACAGAGTGCCGCCGGCCATGGGATAGCTGGCGAGCAGGTTGAAGAAGTTCTGCCGGTAGATGTCATCCAGTTCGGCATAGAAGTAGCGGCCTTTGAGGTTCTCGTTGAACTGGTAATCGAGGCCCGCCAGGTCCAGGTGATCGGCTGTCACGCCGCCGCTGAAGCGTCTGTTCTTGCTGTTGAGCACCAGCTCTTCGGAGTTGGTCGAGGCGCGGTCGATCACCTTGTCCAGGCGTCCGCCGGTGAAGGTCAGGCCATCCAGTTCGGCGGAGGTCAGCAGGCCGCCTTCGAACACCTGCGGCAGCAGGCGGCTGTCGCTGGCCTTGACCACCGGCAGCTCGGGGATGTGCGAGCCGTAGCGGAACTCGGTCTGCGAGGCTTTGATCTTGGCTGTCAGGCCGAGGCGGCCGAAGGTGTCCGGGGTGCCGCCGTCGTCCTGGACCGGGAACAGGTCGGTGCCGGTGCGGCCGCCGCCCGAGTCGAGCTTGACGCCGAGCAGACCGAGAGCGTCCAGGCCGAAACCAACAGTGCCTTCGGTGTAGCCGGATTTGATGTCGAGCCAGAAGCCCTGGCCCCATTCCTCGCGCTTGTTCTGGCCATCGCCTTCGCGAAAATCGCGGTTCAGGTAGATGTTGGTCGTGGTCAGGCTGGCGCTGCTGTCTGCGATAAAGGCGGCTTGCGCCATGGGGGCGAGCAGAGCCGCGGTTACGGCTAGGCTAAGCAGGTGAGCAGGCGGTAACGCCTGGCGTGAGGCATTGAACATTCTGTGGTCTCCATTGTTGTTTTTGTCACGACCGCCGCGCCACTGCGTCAGTCGTTCAGGTCGGTGGATCGAGCCACCTGAAACCGATGCTAGGAGGTCAAGCTTTCGCCAAGCTTTCAGTGCTGAAAAAAACACCTGGAGCGTTTTTGGACGTCGCTGGCGACGGCCCGCAGGGTGGACGCCAGGGATGACGGGCCACAAAGTTTTTCCGACGGCTGCTTGAGCGGTATCTGGACCGTTCACAGGACGCGACGCGGCTGTACACTGCGCGACAGATTGCCGATGGCGATTGCTAATAAGAACGAAATGGGGAGGTGGCAGTGCGCATTCTGCTGGTCGAAGACCATCCGCAATTGGCTGCGAGCGTGGCCCAGGCGCTGAAAAGTGCGGGCTTGACGGTGGACGTGCTGCACGACGGAGTGGCCGCCGATCTGGCTCTGGCCAGCGAGGATTATGCGTTGGCGATCCTCGATATCGGCCTGCCGCGCCTAGACGGTTTTCAAGTGTTGGCGCGCCTGCGCGAACGCGGCAAGACCCTGCCGGTACTGATGCTCACCGCCCGCGGCGAGGTCAAGGACCGGGTCCATGGGCTCAACCTGGGCGCCGACGATTACCTGGCCAAACCTTTCGAACTGAGTGAGCTGGAAGCGCGGGTCAAGGCCTTGCTGCGGCGCAGCGTGCTCGGCGGCGAGCAACAGCAACATTGCGGCGATTTGGTCTACGACCTCGGCACCCGGCGTTTCAGCGTGCGCGGCGAGCCCCTTAGCCTGACCTCGCGCGAGCAGGCAGTGCTGGAGGCGATGATCGCCCGCCCGGGACGGGTGATGAGCAAGGAGCAGTTGGCGGCCCAGGTGTTCGGCTTCGACGAAGAGGCGAGCGCCGACTCCATCGAGATCTATGTCCATCGCCTGCGCAAGAAACTCGAGGGCAATGCGGTGCGTATCGTCACCTTCCGTGGCCTGGGTTATTTGTTGGAGGCAGTTGGTGACTGAGGGCTGGAGGCCGCGGGCGGCTAAGCCGGGCAGTTTGCGTGGGCGACTGCTGCGGCGCCTGGCGCTGCTGCTCGCGCTGCTGCTGCTGGTCGCCAGTCTGAGCGCTTACTGGAGCGCCAGATGCGCCGCCGATACCGCCTACGACCGGACTCTGCTGGCATCCGCACGGGCGATCGCCGAAGGGCTTTATGCCGAGAACGGCAAGCTCAAGGCCAATGTGCCCTACGTAGCCTTGGATACCTTCGCCTACGACAGCGCCGGGCGCATCTACTACCAGGTGCTCGACCTGCACGGCGTCTTGGTTTCCGGCTACGAGGACCTACCGACCCCGCCACCGGGCACGCCACGCACCAACGATTATCCGGCGTTGGCGCACTTCTACGATGCCGATTACCGTCGTCAGGGCGTGCGGGTGGTGAGCCTACTGCAGCCGGTCAGCGAGCCGCAGCTCAACGGCATCGCCGAAATCCGGGTGGCCGAAACCCTCGGCGCCCGTGAACGCATGGCTCGCGAACTGCTCTACGGCACGCTATGGCGCATGGGCTTGCTGGCGCTCAGTGCCTTGTTGCTGGTGTGGCTGGCGGTGAGCGCCGCGCTGCGCCCGCTGGATGCCTTGCGGCGCAGCGTGGCAGCTCGGGCCAGCGACGACTTGCGGCCGCTGCCGGCTGGCCAGTTGCCGCGCGAGTTGCGCCCGCTGGTGAATGCCTTGAACCAATTCAACGATCGGTTGCGCGGCCTGTTCGAGCGCCAGTCGCAATTCATCGCCGACGCTTCCCATGAGTTGCGCACGCCCCTGGCCGCCCTCAAGGCGCGGGTCGAGCTGGGTCTGCGCGCGCAGGAGCCGGCGGCCTGGCGCAGCACCCTGGAGGAGGCGGCGCAGAACACCGATAAGCTGACCCATCTGGCCAATCAATTGCTGTCGCTGGCGCGTATCGAAAGCGGAGCGCGGGCGATCGCCGAAGGCGGTGCGCAGCGTTTGGATCTCAGCCAGCTGGCTCAGGAGCTGGGCTTGGCCCTGGCGCCTTTGGCCCATGCGCGCGGTATCGCCCTGGCGCTGGAGGCGAACCAAGCGGTGTGGATCCGCGGCGAGCCGACCTTGCTCAACGAGCTGTTGTGCAACCTGGTGGACAATGCCTTGGCGCATACCCCGGCCGGCGGCAATGTGATCTTGCGCGTGTTGCCGGGCGGAGTGCTGGAGGTGCAGGACGATGGTCCCGGAATCCCCGAGGACGAGTGCGCCAAGGTGTTCCAGCGCTTCTATCGGCGCACCACCGAAGGCTCCGGCGCGGGGCTCGGCCTGGCCATCGTCGGCGAAATTTGCCGCGCCCATCAGGCGGCTATCCGTTTGCAGCAAGCCGCGCCGCACGGGCTGTGGGTACGGGTGGAGTTCGTCCTCGATGAGGATTGAGTGCTTGGCCGTTCGCGCCGAGGTCTCAACAGCCTGTCAGGGGGCCTGAGTTAACGGGTTTTCAATTTCCAGCAAGTAAAGGCTGATCTTGCCGCTGTCGCGCAACTGCGCCAGGCCTCGATTGAAGCGCGCGATCAACTCGTCGTTACCCGCCACGTTACGCGCCAACAGCAAATGCAGGGTGGCGCTGCTCAACGGTTTGGGGTGGAAGCTCAACTGCGCGCGTTCGGCGGCGCTGAAATGCTGGTGCAACATATCGAAGCCGACCACCTTGTCCATCGGGAACAAGTCGATGCGCCCGGCCAGGAGTTGGCGAAAATTCAATTCGTCGCTGGTGGAGCGGCGCACCTCTATGCGTTCCTCGGCCTCGGCTTGCTGGAAGGCCTCGCCATAGTCGTAGCTGCGCGTACCGCCAATGCGTCTGCCGCGTAGGTCGTCGATCGCCTGCCAATCGAGTGGGTAATTCCTGCGATAAAACAGGTAGTAGCCGCTATCGACCACCGGGTCGCTGATATGGAACTGCTGCTCGCGCTCTTCGCTGTACAGCCAGACCGCGCTGCCGTCACGTTTGCCGCTTTGCGCCAGTTGCAGGGACCGCGCCCAGGGATGGAACTCCCACTGCACCGCTATGCCTTCGAGGGCGAACGCCTCGCTGACGATTCGCGACGCCACGCCATGATGGGGCAGTTTCTCGCCGAGATAGGGCGGCCATTCGCCGTTGGTCAGGCGCACCGGGTCGGCGCCAGCGGCGCTGCCCGGGGACAGCGTGCTCAGGAATAACGCGCAAAGCAAAAAGAGCGGGCGCATGCGAATCGTCTCCACCTCGGCTAATCACTAGCCTAGCAGGCGTCTGACGGTACGCATGCGGCTGATGCTATTGCAGCATGCCCATGGCCGCTTCCATGGCGGCGGAAAGGTCTTCGTCGTCGTGCAGGTCCTGGCTAGGGTCGAGACCGAGCTTGGCGAAGGCCGGGATTTTGCTCCAGTCCAGCTGGGTATAGGGATGCTCGGTGCCCAGATAACTTTGCAGAGTGGCGACCTGAACGATATCCACGTAATCGACTTTGGCCGAGTCGCGGCTGAAATCCAGATAATTGTTGGGAACCATGGCGATCAGTTCAGGGAAATCCCAGGTGCGGAGGATTTTCTCGCCGATGATCGGGTGAATCCGTTCGATGACGTGGTTGAGGCTGATCGAGTCGCGCAGCAATTCGCTGTGCTCTTCCGCGTAGGTGAGGATCGGCAGTACACCGATCATATGGACCAAGCCGGCCAGGGTGGCCTGGTCGGGTAGCAGGCGGGTGTAGTGCTTACACAATACGTGGCAGATACCGGCGATCTCGGTGCTTTTATTCCAGACTTCGCGCATTTTGCGGTCAACCACATCGGATGTGGCCTGGAACATCTGTTCCATGGCCAAGCCGGTCGCCAGGTTGCAGGTGTAATTGATACCCAGGCGGCCGATGGCCATCTGCAAGTCGGTGATTTCACGGTTGGTGCGCAGCAAGGGGCTGTTCACCACCTTGATGATGCGTGCCGACAGGGCCACGTCGTTGCCGATCACCTTGCTCAGGTGAGGGATGCTGATATCCGGGTCTTCCACTGCTTCGCGGACTTTCAAGGCAACTTCCGGCAGGGTGGGCAATACCAGCTCATCGTTGTCGATGGCCTTGATCAGTTCCTGTTGGACTTTCTCGGCAAGTTGGCTCATGCAAGGTTCTCTTTAGCGCTCGGCAATCGAATTGGAGTGTAGTTAACGTTGGATTTCTAAGTCGCGATCCAGGGCATAGGGTAAATCGAGCAGCTTCAACGGCGCCCCCTGTGGGCTGCCGAGCTGGATTTGCCCGTCGTTGGCCGCATCTTCCTGCAGTACCGCCAACACTTCAAAGCCCTTTTCGCTCTGGGCGGCGAGCACCACCTCGCCGACGCTGCTGCTGTGTACGGGAGAGAATAGCGCGTCCGCGGGCTCCGGTCGTTGATCGCCGTCCAACGCCAGGCGATACAGACGGCGCTTGAGCTTACCCAGGTATTGCATGCGCGCGACTATTTCCTGGCCGGTATAACAACCTTTCTTGAAACTCACGCCACCCAATGCCTGCAAATTGAGCATTTGCGGGATGAACAGCTCGCGGGTGCCGGCAAAGACCTGACCGATGCCAGCGCGGACCTGGGCCAACAGCCAACTGTCGAGGGGGGCTTGTGGCAGTTGCGCGGCCAGTTGGGTCTGCAGGGTTTCGGCTTGTGTCGCGGGGGCCCAGAGTTCGGCGCGCCCATCGCTCAGGCGCACGGCCAGCAGATCATTGGCGTGGGCCACGCTGCCTGACGCTGGCGCCAGGTCGAGCCCCAGGCTTAGTAGCACGGCATCCGCCCCGTTCAGGCCGAAACGCACCCAGGCGTCGCTGGCGTCGCTGAGCTTGGATTTGCTGAATACCGCGTATTTTTGCAGGTCGGTCAGTTGCGCCTCGATCAAGTCGCGGCTCATCGCCAATAAATAAGTATCGCCCAGGCTAAGAATACGGAAGCTCGACAACATACGGCCTTTCGGCGTGCAGCGGGCGCCCAGGCTGGAGGTGTTGTCGTTCAGATAGTTGAGGTTGCAGGTCAGCTGGCCCTGGAGAAACTTACTGGCATCGGCGCCTTGAACGGCAAGAACGCCTTCGTGACTGAGGGGGCAGAAATACGCGGTGTCGGCCATGGGGGATGAGTTATCGCTGGCTAAAATTCAGGACCACCATCATAGAGCGCGGCCTGAGGCTTGTCAGCGCTCCGCTGCGTCCATCTGGCATTGCGAGGCTTTCGTCTGCGGCAGATTGACGTTGGCGGTCAACAGCGGGCTGCTTCCTCGTTATACTGCGCGCCTTATTCAAGGAGCAGCCCATGGTCGACTCGGTTGAACTCAATCGTCTTTTTTGGCACAGCCGGCGCGGCATGCTGGAGTTGGACGTGCTTTTAGTGCCCTTCGTCAAAGAGGTCTATTCCAGCCTGGATGCCGACGACCAAGCACGTTATCGCAAATTGCTCGAATGCGAGGATCAGGACATGTTCGGCTGGTTCATGCAGCGTTCCGAGCCCGAAGATGCCGATCTCAAACGCATGGTCAACATGATTTTGGATCGTGTCCAGCCCAAGTGAGATTTTCGAGTGCCAGTGGCGGCCTTCGCGTCAGCTGCTGGCGCTTTACCTGTTGGTGCAGGCTCTCGCGTTGCTCAGTCTGTGGCTGGTGGATATCCCGCTGTGGGCGCGTGTTCTCGGTATGGCTGTCTGCCTTGGCCATGCTTGCTGGGTTATACCCCGGCATCTATTGCTCAGCACTCCTGGGGCTTATACCGCGTTGCGCCATGGTGCCGAGGGTTGGCAGGTCGCCAGCGCTGCCAGCGGCTGGCTGGCGATTCAACTAAACCCGGACAGTCTGGCGCTACCGCTGATCGTGGTGCTGCGCTTTCGGTTGGCCGGCCAGTGGCGGGTTCGCGCCTTGTGCATCGCACGGGACAGCTTGTCGCGTGATCAGCATCGGCGCTTGCGCGTGCGCCTGAAGTTCAGTCGCCGTAGGTGGGCGGGGTCAGAATAGTGTCGCGCGCCTGCGGCAGCAGATCCGGATAGTCCAGGGTGTAATGCAAGCCGCGGCTTTCATGGCGCCGCATGGCCGAATGAATCATCAATTCGGCGACCTGTGCCAGGTTCCTCAGCTCGATCAGGTCTCTGCTGACTTTATAGTTGCTGTAGAACTCATGAATTTCATCGAGCAGCAGCCGCACGCGATGTTCGGCGCGCTGCAGACGTTTGTTGGTGCGCACGATGCCGACGTAGTCCCACATGAAGCGCCGCAGTTCGTCCCAGTTGTGCGCGATGATCACGTCCTCGTCCGAGTCCGTGACTTGGCTGGTATCCCAGGTCGGCAAGCTGGCGGGCATGGCGACCTGGTCCAGCTGTTGGGTGATATCGGCCGCCGCCGCACGGGCATAGACGAAGCACTCCAGCAACGAGTTGCTGGCCATGCGATTGGCGCCATGCAGGCCGGTGAAGCTGGTTTCGCCAATGGCGTATAAGCCGGGTACGTCGGTGCGGCCGTGCTGGTCAACGACTACGCCGCCGCAGGTATAGTGCGCCGCGGGTACTACCGGAATCGGCTCGCGGGTGATGTCGATGCCGAAATCCAGGCAGCGCTCGTAAACGGTGGGGAAGTGCGATTTTATGAAGTCGGCCGGCTTGTGGCTGATATCGAGGAATACGCAGTCCGCCCCCAGGCGTTTCATCTCATGGTCGATAGCCCGCGCGACTATATCGCGTGGCGCCAGTTCGGCACGCTCGTCGAAACGTTGCATGAAACGTTCGCCGTTAGGCAGCTTGAGTAGCGCGCCTTCACCGCGTAGCGCTTCGGTCACCAGGAAGCTTTTGGCCTGCGGATGATAGAGGCAGGTCGGGTGGAACTGGTTGAATTCCAGGTTGCCTACCCGGCAACCGGCACGCCAGGCCATGGCGATACCGTCGCCGCATGCGCCATCGGGGTTGCTGGTATATAGATAGACTTTGGCTGCGCCGCCGGTGGCCAGAATGACGAAGCGCGCCCGCAGGGTATCGACTTCGCCGCTGAGCCGGTTGAGCACATAGGCGCCCAGGCAGCGCTGACCCTCTTGGCCCAGCTTGCGCTCGGTGATCAGGTCGACGGCGACGCGCTGTTCCAATAACTCGATGTTGTTGCGCAATTTGGCTTGTTCGAGCAGCGTATTGAAAATCGCGGCGCCGGTGGCGTCGGCGGCGTGGATGATACGCCTGTGGCTGTGGCCGCCTTCGCGGGTGAGATGGAATTCGAAGCCACCATCTTCACGGGCGGTTTGATCGTCGCGGGTAAAAGGCACCCCTTGGTCGATCAGCCATTGAATCGCTTCGCGACTATGTTCTACGGTAAAGCGCACGGCTTCTTCACGGCATAGACCGCCGCCTGCGTTGAGCGTGTCTTCTACATGGGATTCGATCGTGTCGGTATCATCCAGCACTGCCGCCACGCCGCCTTGCGCCCAGTATGTCGATCCGTGGGACAGGCTGCCCTTGCTCAGCACGGCAATGCGCAAGTGCCCGGGCAGGGTCAAGGCCAGGGTCAAGCCGGCAGCGCCGCTGCCTATGACCAGTACGTCGTGTTGATAGTGTTGACTCATGTCCGAATCCGCTGAGAGACGGTCCTAGTATATAGAGGGGGCGGTCTGCACAATAGCGGGTTAATGTCCTATCGTGGTACTCAGGAACTTTATTAGCATTTCGAGTTCTATCAACCCTTGCCTGGCGAGTTTTTATGAGTGCATCGAGGTGCGACGCAAGTTTGCGTCTCGGGGGCGGTGTCGAGGGGGAGGTCGATAATTTGAACCTATTCGCACAGCAGGGGTTCAGTTCGTTGTCGCAATATCCGTGCAGGGCTGGACGTTATCTGCAGGAAACATGTTTGGAGGGGAGAACTTTTGCGCAGTGTCCTAGTCTATTTGAGCAGGTGGTCTGACTGGCTTATGCGGCACCCCTCCGAACCCTATGAGGAGTGTTCATGTTAACCCAGGAAGAGGATCAGCAACTGGTCGAGCGCGTGCAGCGTGGCGATAAGCGTGCTTTCGATCTGCTCGTGCTGAAATACCAGCATAAAATTCTGGGGCTGATCGTGCGTTTTGTGCACGACACCCATGAAGCACAGGATGTGGCGCAGGAAGCCTTCGTTAAGGCATACCGGGCGTTAGGTAATTTTCGCGGCGACAGTGCTTTTTATACGTGGCTGTATCGCATTGCGATAAATACGGCAAAAAACTATCTGGTGTCGCGCGGTCGGCGGCCCCCTGATAGCGATGTGAGTACCGATGATGCGGAGTTCTATGACGGCAACCATGCTCTCAAGGATATCGAATCGCCAGAACGCACATTGCTGCGAGATGAGATCGAAGCCACTGTGCATCGCACCATCGAGCAGTTGCCAGAAGATTTGCGTACGGCACTAACCTTGCGTGAGTTTGATGGTCTTAGTTATGAAGACATCGCGAGTGTCATGCAATGTCCGGTTGGTACCGTGCGATCACGAATTTTTAGAGCGCGCGAAGCCATTGATAAGTCCCTGCAGCCTTTATTGCAGGAAGCCTAAGGCAGCGGTGTAAGCCGAGAGAGGAATCGTCATGAGTCGTGAAACCCTACAGGAGTCGCTGTCCGCGGTTATGGATAACGAGGCGGGTGAGTTGGAGTTGCGGCGTGTGCTCAGTGCGAGCGATGCGCCCGAGGTGCGTGCCACTTGGGCGCGCTACCAGCTTGCCCGAGCGGCCATGCATAAAGATTTGCTCGAGCCCCGACTGGATATCGCCGCGGCGGTATCCGCTGCGCTGCAGGACGAAGCCGCCCCCATTGCAGAAAAACCAGTTGCTGGCCCATGGCGAACACTCGGACGTTTGGCGGTCGCTGCTTCGGTTACGGTGGCCGTGTTGGCCGGTGTGCGTTTGTATAACCAGAATGAGATTTCCGGTATGCAAATGGCTCAGCAGCCTTTGGCTCCAAGCTTGGTAACTCCGCAGTTGCAGGGGCCGGCGATGTTGGCTGGCTTTAATTCCGAGCGTGAAAAGAGCGCTGCTACGGCATCTGCGGCGCAGTCCGAGGCGGGTTGGCATGAGCGTCGGTTGCCTGCCTATCTGCGGCAGCATGCACAGCAAGCTGCAATGAACAGCACTGAAAGCGCATTGCCTTATGCCCGCGCGGCAAGTATGGAAGGTCAGTAGGAGGCGCATGCGCTGCTTTAAATCCTTAGTTACTTTCCTGCTCGGCGGTTGGCTGGCGATCCCGGCCCATGCTGCCAGTGCACAAGATTGGTTGCAGCGCCTAGCCGATGCGGAGCGCCAGCAAAGCTTTCAAGGCACTTTCGTATACGAGCGCAACGGTAGTTTTTCTACCCATAGCGTTCGGCATCGGGTCGAGGAAGGGGGCGGTACGCGTGAGCGTTTCTTGCAGCTCGATGGTTCCGCGCAGGAAATCGTGCGTGTCGATGGTCAGGTCACATGCGTTAGCGGCGCTTTGGTCGATCAATTGGCCAATGGGCAGGTATGGCCTGCGCGTGAGCTGGATGTCGAGCAGCTAGCGGAATGGTATGACCTGCGCATGATCGGTGAGTCCCGAGTGGCGGGTCGTCAAACCGTGGTGCTGGCGTTGTTGCCCCGCGACCAGCATCGTTATGGAATTGAATTGCATCTGGATCAGCAGAGCGGCTTGCCATTGAAGTCGCTGCTGTTGAACGATAAAGGGCAGTTGCTCGAACGCTTCCAGTTCACTCAGTTGGATACCGAGACCGTTCCAACCACCGAAGCATTGCAACCGACCGCCGGCTGCGAGCCGTTGCCGGTGGTTTCAGCGCAAGAGAAAGCCGAGACCGTTTGGCATTCCGATTGGCTACCCCCCGGTTTTACCTTGAGCGCCGTCATCGAACGGCGCAGTCCCGCTTCCGATGAGCTAGTCGCCGGTTTGGTGTATGGCGACGGCATGGCTCGTTTTTCCGTATTTCTGGAGCCCCTGCGTGGCGCCCTGGTGGAGGACGCGCGCAGTCAGTTAGGGCCTACTGTGGCCGTCTCGCGTCGTCTGTCCACGTCCGATGGGGATGTGATGGTGACCGTGGTGGGGGAGATACCCTTGGGGACCGCTGAGCGTGTTGCCTTGTCCATGCGCTTGGCGGGTACGCAGGTTTCTCCATGATCGAAGAGCAGGGGCGGGTCGTTGCGCTCGAGAAGGGTGCGGTCTGGGTCGAAACGCTACGCAAAAGTACCTGTTCCAGTTGTTCTGCCAATGCTGGGTGCGGTCAGGGGTTGCTCGATAAATTGGGGGTTGAGGGGCGGCGAGGTCATGTGCGAGCGTTATGTGATTTGCATCTGAGCGTTGGTGATGCGGTGGTAATCGGCGTTCGCGAAGACCTGCTGGTACGTGGTTCGCTATTAATCTACCTGGTTCCTCTGCTCGGCCTGTTTGCGGCTGCATTGTTGGCCCACTGGTTGACCCTGGGGGAGCCGTTGGTCATTGTCTGTGCTTTCTCGGGTTTTTTTGCTGCCTGGCTTTTGGTGCGCTGGCACAGTGCCCGTGTTGCCGATGACCCTGCTTTGCAGCCCGTCGTTTTACGGGCCCTGTTGGGTGCTGCAGCTGCATTATAAGTTTTTTGCTTGTTCTACAATGGGGAGCAGTAATGTCGATGCCTAGTCTGAAACGATCTTTTTCCACGTTGCTAGCAATTCTGCTATTGAGTGTGGCGGCTAGCGTTCATGCGCAATTGCCGGACTTTACCGGGCTGGTCGAGCAGGCGTCGCCTGCCGTGGTGAATATCAGTACGCGTCAGAAGATGCCGGAGCGCGCGGTATCCGGTGGCGGTCAACTGAATATCCCAGATCTGGAAGGCCTGCCGCCAATATTCCGCGAGTTCTTCGAACGCAGCATTCCCCAGACTCCGCGTAGCCCTGGTGGTGGTCGCCAGCGCGAGGCGCAGTCGCTGGGGTCCGGTTTCATCATTTCTGAAGATGGCTATGTACTCACCAATAACCATGTGATCGCCGATGCCGATGAGATCATCGTGCGTTTACCCGATCGCAGCGAGCTGGAAGCCAAGCTCATCGGCAGTGACCCGCGTAGCGACGTGGCGCTGTTGAAGATCGAGGGCAAGGGGCTGCCTACGGTCAAGTTGGGTAAGTCGGAAGATCTAAAGGTGGGTGAGTGGGTGTTGGCGATCGGCTCTCCATTCGGTTTCGACCATTCGGTAACGGCTGGCATCATCAGTGCCACGGGGCGCAGTTTGCCGAATGAAAGCTACGTGCCTTTCATCCAGACTGATGTGGCGATCAATCCGGGTAATTCCGGTGGGCCGTTGTTCAATTTGGCGGGCGAGGTGGTGGGGATCAACTCGCAGATTTTCACCCGCTCGGGTGGTTTTATGGGGCTTTCCTTCGCCATCCCGATGAGTGTGGCCATGGATGTCGCCGACCAACTCAAGGCCAGTGGCAAAGTCAGTCGCGGTTGGTTGGGTGTGGTGATTCAGGAAGTGAACAAGGACCTTGCCGAGTCTTTCGGTTTGGAACGGCCGGCCGGTGCGCTGGTCGCTCAGGTGCTTGAGGGCGGGCCTGCGGCCAAAGGCGGCTTGATGGTGGGGGACGTGATCCTCAATTTGGACGGTAAGCCGATCATCATGTCGGCAGATCTGCCTCATCTGGTCGGGGTTCTGAAACCTGGCAGTACCGCGGAGTTGGATGTGGTACGCGAGGGTTCTCGCAAAAAACTCCGAGTAACCATCGGCGCGCTGCCTGAGGACGGCCAGGAGTTGGCGGGCATGGCTACTCCGGGTGTCGAACGCAGCAGTAACCGCCTGGGGGTCAAGGTTGTTGAGCTGACCGACGAACAAAAGAAGAGTTTGGATCTCCAGGGCGGCGTGGTCATTACCGAAGTCCAGGAAGGGCCTGCGATGTTGATCGGCCTGCGTGCCGGCGATGTGATTACCCATCTGAACAATCAGGCGATCGATTCGGCTAAGACTTTTACCGAAGTGGCTCAAGGGCTGCCTAAGAATCGCTCGGTGTCGATGCGCGTACTGCGTCAGGGGCGTGCGAGCTTCATTACTTTCAAGCTTGCGGAATAACCCGGCTGCGCAACGAAAGGGGCGATCCAGGTCGCCCTTTTTCATGCCTGCCAATAAGTGCTTGGGTGACGCATGGTTCGCTGATCGGGTACAATTCGCGGCTATTTTCGGCGGGCAGCCTGCCCGCGCCTTTTTCGAGTGTCGATCCGTGAGTGACCTGAGTCATATCCGCAATTTTTCCATCATCGCCCATATCGATCATGGCAAGTCCACCCTGGCTGACCGTTTTATCCAGATGTGTGGCGGCCTGAGCGAACGTGAAATGGAAGCTCAGGTGCTCGATTCGATGGATCTGGAGCGAGAGCGCGGCATTACCATCAAAGCCCACAGCGTCACCCTGTATTACAAGGCAAATGACGGTAAAACCTATCAGCTGAATTTTATCGATACCCCTGGGCATGTCGACTTCACCTATGAGGTGAGCCGTTCGCTCGCCGCCTGCGAAGGCGCATTGCTGGTGGTCGATGCTGGCCAGGGCGTCGAGGCGCAATCGGTGGCCAACTGTTACACCGCCATCGAGCAGGGCCTGGAGGTCATGCCGGTCTTGAACAAGATGGATCTGCCTCAAGCCGATCCGGATAAGGTCAAAGACGAGATCGAACACATTATCGGTATCGATGCAACCGATGCCGTGGCTTGTAGCGCCAAGAGCGGTATGGGTGTCGACGATGTGCTCGAACGCCTGGTTGCGGTGATCCCGCCTCCGACCGGTGATATCGAGGCACCCCTGCAGGCATTGATCATCGATTCCTGGTTCGATAACTACCTCGGTGTGGTCTCGCTGGTGCGCGTGCGCCACGGTCGCATCAAGAAGGGCGATAAGGTACTGGTCAAGTCCACCGGCAAGATTCATCAAGTGGACAACGTCGGTGTCTTCACTCCTAAGCTCACCAGTACGGCCGACCTCAAGGCGGGTGAAGTGGGCTTTATCGTCGCCGGTATCAAGGATATTCACGGTGCGCCCGTGGGCGATACGCTGACGCTGTCTAGCACGCCCGATGTCGACATGCTACCCGGTTTCAAGCGGGTCAAGCCACAAGTGTATGCGGGTCTGTTTCCGGTCAGTTCCGACGATTTCGAGGATTTCCGCGAAGCGCTGCAAAAGCTCACTCTTAACGATGCGGCGTTGCAATACGAACCGGAAAGCTCTGATGCCTTGGGTTTCGGTTTCCGCATCGGCTTCCTCGGCATGTTGCACATGGAAATCATCCAGGAGCGTTTAGAGCGCGAGTACGACCTGGATCTGATTACCACGGCGCCGACCGTAGTGTTCGAAGTGGTGATGAAGAACGGCGAGACGTTGTATGTCGATAACCCGTCGAAGCTGCCGGATCTGTCCTCGATCGAGGACATGCGCGAACCGATCGTGCGCGCCAATATCCTGGTGCCCCAGGAACATCTGGGTAACGTCATCACCCTGTGTATCGAAAAGCGCGGCGTGCAGCGCGACATGCAGTTCCTCAGCAGTCAGGTGCAGGTGTCCTACGACCTGCCGATGAATGAAGTGGTATTGGACTTCTTCGACCGCCTGAAGTCGGTCAGCCGTGGCTATGCCTCCTTGGATTACAGTTTCGATCGCTTTCAATCGGCCAATCTGGTCAAGCTCGATGTGTTGATCAACGGTGAGAAGGTCGATGCATTGGCTTTGATCGTGCATCGTGACAAAGCGCACCATAAGGGCCGTGTGCTGACTGAAAAAATGAAGGAATTAATCCCGCGGCAAATGTTCGATGTGGCGATTCAGGCCGCGATCGGTGGGCAGATCGTTGCCCGTACCACCGTCAAGGCTCTCAGAAAGAACGTATTGGCCAAGTGTTATGGCGGTGATGTGAGCCGTAAGCGCAAGCTGTTGGAAAAGCAAAAGGCCGGTAAGAAACGGATGAAGCAGGTGGGTAATGTGGAGATTCCACAGGAAGCCTTCCTCGCTGTTCTCAAGGTGGATGGCTAAGGGTTTATGTCGATTAATTTTCCATTGTTATTGGTCATCGCCGTCGCGGTATGCGGTGCGCTTGCACTGTTCGACCTGATTTTTCTCGCGCCGCGCCGCCGCGCGGCTATCGCCAGTTATCACGGTCAGGTCGGCGAGCCCGACGAGGCGGTGGTCGAGCGCCTGAACAAGGAGCCGTTGCTGGTCGAGTACGGCAAGTCGTTCTTCCCGGTATTGGCTATCGTCTTAGTGTTGCGCTCTTTCCTGGTCGAGCCGTTTCAGATCCCGTCGGGCTCGATGAAGCCGACCCTGGCGGTGGGCGATTTTATTCTGGTGAATAAATTCGCTTACGGTATCCGTTTGCCGGTACTCGATACCAAGATCATCGAAGTGGGCGACCCACAACGTGGCGATGTCATGGTGTTCCGTTACCCCAGCGACCCGAATATCAATTACATCAAGCGCGTCATCGGTGTGCCGGGCGACCACATCGCGGTTGAGGGCAAACAGGTTTATATCAATGGCCAGGCCTTGCCGCGGCGTTTCCTATACGAGCGTCTGGACGACGAGTCCAGTGGCGAACGTATCTCGGGCGTCTATCCGACTGCGCGCTTCTACTCGGAGAAGCTGGGTGAGGTAGAGCACAATATTCGCGAACGTGATCGCGTAAGAGGTTCCGTGCGCCGGGAGTGGTTGGTGCCTGCAGGTCACTATTTCATGATGGGCGACAATCGCGATAACTCGAAGGACAGCCGCTTCTGGGAAGATCCGGTGGGAACCCCAGCCGAATTTTCCGGGATGGTGCCGGACAAGAACATTGTCGGCAAAGCCTTCGCCGTGTGGATGAGTTGGCCCGATCCGAAGTTCAGCAATCTGCCGAACTTCTCCCGTGTCGGCTTGATTCACTGAAACGCAGATTCTGTCAGGCGCTGTTCAATATGGCGCCACAGGCTATAAATAATCTTGTCTTGGCCTATATCGGGCTTTTAGCTCATTGAGAAATTGGGGCTTCATATGAAATTTGCGCAGTCGCAAAAGGGTATGTCGGTTCTTAGCTGGTTGATGGTGCTGGCTTTGGTGGCGTTTTTCGCCAGCGCGGCATTCAAACTGATTCCGCATTATCTCGACTATATGTCGTTGGAGAAAATCATCACGTCGGTGGAGACCGACGAGGCCCTGGAAATAAACACCGTAGGCGCATTCTATGTTCATGTCGCCAAGGGGATGGAGGTCAATAGCATCCGTGATTTGAATCTGAAAGATATTCTTGAAGTGAAAATTGAAAACAACGAATTCCACGCCCATCTGCAATATGAAAGGCGCGAACCCCTCATTAAAAATATCGATCTAGTAGTCCACTTCGATAAAGAATTCCGCGTGCGTATGCCGTGAGTGCTTCGTTAGCCCGTCTCGAGCGGCAGCTCGGTCACACGTTCAAAGACCAGGAGCTGATGATCCTGGCGCTGACTCACCGCAGCTTTGCCGGGCGCAATAATGAGCGTCTGGAGTTCCTCGGCGATGCAATCCTCAACTTCGTCGCCGGCGAGGCGTTGTTCGAGCGCTTTCCCATGGCGCGCGAAGGCCAGTTGTCGCGCCTGCGGGCGCGCTTGGTCAAAGGCGAGACCTTGGCCATCCTGGCTCGTGGTTTCGATTTGGGTGAATACCTGCGCTTGGGCTCCGGGGAGCTGAAAAGTGGCGGCTTTCGCCGCGAGTCGATCCTTGCCGATGCGCTCGAAGCGCTGATCGGCGCCATCTATCTGGATGCCGGCATGGCTGTGGCGCGCGAGCGGGTGTTGGCTTGGTTGACCAACGAATTGGAAAGCCTGACCCTGGTCGATACCAATAAGGATCCAAAAACCCGCTTGCAGGAATTTCTGCAGTCGCGTGCCTGCGACCTGCCTCGTTACGAGGTGGTGGATATCCAGGGCGATCCGCATTGCCGGACATTCGTCGTCGAATGCCAGATCACCTTACTCAACGATAAAACCCTGGGCCAGGGCGCCAGCCGCCGTATCGCAGAACAGGTTGCGGCGGCCGCTGCCTTGATCGCCCTGGGTGTGGAGAATGGCCATGACTGATTCACCTGCAACACGCTGTGGCTATGTCGCCATCGTTGGCCGGCCCAACGTGGGCAAGTCGACTCTGCTCAACCATATCCTCGGGCAAAAGCTGGCGATTACCTCGCGCAAGCCGCAGACCACCCGGCACAACATGCTTGGGATCAAGACCGAAGGTGAGGTCCAGGCGATTTACGTGGATACCCCCGGTCTGCACAAGAACAACGAGAAAGCCCTCAACCGCTATATGAACAAGAATGCTTCGTCGGCGCTGAAAGACGTCGACGTGGTGATCTTCGTGGTCGACCGTACCCGCTGGACCGATGAGGATCAGATGGTTCTGGAGCGCGTGCAATATGTGCAGGGGCCAGTAATCCTGGCGATCAACAAGACCGATCGTATCGAGGACAAAGCTGAGCTGATGCCACACCTCGAGTGGTTGGCGAGCCAGCTGCCGAACGCCGAGATAGTGCCGGTCTCCGCGCAGCAGGGGCATAACCTTGACACTCTGGAAAAGCTGGTGGGCGAGCGTTTGCCGGAAGGTGTGCATTTCTTTCCGGAAGACCAGGTCACCGATCGCTCCAGCCGCTTTTTCGCCGCCGAATTGGTGCGCGAGAAGATCATGCGCCAGCTCGGCGCTGAATTACCGTACCAGATCACCGTGGAAATCGAGGAATTCAAGCGCGACGGGCGCATCTTGCATATCCACGCGCTGATCCTGGTCGAGCGCGACGGGCAGAAGAAAATCATCATTGGCGAAAAGGGCGAGCGGATCAAACGCATCGGCCAGGAAGCGCGCAAGGACATGGAGGTGATGTTCGACTCCAAGGTCATGCTCAACCTCTGGGTCAAGGTCAAAGGCGGTTGGTCGGATGACGAGCGTGCCTTGCGTTCCCTGGGTTACGACAATATTTGAGTCGCTCGGGCGTCAACCGACGCCCGCCTCTTCGAGCAATCCCAGCCATGCTTGCGCTTAGCCAGCCTGCCTATGTACTGCACAGCCGCGCTTATCGCGAGAGCAGCGCGCTGGTCGATTTACTCACCCCGCAAGGTCGCTTGCGCGCAGTGCTGCGCGGTGCGCGGGGCAAGGCGGGAACCTTGGCGCGCCCCTTCATTCCCATCGAGGTCGAGCTGCGCGGGCGTGGTGAGTTGAAGAATATCGGGCGGCTGGAGGCTGCCGGCATTCCCAATCTGTTGATGGGCGAGGCGCTATACAGCGGTCTCTACCTGAACGAGTTGTTGATCCGCCTGCTGCCCGCGCAAGACCCCTACCCGGCGATCTTCGAGCATTACGCGCTGACCGTTCTGGCCCTGACCCAAGGGCGCGCGCTGGAGCCTCTATTACGCGCTTTCGAATGGCGTTTGCTGGACGAACTGGGCTATGGTTTCGCCCTCGATCATGATTGCCATGGTCAGCCCGTTACCGCCGGAAGCCTCTATCGGCTGCAGGTCGATTCCGGTCTGGCGCCTGTCGAACAATTTCAGCCGGGGGTGTTTCAAGGCGGCGACCTGCTCGCCATGGCCAAGGCCGATTGGGCCGCCCCGGGAGCCCTGTCCGCGGCCAAGCGCCTGATGCGTCAGGCCCTGGCGCCCCATTTAGGCGGCCGACCGTTGGTCAGTCGCGAGTTATTCATGACCCTTAAGGAGCCGAGCCGTGACTGATGCCAATCGAATTTTGTTGGGCGTGAATATCGACCATGTGGCGACCCTGCGCCAAGCCCGCGGCACGCGTTATCCCGACCCGGTGAAGGCTGCCCTGGATGCCGAGGAAGCGGGTGCCGACGGTATTACCGTGCACCTGCGCGAGGATCGCCGGCATATTCAGGAGCGTGATGTGCGGCTGCTCAAGGAGGTATTGCAGACGCGGATGAATTTCGAAATGGGCGTCACCGAGGAGATGCTCGTATTCGCCGAAAGCATCCGCCCCGAGCACGTCTGTCTGGTACCGGAGACCCGTCAGGAGCTGACCACCGAAGGCGGCTTGGACGTCGCCGGGCAAGAGGCGCGGATCGCTGCGGCAGTGGCGCGCTTGAGCAAGATCGGCTGCGAGGTTTCGCTGTTCATCGACCCGGACGAGCGACAGATCGAAGCCTCGAAGCGCGTCGGTGCGCCGGCGGTCGAGTTGCATACCGGACGTTATGCCGATGCCCATACGCCCGAGGAGGCGGCCCGCGAGCTGGCGCGGATTCGCGATGGCGTGGCTTGCGGGCTGGCCCATGGCCTGATTGTCAATGCCGGCCATGGCCTGCACTACCATAACGTCGAGCCGGTGGCTGCGATTGCCGGCATCAACGAGCTGAATATCGGCCACGCCCTGGTCGCCCATGCGCTGTTCGTCGGTTTCAAACAGGCCGTGGCGGAAATGAAGCAATTGATAGTCGCGGCGGCCAATCGCGGGTAGAAGCCCCGTGGGGGGATTGGTAGAGCTTCAGCTACGCGCCCCGATCCACCCTAGGGTTTACGCGCCACCAACACGGCGCGGCTCGGCGCCGGTAATCCTTCCAGCGTGCGGCTATGGTCGGCCGGGTCGAGAAAGTTCGGCAGCGATTGAAAACGCATCCACTCGGTGGCGCGTTGCTCCTCGACCGAGGTGGTGTTGACGTCGACGCAGCGCACATCGACGAAGCCGGCGCGGCGCAGCCACAACTCCAATGCCGGTACCGAGGGCAGGAACCAGACGTTGCGCATCTGCGCATAACGATCCTCGGGGACCAGTACCTGCTGGGCATCTCCTTCCACCACCAGGGTTTCCAGGACCAGTTCGCCGTCCTTGAGCAGGCAATCCTTCAGATCCAGCAGATGATCGATGGGCGAGCGGCGGTGATAGAGCACGCCCATGGAAAACACCGTGTCGAAGCCTTGCAGCTTGGCCGGCAGCTCTTCGAAGGCCAGCGGCAGATGCCAAACCGGCAGATCGGGCAAGTAGTTCTTCATCGCCAGGAATTGGCAGAGGAACAGCCAGTTCGGGTCGATCCCGACCACGCTGGCGGCGCCGGCGCCAAGCATTCGCCACATGTAGTAGCCGTTGCCGCAGCCGACATCCAGCACGCGCTTGCCGGTCAGGTCGAGGTAAGGCGCGACGCGCTGCCACTTCCAGTCCGAACGCCACTCGGTATCCACGTGCACGCCGAACAGCTCGAACGGGCCTTTGCGCCAGGGAATCAACCCTTGTAGCGCGCTTTTCAGTTCGGCGCGGGTGGCTTCATCGCAGGGGCCGTCGAAGGTGAAGGCATCGAGCAGCTGCAGTCGTTCGACGCTCAGGGCGGGCAGTGCCTGAACGGCGCCGTACCAGCGCTGCAGGTCGCCATGGCCGATCGCCAGTTTGGCGTCGATTTGCCCCGGCAAGCCGGCGGACCAATCCTGCAGCGGCGTGCCTGCCAACTGAGCTTGCAGGGCATCGAGGTCGAGTCGGTTGATCATGGCAAGGCAATCAAGGAGGCGAAGTTAAGGCACTGGAACCAAGGCACCACCTTGCTGAAGCCAGCGGCCAGCAGGCGCTCACGGTGCTGCTCCAGACTGTCCGGGAGCATGACTTTTTCGATGGCGCTGCGCTTCTGAGCGATTTCCAGTTCGCTGTAGCCATTCGCCCGTTTGAAGGCGATATGCAGATCGCCGAGCAAGCGATGCTGCTCGTCGTCCTCGAAGCGCAGTTTCTCCGAGAGGATCAGCGCGCCGCCCGGCAGCAGTGCCTGGCGGATGCGTGTGAGTAGTGCGAGGCGCTGTTCCGGTTGGATGAATTGCAGGGTGAAATTCAAGGCCACCAGCGAGGCGGGCTGTAACTCCAGGCCGAGGATATCGGCCTCGATCACTTCCACCGGCAGCAACTCCTGAAACATCGAGTCCTGGGCATGCAGGTATTCGCGGCAGCGCTCGACCATGGCGCTGGAGTTGTCGACCGCTATCACTCGGCAATCTTCGATCTGCACGTGGCGGCGCAGGGCTTGAGTGACGGCGCCCAGGGAACTGCCCAGGTCATAAAGCAGGCTGTGCGGCTGTGCGAATTGCCCGGCCAGCACGCCGATATTCTCGACGATCGTCGGATACCCGGGCACCGAGCGCTTGATCATGTCCGGGAATACCCGCACCACGTCTTCGTTGAAGGCGAAGTCCGGCACCTGGGACAGGGGCTGGGCAAACAGGCGGTCGGGTTGTTCGGTCACGTTGGCGGTGCACATATCGAGGAGGGCCGGCAATTTTAGCGGGAAAGTCGCGCAGCGACGACTGCTTGTCGCTTTCCCGCGAGTACCGGCGGCTACTTCCTCAATTGATCGGAAAAGAATTCGCCGGCGCCCTGCAACGGACCGAGAGGATTGCGCTTGACCTCGTAACGACGGATGTTCGGTTCGCCATTGCTGACCTTGTGCACCAGCACCTCATCGACCAGGACGAACACCGCACGGAACACCCAGCCCTGGAGTTCGCGTTTTTTGCGGAAGTTGAAGGCATCGGCCCAAAAATTACCAACCCGTTGGGTGTCGGTCTTGTTGAACTCGAAGGCGTAACCCACGCAACGGTCCTTGGCTTCGAGACACTTCAGCAGGCCATCGGGTAGGTACTCAATGGGAACGTTCGGTTGTACGAACATCAGGCGCAGGTCGATAAAAGAGAGCATCTTGCCGTTGCCTTCGGCCAGTGGGTCGAAGCCCAGAGCGAAGAGTTCGGAGCGGGTGGTGATGCCGGTCGCTGCCTGGGAGTAGCGTATTTCCGCATCGAGGTAGTCATCGAAAGGGGACAGTGCTTCTTCCCGCTCGCTGGGAAGCAGACTGCTACAACCCGATAGCCATACCAGCATGAGGAGCAGGCCAACTGCATGCCTAGTGTCCTTCATGATGTTTTTCCTGAGTTGTGTGTGTCTACTTCCTATAGTTCATTTATCGTCCTTGCGCTTGCCGAGCGTGCCGTCGACAGGGCGAGCGGCTCGTTGGCGCGACGGGTGCGTATTGCAACGATGGCATGCCATGCGGGCGCGCGAATATCGCGCGTCGGAGCAGTCGGCGAGGGTTATGGGTGGGCTGGTGTCAGCGCGCTTTAATGGCGCAGTCGAAGGTTTTTGCCGGTGCCACCTCGGTTTCCCAAGGACGTTGATAGGCCAGCCGCAGATGGCCCGTGCCAGCCTGCTTGACGTTGAAACGCCAGGTCGAAAGACCGGCGCTGCCCACCAGTCCAGCGTCCTCGGGGTTGCTATAAACCTCGGGGCCCAGGCTTTCGAGCACCGTTTCGGCGCCATCGTTTAGCACCCAGCGAAAGCCCGTGGTGGGGTTGCTTGGTAGCGTCAGCATCAGCAGTTGGCCGCTGCTCAGATGCAGCGGGCATTGACTTTGTTTCTGCACGATCAGGCTGTCGGGGCTGTGGGCGCAACCGGTCAGCAAGGCCAGGCCTAGGATTGGCAGCAAGCGCAGGGAGGTCATCGGCGGGCTCCTTTGTCGATCAGAAATTGCTGGGCTTGGGCGGTCGTTCTGGCGGGGCTGGATGCTGCCGCCCCCCGTCAGGCTCGATATGCTTCGGGATCATCTCGCCCGATTGCGCCTAGCATAGCCGCAGTGTGCGCCCAAACCTAACCCGCGAGGCGCTCAGGATATATGGCTCAGAGGGCGATCTGTTTGGCGAACGACATACGCAGGCGCTGCAGGTGCTCCTCGATCGGCGGGCTGAGCAGCGCGAAGCAGTCGTTGGGCGCCAGGCGTACCTGCGGCGCGTCGATCAGCTCGTCTTGCAGGCGCAGCAGCAGACCGCGCAAGGGCTCGGGGGTTTCGGGATGCTTGAGGCGCTGGCAGAGCAAATGCATCTGCATCTTCAACCCCGCGGGGCAGCGCGTGTAATTGGCCGCACGCACCGCCAAGCCGCGCAGGCGCGCCAGGTCTTCGAGGGTGTGACAGGCCGCGGCAAGCCCTTGCAGTTGCGGCTGATCCGCCAAGCGTAGGCGGTCTTCCAACTGTTCGATGACGATCAGCAGTGCTTCGATCATCTGACAATGCGCCTCGAAGTCCGCCGGTTTCCGGCGTAATTGCGGCCAGTCCTGATGCAGCGGCGCCAACTGCAGGCTTTCGCCTGGCCAGTTGAGCCAAAGCAGATCGAGTTCGCGGGCGAGGGCATTGCGTTGGCTGACGCTGGCGATGTCCGTTTGCGCGCCGAGGCCGCGATGCTTTTGTACTGCAGGCAACAATTCGAGGGCGCGCTGTAAGGTGGCGCATTGCAATTGATTGAGGGTTTGCCGATGACGGTGCGCGGCACGTCGGGTGAGCCATTGGCCGAGGACGAAAAGCCCCAGGGCCAGGCCCAGGGCGATGCTGAGTTCCATCGATTGTTCCTTGCACGGATAGGCCGTACAGGCTTAGCAACTCTCCTGCCAGTTACTACCTGCGCGCAAATAGGGCGTCCTGGGACGTATATGGGGCGCTCTGCTGCCCTGTTTTTGTGCGCCCGCATTCGATGGCGGCCGTTTTGGTGCGTTGGCGGCTAAATGCTGGCCACTTGTCGTGCGGGCTGCTGTTTTTGGCGACAAAAGGTTAAAGTTCGGTTACCAGAACTTTCGGTTACCGCCATGCTCAAAGCCCGCCTGCTGCACCTCGATCATCAGGCCCACGAACACACCCACGATCACCACCAGTTGGTGCTGTCGTTGTCCGGGCGTGCGGAATTCGAGGTCAATGGCCGTGGCGGTGAAGTTTGTCGCATGCGCGCTTGTTTGGTGCCTGGTGATGCCGATCACCAGTTCGCCGGTATCGGCGATAACCGTATGCTGATCGTCGATCTCAACGAACAGGGCACCTCCAGCGAAGATCTGGAATTGCTCACCCACCTGTTCGAGACCCCACGCTACCCGCAGTTGGATGTGGATTTTCAGCATCTGCTCAGTTATGCCGGTGCCGAGCTCGAGCGTTATGGCAGCGATCCGATGCTGGCGCGCTCCCTTGGCGGGGTGCTGTTGCGGGCCCTGCACCTGCGCTTGTTCGGCGAGCAGGCGCAGCGGGCCACCGGGCCGCTCGACCTGGAACGGCTGGATGCCTTTATCCTGGACAACCTGGCGCGGCGCATCAGCGTCGCCGAGCTGGCGCAAGTCGCTTGCCTCAGCCCCAGTCACTTTCATGCCCAGTTCAAGGACAGCGTCGGCCTGACCCCGCACCAATACCTGCTGAAATCCCGTCTCGACCTCGCCGCGCGCCTGCTCCGAGAAAGCGGCATGCCTTTGATCCGCATTGCCGAAGAGTGCGGTTTCTCCAGCCAAAGCGCCTTGACCAATGCCATGCGCCGTTACCTCGGCCTGACGCCTAAGCGCCTGCGTAGCGCCGATTAGTCGCCATCGCCAGCAAGCCCCCGGTTAAAGTACTTTTCCGCACCTGCGCCAGGGCGATCAAAAGGCTTTGTTCAATGGCAGGCAATTTCCATAGCCCCGCTAAGTGAGGCTGAAACCTGCCGGTACCGCCTTGCGGCGGGCGCGGTACAACAGCCCGGCCCAGACCCACAGGGCCAGTTCCAGGGCGAACGACCAATGCAGCAGAAAGTTCAGCCACCAGGGCTTGTAGAGCGCCGGCACGCTGAACAGGGCATAAGGCTGGTCGACGAAGGGGGCGAACCACCAGATATCGCCGACGATACTGTCGAGCAGCATATGCAACATGCCCATCATGGCGAAGGCCACGGCCAGCGGTGCGACCCGGCTGTTCCGGCGCAGGCGCAACAGCAACAGGCTGAGTAACAGCAGGCCCAGCCATACCAGAGGCCAGTGGCTGAAATAGCTGTGATGGTGATGTTGGCGCTGATCGACCAGGTGGAAGTAGAGCATGTCCAGGTCGGGGGCGATCCCGCCGAACACCCCGGCGAGAATAAACGCCCTGGCCGAGATGTGGTCGGCGAGTAGCCTGCCGTGCAACAGCGCGCTGGCGATATAGGCGCCCGGTGCATGTCCGATGATCATGGTTTTCCATCCCTGGCCAAGTGCGCAGTGAACCCGCGCGATAGTGGCGCGAGTCTGCGTGAGGCGCAGGCATGAGTAAAGGCGCACGCTTGGCAGGCTTTGCGTGCGCGGGCGCTCGGTGGCGCCGTGGCGGGAAATCAGGCCCGCTGCATGCCTTGCAGGGCGATCGCTTCGCGCGCCAGGCGCAATTGATCGGCGTCCTGATTCATCCGGTGGATCACATTGAACAGTTGCTGTTTGAGCAACTCGTCGCCGATGCGTTCCGCTGCGCGCATTACCGCGATGGCGGCTGCTTCGTTGTTGTCGGCGACCAGGTCCAGCGTCTTGCACAGATTTCTCGTGATACGGCTCACCGGCATACCCTCCTAAAATCGAGTAGGCACTTTAGAACAGCCCCATTTCGTTTTTGTTGCAGCGTTGCGCTGCCTTGCCGACGACTCGCATGCCGCTGTTTAGACGGCTTTCAACGAAGGGTGTCGGCAATCGCGTGGATGTCTTCGCGATGGTCGACGATCATTCTCAATTCGCCGTTTTCGCCGATGGAATCCTGCGGCGGAAACAGCTTGCGGTAAGCGGCCAATTCCTGCAGCGGCGGCAGCCCGACATCGATATGGCGTTCTTTCAGGGCGTGGTAAAGCGCCAGATTGACCAAATCGAGCAGGTCGATACGCGGTCCGCCGCTGCATTGCCAGTTACCGGCCTCGCGGGTCACCTCGATGTACTCGCTGTCCACCGCCCATTTCTTCAGCACGATAATGCCGAGGGACTTGCTGTATTCGCGGCACAGTTTGCCGTACAGCTGTTGGTCGGGTGGCGTGCTCGCATCCCGAAACGCCGAGAGCACGGCCAGGGTGCCGACTTCGCTGAGCAGGCTGGCGAGCAGGGCGTGCTGCGGCGTTACATGGCCGAGCAGACGCGCCAGCAGGGCGCTGGTGCTGGCCTTGAGCACCAGACGGCTCCAGGCTTCGACGAACAGGCGTTTATGCGCCGGGCTGTGCAGGGTGAACAGGCTCTTGATGCTGTGCACCATGGTGATGCGATCAACTTCGCCCATGCCGAGCAGGATGATCACTTCGCTCAGGGTTTTCGGCGCGTGGCTGTGCCGGTACAGGGCGCAGGAGGCGTGCTTCATCAGCAAGGCGCTGAGCGCCGGGTCGCGGCTGATCAGGCGCACCAAGGCGGTCATCGGCACCTGCGCATCGCTCAGGGCGCGACGGATATCCAGGGTGATGGTCGGCAGGCTGGGCAGCTGCTCCTCGCCCTGCATCAGCTGCGAAACGACCCGTCGATAGATCGAATACTCGGAAACTTCGCCCGCCAGGGTGTCCGTGCTCAAGGTTTCGCGCTCCTGCCGTTTTTCGACAGTGTAGGCAGCGCGCCGGTACTTGGCCTTGCAGGCGATCAGTGGCAGTCAGAGGTTGTGAAAATATCGAGCGCCGTAGCGAGAGCGTCTCCAGGTGTTCGCGGCAAGGCGCGCGTTTTTTCACAGCCTCTCAGTGCCTTTTCGCCTTGCGGATACGCAAGGCGATGCCGCCGATGATCGCCAACGCCGCCGGCCCGAGCACGCTGGCGGCCATTTCCGGCGAGAGCGCGATACCCAGGCTGTGCAAGCCCTCGACGCCGAGTTTGAACAGGCTGAGCAGGTAATAGCTGATGGCGATGATCGACAGGCCTTCGACCGCCTTCTGGATCTTGATCTGGGTATTGGCGCGGGTATTGAGGCTGCGCAGGATCTCCGAATTCTGCTCCTCCACCTCGACCTGGACGCGGGTTTGCAGCAGTTCGCCGAGGTTGGCCACGCTCTGCCCCAGGCGCAGCAGGCGTTGTTCGGTCACCGCGCAGTAACGCACCGTGGGTTTGAATCGCCGCTCGATGAATACGCCGAGGCGTTGGCAGTCGCCGACATGGCTTTCGCGCAGTTCGGTGATGCGCTCGAACACCAGTTGCGCGTAGGCCTCGGCGGCGCTGAAGCGTTGCCGGTGGATCGCAGTGTTGCGCACCAGGGTGGCGGAGAGCAGGGCGATATCGCTGAGCAGTTGCTTCGCATTGCTGCTGCCGGGGTCGGCATTGCGGTCGGACAGTTTCGCCAATTGCTGGTCGTATGCCTTGAGTTGGCGATCCACGGTCTGCGCCACCGGCAGCGTCAGCGAGGCCATCATGCGATAGGTTTCGATTTCCAGCAGGCGGCGGATCATCCGCCCGAGGCGATAAGCGTTGAGCGCGCGGTTGACCAGCAGGATGCGGTTACGCCCGTCCGCGGTGAGCTGGAAGTCGCTCCACACGGTGGCATCGCCGCCGCCGATATGCGAGCCGGCCGGGTCCTTGAAACCGTAGCGGGCGTTATGGCCTTCCCAGTGTTGTTCCGACTCCACGAGGATCTGCACTGCATTGATGATCAGCTGCCGGTAAGGCTCGATCAGCGCCGCCAGCGCCTCCGGCAGGGCCGGCCAGAATTCGCCGTTGGTTTGCTTGGGCAGCATCAGCGTCAGGGTGAAGAACTCGGCGTGCCGTTCCCACTTCAGCGGGCCGCCATCCATTTGCACCAGGCCCTGGGCGGTGCCGGGCGGCCAGGGCGCCGGGGCGCGCTCGGCCAGCGCGGCGATCACCGCTTCGCTGACGCCGCTCTGGTCGAGCAGGGCGATATGAAAGACATGCGCCGGCTCGTTGAAATACAGCGAGGGGCGGGCATGCAGTTCGTTATGCAGAACGGTTCTTTGCGGATGCATAGGTGGAGTCTGCGCGGCCAAAAGGAATGCAGCAGTGACGCAGCCGATGCTCGGGGTGTCACGCCGAGCCGCGCTTTCGCGGTTTTTCAAACGAATGTTCGCGAGAAGTTCCCGGCGCTGGAGCTTTTCGCAAAAACTCCAGAGTTTTCAGCAAGAAGCTGTCATCGCTCTGCCACTAAATTCAGTCACTCACTGAAGCGATGCGCAGGTTTTGGCCAATTTGCAATTGGTCGGACCGGCGAAGCTGCGCTAGACCGATAACAATACACTCCACAAGAGGATGGGCGTGATGTTCAAAGCCAGTCACGTCTTGCAGAGCGAGTTCCTTAAGCGGATCTCCGACGCCAAGGCCGCCGATTTTTTCCCTGTCATCAGCGCTAATTACAGCGTTGACGAGGCAGCCTATCTTACTGAGCTCCTCGAGCTCGCCGATCCCGGTGAAGCCGGCATCGAGGCTATCCGCCGCGGTGCCCGTACCCTGATTCAGGACGTACGTAGCCGGGACAATGCCGTCGATACCCTCGACGCACTGCTTCGTCAGTACAGCCTCGATACCCAGGAAGGGCTGATGCTCATGTGCCTGGCCGAGGCTTTGCTGCGCGTGCCGGACGCCGCCACCGCCGACGCGCTGATCCGCGACAAGCTGAACGCCGCCGAGTGGGAACGCCACCTCGGCAAGAGCGACAGCGTGCTGGTCAATTTCGCCGCCTGGGGCCTGGTGATGACCGGCAAGGTGGTCGACCCGGAAACCGCCGACGGTCGCCCGAAAAACGTCCTCGGTCGTCTGATCCAGCGTTCCGGCGAGCCGGTGATCCGCGCCGCGATGAACCAGGCGATGAAGCTGATGGGCAAGCAGTTCGTGCTTGGCCGCAACATCGCCGAAGCGCTGAAGAACGGCCGCCCGGAACGCGAAAAGGGCTACACCTATTCCTTCGACATGCTCGGCGAAGCGGCACTCACCGCGGAAGACGCCGAGAAGTACATGGCCGACTACCGCAAGGCCATCGACACCGTCGGTGCCGAAGGGCAGGTCGGACCGGGGCCTAAGCCGTCGATCTCGATCAAGCTGTCCGCCCTGCACCCGCGCTACGAAGTGGCCCAGCGTGAACGTGTGCTCACCGAACTGTTCGCCAATGTGCTGGAACTGGCCGTGCGGGCGCGCAAGCTGGGCGTCGGCATCTCGGTGGACGCCGAAGAGGCCGATCGTCTCGAACTGTCGCTGGAACTCTATGAAAAGCTGATGCGCGATCCGGCCCTCAAGGGTTGGGGCGAGTTCGGCCTGGTGGTGCAGGCCTATTCCAAGCGCTGCCTGCCGGTGCTGGTGTGGCTGACCCTGCTGGGTAAAGAACTCGGCGAGAAGATGCCGCTGCGCCTGGTCAAGGGCGCGTACTGGGACACCGAGATCAAGCAGTGTCAGGTCCAGGGTCTGGACGGTTATCCGGTGTTCACCCGCAAGGAAGGCACCGATACCTCCTACCTCGCCTGCGCGCGCTTTTTGCTGTCGGAGTTCACCCGCGGGGTGATCTACCCGCAGTTCGCCAGCCATAACGCGCACACCGTCAGCTGCATCCTGGCAATCGCCGCCGAGCAGAAGCAGCCGCGCGACTTCGAATTCCAGCGCCTGCACGGCATGGGCGACGCGCTCTACGACACGGTATTGGAAAAACACCGCAAGACCGTGCGCATCTATGCCCCGGTCGGCGCGCACAAGGACCTGCTGCCGTATCTGGTACGGCGTCTGCTGGAGAACGGCGCGAACTCCTCGTTCGTGCACCAGTTGGTCGATCCGAATACGCCGATCGAGTCGCTGCTCGACCATCCGGTAACCCAACTGCGTGCGTGCAGAACCCTCGGCAACGACAAAATTCCTCTCCCACCTGCGCTGTTCGGCAGTGCGCGGAAAAATTCCCAAGGCCTAAACATGAATATTCAGCACACCTGGGCCGAGCTCGAGCTCGCCTACAAGCCGCACCTGTCCCGTCAATGGCAAGCCGCCCCGGTGATCAACGGCGAGAAGCTCGCCGGCACCGCGCAGGACGTACGCTGCCCTTACGAGCTGAGCAAGGTGGTCGGTAGCGCCCAGTTCGCCACTGCAGCCCAGGCGGCCGACGCCCTGAACGTACTGCACGCGGCCTGGCCGCGCTGGAACGCCACCGCCATCGACAGCCGCGCGAGCATCTTCGAGCGCCTGGCCGACCTGCTCGAAGCCAACCGCGCCGAGCTGATGGCGCTGTGCACCGTGGAAGCCGGCAAGTCCATGCAGGACGGCATCGACGAAGTGCGCGAGGCGGTGGATTTCTGCCGTTACTACGCCCAGCAGGCACGTCTGCGTCTGGGCCGCGAAGAGCTGCAAGGGCCGACCGGCGAGCGCAACGAGCTGTTCCATGAAGGCCGCGGCATCTTCGTCTGCATCAGCCCGTGGAACTTCCCGTTGGCGATCTACCTGGGGCAGATCACCGCCGCCCTGGTCGCCGGCAACTGCGTACTGGCCAAACCGGCCGAGCAGACCAGCCTGATCGCCGCGCGCGCTCTGGAGCTGATGTTCGAAGCCGGCCTGCCGAAGGATGTCATCGCCTTCCTGCCGGGCGACGGCGCCACCCTGGGCGGCGTATTCTGCCGCGATGCCCGCGTCGCCGGCGTGTGCTTCACCGGCTCGACCGACACCGCGCGCATCATCAACCGTCAGCTGGCCGAGAAAGCCGGTCCGATCGCCGCGCTGATCGCCGAAACCGGCGGGCAGAACGCGATGATCGTCGACTCCACCGCGCTGCCCGAGCAGGTGGTCAAGGACGCCGTGCAATCGGCCTTCACCAGCGCCGGCCAGCGTTGCTCGGCGCTGCGCGTGCTCTACGTGCAGAGCGATATCGCCGAGCGCGTGCTGGATCTGCTCAAGGGCGCCATGGCCGAGCTGAAAGTCGGCCCGACCCACCTGCGCGAAAGCGATGTCGGTCCGGTGATCGACGCCGAAGCCAAGGCCGGCCTCGAAGCGCATATCGCCCAGCTCAAGGGCGAGGGCAAGCTGATCGCCGAAACCCAGCTGCCGGCCGGCCTGGATGGTCACTTCGTCGCGCCGGTGGCGTTCGAGATCGCTGGCATCGCCGAGCTGCAGAAAGAAAACTTCGGCCCCATCCTGCATGTCGTGCGCTTCGAAGCCCGCGATCTGGAACAGGTGGTCGCCGCGATCAACGGCACCGGCTACGGCCTGACCCTCGGCGTGCACAGCCGCAACGAGGAAACCGCCGCGCGCATCGAAGCGCTGGCGCGGGTCGGCAACCTCTATGTCAACCGCAACCAGATCGGCGCGGTGGTCGGCGTGCAACCGTTCGGCGGCTGCGGCCTGTCCGGCACCGGCCCGAAAGCCGGTGGCCCGAGCTACCTGCTGCGTTTCGTCAACGAACGCACCACCTCGGTCAACACCACTGCAGTGGGCGGCAACGCCTCGCTGTTGTCGCTGGGCGACGAGTAACAGGTTACAGGCGGGCAGCGGTCTTCGGACTGCTGCCCGTTGTTGTATTGGAGTGCTTACCACTCCGAGCAGGTAAGGCGGTTTTTCCGGGGCGGGTATTGGGC
>CBIHLQ010000038.1:0-57970 GCA_966210885.1 uncultured Pseudomonas sp.
CAAGCTGCAAGCTGCAAGCTGCAAGCTGCAAGCTGCAAGCTGCAAGCTGCAAGCTAATCAGGCTGCCCCAACAATATACCCCCGGCAACCTCCGCAGCGCTTGCGCCCTTACTTGCAGCTTGCCGCCGCCCTTAAACCCGGAACTGCCCGAGACTGGCCTTGAGCTGCGCGGCCAAACCATCCAGCACCCGACCGCTTTGCGCCGTCGCCGCGACCGCCTCGGCGGCCCGCTGCGCCTCGGAATGAATCACCTCGACCCGCCCGCGCACGGCATCCGCGCCCTCGGCCTGATGCGCCGATGCCGAAGTCGCCGCGTTGATCGCACCGTGCACCTCCTCGACCGCAGCCTGCACCGACTCCTGCACCCGCTCGCTTTCATGCAGCGCGGAGAGCCCACGCGCGGCCTGCTCGCCCGCCTGATTGATCGCCCCGACCGCCTCGCGCGCGCCTTGCTGCAAGGCGCCGATATGCGCCTGGATATCGCCGGTCGACTGCTGGGTCTTGCTGGCCAGGGCACGTACCTCATCCGCCACCACGGCAAAGCCGCGCCCCATCTCGCCGGCCCGCGCCGCCTCGATCGCGGCGTTCAACGCCAGCAGATTGGTTTGCTCGGCGATGCCATGGATCACCGTCAGCACCACCTCGATCTGCTCGCTTTGCCTGGCCAGACGCTCGATCACCGACGCCCCGGCCTCCACGCTGCGCACCAACTCTTCGATAGCCCCGCCAACCCGCTTGGCGATCGCGACGTTGTCGTCGCTCGACTGGCGAATCGCTGCCACACGCCGCAACGCCTCCTGCATGGCCTGACTTTCCGCCTGCGCCTCGTCGGCCATCTGCGCCAACGCCTGCAAGCTCCCGGCGACCTCGTCGCGCTGGCGCTCGGCCGCCGACTCCGCGGCCGCGCTACGCAATGCCAGGCTTTCGATTTCCTGACCGGTGCGTACCGCCACCTCACCCGCCTCGCGCACGATCGGCTGCAATTTGGCGACGAAACGGTTGACCGCACTCGCCATCTCACCCACCTCGTCGCGACTGTTCAGCTCCACCCGACGGGTCAGGTCGCCCTCGCCCGCGGCCAGATCGTTCATCGCCGTGATCAACAAGCGCAGACGACTGAGCACACGCCAGCCGAGCACAAGGGCCACCACGAGCAACGCCAGCAACCCGACGATCAGCAAGCCAACGGCAATGCGCCAGCGCAAACTGTCCGCCGCCGAACGCACCGAAGCCAAACTATTCTGCGCCATGCCCTCGGCAGCCTGCTGCGCATCGCCCAACCGCCGCTGCAGCGTGACGGTACTGTCGCGCGCTGCACCGACCAAACTGGCATCCACAAGCTCGCCCGCGTTATCCATCAGCGCCGCGAAACGCTGATCCAGCGCTTGCAACTCCTGATCCACGGACGCCATGGACAGTCCCAGTTGAATGCTGCCGATTTTCGCCCCCATGGGATTGATATCGGCCTCGGCGATATAGACTTGCGGATCGCGCGATGCCGCTTCGACCAATTTATCCAGCGGGGTTTCGCCCTGCCCCACCGCAACCAGTTCGCGGACCCGGGAATCGCTGCGATTGAAGCTGCGGGTCAGGCGCTTGCCCTGGGCATCGTAATAGACCGCAAAGAGCACGGCCGGATCGCGCTGCGCGATGCGCACGAAGGCCGTCAACGCCGGGACGTCGTTATCCCACACCGCCTTCGGCGCGACCCCCGCCAACAGCAAGGCCAACGCGCTGCCCGACTGCTTCAGATTCTTTTCCAGCACACCGCGCAATTGCGCCTGCTCGGCCTGCAGCCGCTCCGACAACGCAGCGCCGAGACTCTGCCGGGTATTCGCGGACAACGCCGTCAAACCCTGCACGACTTCGCGCTCCGCCACGCCCAACTCATCGCCCAGACGCTGACTATCGCTCTGCAGTCGCGTCGCCAGGTCGGCCACCAGGTCATCCACCGTCGTTCGGGTCAACCACACCGACACCAGCACCTGGAGCACGATGGCAACCCCGAGCGCGATAAACACCGGACGCAGCAAGCGACTATGCAATAGAGAGAACAAGGCCCCACCCCTCGCGAACAGTATTACCAATACCTATGAATCGGCCGATATGCCCATAACTCTAGGCAACATTTATATTTAAAAACAAAGGGCGCACTAAAAACGAAAAAGGGCCGCCAATGGCGACCCCTCCTCGTTACCGAGCAGACGATCAGGCAAACGGGTGGCGCAGCACGATGGTCTCGTTGCGATCCGGGCCGGTCGAAATGATATCGACAGGCGCGCCGACCAACTCTTCCACACGCTTGATATATGCACGCGCATTAGCCGGCAGTTGCTCGAGGGTTTTGGCCCCCAGCGTCGACTCGCTCCAGCCCGGCATTTCTTCGTACACAGGCTGCAAGCCGAGGTAGCTGTCGGCATCGGTCGGCGCGTCCACCAGCACCTCGCCGTGCTGATCTTTATAGCCGACGCAGATGCGGATGCTTTCCAGGCCGTCGAGCACATCGAGCTTGGTCAGGCAGAGACCCGAGATGCTGTTGATCTCGATAGCGCGACGCAGAATGACCGCATCGAACCAGCCACAGCGACGGGCGCGACCGGTGGTGGCGCCGAACTCGTGGCCACGCTTGGCCAGGAAAGCGCCGACATCGTCGAACAACTCGGTAGGAAACGGACCGGAACCGACGCGGGTGGTATAGGCCTTGGTAATGCCGAGGATGTAATCCAGGTACATCGGACCGAAACCCGAACCGGTGGCGATGCCGCCCGCCGTGGTGTTGGAGCTGGTGACGTAGGGGTAGGTGCCGTGGTCGATATCCAGCAACGAGCCCTGAGCGCCTTCGAACATGATGTCCTTGGATTCGCGACGCAGGTCATGCAGCACCGCGGTGACGTCGGCCATCATCGGCTTCAGCAGCTCGGCGTATTCCATGCACTCGTCGAGGGTTTTCTGGAAGTCGATCGCCGGCTCTTTGTAATAGTTCTGCAGGACGAAATTGTGGTAATCCAACAGCTCGCCGAGCTTGGCGGCGAAGCGTTCGCGGTGGAACAAGTCACCGATCCGCAGACCGCGACGCGCCACCTTGTCTTCATAAGCAGGGCCGATACCGCGACCGGTGGTGCCGATCTTGGCGTCGCCACGGGCTTTCTCCCGGGCCAGATCCAGGGCCACGTGATAGGGCAGGATCAGCGGGCAGGACGGGCTAATACGCAGACGCTCGCGCACCGGCACACCCTTTTCTTCCAGCTTGATGATTTCACGCATCAGCGCATCCGGCGCGACCACCACGCCGTTGCCGATCAGGCATTGCACGTTCTCGCGCAGAATGCCGGAGGGGATCAGGTGCAGAACAGTTTTCTCGCCGTCGATCACCAGGGTATGACCGGCGTTATGGCCGCCCTGGTAACGCACGACGGCTGCAGCCTGTTCGGTCAGCAGGTCGACGATCTTGCCCTTGCCCTCATCGCCCCACTGGGTGCCCAGGACTACGACATTCTTACCCATAACACTAACCCTCTTCGCGCAAACTTGATGCCGGCCACGGCCAGCGGAAACGAAATTAGATCACCCGCCCAAACCCTTGTTCAGACAGGCTACAAAGAACGATCGGTCAGCCCGCCAGCGGCGCCACCTGCCAACGCCCCTCGCACAACGCCAACTGGCGGTCGCAACCCGCCTCGCGCGCATCGGCCGCCACCTGCCCGGGCAGCGCCTGCACCACGCGCGCGCCTTCGGCACGCAGCCGCCGTACCGCTTGCCACAGGTACACATCATGGCTATCCGGCGCCCAAATACCCGCGGGCACATCGCCAAGCTGCATCTGGCCGAGACTGACCAGGGTTTTCAGATCGGTGGAGAATCCAGTCGCCGGCCGCGCGCGGCCGAAATCCGCACCGATATCGTCGTAGCGACCGCCCTGGGCGATCGCATAGCCGACACCCGGCACGAAGGCGGCGAAGACCACCCCGGTGTGGTAACGATAGCCGCGCAATTCGCCCAGATCGAAATACAGCGGCAATTCCGGATAACGCAGACTCAGCGCATCGGCAATCGCCAGCAGTTCGTCGAGCGCGGCATGCACGTCGTCGGGCGCGTCGACCAGACAAGCCTGGGCCAGGTCCAGCACCTCGCGACCACCACAGAGTTCGGCCAGCGCTTGCAGCATCTTGCCGAGCGACGCTGGCAAGGTTTCGGTCAAGGTCGCTATCTCGTCCATCGCCTTACGCTGCATGGCGTCGAACAACTGCTGCTCCGCATCGCCCGACAAACCCGCGGCGCGGGCAAGACCGCGATAGATACCGACATGCCCGAGATCCATATGCACGTCCGGCACCTGGGCCAGCTCGAGGGTATCGACCAGCAGGCTGATCACCTCGACATCGCTGGCCGGGCTGGCGTCGCCATACAGCTCCGCCCCCAGCTGAATCGGGCTGCGCGAAGTGGTCAGCGGCCGCGGCTGTGCGTGCAGCACACTACCGGCATAGCACAAGCGACTCGGACCTTCGCGGCGCATGCTATGCGCATCGATCCGGGCGACCTGCGGCGTGATATCGGCGCGGAAACCCATTTGCCGACCCGATAACGGATCGATCACCTTGAACGTGCGCAGATCGAGATCCTGACCGGCGCCGGTCAACAGCGACTCCAGGTACTCGATATGCGGTGTCACCACGAATTCATAGCCCCAGCGCTGGAACAGATCCAGCACCTGACGGCGGGCCGTCTCGATACGCGCCGCTTCGGGCGGCAGTACTTCTTCGATGCCATCTGGCAGGAGCCAGCGGTCTACCGTTGCCATTTCGCCATTCCCCTCTTGAACCGGGCGGCATCAGCCTTCAATGAAGCCAATAAAGGAAAGCTGTGCCCAGCAGCATGCTGGCCAACCCCATAAGGCGCAGCCGTCGATCCGACAGCTGTACCAACTGCAAAAGCGCGTCGCGCCACTGACGCGGACAAAGGAAGGGCAGGATGCCTTCGAGCACCAGCAATAAACAAAGTGCGATGCCCAATTCCTGCCACATGATTCCCACAGACGCAAAAAAGCCGGGATTTTCCCGGCTGCCGAATGATACCACGCTAAAAGCTTCAGGCCACAAGCGCCAAGCAACAAGTGCGCGCCAGGCGCTGACTTGCGGCTCGTAGCTTGCGGCCCGCAGCGGCCTTTACGGCTTGGATTTCTCCAGGTAGCGGAAGAAGTCGCTGCTCGGATCCAGCACCAGCACATCGCGCTTATCGGCGAAGCTCTCGCGATAAGCCCTCAGGCTGCGATAGAACGAATAGAACTCCTGATCCTGCCCATACGCCTTGGAGTAAATCGCGGCCGCCTGGGCGTCGCCATCACCACGCAGCTCTTCCGCCTGACGGTAAGCATCGGCGAGCAACACGCGACGCTGACGGTCGGCATCGGCGCGAATACCTTCGGCCAGCTCGCGGCCCTTGGCGCGATGCTCGCGGGCCTCGCGCTCGCGCTCGGAGCTCATCCGATCGAACACGCTGCGGTTGACCTCTTTCGGCAGATCGATGGCCTTGACCCGCACATCCACCACCTCGATACCCAACTCACGTTGCGCCGCACGGTTCAGCGAAGCCGTTACGTCGGCCATCAGCGCATCGCGCTCACCGGACACCGACTCGTGCAGAGTGCGCTTGCCGAACTGGTCGCGTAGCGAAGCTTCCAGACGACGAGCCAGACGCTCATCGGCGATCTGCTTCATACCCGAGGTCGCGGTGTAGAAGCGCTCGGCATCCAACACACGCCACTTGGCGTATGCGTCGACCATCAACGCCTTCTTTTCCAGGGTCAGGAAGCGCGAGCTGCTCGAATCCAGGGTCAATAAGCGCGCATCGAACTTGCGCACCTTGTTGACGTAAGGAATCTTCACATGCAGACCGGGCTGCACGTCCGGCTCGACGATACGACCGAACTGCAACAGCACGGCCCGTTCGGTCTGCGCCACGATATAGAAACTATTCCAGGCCACCAGCGCCAACACCACGCCAACAATCAGGGCGATCAGCGATTTATTGCTCATCAACGGCTCTCCCTTGTACGCAGCTCAACTTGACGCGGGTCGATGCTCACGCGCGAGCTCGTATCGCTGGCGCCTGCACCACCTGAAATCGAGCTGGGCGTCGACGAGGAACCGCGGGCATCGATCATCTTGTCCAACGGCAGATACAGCAAATTGTTCTGCCCCTTGTCGCCCGTCACCAGCACCTTGCTGGTGCTGCTCATCAGCTCCTGCATGGTGTCCAGATACAGACGCTCGCGGGTAACTTCCGGGGCCTTGCGGTATTCGGCGACCAAGGCAGTGAAGCGATCCGCCTCACCCTGAGCCCGCGAAACCACTTCGTCACGATAACCGCTGGCGTCCTCGATCAAACGCTGAGCCTGACCACGAGCTTCCGGTACCACGCCATTGGCATAGGTTTCCGCCTGGTTCTTCTCGCGCTGCTCGTCTTCACGGGCGCGGATCACGTCGTCGAAGGCTTCCTGCACTTCACGCGGCGCGGCCGCACTCTGCAGGTTGACCTGGGTAACGTTGATGCCGGTACGGTAGTTGTCGAGGAAGCGCTGCAAGCGGTCCTTGACTTCGCTGGCCATCAGTTCGCGGCCCTCGGTCAGCACCTGATCCATCTCGGTGGAGCCGACCACATGGCGCACCGCGCTGTCGGTAGCGTGCTGCAAACTGACTTCCGGCTGATCGACGTTGAGCACGAAGTCCTGCAGATTGCTGATTTTGTACTGCACGGTCAGCGGCACTTCGATGATGTTCTCGTCCTCGGTCAACATCTGCCCCTGCTTGCTGTAAGCACGCTCGCGGGTGACGTTTTCCTGGAACTTACGGTCGATCGGCGGGAAATAGATATTCAGGCCCGGACCCACGGTTTCGTAGTATTTACCGAAACGCAGCACCACCGCCTGTTCTTGCTCGTCGACCACATAGATCGCGCTGTACAGCCAGACGACCGCCAGCAACGCCAGACCAATGAGCAGCAAGCCGAAACCGCCGCCCTTACCGGCAGCGCCGTCGTCGCCACCGCCTTTCTTACCGCCACCGAACAAGCCGTTGAGGCTGTCCTGCAGCTTGCGGAAGGCTTCGTCGAGATCCGGTGGCCCTTTACGATCGCCGCCTTTGCGGCCACCCCACGGATCCTGATTATTCGAGTTGCCACCCGGCTCATTCCAAGCCATAGCGCTCTCCATCTGATAAAGCAAAGGCACGCCCACGGCGCGCCGGCTAATGCTACCGAATGCCGGCCATCAGCGGCAAAGCCACTGCGGCAGGCTTTATTGCAAAGTGTGTTGCTCGAGAAACTCCACGGGCAATAACCCCGCCCGGCTTACCAACCGATTCAACTCGATCCGCGGCAGGCGAACCGCCAACAGGCTACTGCCGTCGTCGGCATGGTTTTCGCTCTGTACAGCCCCAAGCGCGAAGAACTGCGCACGCAACCGCGCCAGATCTTGCGGCAAATGCAGGGTACCGACAAATAAATCGTCGCCCAGCAATTCGGCTATGGCCTGCTTGAGCAATGGCAAACCGCGCCCATCGCGAGCCGAAAGCCAGACCCGCTGGGGCTTGCCGTCGGCATTGCGCTGAATTTGCGGCTCGACGCCTTCGAGCAGGTCGAGCTTGTTGTACACCTCGAGCATCGGCAACTCATGCGCGCCAATCTCGCCCAGCACCGCCATGACCTGTTCGATTTGCTGGTCGCGCTCGGGCTCATGAGAGTCGATCACATGCAACAGCAAGTCGGAGTTGCTCGACTCCTCGAGCGTCGCACGAAAAGCCTCGACCAGCTTGTGCGGCAGGTGCCGGATAAAACCCACGGTATCGGCCAATACCACCGGCCCCAGGTCGTCCAGCTCCAGCCGCCGCAAGGTCGGGTCGAGCGTGGCGAACAATTGGTCGGCGGCATAGACCTCGGATTCGGTCAGGGCGTTGAACAGCGTCGATTTGCCGGCGTTGGTATAGCCGACCAAGGATACCGAGGGAATATCGGCGCGCTGCCGCCCACGTCGAGCCTGCTCGCGCTGGCTGCGCACCTTATCGAGTTTCTGCTTGATTTGACGAATCCGTACCCGCAGCAAACGGCGGTCGGTTTCCAGCTGGGTTTCACCCGGGCCGCGTAGACCGATACCGCCCTTCTGCCGCTCCAAGTGGGTCCAGCCACGCACCAGGCGCGTGCTCAGATGATCCAGCTGAGCCAGCTCGACCTGCAACTTGCCTTCATGGGTACGCGCGCGCTGGGCGAAGATATCCAGGATCAGCCCGGTACGATCGAGCACCCGGCATTCGAATACTCGCTCGAGGTTGCGTTCCTGACTGGGCGTCAAAACATGATTGAAGATAACCAGATCGGCCTCGACGGCCTTGACCTGATCGCGCAACTCCTCAACCTTGCCACTGCCGATCAGGTACTTGGCGGTCAGCCGATTGCTCGGCACGCGGAAAAAAGCCACGGTATCGGCGCCAGCCGAAAGGGCCAACTCCTGAAACTCCTGGGGATCTTCGCGCGCCTCGGAGTCTTGACCGTCCAGATGAACCAGGATGGCCCGCTCACCCCCTTGATGGCGCTCGAAGAACAATACAGCCTCCTAAATCAGGCGTTGCCGGGTTCGGCATCAGCCTGCTCGGTTTCGGCTGCGCTCGGCAGACGTACCGGACGGCTAGGCACAACGGTCGAGATAGCGTGCTTGTAGACCATCTGGCTGACAGTGTTCTTCAGCAAAATCACGAACTGGTCGAAAGACTCGATTTGGCCTTGCAGCTTGATACCGTTTACCAGGTAGATGGAAACAGGTACGCGTTCCTTACGCAGGGTATTGAGGTAAGGGTCTTGTAGCGAATGCCCTTTTGACATGTGCCGCACTCCTTCAAAGGTCGATAATCGATAATTTTTAGTGAATCGCAAATAATTTTTAGCCGACCACCCCCAAGGATAGACGGCTAATTGCAAGGTCTCAGGCCAATATGGAGACCGCCGCCAGGTATTTCAAGGCGCGCGTCAGATTGTCGCAGGCCAGACTGTCCAACCATTCGATATCAGCCCAACCGCGCAACCAGGTGAATTGTCGTTTTGCCAGCTGGCGTGTAGCGATAATGCCCCGCTCACGCATCTGCGCCTCGTTGACGCTTCCCCCCAGATAATCCCATACCTGGCGATAGCCCACAGCCCGCATAGACGGCAAGCCCGGGTGCAAGTCACTTCTTTGGCGCAGGCGTTCGACCTCGGCGACAAAGCCCTGTTCCAACATAGTGTCGAATCGTTGCGCAATCCGCTCATGCAACACCTGGCGCTGCGCCGGAGCTATCGCCAATTGCGCCACAGTATAGGGGAATTGCCCGCCACCGGGCACACCGCCGCCGGGATTTTGCGCCGTTTGGCGCTCACGGTGTGCGGTCATCGTCAAACCGCTCACCCGGTAGACCTCCAATGCGCGGATCAGGCGCTGGGGGTCGTTGGGGTGAATGCGCGCCGCCGACTGCGGATCGACCGCCATCAGCTCGCGATGCAGCGCTTGCCAGCCTTCGCTCTCGGCGCGCGCCTGCAATTCGGCGCGCACCTGCGGATCGGCGCTGGGCATATCCGCCAAACCTTCCAGCAGCGCTTTGAAATACAGCATGGTGCCGCCCACCAGCAGCGGGATCCGACCGCGCGCGGTGATCTCGGCCATAGCCGCCAGGGCATCGGCACGAAATTCGGCGGCCGAATAGCTCTCGGCGGGATCGCGGATATCGATCAAACGATGGGGAAATTCGGCCAGGGTGGCGCGGTCCGGCTTGGCGGTACCGATATCCATTCCGCGATAGACCAACGCCGAATCGACGCTGATCAGCTCGCACGGCAGCGTCCGCGCCAATTCCAGGGCCAGGTCGGTCTTGCCGGCGGCCGTAGGGCCCATCAGGAAAATCGCCGGAGGCAGCTGTTCAGACATATTCAACGCCCCGCGCTCGCGCGCTCAACGGCCACGCAGGAACAGCTTATCGAGGTCGTCCATGCCCATCTGCGTCCAGGTCGGACGCCCGTGATTGCACTGGCCGCTGCGCTCGGTGTGCTCCATGTCGCGCAGCAGCGCGTTCATCTCCGGCAGGGTCAGGCGCCGATTGGCACGCACCGCGCCGTGACAGGCCATGGTGCCGAGCAGCTCGTTGAGATGGGCCTGAATCCGGTCAGTGGTGCCGTACTCCAGCAGATCGGCGAGTACGTCCTGCACCAGGCGGGTCGCTTCGGCCTGCTTGAGCAGTGCAGGGATCTGCCGGATCGCCAGGCTTTCCGGGCCCAGGCGCTGCAACTCGAAGCCCAGGCGCTGAAACCAAGTGGCATGCTCCTCGGCGCAATCGGCCTCGCGCTGGCTGACCGCGATGGACTCCGGCACCAGCAATGGCTGGCCACGCAGCCCTTCGCTAGCCATAGCGACTTTCAGCCGCTCATAGGTAATGCGCTCATGGGCCGCGTGCATATCCACCACGACCAAGCCTTGCACGTTCTCCGCGAGGATATAGATACCCTTCAACTGGGCGATCGCATAACCGAGCGGCGGCACATCGCCTTGGGCTTCGGGTAGGCTCGCAGGCGTACCCGGCAGCGGCGAGAAGAACTCGCGATAAGCGCCCTGCGCTTCGGCGGTAGGCATTGCCGAGCCCGGCCGCGCACTCTGATAGCCGGCACCTGGCGAACGCCAGACCGACGCCGCGGGCTGAGGTTCGAGCAAACTGGCGGCCAAGCCTATCTCGCCTTGCGGGCCGAACTCGCCGGCGGCCTGTCCGGTCGGCGCGAGCATCCCGGCCACGGCGGCCGGCGCCGCCAGCTGATCCTCCGGACGCACTTCGCCCAAGGCGCGGTGCAAGGTGCCATAGAGGAAGTCGTGAACCATGCGCCCGTCGCGAAAACGCACTTCGTGCTTGGTCGGATGCACGTTGACGTCGACCACCGAGGGATCGATTTCCAGGAACAGCACGAAAGTCGGGTGACGGCCGTTGAACAACACGTCGCGGTATGCCTGACGCACCGCATGGGCGACCAATTTGTCGCGCACCGTGCGGCCATTCACATAGAAATACTGCAAATCGGCCTGACTACGGGAAAACGTCGGCAACCCCACCCAGCCCCATAAACGCAGGCCGTTGCGTTCGATCTCGATGGGCAGCGCCTGCTCGAGAAAGGCCGAACCGCAGACCGAGGCGACACGCCGGGCGCGACTGACGTCGTCGCCGGCTTCGTGCAACGACAGCACGGCCTTGCCGTTATGGCGCAGATGAAAGCCGACATCGAAGCGCGCGAGAGCCAGGCGCTTGATGACTTCCTGCAGATGATCGAATTCGGTTTTCTCGGCCTTGAGGAACTTGCGCCGCGCCGGGGTATTGAAAAACAGGTCGCGCACTTCCACAGAAGTGCCCACCGGGTGCGCCGCTGGCTGCACGCGCGGCTGCATGTCGCGGCCTTCGGTTTCCACCTGCCAGGCCTGCTCGGCATCGGCGGTGCGTGAGGTCAGGGTCAGGCGCGCGACCGAGCTGATCGAGGCCAATGCCTCGCCGCGAAAACCCAGACTCATGACCTGTTCGAGGTCTTCCAGCTCGCGAATCTTGCTGGTGGCGTGGCGCGCCAAGGCCAGCGGCAAGTCGTCCGAGGGGATGCCGCTACCGTCGTCGCGCACGCGCAGCAGCTTGACGCCGCCCTGTTCGACATCCACTTCGATGCGTTTGGCGCCGGAATCCAGGCTGTTTTCCAACAACTCCTTGATCACCGAAGCGGGTCGCTCGACCACTTCACCGGCGGCGATCTGGTTGGCCAGGCGCGGGCTCAGCAGCTGGATGCGGGTCGGCTCGCTCATGGCTGCGACGCCAGAGCGGTGGCCGGGATCTGTAGTTTCTGCCCCACCTTGATCACGTCCGAGTTCAGCGAGTTGGCGCTGCGCAACACACCCAGGCTGATCTGATAACGCTGGGCGATCAGCGCCAGGCTCTCGCCCGAGCTGACCACATGCTCGCGGGGGCCGACGGCGATCTTGCCGTTATCGCGCATCCAGGCGATATAACTGCCGGGCGGCGGGTTTTCATGGAAGAACTGCCGCACTCCGCTGGTGATCGAGCGCGCCAAGGCTTGCTGGTGGGCCGACGAAGCCAGCTTTCGTGCCTCGTTGGGGTTGGAGATGAAGCCGGTCTCAACCAGGATCGAGGGGATATCCGGCGACTTCAGCACCATAAAGCCGGCCTGCTCGACCCGGCGCTTATGCAAGGGTGTGATGCGCCCCATATTGCCCAAGACCTTGTTGCCGACATTCAGGCTGGACGACAGCGAGGCGGTCATCGACAGGTCCAGCAGCACCCCGGCGAGCATGCGGTCCTTATCATCCAGGCTGACGTTGCCAGCGCCGCCGATCAGGTCCGACTGATTTTCCGAATCGGCCAGCCAGCGCGCGGTTTCCGAAGTCGCACCGCGATCCGACAGGGCGTACACCGAGGCGCCGAAGGCCGCAGCCCGCGGTGCCGCGTCGGCATGAATGGAGACGAACAGGTCGGCGCCTTTTTTACGGGCGATATCGGTGCGTTTGCGCAGCGGAATGAAGTAATCGCCAGTGCGCACCAGCTCGCCGCGAAAGCCTTTCTCGGCATTGATCTGGCGCTGCAACTCCTTGGCGATCGCCAGGGTCACGTGCTTTTCGAACTGGCCCTTGACCGGCGACAACGCGCCTGGGTCTTCACCGCCGTGCCCGGCATCAATGGCGATGACGATATCGCGCTTGCCGCCGGCCGGCGTCGCCCGGGGTGGTGCCTGGGTCGGCGTTACCGGCACCGGCGGGGTGCTGGCGGTCGATGTGCTGGGCAACTCGGGGGCCGCCGCGGCCTCGCTGTCGAACAGATCGACCACCAGGCGATGACCGTATTGCTGATTGGGCGCCAGGGTAAAGCTCTTCGGGGTAACCGCTGCCGATAGATCGATCACCACCCGCAACTCTTCCGGGCTGCGTTGCGCCGAGCGCACGCCGGTGATCGGGGTATTGCTCAATGGCAAATTATCCAACGGGGTGACCAACTTGGCGCCACTGACATCGATGACGATACGATCCGGCGAGCCCAGGGTGAACACCGAGTGCTTCACCGGGCCGGACAGGTCGAAGACCAGGCGCGTGTTATCCGGCGCGCGCCACAGCCGCACGCTGCGCACATCCGATGCAGCCGACACTTCGGCGGCGAACGCCACCAATCCCACTGCAACCGCGATGAAAACTGCGCCGATGCGCATAGCCAACCCCATTATTTTGATCATGCCCCGATGGCCAGAGCGGCACACCAGGCTTCGCCGCGCGCGCCTTGCGCCTGCAAGCGCAAGGACCGACCGGCCGCTTTTGCCGCAATGGTAATGTCCAGGTCGGCCTTTGGCAAAACGCCTGCTCCGCGCTCGGGCCACTCGACCAGGCATAGTGCCTCGCCGGCGAAATAATCGCGGATGCCGAGAAACTCCAACTCCTCGGGGTCGAGCAGCCGATAGAGATCGAAATGGAACGCCTGGATAGCGCCTATTTCGTAAGGCTCGACCAAGGTGAAGGTTGGGCTCTTCACTGCCCCGATATGGCCCAGGCCACGAATGATGCCGCGCGACAAGGTGGTCTTGCCGGCGCCCAAATCGCCATGCAAATAGATCACCCCGACGCCGCCGGTCGCCTTGGCGATTCGCGCGCCCAGCGCCAGCATCGCCTCTTCGTCGGCGGCATATAGTTCTAGTTCAGACAAACCGAGTGCTCCCGCAATAACTGGCGAATAGCCGCACATAGATCGCTCGCGGCTAGCCCAACCCCTTGTTCCGCCAGCCGTTCGCCGGCCCGCGCATGCAACCAAACACCGAGACTGGCCGCCGCCATGGACGCCAGCCCCTGCGCCATCAAGGCGCCGATCAGCCCGGCGAGCACGTCGCCCAAGCCGGCGCCCGCCATCGCCGGGTGACCGCGATCGCACAGCAGCAACGCCCCCTCAGGGTCGGCAATCAGGCTGCCCGCGCCCTTCAATACGCACACCACCCCATACCGTTTGGCCAGGGCGCGGGCTGCGGTGGGACGATCGGCCTGCACCTGCGCTGTCGATATGCCCAGCAGGCGGCCGGCCTCGCCCGGATGCGGAGTGATCACGCCACCTTGCGGCATCTGGACCGCACCGAGCGCCAACAGATTCAGCGCATCGGCATCCCACACCTGGGGCGCGTCGCTGATCGCCGCGGCCGACAACAGGCTACGCCCCCAGGCCTGCTGCCCCAGCCCCGGACCGACCACCCAGACGCTGGCGTGCGCGCCCAGCGCCAACAGCTGATTGGACGAGGCCAGCGCCGCGCTCATCACTTCCGGCAAGCGCGCTTGCGCGGCCGCCAGGTGCTCGGCCCGCGTGGCCAGGGACACCAAGCCGGCGCCGGCGCGCAACGCACTTTGTGCGGAAAGCAGGGCCGCGCCGGCCAGACCGCGGTCGCCGCCGACCACCAGCACATGACCCAACTGCCCTTTATGTACGGTGCGCGGCCGCCCGGGCATGCGCGGCACATTCGCCAAGGCCAGGCGCTGCGCGCTGAATGCCTGCCCGGCAACCTGGCCGGCCTCGGCCTGCAGATCGTCGAATAGCAATTCGCCGATAAAGTCCGCCGCCACGCCGGTGAACAGCCCCAACTTCAAAGCGATAAAGGTCACCGTCAGTTCCGCCTGTACAGCAACGCCGAGCACTTGACCGTTATCGGCCGACAACCCCGAGGGGATGTCCACCGCCAGCACCGGCAAACCGCTGGCATTCAACTGACGGATGGCCTGGGCATAGGGTTCGCGCACATCGCCGGCCAGGCCGGTGCCGAGCAGCGCATCGACCACCACGCCCTGTAGCTCCGCCTGCTCGCGCCAAGGCGTAACGGCGACGCCCGCGGCCAGCGCCTCGTCGCGCGCCGAGGCGGCATCGCCCTGCAGCTGCGCCGGATCGCCGACCGCCAGCACCCGCACCCGCCAACCGGCGCGTAGCGCCAGGGCCGCGACCAGATAGCCGTCGCCCGCATTGTTGCCGCGCCCGGCCAACACCGTGATTTCGCTGGCATCCGGCCAGCGCCGACGCAAGGCGCGCCAGCAGGCATGGGCGGCGCGGCTCATCAGTTCGAAACCCGACGTACCGGCGGCGATCAGCCGTGCGTCGAGTTCGCGCACCTGGGCGGCGCTATACAGGGCGAGGGGAAGATTGTCTGGCGATTGCGGCATGCGTCGGCTCCGATGTCTGGCAGAATTATACCCACCTCCGCCCTGGCGTCCCGCTCAGCATGACCACCGATTCACTCGATCTCGATGCCCTCGCCCAATCGATCAAGGATTGGGGCCGCGAACTGGGCTTTCAGCAAGTCGGCATCGCCGGGCTGCAGCTGGGCGAGCACGAGGCGCACCTGCAACGCTGGCTGGACGCCGGTTACCAGGGCGAGATGGACTACATGGCCGCTCACGGCAGCAAACGCTCACACCCCGACCAACTGGTGCCGGGCACCTTGCGCGTGGTTTCGCTGCGCATGGACTACCTGCCCGGCGATACGCAAATGGCCAAACGCCTCGGTGAGCCGGAAAAGGCCTACGTCTCCCGTTACGCCCTGGGCCGCGACTACCACAAACTGATCCGCAAACGCCTGCAACAACTCGCCGAACGCATTCAGCAACAGATCGGCCCCTTCGGCTTTCGCGCCTTCGTCGACAGCGCCCCGGTGCTGGAAAAGGCCATCGCCGAACAAGCCGGCCTCGGCTGGATCGGCAAAAACACTCTGGTGCTCAATCGCAAGGCCGGCAGCTATTTCTTTCTCGGCGAATTGTTCGTCGACCTACCGCTGCCGGTGGATCCGCCCCACGCCACGGAGCATTGCGGGCGCTGCACGGCCTGTATGGATATCTGCCCCACCGCAGCCTTCGTCGGGCCTTATGTACTGGATGCGCGGCGCTGCATTTCCTACCTGACCATCGAACTGAAAGGCTCGATTCCAGTCGAGCTGCGGGCCCCGATCGGCAATCGGGTATTCGGCTGCGACGACTGCCAGATGGTCTGCCCGTGGAACCGCTTCGCCAAGCCGACGGAGCAGAGCGACTTCCAGCCGCGCCACCAGCTCGACAATGCCGAGCTGGCGCAGCTGTTCCGCTGGAGCGAAGAGGAATTTCTCAGCCGTACCGAAGGCTCGCCGCTACGTCGCGCCGGTTACGAGCGATGGCTGCGCAACCTGGCCGTGGGTCTGGGCAACGCGCCCTCGAGCATCCCGGTGCTAGAAGCCTTGGAAGCGCGCCGCGAACACCCCTCGGAGCTGGTGCGCGAGCATGTGCAGTGGGCGCTGGCGCAGCATCGAAGCCCCAAGCCTGGTTGACCGGTAGGCTGGGCTGAGTTCCGCGAAGCCCAACACAGCGAAGTGGTAGTCCCCGTTGGGCTTCGCAAGCTCAGCGCCAACCTACGCAATCTTGTAGCCCGGATGCAATCCGGGAGCGATTTCGCGCCAAGCATCGTCCCCGGATTGCATCCTGGCTACGGTTTTTTGCCGCACCTCAAACCTTAAGCAGGTGCTCGCGGTAGTACTTGAGCTCGGCAATCGATTCGCGGATATCGTCCAGCGCCTGGTGGCTGGCTTTTTTCACGAAACCGTCCTTGACCTGCGGCGCCCAGCGCTCGGCCAGGATCTTCAGGGTCGAGACGTCCAGATAGCGGTAATGGAAATAGGCTTCCAGATTCGGCATATAGCGGTACAGAAAGCGCCGATCCTGGCCGATGCTGTTGCCACAAATCGGCGATTTGCCCTTGGGCACCCACTGTTCCAGGAAAGCGATGGTCAGCGCTTCGGCTTCGGCCGGGCCGATCTTGCTTTCGCGTACGCGCTGGGTCAGGCCGCTCTGGCCATGGGTGCGGGTATTCCACTCATCCATGCCGGCGAGCAGCTCATCGCTCTGGTGCACGGCGATCACCGGGCCCTCGGCGAGCACATTCAGCTCGCTGTCGGTGACGATGGTCGCCATCTCGATAATCACGTCTCTGTCCGGCTCCAACCCGGTCATTTCCAGGTCGATCCAGATAAGGTTCAGCGGGTTCTGCATGGTGTGCTCCTTGGCTTAGGCGACAAGTCTAACAGGCCGTTGAAAAATGTAGGCGAGGCAGCCGAGACAAGGCCGATGGCGGCCCCGCAAAAACAGGCAAGGAAGCGACTGGGGTCGCACTCGACTTTACGGGCTGTAAATGAGCATTACTCGCTCTGCTCGCCCTACGGGCCGCGCTGAAGCGCGTTAGCCACAAGCGGCTTGCCGAGCCGGTTTTTAACGCCCCTCTCTTTTATCAAGAGGGGCAACGCAGGTAGTTTTTCAACAGTCTGTTTGCGGATAAATCAGCCGGGCATATGCCACACCAACAGCCGCGAGCGTCGCCAATCGTGCAGCTCGATCTGCTCGTCGGCCGGCACGCCCGGGATCTCGAACGTATTGCTGACCAACAGCGCCCCAGCCGGCAACTGCGCCCTGGCTTTTTCCCAGAGCGCGGCCATCGGTGCCGGCGAGAGAAAGCAATAGGCCAGATCGAATCCCGATAGATCGCAGCGCCAGAGATTCTCATAGCGAATCTCGCAATTGGCTTGCCGCCAACAGCGCAGCCAGGCAATGGCGAATGGCAAGGGCGCGGTTTCGACGCCGACGAAGCGCCCTTGCGGAAACTGGCGCGCCAACCGCGACAAAGCGCCGGCCGGCCCGCAGCCGAGGTCGACGAATCGGAAACCGGCGGGTTGCCGAGCGAGCAACGCGGCCAGCTGCCGACGACTATTCGCCCCGGTCAGGTAGAGCGGTACGCGTTCGCCGAAGCTGTTCCAGTTCACCAGCAGCAGCAGGGCAAAGCCCAGCAGAAACACCCAGGACGGCAGTGCCGCCCCATTGAGAAGGAGCACGGCGGGCACGAAGGCCAGATTCAGCCACCACCACCAACGCGACAGCCCCAACCATTGCCCCAGGCTCGCGGCCAACAGCCCCTGCGTCAGCCCGGCGGCCAGTGCGCTCGGACGCCATGCGGACAGTTGCGCCAGCAGATAGACCACAACGGCGACCGATAGCAACGCGAACACTTGCACCAGCAAGGCCAATAACGCCGGGTAGCGGCTCAACCATTGTCGCGCTCTATCCACCTGCATACCCCCAACACGCCAAAGTCCGGCAAGTCTAACCGCCGCCGATCAACAATGCCCGCTGGGCCGCGCGTGCTAGACTCGCAACGCTTTCATCGCTCTTCAACTCTCGGAACCTTCATGGCCAAACGCCAACTCAACCGCCGGCAAAACTGGCGTATCGAAAAGATCCAGGGCGAACGCGCCGCCCGCGCCGCCAAACGCGAATCGCAAGCCGTACAGACTCTCGAAGGCGGCGACCTGGGCCCCGAACAAGTGGGCCTGGTCATAGCCCACTTCGGCGTGCAGGTCGAGGTCGAGGCCCTGGATGGCGACCTGGCCGGCCAGGTCTTTCGCTGCCACTTGCGCGCCAACCTGCCGACCATGGTCACCGGCGACCGCGTAGTGTGGCGCGCCGGCAACCAGGGCATCGGCGTGATAGTCGCGCAGCTACCGCGCAGCACCGAGCTGTGCCGCCCGGACACCCGCGGCCAGTTGAAACCCGTGGCGGCCAACGTCGACCTGATCGTCATCGTCTTCGCGCCGCTGCCCGAGCCCCACGCCAACCTGATCGACCGCTACCTGGTGGCCGCCGAACACGCCGGCATCCGGCCCTTGCTGCTGCTGAACAAAACCGACCTGCTCGACGAGCAGAACGCCGTGGCGCTGAATGCCATGCTCGGCGTCTACCGCCAACTCGGCTACCCGCTGCTGGAAGTTTCCGCCCACGACGGCGACGGTATGACGCAGCTGCAAAAACGCCTGGACGGGCACGTCAGCGTCTTCGTCGGTCAGTCCGGGGTGGGCAAGTCGTCACTGGTCAACAGCCTGCTGCCGGAAGTCGATACCCGAGTCGGCGCGCTGTCCGAGCTGACCGGCAAAGGCACCCACACCACCACCACGGCGCGGCTGTTCCACTTCCCCGGCGGCGGCGAGTTGATCGACTCGCCGGGTATCCGCGAATTCGGCCTGGTACATGTGAGTCGCGACGACGTCGAAGCGGGTTTCATCGAGTTCCATGAGCTGATCGGCCAATGCCGCTTCCGCGATTGCAAACACGACCGCGAGCCCGGCTGCGCACTGCTCAAAGCCCTCGAAGAAGGCCGCGTGCATCCGCAGCGCATGGCCAGCTACCGGCATATCCTGGCCAGCCTGCCGGAGCCGGATTACTGAAACGGCTAAGGCTGGATACGACAAGGCCGCGAACGATCGCGGCCTTGTCGTATCGGCGAAACGCGTTAATCGGCCTGCTCATCGAGCTGCAAGGCGCCTTCGTCGAAGATATTCAAGCGTCCCGGCTCCGCTGCCGGCGCATCACCGGCTTCGGCGGCAGGCGCCGGGCTTGCGCCTTCGGCTGAGGCACCATCGGCAGGCGCCGAGTCGGGCGCTGGCTCGGCGCCCTGCTCACCCTCGATCTCGCGCTGGGCCTTCTTGGTCAGCACCACTATATCGATCCGCCGGTTGATTGGATTCAGCGGATCGTCGCGGTCGAACAGTGCCGAAGAGGCATATCCCACGACCCGGGCCACCCGGTCCTCGTCGTAACCGCCGGCGACCAGGGCGCGACGGGCCGAGTTGGCACGGTCGGCGGAGAGCTCCCAGTTGCCGAAATCGCCGTGACCGACAAAGGGCTTGGCATCGGTATGGCCGCTGACGCTGATCTTGTTCGGCACCGCCTTGATGGTGTCGGCCATGGCCAGCAGGATATCTTCGAAGTAGGGTTGCAGGCGCGCGCTGCCGAGATCGAACATCGGCCGGTTCTCGGCATCGGTGATCTGGATGCGCAAACCGTCCTGGGTGATCTCGAACAGTATCTGGTCCTTGAAACGCTGCAATTCCGGGTTTTCTTCGACCTTGTTCTGCAACTCCTGGAGCAGAAGTTCGAGGCGTTCGCGCTCCGCCTCTTCAGCGATGCTTTCGGCCTGTTCAGGGTCGATATCGGTCTGGCCGCTGTCCTGCCGCTCTTGCGGCTCGGGGTTGAGCGTGCGATCGGGCGCCGGGGTCGGCGAACCGCCCAAATCGATGACGTAAGGGCTGGCGCTTTCGGAAAAACCGATCGGGTCTTTGAAGTATCCGGAGATCAGCTTCTTCTGTTCGGGGGTGGCCACGGACATCAGCCACATCACCAGAAAGAACGCCATCATCGCCGTGGCGAAGTCGGCGAAGGCAATTTTCCAGGCGCCGCCGTGATGGCCACCGGCGACCTTCTTGACCCGTTTGACGATAATCGGCTGATTGTTTTCCATGGCTCAGCCGTCAGCCCCCGCGCATCGCCTGCTCGAGCTCGATAAAGCTCGGGCGATGGGCCGGGTAGAGCACCTTGCGGGCGAATTCGACGGCCAGCGAAGGCGGCATGCCGGATGCAGACGCCACCAGGCCGGCCTTGATCGCCTCGTAGACGTTCAACTCTTCCTTGGCATCGTGCTCCAGCGCGTTCGACAACGGACCGAAGAAACCGTAGGACGCGAGAATCCCGAGGAAAGTACCGACCAATGCGGTCCCAACTTTATGGCCGATTTCGGCGTTGTCCGCCTCGGCCAGCACCGACATGGTGATCACGATGCCCAACACCGCCGCGACGATACCCATGGCCGGCATGCCGTCCGCGACCTTCGCCACGGCGTGCGCGGGATGGTCGAGTTCTTCCTTGAGGCTGGTTATTTCCATGTCGAACAAGGCTTCCAGCTCGTGCGGAGCCATATTGCCCGACGACATGATGCGCAGATAATCGCAGATATAAGCGGTCATCCGCTGGTCTTTGAGAATCCCCGGGTATTTGCTGAAAATCGGGCTGGCCGCCGGCTCCTCAACATCGCTCTCGATGGCCATCATGCCTTCGCGGCGGCTTTTGTTGAGAATCTCGTAAATCAGCTTCAGCACATCCAGGTAGTAACCATGGGTGTAGCGGGAACTGAACATGCTCAAGGACTTCTTGAACACGTGCATGAACATATGGCCGGGGTTGGCCTGCAGGAAAGCGCCCAACGCGGCGCCACCGATGATCAAAACTTCGAAAGGGTGCACCAGTGCCATGAAGTGACCGCCGGAAAGGATGAAACCTCCCAACACACAGGCAAGCACCACAATAATGCCGATGATTTTTACCATAGAAACAACGTGCCAAAGCCAAGGAAGTGAGGGCAGCGCAAAACAACCCTTCTATTTATCGGAAGTTATGCGCGAGACTATAGCCAGTTAAGGCTAAAAGCCAGCTTGGCTCAACCCGCATGCCCATACCTCAACCGCTACCTCGCACCCTCGACGCCTGGCTCAAACAGCTGGACGGCTCGCTATTACCCGTGCCCGCAGAGAACCTGCTGAAGGTGCAGCGAATGCTCGCCGACAGCCGCCGGTCGCTGCGCGAGATCGCCGACTCGATGGGTGACAGCCCGGCTATCGCCCTGAGCGTACTGCGCGAAGCCAACCGTTCGGGCCAAGGGCAGAACGAACCATTGGAGAGCCTGGAAAGCGCGTTGACCCGCCTGGGTCTGAAGCGCACCGAAGAGCTGCTCAAACGCCAATCCGCTCTGCCGGAGGCGCAAATCCCCTGCGGTTTAAGGCAGATGCAATTGATCAGCGAGCACGCCGCGCAGCAGGCCAGCGGCCTGTTTGCGGGACGTCTGGCGCGCCTTTGGCAGGAAATCCATTGGGGCAGCCTGCTATTTTTCGCGCCGATATGGGCGTTGCTCAGCGCCCGCCCCGAACTGTTCGATGCCTGGGAGCAGCGTGTGCTGCTCAAGGGCGAGCCGGCGAGCAAGGTCGAACAGGAGCTGCTCGGCGTTCCGCTGCTGCGCATCTGCCTGGCGCTGGCAGAACGCTGGCGCTTGCCGGAGTGGATAGTGTCCGGTTACCGCCTGCTGCTCAACGACCGGCGCCTGCTGGTCAAAGCGTTGCATATCGCACGAGACAACGAGCATCCGATCCATCAGCGGCAAATGCTCGACGACGACCCGGCTCTGCGCCGCTGGCTGACCCAGCCGGCCAACTGCATCCTGCTGGCCAACGGCCTGACGCTCAGCGCCCATTTCGCCTGGAATGATTCGCACAACCTGCGCTGGCAACGCCTGACCGGTCTTTACCTGCAACTGCCGGTGGATGAGGTGCAGCAGCAAGTCCACCGCAACGCCGTACAGCATGCCCAGCAGCAACCGCCGCAGGACCTCTGGCATCCCGCCGTGGCGCTGATCTGGCCCTGGCATGCGCGGCATCTGCGGGCGACGCCGGCCGCTGCACCCGTTCCCAAGCCGAACCCATGGCGCGAAGCGTGCGCGCAACTGCTGGCGCAGCCCAGCCCATTCGGCAATGTCGTGCAACTCACCACCTGCATGCGCGACGCCATCCAAGCCTGCGGCATGCAGCGCGTACTGCTGCTGATCGCCGACCGTAACCACAGCCGCCTGCTGGCCCAGCAACATGCCGGCCTGGACAAGTCGGCGGGCGCCTTGTCACTCGACCCGCAACAAAGCCAGGTGCTCAAGCGCCTACTCAAGGAGCCGGGGCAGCTGCGCCTGTCGCCGGCCAATATCGCGCAATTTTCCGCCTTGCTCCCCGGCGCGCTGAAAAGCCTGTTCCCCGGCGAGCATCTACTTATCCGCTCGCTCGCCAGCAACGGCCGGGTGGCACTGATCGCCTTTGCCGACCAAGGCGGTGCGGCGCTCGACGATGCCAGCGTGCAAGCCTTCGCTAAAACCGCGCAATGCATCGAACGCGCGCTCGGTAACTTCGCCAGCCGCGGGCGCCAAGCGGATCGGCGACCACAACCTTAAATCAACAGCGCCGTGCCTTTCCGCTACAATCCACCCCCTTTAATTCTTTTAAGGGACCCGCATGAACGCTTTCGCCGCGCTGCCGTTGGTGATCGAACCGCGCGACCTGGCCAGCCGCCTGGAAGCCGACGAGTTGATCCTGGTCGACCTGAGTAGCGCACAGCGCTACGCCGCCGGACATATTCCTAGAGCGCGCTTCGTCGATCCGAAACGCACCCAGCTCGGCCAGCCGCCCGCACCCGGCCTGTTGCCGGAAAAGGCGCAGCTGGAGCAGTTGTTCGCCGAGCTAGGCCATCGTCCGGATGCGGTCTACGTGGTGTATGACGACGAGGGCGGCGGTTGGGCCGGGCGTTTTATCTGGCTGCTCGATGCCATCGGCCATCAGCGCTATCACTACCTGGACGGCGGCCTGCATGCCTGGCAAGCCGAAGGCCTTCCGCTCAGCGAAGAGGTGCCGGCGCCGTTTGCCGGCACGCTCGAGCTGACCCTGCACGATGCCCCGACCGCGACCCGCGCCTATCTGCAAAGCCGCTTGGGCGCTGACGATCTGGCCATTTGGGATGCACGCTCGCCAGCCGAATACCGCGGCGAAAAAGCCTTGGCCAGCAAAGCCGGGCATATTCCGGGCGCGGTAAATTTCGAATGGACCGCCGGCATGGATCAGGCCCGCGCGCTACGTATTCGCCAGGACATGTCGAGCGTGCTGAACCAACTCGGCATCACCCCGGACAAAGAAATCATCACCCACTGCCAGACCCACCACCGTTCCGGCTTCACTTACCTGGTGGCCAAAGCGCTCGGTTACCCGCGCGTCAAAGCCTATGCCGGTTCCTGGGGCGAATGGGGCAATCATCCAGACACGCCCGTCGAGCGCTGAGCCTGACCGCTGCGCATCGGTCGCCCGTCGCCCAATCTCAAAGGATCACCATGAAACAACGCCTGTTCATCCTCAGCCAATATCTGCTGCCGCACCATCTGCTGTCGCGCCTGATCGGCTACGCCGCTGACTGCCGCGCCGCCTGGTTCAAGAATCGTCTGATCGGCTGGTTCGCCAAGCAGTACCAGGTCGATATGAGCGAAGCGCAGGTCGAAGACCTCGAAGCCTTCGAGCACTTCAATGCCTTCTTCACCCGCGCCCTGAAGCCGGGCGCCCGCCCGCTGGCGCAGGGGCCGGACGCGGTACTCTGCCCCGCCGACGGCGCCGTCAGCCAATTGGGCAAGATCGAACACGGCAGGATTTTCCAGGCCAAAGGCCATAGCTTCAGCCTGGTCGAACTGCTCGGCGGCGACACCGAGCGCGCCAATCCCTTTATGGGCGGCGCGTTCGCCACCATCTACCTGTCGCCCAAGGATTATCACCGCGTGCACATGCCGCTGGCCGGCACCTTGAAGGAAATGGTCTACGTGCCGGGCCGCCTGTTCTCGGTCAACCAAAGCACCGCGGAGAACGTTCCCGAATTGTTCGCGCGCAACGAGCGGGTGGTCTGCCTGTTCGATACCGAGCGCGGCCCGATGGCCGTGGTGCTGGTCGGCGCAATGATAGTGGCCTCGATCGAAACCGTATGGGCCGGCCTGGTGACACCGCCCAAGCGCAGCCTGAAAACCTTCCGCTACGACGAAGCCGCACGGGTGCCAATCGTTCTAGACAAAGGCGCGGAACTGGGCCGCTTCAAGCTTGGCTCCACCGCCATCGTGCTGTTCGGAGCCGATCAGGTGCAATGGGCGCAAGAGCTGGCGGCCGGCAGCCCGGTGCAGATGGGGCAATTGCTCGGCGGCGCGCAAGCGCTCTGACCGCCGCCGCTGGGGTACACATCCTCGTGCCCCGGCGGGCGAACGCAACACACTGAACCCCGAAGGCCGGCGCCGTTCTAATTCTTGTCGCCGCCCGGCGTGACACCATTCGCACCCTCGCATATGCGAAGCCAAACGCTCTGCGATCGGGCTGCGACCGTAGGAAGATGCTGCTAGAGTTGCAAGCAGCACGACAGCACGAGCTGCCCGCCGGCATTGGGAGTGTCCGAGTTAGATGGATAAACAGAGTCACCACCTACAACTCCGCGTACCTACGCCCCATAAGCAGAGCCTGTCTTTCTGCGATGCCACCCCGCGTGGCCTCAAGCGCTGGCTCGAAGCGCTGCCAAAAGCCAATATCGGCGAAACCGCTCGCCAGCTGTACCAAGCCCTGATCGAACTCAACCAACTGGTGACTCCCTCGGATGTTCGTCTGCAACTGCTGGAGTTGCTGCGTCCGGAGCTGTACTTCGTGTGCCAGCAACTGGAGCGGCACTTCCTCAACCAGGCGATAGTCCTCGACGAGCGACCGCGCAAAGTCGCCAACCTCTGCCAGGCCCTGCAAAATCATCTGGCCGTCGGCTACAAACTGATCATCGTGCGTCTGGCGCCACAACAGAACCTTGAGCGTAACCAGTTGCTGGCGACCGCCCTGCAGCGCGCCACCTACAGCCTCTGCGGCCCGCTGGTGCGCGCCAGCCAGTTGTATTGCCCGGTGCCGGAAGGGCTTTGGCTGGAACTGCATCAGCTCTATCAGATCGCCGTGGAGCGCGACCTGCACAGACGGGTGATTCGCGATCCGCAAACCCGGCACACCCACGATTTGAGTATCGAGCAGAGTTACCTGGTGGCCTTACTGCTCGGCTGCGCGCGCTGCAACCAGATGCGCCAAGGCGCCATCGCGCGTCTCGCGGAAGCACTCGAGTCCTGGAGTATGCTGGTCAAATTGCAAGCCGGAGACGCCCCTTCGAGCCTGTTTGCCGTGGCCCAAAGCGTGGACGGCCCGCCACGCTATACCTCGCTACTGCAAAGTAGCGAGCTGCCCCACGCACTGGGTATCGACCCGCAGCCGCTGGTCGATGCACTCACCGAGTATTCGCGCTTACCCGCCGATAAACTCGACCAGGCCAGCCTGCCAGTGCCCGAGGGATTCACCCAGGATATGCTGCAACACCTCTGCGCCGCCTGGGGCGACATTTCCGAGCGCAGCTTTCAGCGCAACCAAGGCCAGGGCTCGCTGACCCTGTGCATCGGCATGAGCGCGCTGCACTTCTTTCTGGCGAAAAAACGGCCATTCAACGAAGTGCTGAAACGCCCCAGCGAAAGCGGTAACGCGGTCTTCGAAGTCCCCAGCGGCACGCCGGATATCTGGGCCAACGCCTTCGATGCGCCGAAAGTCAAAGAGTGGGGGCAAAATCTGCCCATGGAGAATATCGAATACCAGCGGACACACTCGAGCGACACGGACCGCGCAGCCACGACCGGCGAAGACTATCCGACCTTCACCTTGTCGATCATCAATCACAGCCCCGGCGGCTATTGCATGTCCTGGCCGAAAGAGGTGCCGAGCCAACTGCAAGCGGGCGAGATCATCGGTCTGCAGGACTCGCCGGAGCACGACTGGAGCGTCGCGGTGGTGCGCTGGATTCGCCAAGTCCGCGGCGGCGGCACGCAAATGGGCATCGAACTGATAGCCCCGCATGCCGAGCCCTGCGGGTTGCAACTGGTACGCAAAACCGAACAGAACAGCCAATACTTGCGCGCGTTCTTACTGCCCGGCATCAGCGCAATTTCCCGCCCTGCCACCTTGATCACACCTCGCCTACCCTTCCAGGAGGGCAACAAGGTCCGGATCAATCGCAACGGCATCGAGCACTCCGCCTTGCTCAGCCGCCGGCAGACCAGCACAGGTAGCTTCAGCCAATTCGAATACCGCGAGATAGAGCAAGCGCCGACCGACCGCGGGAAACCCGTCACAGCGCAGAAAAGCCATGGCCCGAGCGGGGAGGAAGACTTTGACTCACTCTGGAAGTCTCTGTAGATTGCCGACTCTCGACCTTTTGTCGCCTTTTCGCACCCGTTCGGCGCAGACTTGATCTCAGCTATGGCCATCGAAAAAAAAACTATTCGGCTCCTCATTCTCGAAGACTCGCAAAACGAGGCGGAACGGCTTGTCAGCCTGTTTCGTAATGCAGGGCGCGCGACCCGCGTGCATCGCCTGACCTCGAGCGAGGATCTGGCCGAAGCACTGCAGCAAAGCTGGGACTTGCTGATCTGCTCCCCGACCAGCGAACACCTCGACCCGCACGAAGCCATCAGCGCCATTCGCCGCCAGGCCAAGGATATTCCGGTCATCCAGCTGCTCGCCGACAACGACTCCGACAGCGTCACCGAAGCGCTGTCGATCGGCGCCCAGGACGCCCTGCCCCAGGGTGAGGACGAGCGCCTGGTATTGGTCGCCAAACGCGAACTGAGCAACCTCGAAGAGCGGCGCGCCCGTCGTGCAGCGGAAGTCGCCCTGCGCGAAGCGGAAAAGCGCTGCCAGTTGCTGCTCGACAGCTCGGTGGATGCGATCACCTACGTGCATGACGGCATGCACATCTATGCCAACCGCGCCTACCTCGAACTCTTCGACTATCAGGATGCCGACGAACTCGAAGGCATGCCGATGATCGACCTGATCGCCAGTGGCGATCAAAGCAATTTCAAAGACTTCCTGAAGAACTACCAGAGCGCCGAAGGCGTTGCCGAGCTGGCCTGCAACGGGGTCAAGGCGGATGGCAAGAGCTTCGCCGCCCGGATGAATTTCTCGCCCGCCACCTATGACGGCGAGCCGTGCATCCAGGTGGTGATCCGCGCCGAATCGAGCAATGCCGAGCTGGAAGAGAAGCTGCGCGAAATCAGCAGCCAGGACCTGGTCACCGGCCTGTACAACCGCAGCTATTTCCTCGAACTCATGGACGCCGCCGTCGAGCGCGCGGTGAATGCCGGGCAGCCGGCCAGCCTGGCGTATATCCGTCTGGACCAGTACTCCACCTTGCTGGCCGAGGTCGGCCTGGCCGGCATCGATCTGCTGCTCACCGACCTGACCACGGTGCTGCGCGCGCATTTCCCCGGGGAGGCGCAGCTGGCGCGCTTCGGCGACGACGTGTTCGCCGTATTGCAACCAGGACTGACGGCGGAGCAAGCCGAGGCCAACCTCGGTGCTTTGCTGAAGAAAATCGAAGGCCATTTATTCGATGTCAGCGGCCGTACCGTACAGACCACCTTGTCGATCGGCGTCGCCGGACTCAACGAGAAAACCGCCAGAGCCCAGGATGTCGTCGACCGCGCCCACCGCTGTGCGGACGAGCTCGACGGCAATGCACTGAAGATATTCAACCCCGCCGACGAGCTGGCAGCCGCCGCCAATCGCGGCGACTTGCTGGCATTGGTCAAGCAAGCGCTGGAAAACAACAGTTTCCGCCTCCTGTTCCAACCGATCATCAGCCTGCGTGGCGATAGCCATGAGCATTACGAAGTGCTGCTGCGCCTGCTCAACGCCAAGGGCGAGGAAGTACCGCCGCATGATTTCCTGAATGCCGCCAAAGAGGCCGGCCTGGGCGAGAAGATCGACCGTTGGGTAATACTCAGCTCGATCAAGCTGCTCGCCGACCACCGCAGCAAGGGCCACAGCACCCGCCTGTTCGTGCACTTGTCGAGCGCCAGCCTGCAAGACAAAACCCTGCTGCCCTGGCTCAGCGTAGCCTTGAAAGCCGCTCGCCTGCCCTCGGACTCGCTGGTCTTCCAGATCAGCGAACCCGATGCGATCGCCGGCCTGAAACAAGCCAAGACACTGACCCAAGGCCTGCACGAACTGCACTGCAAGGTCGGCCTCAGCCAATTCGGCTGTGCGATCAATCCGTTCAATACGCTGAAACACCTGAATATCGACTTCGTCAAAGTCGACGGCTCCTACTCCCAGGATCTGAGCCAGGCGGAAAGCCAGGAAGCACTGAAAACCCTACTGGCCAGCCTGCATGCGCAAGCCAAATTGACCATCGTGCCCTTCGTCGAAAGCGCCACCGTACTGGCCACGCTGTGGCAGGCCGGGGTCAATTACATTCAGGGCTACTACCTGCAAGGCCCCAGCCAGTCGATGGATTACGACTTCTCAGCGGGCGACGAATAACGGCCACGAGCATAAAAAAGCCGACGCATGCGTCGGCTTTTTTATGCGTACCGTCCTATTCCAGGCCGTCGCGATCGCGAAACCCCAGCAGATAGAGAATGCCATCCAGGCCAAGGGTCGAAATCGCCTGCTTGGCCGACTGCTTGACCAGTGGCTTGGCGCGGAAGGCCACGCCCAGGCCGGCAATCGCCAGCATCGGCAGGTCGTTGGCGCCATCGCCCACGGCAATCGTCTGCTCCAAGCGCAAGCCTTCCTTCTGCGCCAGCTCGCGCAGCAGATCGGCTTTGCGCTGGGCATCGACGATCGGTTCGACCGCCACCCCGGTAACCAGACCGTCGACGATTTGCAGTTCGTTGGCGAATACGTAGTCGATGCCCAGCTTGGCCTGCAACTGCTTGGCGAAATAGCTGAACCCGCCGGACAGAATCGCGGTTTTGTAGCCCAACCGGCGCAGCTCGCTGAACAGCGTTTCGGCGCCCTCGGTCAGGCGCAGCGAGGCGCCGATATCGCTTAGTACATCTTCCGGCAAGCCTTTGAGCAGCGCCAAACGCTCCCTGAAGCTGGCGGCGAAATCCAACTCGCCGCGCATCGCACGCTCGGTGATCTCGGAAACTTTTTCCCCGACCCCGGCGGCCTTGGCCAACTCGTCGATCACCTCGGCCTCGATCAGTGTCGAATCCATGTCGAACACCGCCAGGCGGCGATTGCGGCGGAACAGCGAGTCGCGCTGGAAGGCGATATCGACATTCAGCTCCTGGGCCACGCTGAGAAACTCGGCGCGCAAGCCCGCAGGATCGGCCGGTTCGCCGCGCACGGAAAACTCGATGCAGCCCTTGCCCTGATCCACCGGCGTATCGAGCGGCATGCGCCCGGACAAGCGGTCGATATGGTCGATATTCAACCCATATTTGGCGGTGATGGCGCTGACTCGCTGCAATTGCTCGGCCGTGACCTTGCGGGTCAACAAGGTGACGATGTGCCGGGCCTTGCCCTGACCGCTGACCCACTGCTGGTAGTCCACCTCGGAGACAGGCGTGAAGCGCACCTGTTGGTCGAGCTTATAAGCGGTGAACAGCACATCCTTGAGCACCGACGAAGCGCGCTCGGTATCGGGAATTTCGACCAGGATGCCGAACGACAACGTGTCGTGGATGACCGCTTGGCCGATATCCAGAATGCTCACCCCACCGTGAGCCAGCACGCCCGTGATGGCAGCGGTCAAGCCGGGACGATCTTCACCGGTGATATTGATCAGGACGATTTCGCGCAAGGCGCACTCTCCAGGGCTGGTTGGCGACCCACATCTGCCATGCGGGCCTGGGAAAAGGCGCTCATTCTACCCATTTTCGCCGCGATCAGACCCTTGAAAATGTAGCGGCGGCCGGGCCGGCGCGCACAAATAGGTGAAATCGGCCAAGGAAGCGGACTGGGCACGCCCGCCGCTTTGACCTGCGCAGGCCGACCGTTATACTGCGCGGCACTTAAGTCGACATGAGCCGAGCTCTGTGAACCGGCCCTCCCCCGTAAAATCCGATAATTTCTTCCTGCTGCTGTTCCAAGCATTGCGCCAACGCCGCGTGCCCCTGGCACTGCGCATCGCCAGCCATAGCCTGTTGCTGGTGGCGCTGGCGCTGGTGATCTATGCCTGGGTGATCGGCATGCAGTTCAAACAGGCCATGCAACAACAGGCGAACGCCATCGGCCAGAGCCTGATCGAGCAGACGGCTGCCTCGGCCAAAGAGCCGCTGGTGTCCAACGACGCCCTCAGCCTCAACGTGCTGCTCAACGAACTGGTGAAAAACCCGCTGGTGGCCCATGCGGTCATCTACAGCGTGGACAACCGCATTCTCGCCGAGTCCGGCTCGCGCCCGGTCCAGGGCCTGCTCGGCGATACCGACGGCATCTATTCGGTGCCCATCACCTTCCAGGAAGTGATCGCCGGGCAGCTGCGCATCAGCCTCGATATGCGCCAGTTTCAGCAGCCGATGACCATCAGCTTGCAAAGCATGGGCATTCTCAGCCTGATTCTGCTGGCTTTGGCGCTGTCGCTGAGCATGCGCCTGGGCCGGCATATCTCCACCCCGCTGCTGCAACTGCGGGTATGGCTGCGCGACCCCGACGATCCCGCTCCGGGCTCGGCGCGCCAGGATGAAATCGGCGACCTGGCGCGGCAACTGCAGGCTCGCCTTGTACCGGAAAAACCGCAACCCGAGCCGGAGGCTTTCGACGATGAACCGGATGAGGAAGCCGACGAATACTTCGACGACGAGCAGGACCCGGCATTCGAAGTGCGCGACCTGCGCGACGAACGCTTCGACGATCTGGACGACGCCCCGGCGCCTGAAGAGGAACCCGGCGAAAGCGAGGATCCGTTCAGCGAATTGAGCGATGAATTCGAGACCGATCCGCCGACGCCCGCACCCGACCCAGAACAACCGCCGCAGAGCGCTGTGCTGGCCATTCAGCTGGGAGCCCAGGAACAACTGCGCAGACTGCCGCGGGCGCGCTTGCTGGACTTGTTGCAACGCTACCGCGATTGCCTGGGCCAGGCTGCGGACCTGTATCAGGGCGAGCTGCACACCCTGAGCGACGGCAGCAGCCTGATGCTGTTCCATCAGCGCGACAGCGGCGAAGATTATCTGACCCATGCGATCTGTTGCGGCGAGCTGATGCGAGCCCTGGGCCATGCCCTGCAGATCGAGGTGGCCGACAGCGGCATCACCCTGCAGCTGCAACTGGCGCTGACCCAGGGCGAAGGCCTGCTCGGTTTGAGCCAGGGCGATCTGTTGCTCAGCGAAACCGCTCAGGATGCCCTGGCGCTGTCCCAGCACAGCCGCAACCTACTGCTACTCGACCGCCGCGTCGGCGACGACGACCTGGTCCGTCAACATGCGCGCATCCGCGCCATCGCCAGCCCCGAAGGCACCTATTGCGTGGAACGACTGCTGGAGCCTTACCCGGCACTGCTCGAGCGCCAGCTAGAGCGCATGCACGAGCGCGACTGAAAAGACCATAGAAGCCTGAGCGGCGCCTAGGCGGGGCGACGGCAGCGGATCTTCCGCCACCTTCATCTCCGGAGGTGTCGGCGGGCAACCCACTGGCGCCGCCCCTTCCCTTTTAGAAGCGGAACACATCCATCTGCGTGGCCGGCTCGATTACCGGCATCTGCGGGCCATTGGCGGGGCGCTTTTCAGGCACCGGCGGCTTGGGTTTAGGCAGTGCAACGGGTTCGGCCTGTGGCATGTTATTGATCGCCGCGGTCAACTGATCGGCCAACCGCTGCATCAACAGGCTTTGTGCGCGTACCTGCGCAGCGGGGCTACCCTGATGTTCCTCTTGCAGACGCACCAGGCGGCTGCCGCGCAGCACGCCCTTACCATCCAGCAAACGCCATTGCGCTTCCAGCACCGCCGGGCGCTGCGCACCCGAATCGAGCCGACTGATATGCAACAACACCTGAACTTCACTGTCGAAACCGACGCGATCCGGGTAGAGCGCGATACGGCTGGTGTTCAACTGCCCGGCCAGTTGGCGCAACATCAGCTGGCCGACATCGTTTTGCAGACTCCCGGCCCAGCGCGCCTGCTGGCTGATGCTCAGGCTGTCGTCGGGTTCGCGCTGCACCAGGTTCTCGCGTTGCAGGTAATCGGCCAGCGTTAGCGGCCCGAGCAGGACAGCCGGCCCTTTGTCGTCCTTCGGTAGCTCCGGTCCGCCATGCTCCAACTGATAGAACTGCGTCTGCGGCGCCAACAACTGTGCGCAGCCCGACAGGGCCAGCACTGCGCAAAGCAGCATGAGCGGCGAAGAGAAACGCGACAAACTCATTGAAAGATCACCTTGATTTACCAAATATGAGCGACTATTTACCAAAAATAAGCGACTGGGGCTGCTGATCCAGCCCTTCCAGCGTTCGCTGCATCGCCTTGCTCGCGCGGTTCAGCTCCTGCAATGCCTGCAGCAATTCGTATTGTATTTCCGATTTCGGCCCCAGACTGCGACGAGTCTCGACAGCCAGCGCGTTGACCTGTTCGAGGGCCTGCGCGGTGGTTTGCGCAGCGCTACGAATATCCGCAACCGCAATCCGTAAATCAACACTGCTTTGCTGCACATTATCCATGATTGGCGGCAATTGTTGTTCTAACTTGCCACTCAAACGGTCCAATTTTGCCAACAATTGGCTCATGCTCTGCAATCCTTGCTGCAGTTCCGCGGAGTTCGTCAGCTTTTCCATGGCCTCCAACGTTCTCTGCGCCGACACGGCCATTTCTTGCAAGGGTAACTGACGCAGGCTGGCGGCCAGCTCTCGCAATACATCGGCGATCTGATCGATACGCGACGGCACGCTGGGAATAGTCGGTAGATCGAGGTCGTGCGGAGCCCGCACGTAGCCGGATTCGCGGGGAAACATATCGAGCGCGACTATGGCCTTGCCGGTGAGCAGACTCGGGGTTTGCAGCTGGGCGCGCAAACCGCGTTCGACCAATTGGCCGATGAACTGATCGAACCCCCGTTTGCCCTCACTCTTGCCGTTCGGACTGTCGATGCGCACCACCACCGGCATCACCACATCCTTGAGCTGGCGATCGTAGGACAGGCGAATTTCACGCACGGTACCGACCTTGACGCCACGGTAGGTGACATCGGCGCCGACGTCCAGGCCATCCAACGAGCCGGTGAAGTACACCACGTACTCGCTCGGCTGGGCGAACCAACTGTCGCGCGACAACAGCATGATGCCGGCCACCAGCAGCACCAAGCCGCCCAGCAGAAAAGCCCCGATCATAAAAGGTTTGCGTGCCTCGCTCATTCGGCCTCCGTCGTCTGCCCGCGCTCGCCACGTCGCAAAAAGCGCTGCACCTTGTCCGGCGCCTCATCGAGCAACTGCTGCACGGGGCCGAGGGCGATTTGCGTGCGCGCCTCGGCGTCTAAAAATAAGCAGGTATCGGCTACCGCATGGATACTCGGCAATTCATGAGTCACCAACACGATGCTCGCCCCCAGGCTGTCACGCAACTGCAGGATCAGCTCGTCAAGGGCCAGGGAGCTGATCGGGTCGAGGCCCGCCGAGGGCTCATCGAAGAACAATACCTGCGGATCGAGCGCCAGCGCCCGGGCCAATGCGGCGCGTTTGCGCATGCCGCCGGACAACTGCGAGGGATAGAGTTCGTCGCAGCCAGCCAGGCCGACCAGCCCAAGTTTCAGCGCCGCCAGTTCGTTCAGCTCGGCCTCGCGCAACATCGGTCGGTAAGCCGCCAGAGGTAGGCAGATATTCTCACGCAGGGTCATCGCCCCCCATAAGGCGCCGTTCTGGTAGAGCACGCCGAAATGCTGCTGCAACGCCGCGCGACTGTCCTCGTCGTGCGCCCAGAAGTCCTCGCCATCGAACAGCACCCGCCCGGCCAGCGGCGCCTGTAAACCGATCAGGTGACGCAATAGCGTGCTCTTGCCACAACCGCTGCCGCCCATGATGACGAAGATCTCGCCACGGCGGATGGCGAAATTCAGATCGCGCTGGATCACCAGCTTGCCATAGCCGGCGCTGAGATCTTCGGCGACCAGGATCGCTTCGCTCATCTCAGATCCCCAGGCGGGTGAATATCAGGGTGATCAGCGCATCGCTCACCACTAGCGCCACCAGGATGCTGACCACCGCGCCGGTGGCCGCCTGACCGACGGCCTGGGCGTTACGGCCGCTGATCAGGCCGTAGTGGCAACCGATCAGGCCGATCAACACGGCAAACACCAGGCTCTTGAAAATCCCCACGAGGAAATCGGCGAGGCTGAGCATCTCCAGGCTTTGCGACAGGTAAAGCGCCGCGGAAATATCGAACAAACCGGCGCCGATAATGAAGCCGCCGAGAATTCCCAGCGCATCGGCGAAGGCGCACAGCAGCGGCATGCTCACCAACAGCGCCAACACGCGCGGCAATACCAGGAATTCCAGCGGCGGGAAGCCGAAGGTCTTCAATGCGTCGATCTCTTCGTTGGCCTGCATGCTGCCAAGCTCGGCGGCATAGGCGGCACCGGTGCGCCCGGCCATGATCACCGCGGTCATCAGGGCGCCCATCTCGCGGGTCATGCCGATGGCCACCATATTGGCGATATACAGCTGAGCGCCGAAGGCTTCGAGCTGGGCCGCGCCGACGAACGCGAGAATCAAGCCCACCAGGGTGGCGATCAGCGCGACTATCGGCAGAGCGCCGGGCCCGCACTGCTGCAAGGCCAGCCAGAAGTCACCGGCGCGCATGCGCCCGCGCCCGCTCAGTTGCCGCCCCAGCGCCAACACCACTTCGCCGAGAAAGCTGCAGGCCTTGTCGATAGACGCCAATACGGCGAGCGCCAGCAGGCCCAGGCGTGATACCGGGCCGAAACGTACCGGCGGCTCGCCCTGCGCCTGGGTGGATGGCGTCGCGGCCATTTGCAGCATCCGCGCCGCGCCGTCGGGCAGGTTCTGCCAGCACAGCTCCACGCCCGCGGCGCTGGCCAAGCGTTGCAACCGACGCAGCAGCGCCAGCAGGCTGCTGTCCCAGGCCGTGACCGTCACGTCCACCGGCAGCTGCGCCGGCAGGTCAGGCTGGCTGCGCCACACGGCGTCGAGGTCGGGTTTGCCGACATTCAGCAGCCAGGCGCCACCCACGTTCAGGCGCAGTTGCTGACCGCCCTGCCCCGACCATTGCAAACTGGCCTGCTGCCTCTCGTCGCTCATTCGGCCTCCATTGGCAGGTCGTTGAATAACCACAGGGGGTTTCAACAACCTGCTAGCGCCATCGAAGCGGCACGGGACGCCGCTTCGCGATTCCTACCTAGCCGAGCGCCTCCACCAACAGCGCGTCGACGCGCTGGAAACCGCGCGGCAGCTTGTTGCCGCGGCGCCCGCGTTCACCCTTGTAATGCTCCAGGTCGTCGGCCTTGAGCGACAGGGTACGCTTACCCGCCTGCAATACCAGAGTCGCCCCCGCCGGCAACACGGCCAAGTCGGTCAGGTACTCCTCGCGGCTGGCGACCCGCTCGCCAGGAATGCCGATGATCTTGTTGCCTTTGCCTTTCCCCAGTTGCGGCAAATCGCGCACAGGGAACAGCAGCAGGCGCCCCTCGGTAGTGACGGCGGCCAACCAATCCTCTTCGCGATTGGCCAGCGGCTTGGGCGGCACCACCAAAGCGCCGTTGGGCAGGCTGAGCAGGGTCTTGCCGGCCTTGTTCTTGGCTTGCAGGTCTTCGCCCTTGACCACGAAACCGTAACCGGCGTCGGAAGCGATCACATAGAGGGCATTGTCGTCCGGCAATAGCACGCACTCGAAGGTCGCCCCCGGCGGCGGTTGCAGGCGGCCGGTCAAGGGTTCGCCCTGGCCCCGCGCCGAAGGCAGCGAGTGGGCGGGCAACGAATAGCTGCGCCCGGTCGAGTCGATAAACACCGCGTATTGATTGGAACGCCCTGGAGCTGCGACCTTGAAGCCGTCGCCGGCCTTGTACGACAGGCCGGTGGCATCGATATCGTGACCCTTGGCGCAGCGTACCCAGCCCTTCTCGGACACCACCACCGTGACCGGTTCGGTCGGCAGCAGCTCGGTTTCCGACAGGGCGCGGGCTTCGGCGCGGGCGACGATCGGCGAACGGCGGTCGTCGCCATAGGTCCCGGCGTCCGCAATGATTTCTTCGCGCACCAACTTCTTCAGCTTGGCTTCGCTACCGAGCAGGCTTTGCAACTTGGCGCGTTCCTTGGCCAGGGCTTCCTGCTCGCCGCGGATCTGCATTTCTTCCAGCCGCGCCAATTGGCGCAGGCGGGTTTCCAGAATGTATTCGGCCTGCACGTCGGTCAGTCCGAAGCGCGCCATCAGCACCGGTTTGGGCTGATCCTCGGTGCGGATGATATGGATCACTTCATCCAAATTGAGGAAGGCGATCAAGCGGCCTTCCAACAGGTGCAGGCGATGCTCGACCTTGTCCAGGCGGAACTGCAGACGCCGGCGCACGGTGCCGACGCGGTACTCCAGCCATTCGCGCAGCATCTGCCGCAGGTTTTTCACCTGGGGCTTGCCGTCGAGGCCGATGACGTTGGTGTTGACCCGGTAGCTGGATTCCAGCTCGGTGGTAGCGAACAGGTGTTGCATCAGCTCTTCGGCATCGACCCGGTTCGAGCGCGGAATGATCACGATGCGGCACGGGTGCTCATGGTCCGATTCGTCGCGCAGGTCGGCGACCATCGGCAACTTTTTCGCATGCATCTGCCCGGCGATCTGCTCCAGCACCTTGGAGCCGGAGACCTGATGGGGCAGCGCGGTGACCACGATATCGCCGTCTTCGATACGGTAAACGGCGCGCATGCGCACCGAGCCGCGACCGGTTTCGTAGATTTTCAACAAGTCCGCACGGGGCGTGATGATCTCCGCCTCGGTCGGATAATCCGGACCCAGCACGTGCTCGCACAACTGCTCGACGGTGGCGTCTGGCTGGTCGAGCAGACGGATGCAGGCCGCGGCGACCTCGCGCAGGTTATGCGGCGGCACGTCGGTGGCCATCCCCACGGCGATGCCGGTGGTGCCGTTCAGCAGGATATTCGGCAGCCGTGCCGGCAAGGTCGCCGGCTCGTCGAGCGTGCCGTCGAAGTTCGGCACCCAATCCACGGTGCCCTGGCCCAGCTCGCTCAGCAGCACTTCCGAGTAACGCGACAGACGCGCCTCGGTGTAGCGCATGGCGGCGAAGGATTTCGGATCGTCAGGCGCACCCCAGTTGCCCTGGCCGTCGACCAGGGTGTAACGGTAGCTGAACGGCTGCGCCATCAGCACCATGGCCTCGTAGCAGGCCGAGTCGCCATGCGGATGGAACTTGCCAAGCACGTCACCGACGGTGCGCGCCGACTTCTTGTGCTTGGCGTCGGCATCCAGGCCGAGTTCGCTCATGGCGTAGACGATACGTCGCTGCACCGGTTTCAAACCGTCGCCGATATGCGGCAACGCGCGGTCCATGATCACGTACATCGAATAGTTGAGATAAGCCTGCTCGGTGAAATCGGCAAGGGAACGGCGTTCGACGCCGTCCAGGCTCAAATCGAGGGATTCGCTCATGCGGGCCTCATTGCAAAGTGGATTGGCGCAGCACCAGGGTGCCGCCCTTCTGAGTGAATTCGAGTTGTTTCAGGGCGCTCATGCCCAGGAGCACTTCCTCGCCGTCCATGCCCGGGGTAACCAGGGCGGCGACGTCGTATAAACGGATCTCGCCCAGCTCCAGGCTGTTCAAGCGCGTGCGGTAGCCGGTAACGGTGCCGTTGGCGGTTCTTACTTGCACCGGCGCGCCGCGCGCTAAACCCAGGCGCTCGGCCAACGCGGCGGGTATCGCGACCGCAGTGGCGCCGGTATCGAGCAGCAAGGTGACGGTCACCCCGTCGATCTTGCCATCCAACAGGTAATGGCCGCCGCGACTGCTCAGCAGTTGTACTTCGATATAGCCGTCGCCGTGCACCGACTTGGGCGCCTGATTGGGGTTATCACGACGCGTCTCCCATTGCCCGAAAAAGTGCGTGGCCAGCGCCAGGGCGGCAACCCAGGCCATGATCAACATGACCCGTCCGGCGCGCTGGCCAGGCGCAGGCGTGCTCACTTGACCTGCCCCCAGCCACCCGCGGGTGCGGCGAAACGCCAGACGATCGGCCGCTGTTCGCCATCGGCGCGCTCGAAACCGCCGTTATCGACACCGATCCATGCGCCCTCGGCATCGATCCAGAGCGCTTCGGCCATGCCATGGGACGGCGGATAACGCCGCTCCGCTGTCAGCGCCTCGGCGGCGAACGACCAACAGCGTTCGACTTCCCCCGAACTCGGCTTACGCCGGCAAATACGGTGCGCCTGGCGTTCGAGGGTGAAGAGTTTCTCGGCGAAAAAGGCGAGGCCGGAATAATCCACGGGTGCGGACTCGTCGCTCAACTGCGCCGGCGACGGCTCGCTGCCGCCTTCGCTCTGCAATACGCAGCCGCCAGTGCAGCGCCAGCTCGAGCGCTGCTTATGCAACACCAGCAGACCACGGCGCTGCGCTTCGGCCGCCAACCACAGGCGCGCGCCCTCGGCATCCACGGCGATGCCCTCGAATAACGAATTGAAGTGCAGCAACATGCCGCTGGCCCGCGCCTGGCGCACCAGGCCATCGGGCAATGTCAGCCATTGCGGGGCGCCGGCCATGGGCAGCAGCAATACCGCGGCCTGGCTTTCGCTGACCAGATAGCGGTTGCCCAGGGCGTCGCACGACAGCCCCTCGAAATCCAGTTCGCCACCACGCGCCGCGCCCGAGATCCAACTGCGCATGCGCAAGCCCCAGGGCAATGCGGCTTGTGGCGCAGGCGGAACGACGAAAGCTTCGGCTTCGGCGCGCCACACCGGCTCGCGCGCATCCAGGCGATACACCCGGTCATCGTCGCGATCGGAGACCGCCCAGAGCGCATCGCCACACCAGGCCAGACCGGACAGATTGCCACCGACTATGCCTTCGACCGGATGTTCGCTGAGCAACTTCAGCTCGGCGGGCGCCGGCATATCGGCCAGAACCGGGGTGACCACGAGCAACACAAGGGCGCACAAACGCCGCATCAGAGCAACACCTCGGCCAGGTTGCCCTTGGACTCCAGCCAGGATTTACGGTCGCCGGCGCGCTTTTTCGCCAGCAGCATGTCCATGATTTCCTGGGTGCCGGGATAGTCGTCCAATGTCAGTTGCACCAGGCGCCGGGTATTGGGGTCCATGGTGGTTTCGCGTAGTTGCGGCGGGTTCATCTCGCCGAGGCCCTTGAAGCGGGTGACCTGCGGCTTGCCGCGGCGCTTCTCGGCGACCAGGCGATCGAGAATGCCGTCGCGCTCGGCCTCGTCCAGGGCATAGAAGATCTCCTTGCCCAGGTCGATGCGGTACAGCGGCGGCATCGCCACATAAACGTGCCCCGCATCCACCAGCGCGCGGAAATGGCGAACGAACAGGGCGCAGAGCAAGGTGGCAATATGCAGACCGTCGGAGTCGGCGTCGGCGAGAATGCAGATTTTGCCGTACCGCAATTGCGCCAGGTCGTTGGAACCGGGATCGATGCCAATGGCCACGGCAATGTCGTGCACTTCCTGGGATGCCAGCACCTCGCTGCCATCCACCTCCCAGGTATTCAGGATCTTGCCGCGCAGCGGCATGATCGCCTGGAACTCCTTGTCCCGCGCCTGCTTGGCCGAACCGCCAGCGGAGTCGCCTTCGACCAGGAACAATTCGGAGCGCATCGGGTCCTGCCCGGCGCAATCAGCCAGTTTGCCAGGCAATGCCGGGCCTTGGGTTATGCGTTTGCGCTCGACCTTCTTACCCGCCTTGAGGCGACGGTTGGCATTGCTGATCGCCAGCTCGGCGAGCTGCTGACCGACCTCCGGGTGGGCATTGAGCCAGAGGCTGAAGGCATCCTTGACCACGCCTGCGACGAAGGCCGAAGCCTCGCGCGAGGACAGGCGTTCCTTGGTCTGACCGGAGAATTGCGCGTCCTGCATCTTCATCGACAGGACGAAGGCGATGCGCTCCCAGATATCTTCGGGCGCCAGCTTCACCCCACGCGGCAGCAAGCTGCGGAACTCGCAGAACTCGCGCATGGCGTCCAGCAAGCCTTGGCGCAGACCATTGACGTGGGTGCCGCCCTGAGCCGTGGGGATCAGGTTGACGTAGCTTTCCTGCAGCGTCTCGCCGCCTTCCGGAAGCCAAAGCAAGGCCCAGTCGACAGCCTCTTTATTGCCGGCCAAGGCGCCACAGAAGGGCTCATTGGGCAGACGCTCGAACTCGCTGACCGCATCCACCAGATAGGAACGCAGGCCGTCCTCATACAGCCATTCGACACGCTCGCCGCTGGCCTTGTCCTCGAAGCTGACATTCAGGCCGGGACAGAGCACAGCCTTGGCCTTGAGCACGTGCTTGAGGCGGCTGACCGAGAACTTCGGCGAGTCGAAATATTTGCCATCCGGCCAGAAATGCACGCTGGTGCCGGTGTTGCGTTTGCCGACCGTGCCCAGCACTTCCAGATCACTGGCTTTATAGCCATCGGCGAAGGTCATGCCATATTCGTTGCCGTCGCGCTTGACGCGCACCGCGACCCGGGTCGACAGGGCGTTGACCACCGAGATGCCGACGCCGTGCAAACCACCGGAGAACTGGTAGTTCTTGTTGGAGAATTTACCGCCGGCGTGCAGCTTGGTGAGGATCAGCTCGACCCCCGGCACCCCCTCTTCCGGGTGGATGTCCACCGGCATGCCGCGACCGTCGTCGAGCACTTCCAGGGAATTGTCCTCGTGCAGGATCACCTGGATCGAGGAGGCATGGCCGGCCAGGGCCTCGTCGACGCTGTTGTCGATGACTTCCTGGGCCAAATGGTTGGGCCGGCTGGTGTCGGTGTACATGCCCGGGCGCTTGCGCACCGGGTCCAGGCCGGAAAGGACTTCGATGGCGTCGGCGTTATAGGCGTTCTGTTGAGCCATGGGGTCTCTTGTGGTCAATTGAGAGCGGAAAAGTCGATATCCTGCCATAAATGGCGGGGAATACCGGCGAAAGCGAAGAGCATCGGCAGACGCTCGGCAAAACCCTGAAAACCATGATCGCCACCGGCCTGGATGCGCAACGCACAGGCGCGGTAATAGGCCTGGGCGTCGCGATAATCGAGGGTTTCGTCGGCGGTCTGCAACCATACCTGATAACGCGCGGGATCGTGCGGCGGCGGCACGTCCAGTTCGGCCAGGGCCGTCACGTGATCGGCGGTCAATTCCCAGGTTTCATCGCTGTAGTAGTTTTTCTGCGGCCCCAGGTAACCATCGAAGCGCAGATGCGGGCGCACCGCCGGATTGATCAGCAGTGCACGCAAACCGTGGCGCTCGGCCAAGTGGGTCGCATAGTAGCCGCCCAGCGAACTGCCGACCAACAGGGGCCGATCGAGTTCGAGGATCAGCCGCTCGATCTGGGCAATGGCCTGACGCGGGTGGTGATGCAGGGCCGGCACCCGCAACCGGTCGGCCAGGCCCATCTGCGCCATGGCTCGCACCAGCAGGCTGGCCTTCAGCGAGGTGGGCGAGCTGTTGAGGCCATGGAGATAAAGGATAGTTACGGTGTTTTCAGTCATGGAGCGGGAGGCTACTAGGACAGGGCTGCAAGCTGCAAGCTACTCGGTGCGCTGCCGATCCGGACAGCATCAGGCTTTTGGCCCCTGGTTGCAGCTTATGGCTTTCCGCCTACGGTTCGAATCAATAGCCCTTGACGCTGTAATCGACTTCGAACTTGATGCCGGTCACCCGCGATACGCCGGTATCCAGGCGTCCGTCGTCGAACAGGCGCAGCCAGCGGTAGCCCGGCGCCGTGGTATCGACTTGGAACTCTTCGCTGCCGGGCGCGAACTGCACGCAGGTCGAGGGCGAGGCCAGCAGGCGAATGCCGTCGCGCTGCTGATCGAGTTCTTGGTGAATGTGCCCCCAGAGCAGTGCGCGCACCTGGCCGAAACGTTCCAGGATGGCGAACAGCGCCTCGGGATTGCGCAGACCGATGGGTTCCATCCAGCGGCAACCGATGGAGATCGGGTGATGATGCAGGCAGACCAGATGGTGGCGCTCCGGCGCCTCGCTGAGTGCGCGTTCCAGCAACGCCAGTTGATCGTCGGCGAGAAAGCCCGGGACCGCGCCGGAGACCGATGAGTTCAGCAAGGTGATCCGCCAATTGCCCAGATCGATCACCGGCTCCAGAACATCGCTGCCCTGGCTCGCGGCGCGCATGGCCGGCATCTCATCGTGATTGCCGGGAAACCAACGCGCCGGCGCAGGAATCGCCGCGGTCATTTGCTGAAAGCGCCGATAGGAGGCCTCGCTGCCATCTTGCGACAGGTCGCCGCTGGCGACGATCAAATCGATCTGCGACTGCTCTTGCAGCACCCGCTCGATCACCCGCTGCAAGCTGTCCTGGGTATCCATGCCCAGCAGTCTACCCGCCGCTTCGGCAAATAGATGGCTGTCGGATAACTGCACCAGCAGTACAGAGGAATCTGCGGTGGACATAGGCGTGCTCGGCAAGGCCGTCTCCTTGAGCATTATGGACGAATTATGGTGGCTGGCGCGGCCCGCGGTAAACCCACTAAGCGGGCATGGGTCACAGAAAACCGGGCGCGATCGGGGGCTTGGCTGATTTATTCAGCGCTTTGCCTCAGCGCACCAACGCCATCTCATGTCCACAGGCTAGACAATGGCTGAGCCATTCGCCGAGAAACACATTGAGCTGGGTCTTTTCATCGGGCTGATGCATGGCTGCATTCGGGTAAGGATAGATCCCGCGAAAACGTCGGGCGCTCTGCGCGCCTACGACTTCGGCCATGCGTGCGTCGTGATACACCCGCACTTCCAATTGCGGCACCGGCAGCCAGGGCAGACTGTGCTCCTGACGTACCTGAATGGTCGAGGTATAGGGGCAGGTCTCCACCACCTCCAAGGCCAATACGCCTAACAAGTGCTCGCCCTGGCTCAAGGCGACACGGCGCGGTTGCGGCTGCTCGCGCATGCCCGGCAACAGCTGCATCAGGCGCGCGTAGTTGGCTTCGCAAGCGGCTTGCAGCTCGACCAGGTCGACCCTGTAGCGCTCGCGTAGCAGGTTCACGACCACAACCCCCGCACTTCGATGCGGTTCAACGCCAACCATTGCAGGGCGATAATGCTCGCAGCGTTCTCGATGCGCCCATCCTTGACCGCATCCAATGCATCTTCCAGGGGCCAGACATGCACCCGGATATCTTCACCCTCCTCGGGCAGGCCGTGCACACCACCTGCGCCCTCGCTGTCGCAACGGCCGATGAACAGATGCACACGCTCGTCCGAGCCGCCTGGCGACGGGTAGTACTGAGTAATCGGCCATAAGGAGGTCAGGGTCAGATTGGCCTCTTCGACCGCCTCGCGCAGCGCCACCTCTTCCGGTTGTTCGTCCTTGTCGATCAGCCCGGCGACCAATTCCAGCAGCCAAGGGTTCTCGCTCTTATGCATGGCGCCGACCCGGAACTGCTCGATCAACACCACCGTATCGCGCTGCGGATCGTAAGGCAGGACACAGACCGCATCGTGGCGCACGAATAACTCGCGACTGAGCTCGGGGCCCATACCACCGGCAAACTGACGATGACGCAACCGCAAGCGATCGAGCTTGTAGAAGCCGCTGAAGCAGGCCTCCCGCTCGATTATCTCAACATCATCCCGTTGCATAACGACCCCCTATTCAACATGAACGGGCCCTGAGGCCCGTCCCGCTTACATCATCCCGCCATGCCCCGGGGCATGGCAAGAGCGCCATCAGACCTTGTGATAAAGCTGCGCACCCTGCGCTTTGAACTCTTCCGCCTTGGCCTGCATGCCTTCCTCAATGCCCAGGTCGAGAGCGGCGATGCGCTGTTCTTCAGCATAGACCCGAACTTCCTGGGTTATTTTCATCGAGCAGAATTTCGGCCCGCACATGGAGCAGAAATGCGCCACCTTGGCCGAATCCTTGGGCAGCGTTTCGTCGTGATAGCTGCGCGCCGTATCCGGGTCGAGACCGAGGTTGAACTGGTCCTCCCAACGGAACTCGAAGCGCGCCTTGCTCAAAGCATTGTCGCGAATCTGCGCACCCGGATGGCCCTTGGCGAGGTCGGCGGCATGGGCGGCGATCTTGTAGGTAATGATCCCGGTCTTGACGTCGTCCTTGTTCGGCAGACCGAGGTGCTCCTTGGGCGTAACGTAACAGAGCATGGCGCAACCGAACCAGCCGATCATTGCCGCACCGATGCCGCTGGTGATGTGGTCGTAACCCGGCGCGATGTCGGTGGTCAGCGGGCCGAGGGTGTAGAACGGCGCCTCGTCGCAGCACTCCAGTTGTTTGTCCATGTTCTCTTTGATCAGTTGCATCGGCACATGGCCGGGGCCTTCGATCATCACCTGCACGTCGTGTTTCCAGGCGATCTTGGTCAGCTCGCCCAAGGTTTCCAACTCGCCGAACTGCGCTTCGTCGTTGGCGTCGGCGATCGAGCCCGGACGCAGGCCATCGCCCAGCGAGAAGCTGACGTCGTAGGCCTTCATGATTTCGCAAATTTCCTCGAAGTGGGTATAGAGGAAGTTCTCTTTATGGTGCGCCAGGCACCACTTGGCCATGATCGAACCGCCACGGGAAACGATGCCGGTGACGCGCTTGGCGGTCATCGGTACGTAGCGCAGCAGTACGCCGGCATGAATGGTGAAATAGTCCACGCCTTGTTCCGCTTGTTCGATCAGGGTGTCGCGGAACAGTTCCCAGGTCAGGTCTTCGGCGACGCCGCCGACCTTTTCCAGCGCCTGATAGATCGGCACGGTACCGATCGGCACCGGCGAGTTGCGGATGATCCACTCGCGGGTCTCGTGGATATGCTTGCCGGTGGACAGGTCCATCACCGTGTCCGAACCCCAGCGGATACCCCAGGTCAGCTTGGCCACTTCTTCCTCGATCGAGGAGCCCAGCGCCGAGTTGCCGATATTGCCGTTGATCTTCACCAGGAAGTTGCGGCCGATGATCATCGGCTCCAGCTCCACGTGGTTGATGTTGGCCGGAATGATCGCGCGGCCGCGGGCGATTTCCTCACGGACGAATTCGGCGGTGATTTCCTTGGGGATTGCGGCGCCGAAACTATGCCCCGGGTGCTGCGCCTCGAGCAAGCCTGCGGCGCGGGCTTCCTGCAGCTTCATGTTCTCGCGGATGGCGACGTATTCCATCTCGGGGGTGATGATGCCCTGGCGTGCGTAATGCATCTGGCTGACGTTCTTGCCCGGCTTGGCCCGGCGCGGGTTGCGCACATGGGCGAAGCGCATCGCAGTCAGTTCGGGATTGGCCAGGCGCTCCTGGCCGAAATTGGAACTCAGGCCGTCGAGCAGCTCGGTGTCGCCGCGATCGTCGATCCAGGCGGAGCGCACATCGGCCAGGCCCTGGCGCACATCGATGGTCACGCTCGGGTCGGTATAGGGGCCGGAGGTGTCGTAGACCATGACCGGGGCGTTGATCTCGCCGCCGAAGTCGGTGGGCGTCACATCCAGGCTGATCTCGCGCATCGGCACGCGGATATCCGGGCGCGAGCCCTGCACGTAGACTTTCTGCGAACGCGGGAAGGGTTGGATCGACTGCTGGTCGACCTGGGCGCTTTCGCTCAGATTTTTTTGTTGTGGGGCACTCATCGGTGGCTCTCTCCTCGGCTGAATGTCGGAGCGAACCTGGATGGCGGCGATCTGGGGCGCACCGGTGGCGGTGCCAGAGAACTCGTACGCGGAGCGACGAGCGCATCTTGTTCCCTACGCAGGCTTTAACCCGATCAGGTTCAACGGGATCCGGCAGCTGCCAATCTCAGCCCCGCATTTGGGGCACCCCGACAAGAACCCGGCCAGTCTAATCAACCCCCGCCGATAAAACCAACCGCGGAGTCAAAAAAACTCGACCCACGCGTCGGATAATGACGTACGTAAGTAAGCACACCGCACACAATCGATGCGGCGAAGTACCGAGCGGCCCGGATCGGTGGCGACACACACATCGCCTGTTGCAAATAATTTGCTCCCTAACGGAACGCTGGCTTGACCCTCTCGGCGGGCGCCCTTAGCCTTGCCGATTACCGTCCAATTCAGGATTGCCCACATGCTGCGCAAACTCCCGCTGACCCTTGCCGTGGCTTACGCTTGCGCCGGACTGGCCTGGGCCGAACAAGCGCCATTGCCGACCAAAACCGATCTAGTGGCCGTCTATAAAGAAGCCGCCGACAACAATGCCGACCTGGCGGCGGCCCGTGCCGATTATCGAGCGCGCCGCGAAGTGGTACCGCAGGCCCGCGCCGGCCTGCTGCCCAACCTCTCGGCGGGTGCCGATCTGAGCGATACCCGCAGCGAAATCGATTCGCCCGCGTTCAGCCGCTCGCGGAGCGGTGTGGTCTATCAGGCCAACCTCAGCCAACCGCTGTTTCGTGCCGACCGCTGGTTCCAGTTGCAAGCCGCAGAAGCGGTCAACGAACAGGCCGCACTGGAGCTGTCCGCCACCGAGCAGGAGCTGATTCTGCAAAGCGCGGAAACCTATTTCGCGGTATTGCGCGCCCAGGACAACCTGGCCTCGACCAAAGCCGAGGAAGCCGCGTTCAAGCGCCAGCTCGATCAAGCCAACGAACGTTTCGATGTCGGCCTGTCGGACAAGACCGACGTACTCGAAGCCCAGGCCGGTTTCGATACCGCCCGCGCCAACCGGATTATCGCCGAGCGCCAGGTGGAGGACGCTTTCCAGGCGTTGATCACCCTGACCAACCGCGACTACAGCTCGATCGAAGGCATTCAGCACAGCCTGCCGATCCTCGAGCCGACGCCGAACGATGCGAAAGCCTGGGTCGACACGGCGGCAGCGCAGAACCTCAACCTGCAAGCGAGCAACTACGCGGTGGAAGCCGCCGAAGAGACTCTGCGCCAACGCAAAGCCGGCCACGCGCCAACCCTGGATGCGGTGGCCAGTTACCAGAAAGGCGACAACGACAGCCTCGGCTTCAGCAACACTGGATTACCGGGCTCCCAACGCTTCAGCGGCGACGCCGAGCAACGCTCGATCGGCTTGCAGTTGAATATCCCGCTGTATAGCGGCGGCCTGACCAGCTCCCAGGTGCGCGAGGCTTACGAGCGCCTGAGCCAGACCGAACAGCAGCGTGAGAGCCTACGCCGCCAGGTGGTGCAGAACACCCGCAACCTGCATCGCGCGGTCAATACCGACGTCGAGACCGTGCAGGCGCGCAAGCAGTCGATCATCTCAAACCAGAGCGCCCTGGAAGCCACCGAAATCGGCTATCAGGTCGGCACGCGCAATATCGTCGACGTGCTCGACGCCCAGCGTCAGCTGTACAGCTCGGTGCGTAACTACAACGACGCGCGCTACGACTACATCATCAACAACCTGCGCCTCAAACAAGCCGCCGGCACCCTCAGCCCGGCCGACTTGGAAGCCTTGGGCAACTTCCTCAAGCCGGACTACGACCCGGACAAGGACTTCCTGCCGCCGGACCTGGCCAAAGCCGCCGAAGCGCAATTGCGCGACAACGCCGACTACTGATCGGCGCTACATAAAAAACCCGGGCATCGTTTCCCGGGTTTTTTATGGGCTGCGCTGCATCGCCTAGAACAGCTAGCCAAGCAGTCGCCCCAACCCCGCCAACAGCCGGGCCAGCGCACCTTGATTGGCCTGCATCACCGCCGAGCCCGCCGCGCGCATCCTTGCCGCCGCGGCGGGTTCGCGCCAAAGCGCCGCCACCGCCTCGGCCAAGGTGCGGGCATCCGTCACTTCGATCAGCGCGCCGGCGTCGCGCAGCTTCGCGGCGATCTCCAGGAAATTGAACAGATGCGTACCGCTGAGCACCGGCAAGCCCAACGCCGCCGGCTCGAGCAGGTTGTGCCCGCCGTTGGCCACCAAGCTGCCACCGACGAAGGCGGCGTCGGCCAGGGCATAGAGCAATAGCAACTCGCCCATAGTGTCACCCAGCAGCACCTGATCGGCAGCGACCACGGGTTCGCCGGTAGAGCGTCGGCGCACAGCGAAGCCCTGCTGTCGGCACAGCTCGAATACCGAGACGAAACGTTCCGGATGGCGCGGCACCAGAATCAACAAAGCCTCGGGCCATTGTTCGAGCAACTGGCGGTGCGCCGCCAGTACGATCTCGTCCTCGCCGGCGTGGGTGCTCGCGGCTATCCATACCGGTCGCTGCCCGGCCTGCCACTGCTGGCGTAAGTCAGCGGCGCGCTGCCGCAGCTCAGGCTCGATGCTCAAATCGAACTTGATCGAGCCCGTGACCTCGACGCTGGCATCACGCGCGCCCAGTTTGCGAAAGCGCTCGGCCTCGGCTGCGGTTTGCACCGCAATCAGGCTCAGCTGCGCGAGCATCGGCGCGGTCAACTTGGCGAAGCGCGCATAACCGCGTGCCGAGCGCTCGGACAGGCGCGCATTGGCCAGCGCCACGGGAATCCCGCGCCGCGCGCATTGCTGAATATGGTTGGGCCACAGCTCGGTCTCCATCACTACCGCCAGGCGTGGCTGCACGCGCTGGAGAAAGTGCGACGCCGCCCAGGGCAGGTCGTAAGGCAGGTAGCAGTGCTGAATCCGCCCGGCGAACTCGGCGCCGCCGAACAGCGCTTGAATCCGCTCGGAACCGGTCGGCGTCATGCAGGTGATGGTGATAGGCAGGTCCGGGTAGCGCGCGAGCAATGCGCGAATCAGTGGCGCCGCGGCGATGCTCTCGCCCACCGACACCGCGTGCACCCAGATGCCGCCCTGTTTGAAAGCGGGTAAACCAAGCGCGAAACGCTCGCCGATGCGCCGGGCGTACGCCGGCGCGCGCCAGGCACGCCAAGCCAGACGCGCGGCAAGCAGGGGCAAGGCAAGGTGTAACAGCAGGCTGTAGAGGGTTCTATTCATGGGCGCGCAGCTTAGCAGAGCTGCAAGGCGGATGGCCGCTGACTGCTGCGCTATCCGATGCCCTGGAGGTATTCGGTAAAGCGCTCGGCCAACCACAGCGCCGCCGGGCCAAGCGCCTGGTCGCGGCGGCAGACCAGCTCGACCAGCAACGGCGGCGGCGTCCAATCGCTGCTCAATTCGACCAATTGGCCCTGGTAAGTCGGGTATTGCAGCACGTGGCGCGGCAACCAGGCCCAGCCGAGATTGCGCATCAATAGTTCGGCCATGGCGTAGAAGCTGTCGGTGCGCCAGACCGCCGGGCTGATCTGCTCGCCGCCCGGGTAGCGGCTGTCCGCCAGTGCCATCAATAACTGTCGATGACGCGCCAGGGTGCGCCGGTCGGCATGCCGACTGTCGGCCAGGGGATGACCGGCGCCGCACACCGTAACCATTTCGATGCTGCCCAGACGCTGGCGTTCGAGGGCCTCGGGCATCGCCTCGTGATGGAACAACAGGCCAAGGTCGGCGCGTCGCTCGATCACCTTGCGCGCAACCTCACCCTGGGCGCCGCTGGTCAGTTGCACCTCGAGCAAGGGAAAAGCCCCGGCCAGCGCTTCGAGACTATCGAGCACCGGCTGATAGGGCATTGCCTCGTCCTGCGCCAAACGCAGGCTCACCTCCTCGCCACGCACCAGCCCGAGCGCCCGCCCCTCGAGCCGCTGACACTGACGCAACACCTCGCGCGCCTCCTCCAACAAGGCGGCACCAGCAGCAGTCAGGCGCGGTTGGCGACCGCTGCTGCGCTCGAACAGCGACACGCCGAGGTCGGTCTCGAGCATGGCGATGGCGTTGCTGACCGCAGACTGCGCGCGGTTCATTCGGCGCCCCACGGCGGAAAACGAATGGCCTTCGGCAACGCTGAGGAACACCTGCAATTGCTCGAGATTCCATTGCATAACCCATCTCCTAAACAGATAGGTATTAAGTTTACCCCATCAGCCAGATACCTAGAATGAGCCCCATCAGACAGGAGACTCACCATGAGCGGCTACCTCTACCTCGCCATCGCCATCACCGCCGAAGTCGTCGCCACTACCGCCATCAAAGCGCTGGACGGTTTGAGCAAGCCCATCCCGCTGCTGCTGGTGGTACTCGGCTACGGCCTGTCCTTCTGGATGCTCAGCCTGGTGGTGAAAAGCATCCCTGTCGGCATCGCCTACGCCGTGTGGGCGGGCCTCGGCATCGTCCTGGTCAGCGTCGCCGCGGCCGTGCTCTACCAGCAGCGCCTGGACCTGCCGGCAGTGCTCGGCATGGGCTTGATCATCAGCGGCGTGGCGGTGATCCAACTGTTCTCGCACAGCACCGGACATTGAGGGGAAAGCAGCCGCAAGCGCCAAGCTTCAATCCGCAAGCAAAAACCTCAAGGGAGCTTGCAGCTTATGGCTGAGCGCTTCCCGCTATACTGCACATCTGTTTTCACATTGAGGCGCGCGCATGTCCCAAGCTCTGAGCACTGACGTTCTGATTGTCGGCGGCGGTATCGCCGGCCTCTGGCTGAATGCGCGCCTGCGTCGCCAAGGCTTCGCCACCCTGCTGGTGGAAAACGCAAGCCTGGGCGGCGGGCAGAGCGTCAAATCCCAGGGCATCATTCATGGCGGCGCCAAATACGCCCTGCACGGCGCCCTGACCGGCGCCTCCGAGGCGATCGCCGATATGCCGCGGCGCTGGCGCGAAGCGGTGAGCGGCAAGGGCGAATTGGACCTGAGTGGCGTGCGTTTGCTTTCCGAAGCCCATTATTTATGGTCCCCCGGCAGCCTGGCCGGCAATATCACCAGTTTCTTCGCCAGCAAGGCGGTCCGCGGCCGAGTCGACCAGGTCAAGGGCGAGGAGCTGCCGCCGGCGCTGCAGCACCCGAAATTCAAGGGCAAGGTCTATCGCCTGGCCGAATTGGTGCTCGACGTACCCAGCCTGATCGCACGCCTGACCGAACTGGCCGGCGACGGCTTGCTCGCCGCCGAAAGCATCGAACCGCTACGCGAGCAGGGCGAACTGCGCGGCCTGTTGGTCGACGGCCGGGAAATCCGCGCCCAACGCATCGTCTTCAGCGCCGGGCCGGGCAACGCCGGGCTGCTGGACAGGCTCGGCCTGAAGCAGCCCGCACAGCAACTGCGCCCGCTGCATATGGTGCTGGTCAAGGGGCCGACCCTGAAACCGCTGTACGCCCACTGCCTGGGCGGCGGGCCGAAGCCGCGGATCACCGTGACCAGCCACCCGGCCGCCGACGGCGAATGGGTCTGGTACCTGGGCGGCGATCTGGCCGAAGCCGACGGCGTGGCGCGCGATAGCAGTGCGCAGATCAAGGCCGCGCAGAAGGAAATCGCCGACCTGCTGCCCTGGGTCGACATGTCCAGCGCACGCTGGGCCACCATGCGCGTCGAACGGGCCGAGCCGGCGCAGTCCGGACTGGTGCGCCCGGATAACGCCTTTCTCGCCGAGCAAGGCAAACTGCTGGTCGGCTGGCCGACCAAGCTGGCCTTAGCACCGGACTTCGCCGATCGCGTATTGGCGGCACTCGACCGCGACGGTATTCAACCCGCCAGCCACCAGGCGCTGCCGCCGTTACCGCGACCCGCTATCGCCCCAGCCATCTGGGAGGAGTTGTTCTGATGCATCACCTGCACAGCCTGCACAATCTGCATCGCCCCCTGGGCTCGACCGACCTGCTGGTCTCGCCGCTGGGCCTGGGTACCGTCAAGTTCGGCCGCGATCAGGGCGTGAAGTACCCCAACGGCTTCACCATCCCCGACGATGCCGCCGCCCGGCAATTGCTGAGCCTGGCCCATGAATTGGGGATCAACCTGATCGATACCGCGCCCGCCTATGGCAGCAGCGAAAGCCGCCTCGGCCCCTTGCTGCGCGGGCAACGTCAGCAATGGGTGATCGTCAGCAAGGTCGGCGAGGAGTTCGTCGACGGCCAATCGCACTTCGACTACAGCCCCGCCCATACCCGTTTCTCGGTGGAACGCAGCCTGAAACGCCTGGAAACCGATTACATCGACCTGGTGCTGGTTCACTCGAACGGTAACGATGTCGCCATCCTGCGCGACAGCGGCGTCTACGACGCCCTGGCCGAGCTCAAGCGCGAGGGCAAGATCCGCGCCTTCGGCCTTTCCGGTAAAACCGTCGAGGGGGGCCTGTTGGCCCTGGAACGCGGCGACTGCGCCATGGTCACTTATAACCTCAACGAGCAAAACGAGTTGCCGGTATTGGACTACGCCGAGCAGCACGGCAAAGGCATTCTGATCAAAAAGGCCCTGGCCAGCGGGCATGCCTGCCTGAGCCAAGCCATCGATCCGGTGCGCGCCAGCTTCGAGTTGATTTTCGCCCACCCGGCCACCGCCAGCGCCATCGTCGGCACCATCAACCCGGAGCATCTGAGCCACAATGTCGCCGTTGCCGCCGCGATGATTCAGGATATTGCCTAAGAGGGTATTTACAAATTACTGCGCTCGGCCATGCTGCGTTGAAATCAGCCGAAAAATGCTCATGTACAACTCGTACACTCCGCTTTTTCGGCTGATTTCGCCTTGCCTGGCCATCGCTCGCTACTTTTGTAAACACCCTCTAAGCGCTCGCGATAAACCCGAGGGGCCAGCGTGCGATATTCGAGCAGCGCCGCCAACCACAAGGAGTCCAGATGCCGCGCACCCTGATCCGCAAGGACCCCAGCAGCTTCAAGACCCTGCAATTGTTCGTCGAAGCCAACCCCGAAAGCCTTAGCTACCAAAGCCTGGGTATGCCACTGAACTTCGCGCAGATGCTCGAACGACGCAAACCGGTGGCCATCGCCGACGTGCGGCATTTCGCCGTGGAGTTGGCCAACCTCGGGGTTTCCGTGCGCTTGACCTTAAGCTGGCAGGGCCGCGAATACTGGATACTGGTGCGGCAGCGACGCGCCGATAGAGGCGATGTGGTGCTCAAGCTGATTTCGGGTTACGTGCCGTCCCACGAACTCAACCTGCCCTTGCTCACTGCCCTTCAGGAAGTCGCCGAGGAATGCCTGTTGGAAACCCCGGAAGGCTGGCTAAGCGGCCGTTTTGGCGACACCTGGCTGCCAACGCCCTATCAGAATAATCTGCGTTATCGGGAAACCGCGCACTTCACCCTCAGCTCCTTATCCGGTGCCGCGCGTCCGGTGCAATGCGGCAACCTCAAGCTGCTGGAGCGCCCGCGCGCTTATGTGCACCTGCCCACGGCATCCTTGCAACTGGTCTATGACCTGCATTTGGCCCTGCCGAAGGAGATCAAGCAGCTCAGCCTGATGCATGTCGACGAGCATCTGGAAGACGGCCAACTGATCGCCCGCCTTAACCGCGCACGCCCCGACCTCTATTTGATTCCGCTGCATCAGGGCCGTCCTACGGCGGAACTCTTGACCCTCAAACACGGCATATTGACGCCCGCCAGCACCCGCGGCCTGTGGCTGGCCGAAAGCTTCGCGCCCCAGGATGGCTGGCTGGTACGCGATGAGCGTATTCGTTGGAAGGATTGGCTATGCCAACAGCAGCTATCCGCCCAGGCGAAAAGCTCCGCCAAGGCGCGACCGGCGCCGCGCAAGCCGCAGTAGCCCAGACGACGGCGCGAACAGTTGCCTTATTGCTTGCGGATCTTCTCGACTATCGCGGTGGTCGAGCTATTTTCCACCAACCCCAGCACACGCACTTCGCCGCCATAGGCGGTGACGATATCGGCACCGACCACCTGCTCGATGCCGTAGTCGCCGCCCTTGACCAGCACGTCCGGCTTGATTTCGCGCAGCAGGTTCTCTGGAGTGTCTTCGCTGAAACTCACCACCCAATCCACCGCACCGAGACCGGCGAGCACGGCCATACGCCGGTCCACCGAGTTGATCGGCCGGCCAGGGCCTTTCAGACGGCTGACCGAAGCATCGTCGTTGATCGCCAGTACCAGGCGATCGCCCTGAGCCCGTGCCTGCTCCAGATAGGTGACGTGACCGGCATGCAAGATATCGAAGCAGCCGTTGGTGAAGACGATCTTTTCGCCATGGGCACGGGCATCGTCGATGGCGACCAGTAGCTGATCCCGACTCAACACCCCGCGCTCGGAACCGGCCTCGCGCTGTATCGCCCGGCGCAACTCAGGGGCGCTGATGGCCGCGGTACCCAACTTGCCGACCACTATTCCTGCGGCCAGATTGGCCAAGGCCACGGCCTGCGGCAGCTCCTCGCCGGCAGCCAGACTGGCGGCCAGGGTGGAAATCACAGTATCGCCGGCACCGGTGACATCGAACACTTCACGGGCGCGGGCGGGTAAATGCAACGGCGGTTGCTGCGGGCGCAGCAGGGTCATGCCGTGCTCACCGCGGGTCACCAGCAGCGCGCCCAATTCCAACTCGCTCATCAGGGCCGCACCCTTGGCCACCAACTCGGCCTCGTCATGGCAATCGCCGACGATGGTCTCGAACTCATGCAAATTGGGCGTGATCAGGCTGGCGCCGCGATAAATGGAGAAATCTTTGCCCTTGGGATCGGCGAGCACGGCGATGCCCTTGCTGCGCGCCAATTGCACCAGGGCCTGATGGTTCTGCAGCGCGCCCTTGCCGTAATCGGACAGCACCAATACCTTGATGCCGGCGAGCAATGACTCGACGCTGCTCGCCATGGCGGCACTATCGGTCTCGAAACGCTCTTCGAAGTCCATGCGTAACAACTGCTGGTGGCGGCTCATCACCCGCAACTTGACGATGGTCGGCTGGTGCTTGATCCGCTGGAAATGCGCGCTCACCCCGACCGCCTGCAAGCTATCGCTCAGACTCTCGGCCGCCTCGTCCTCGCCCGTCACGCCGACCAACACCGCAGGCGCACCCAGGGCCGCAATGTTCAACGCAACGTTGGCCGCACCGCCCGGACGATCCTCGATCTGCTCGACCTTGACCACCGGCACCGGCGCTTCCGGAGAAATCCGCGAGGTGCCGCCATGCCAATAACGATCGAGCATGACATCGCCCACCACCAGAACGGCGGCTTGGTCGAAATGCGGCATGGACAACTTCATAAAGACTCCGGGGTGAAAAATTGCCGGGGATCATAACATCTACCACCGAGCCCTCGCCCTAGTTGCGGGCCGACCGGCGGATTTGCTCAGCGAGAGCCGGACACGGCGATCGATCTGCGCGAGGAGTTACTCCTCGCACACAACCTCAGACGCTTCGTCCTGGTTTTCGAACTGTTTGGCATGCAGGCGCGCGTAATAGCCATTGAGCGCCAACAGTTCAGCATGGTTGCCGCGCTCGACGATCTGCCCGCGGTCCATCACCAGGATCAGATCGGCCTTTTCGATGGTGGTCAGGCGGTGCGCGATCACCAGGGTCGTGCGCCCCTTCATCACCTCATCCAACGCCCCCTGGATATGCCGCTCGGATTCGGTATCCAGCGCCGAGGTGGCCTCGTCGAGAATCAACAGGGGCGCATCCTTGAGTAGCGCCCGGGCAATCGCCAAACGCTGGCGCTGGCCGCCGGACAGCAACACACCGTTTTCCCCGACCAAGGTGTCGTAGCCTTGCGGCATCTGCTCGATAAACTCGGCGGCATAGGCCGACTCGGACGCACGCCGTACATCCTCAAGGGGGGCACCAGCCAGGTCGCCGTAGGCGATATTGTTGGCCACGGTATCGTTGAACAAGGTCACGTGCTGCGTCACCAGGGCGATATGGCGGCGCAGATTGCGCAGGGTGTAATGCTCGACATCGATACCGTCGAGCAGAATCTGCCCCTGCTCGTGATGGTAGAAACGCGGGATCAGCCCAGCCAGGGTCGACTTGCCACTGCCTGAGCGGCCGACCAGCGCGACCATCTGCCCGGGCTCGACGGTAAAGGAAATATTATCCAGCACGGGTTTCTCGGTACCGGGATAGGTGAAGCTCAGGTCGCGCACCTCCAGGCGCCCGCTAACCCGCTCGCGCTCCTCGCTACCTTGATCGGTCTCCGGGGCCTCATCGAGCTGCTCGAAGATGCTGTCCGCGGCAGCCAGACCTTTCTGAATCGTGGCGCTGACTTCGGAGAGTTGGCGAATCGGCTTGGGCAGCAAGCCAGCCGCGGTGATATAGGCGACCAACTCCCCGACCGACGCATCGCCGCGCAGGTACAACACCAAGTACATCAAGATCGCCATCGCGCTGTATATCACCAGTTGCAGCATGGGCGTATACACCGCCTGGGTGCGGGTCATCTTCAGCGACTTGTTCATGTTATCCGCGCTGGCATGATGAAAGCGCTGCTGCTCATAGGCCTCGCCGCCGAAGCTGCGAACCACCCGATAGCCTTGAATCGTCTCGGAGGCGACATGGGTCACGTCACCCATAGCCACTTGGATTTTCTTGCTCTGTTTGCGGAATTTGCGGCTGGCCGAACCGACCATCAGGGCAATGACCGGCAGGATGCTGAGCAACACCAGGGTCAGTTTCCAATTCATGTACAGCAGATAGCCGAACAGGAACACCACCGTCAGCCCTTCACGAACCACAACCTTGATCGCATCAGTAGCGGCGCCCGTAACCATGGTCACGTTATAGGTGATGCGGGAAATCAAATGTCCGGAGTTGTGATTGTCGAAATAGCGATTGGGCAGGGTCAGCAGATTATCGAACAAGGCGCAACGCAGGTCGTGAATCACTCCACGGGCCACTTTCGCCAGATAGTAATTACCCAGGAAAGCGCCTACCCCCTGATAGAGCGCAATGAGTACAATCAACAGCGGTACGCCATATAGCATCGGGATACCGAGCATCGTGGCATTTTCGGGATTCTGCAGCCCATCGAGAAACAGCTTGAGCATATGCGCCAACATCGGCTGGCTGGACGCGAATAGCAGGAATCCGAGGATACTGACGGCAAATGCGACCCAATAGGGCGCCACATATGTCAGCAGGCGCAAATACACTTTAAAGCTGGATTGCCGTGCGGCATTGGCCATGTGGTGAGCCCCGTACAACTGCCTAGAGAGATAAGATGCGGATTGTAACAGCGAACGAATTGCAAGATTGGTTAAGCCAAGGCGAGCTACTCGAAAAAGACAGCCGCGGCGCCAAGGTGGTTCGCTTGCCCGACGGCCAGTTACTGAAGATATTTCGCAGCAGGCGCATCCCCCTGATCGCACGCCTGCGACCCGACGCCAGGCGCTTCGCAGAGCGCGCCAGCCGCTTGCAGGAGCTCGGCATCAAAACCCCGGATATCCGCGAATGTTGCTGGATCGACCGCGACGAGGCCATCAGCCTTTGCCTCTATCAACCCCTCGAAGGTATTCCACTCGATACCCTGTTTCGCGATTCACGCAGCGAGTTTGATGCTTTGATCCCAAGGCTGGCCAGCTACATTCACCATTTGCATCAACTTGGCATCTACTTCCGCTCATTGCACTTGGGTAATATTCTGCTTACCGCAGACGGCGGTTTTGGCCTTATCGACTTTCTCGATATCCGTTTCAAGGGGCGCCCGCTGGGTCGCATGCTGGTTCAGCGTAATTTTCAGCACCTACATAACTATCTGCTACGGCGCAAAGTTAAAAACTTCCCCTGGGATGAACTGACCAGCGCCTATGCAGAGGCCAGTAAATCCTCCAACTGATCCAGGCTGAGCCTAGCCACGCCCCTGGCAACCGATTTTCATGGACAGGCTGTAGAC
>CBIHLQ010000039.1:0-57820 GCA_966210885.1 uncultured Pseudomonas sp.
ACGCTGACGGTAAAGGCCACGATAGACGAGTCGCCGCCGACCCAGCCTTCGACCACACCGCCGTTCATACCGAGAACGATATCCAGGCCGGTGGCCATATCGACCAAGCCACTGGCATCGCCGGTGGCGCTAAGCGCATAGGTCACCGCACCAGCGCCGTCGGCACCGAAAGTCGAGCTAAAGGCCGAGCTGAAGTCAGCCGTGGCATTCACGGCCAGATTGGTTTCGTCGACACTCAGCGATGGCAATTCGCGCTGGGTGAATTGGATGCTCGGGCCGTCGTCATAGAAGGTCAGGAAACTGCCCAGTTCGAGGCTGGCCTGGCTGTCGCCATCGGCGTCGGTTACCGTGCCGCGTAGCACCACAGCTCCGCCGGCGATGCTCAAGGCGTCGTCCGGATCGCTCGCATCGGAATGCTGCAGAGCGCGCAGTTGATTCAGCGTGACATTGCCGCTGCCATCGACGCTGACGGTAAAGGCCACGATGCTGGAGTCGCCACCGACCCAGCCTTCGACCAGACCGCCGTTCATGCCCAGGACGATTTCCAGACCGCTTGCCATATCGACCAGACCACTGGGCGCGCCGGTGATATCCAGGGCATAGCTGAGGGTGCCCGCACCATCGGCGCCGAAGGCCGAAACGAAAGCCCCGCTAAAATCGGCGCTGGCATCGGTGCTCAAGTCGGTTTCATCGACCACCAGAACCGGCAGTTCGGCGTCCGCCAATTCGATCACCGGGCTATCGTCGTCCACGGTAATGGCCAGGCTGCCGCCGGCCGTGCTGCCGTTCGAATCGGTAATGCTGTAATTGAACAGAACATTCAGATCGTTCTCGTCGCTGCTGCCCGGCTCCGGCAACGGATGATCGAGGGGTTGCAGCAAGGTAAAGGTGTAAGCGCCCGTAGTGAGATCGGTAATGGTCAGGGTGAAGACCGGGGTGCCACCCGCCGTGGCGGTGAGGGTTTGGCCATTGCCGCTGACGCTATAGACCAGGGCCACGCCGCCGGAAGTCAGCGCAGGCAGGCCGCCGGTGCTCCACGCAAAGCTGCCGGCACCGTCCGGGCCGAAGTCGTAACCCAGAGTGCCGTTGACGCTGACGTTTTCGCCCGGCAGATCGTTCACACCGCCGGCAATCCCATCCGGCAAGCCTTCCTCGTCCACCGCGTTGCTGGCATCGGCGCCAACTGGACTGCCATCGACGACCACCACGGGCGCATCCGGCTCATCGGCAGCAACCACCGGATCGGGGTCTGGAAATTCCGGCCCGCTACTCAGCCCTTCTGTCGGGAAGCCGATAGTCGGATCGAGTTGACCACCCACCGCGTCCAGCAACACGAAGCTATGCCCACCACCGGCGCCACCTGCGCCGCCAGCACCGCCCGCCCCCGGACCCGCGGCGGTCGCCTCGCCCTCGATGGTCGGGTCGACGCCGGCCTCGATAGCCGCTTGCAGTTGTTCCACGTCACTCAACTCGGCGGCACTCGGCGCCGTGGCTGACGGTTGTTCGGCAGGGACGTAGCCGTCAGAGGTTTGGGCGAGAAGTTGTTCGCTGAGCAGCAGATCGCTGTCGCGACCCAAGGTCAGTTGACGGCCATTGCTCATGGCGACTGCGATAGCCCCGGCAGGCCCGGTGACCAGTTGTTCGCCGGCGAAGACCCGATCGCCTTCCACCAACGGTCGACGCATTCCATCGCCGGCTACTGCATAGACTTCGCCGACGACCTGACTGACGACACCAATTAAAGTAGCCATGACTCCATCCTCACTACAGCTGCCGACCACCGTCGACACGTTTTCAAAAGGGAGCGAAACACCCTTCAAAACCTGAGCAAGGCTTAGATGCAACCGACTGAAGTGGAACGGCGCCCACTATTCAACACCTACATAACGACAAAAAACTGTCACCTACTTTTGCGCCGTACAACATCACCAGATCTACCCCGCCCTAATTTGGTGCTTCACCACTCATCTTTTCCACACGTGAATGCAAACCTTCAAATACGCGGCTTCCGAGTACTGACAATGTGCCACTTATCGCGTTGCGCATAAGATTTTTTCCTCATAACAGGTGTAAGTAATTTTTCTAAGCTACACCTAAAGATGTTCTTAGCTGAGAAGTTAAGGGCGGGTAATACGACTTGCTAAAAAACAGCCAAAAAAATGGCGGCACAAACAGAACAGTGATGTAAGGAGATTCATCAAATGCGCGTTTTCAATCCGCTGTGGAGCAGCATGATGGTGGCGCTGGTGTGCTCTCACGCCCAAGCGATGACCCTATCCGAGGCCATTCAAAGCACACTGGATAACCACCCCGAAATCCATGCGGGAATAAACAGCCGCCTGTCTTCGGACGAAGAGGTGAAGATTGCCAAAGGCGGCTATCTGCCCACGGTCGATTTACTGGTCGGTTATGGCCGGGAAAATACCGACAGCCCGACCACCCGCGCCCTGGGCAACCACAACACCGAGACACTCACCTACGGCACCTCCGAATTGCGCCTGCGGCAGATGCTGTTCGATGGCTTCAATACACCCAATGAAGTCGCACGCACCGAGGCCGTGGTGAACTCGCGCGCCTATCGCGTGCTCGGCACCTCGGAGAGCCTGGCGCTGCGTACCGTCGAGGTCTATCTGGATGTATTGCAACGCCGCGAAATGGTCGCCCTGGCGAAGAATAATTTGCTGGCCCACCAGCGCATCAACGACCAGATCGATTTGCGCAGCCGCCAAGGTGTGGGCAGCACTGCCGACTTCGATCAGTCCAGCGCCCGCCTGGCCCTGGCGGAAAACAACTACTTCACCGAACAGGTCAACCTGGCCGACGCCGAAGCCAACTTCATCGGCGTGACCGGGCGTAGCCCCGATGAATTGGTCGCGCCCTCGACCATCAAAGGCGCAATGCCCACCGACCTGGCGCTCGCACGCCAAACGGTCATGGATAACAACCCCTTCCTGAAGTCCGCACAAGCCGACGTGCATGCCGCCGAGAAACAGTACGAGGTGGCCAAGTCGCCGTTCTATCCGCGTCTGGACCTGGAGTTGGCCACCACCGCAAACGACAACACCCAAGGCGACGAAGGCCATAGCAACAGCTGGCGCGCCGCCGTGGTGATGAACTACAACCTGTTCAACGGCATGCGCGACAAAGCGCGCCTGCAAGCCACCGCCCACCAGATCAATGAGTCGATGGATATCCGCAACAACGCGCTGCGGGTGCTCAACGAAAACCTTTCGCTGGCCTGGAACGCGATGGAGAACGCCCGCCAGCAAACCCCCAAAGCGCGTGACTACGCCGATTACACCGCGCGCGTGCGCGAAGCCTATCAGCAGCAATTCAGCCTGGGCCAACGCACCCTGCTCGACCTGCTCGACAGCGAAAACGAATTGTTCACCGCCAATCGTCGTTACACCGAGGTGCGTTATACCGAAGAGTTTTCCATGTACCGCGTCGTCGCGGCCATGGGGGATTTGCTCCGTCAGCAACAGGTTGTCGTACCGGCCGAAGCCGTCGCCTTGTCGGAAGTTAAAAGCGAGGCGCGCCTGCCGACAATGAAGTAGTACCGCTGAAAAACCCAAGCGAGGCAGCCGAGACAAAAAGAACCAGACGCCCCTCGCCTTGGGAGACCGTCGGACTCGAGCGTCCATAGTAGGACCGCGTTGAGTCCGACAGACTCCTAGGGGGGTTGCGCTGAAACGCGTCAGCCGCGGGCGGCTTGCCGAGCCTGTTTTAACGCCCCGAGCTTTTCAAGAAGAGGGGCAACGCAGGTAATTTTTCAACAGCCTGCTGAGGAGCCGCACAACGTGACGACCATGGAGCGGGCTGGCGCCACCAGCGATCCGCGAGCGAGCCACGACGATCCGTTGTTGGACGGGTTATTGATCCTCTGCAAGCTGCACGACTGCTCCGCCAGCCGTGGCAGCCTGAGTGCCGGCTTGCCGATGCCCAAGCAATGTTTGAGCGCCGAGCTGCTGCCCCGCGCAGCCGCCCGTGCGGGCTTGCAGGGGCGCCTGTTACGCCGCGAACTTTCCGCCATTTCTCCGTTGAACCTGCCGGTGCTGCTATTGCTCAAGGGCGGGCGCTGCGCGGTGTTGCGCAAGTGGGGCGAAAAACGCCAAGCCTTGATTCTACCCAGCGAGGCCGATGGCGGCGAACAGTGGGTCAGCCGCGAACAACTGGCCAGTGAGTACAGCGGCCAAGCGTTTTTCGCCCGCCCGCGGCATGAGCTGGAGGATGCGCGCACCCCGCTGGTACCGCGTATCGACGCCTGGTTCCGCGACACCCTCAAGCTGTCGCGCTGGCTGTATACCGACGCCGTTCTGGCCAGCCTGCTGATCAACGTCCTGGGGCTGATGGTGCCCTTGTTCATCATGCAGACTTACGACCGAGTGGTACCCAACCAGGCCACCGCCACGCTCTGGGTATTGGCCATCGGCTTGTTCGTCGGTACCACGTTCGAACTGCTGCTGCGCGTGCTGCGTGCGCACTTGCTGGATAACGCCGGCAAGAAAACCGACGTGGTGCTCTCCGCCACGCTGTTCGAACGCATCACCGGCATGTCGATGAACGCGCGTCCCGCGACCGTCGGCGGCTTCGCGCAGAGCATTCATGATTTCCAGGGCCTGCGTGAGTTTCTCACCGCGGTAACCCTGACCAGCCTGATCGACCTGCCGTTCGCTCTGCTGATGATTCTGGTGATCTGGCTACTCGGTGGCTGGCTGGTGGCGATCCCCCTGCTGGCGTTCCCGCTGACCGCGGCGTTCGCCCTGATCATCCAATCGCGCCTGCGCGATACCGTGCAGAAGAGCCTGGCCTTGGCCGCGCAACGCCAAGCATTGCTGATCGAAACCCTCGGCGGTTTGGAGATGCTGAAAGCCTGCGGCGCGGAAAGCGAACGCCAACACGCCTGGGAAAAAACCCATGGCGCCCTCACCCGCCTGGACAGCCATGGGCGCTTCCTGTCGTCGCTGGCGACCAACGGCACCCTGTTCTTCCAGCAATTCGCCGGCATGGCAATCATAGTCGCCGGGGTCTACGGCATCATCGCCGGCGACCTCAGCGTCGGTGCCCTGGTCGCCTGCTACATGCTCGGCAGCCGGGTACTGGCGCCGCTCGGGCAGATCGCCGGGTTGATCACCCGCTATCAGCAAGCGCGCCTGACCATGACCAGCACCGATGCGCTGATGGCGCTGCCCCAGGAGCGCCAGGACAAGCAACGACCGCTGGAACGCACGCAACTGCACGGCGCACTGGACGTGCGCCAGGTGACGTTCAGCTATCCGGGGCAAAGCACGCCGGCGCTGAGTAAAGTCAGCCTGCGCCTGGCGCCGGGCGAACGGGTCGGCATCATCGGCCGTAGCGGCTCGGGCAAAAGCACCTTGGCGCGTTTGCTGATGGCGTTCTACACGCCCGATGAGGGGCAGATCCTGCTCGACAACCTCGACCTGCGTCAGCTCGACGTCGCCGACCTGCGCCACCAGATCGGTTATGTCGCCCACGATCTACCGCTGCTGGCCGGCAGCCTGCGCGACAACCTGACCCTGGGTGCGCGCTACGTCAACGACGTGCGCATGCTCGAAGTGGCCGAACTGAGCGGCGTCAGCGAACTGGCCAGGCAACACCCGCAAGGCTTCGATCGCCCGGTCGGCGAACGCGGTCAGTTGCTTTCCGGCGGCCAGCGCCAAGCCGTGCTGCTGGCCCGCGCCATGCTTCTCGACCCGCCCATCCTGCTGCTCGACGAGCCCACCAGCGCGATGGACAACACCAGCGAGGAAATCCTGCGCAACCGCCTGCAAAGCTGGGCTCAGGGCAAAACCATGCTGCTGATCACCCACCGCGCCTCGATGCTCAGCCTGGTCGAGCGCCTGGTGGTGCTGGACAACGGCCACATCGTCGCCGACGGCCCGAAAGCATCGGTGATCGAGGCGTTGCGCAAAGGTCGGGTCGGCCCGGCAGCGGTATAGGAAGTCAGCCCTATGAGTTATTCGATCAGCGCCTACTTCGCCAGCCTGCGCCGCAAACGGCAGGACACCGAATTCATGCCGGAGGTCGACGGCACCATCCTCGAAGACTCGCCCTGGTTCGCCCGGATCACCGTCTGGCTGGTCAGCGCCTGCCTGATCGCGGCATTGATTTGGGCCAAGTTCGCCGTGCTCGAGGAAGTCACCACCGGCGAAGGCAAGGCGATCCCGTCGAGCAAAATCCAGGTCATCCAGAATCTGGAAGGTGGCATCGTCAGCGAAATATTCGTGCGCGAAGGCCAGGTGGTGGAGAAGAACGATGTACTGATGCGTCTCGACGACACGCGTTTCCTATCCAACCAAGGGGAAACCGAAGCCGACCGCTTATCCCTGATCGCCCGCATCGAGCGTCTGAGCGCCGAAGCGGAAGACCGGCCCCTGGTGATTCCCGAGGAAATAAAGCGCCTGGCCCCGCAATTGGCCGAAGACGAACTGGCCCTGTACCACTCGCGGCAGCAGCGCCTGGAAAGCGAACAGCGCACGCTCGGCGAACAGTTGCTGCAGAAAACCCAAGAGCTCGCCGAATTCCAAGCCAAAGCCCAGCAATACCGCTCCAGCCTGGGTTTGCTGCAGCAAGAGCTGAACATGTCGCAACCGCTGGTCGCCACCGGGGCGATTTCCCAGGTGGAAATCCTCCGCCTGCAACGTAGCGCCGTGGAGGTACGCGGCTCGCTGAACGCCACCAACCTGGCGATCCCCAGAGCCGAATCCGCGGTCAGCGAAATCAAGAGCAAGATCGAAGAATCCGAGTTGGCCTTTCGCTCCGAGGCCTTCAAGGAGCTCAACGAATTGCGCACCGAGCTGAAAAAAATCAACGCCACCAGCTCCGCCATCCAGGACCGCGTCAGCCGTACCACGGTGATATCCCCGGTCAAGGGCATCGTCAAACAGCTGAAGATCAACACCATCGGCGGCGTCGTCCAGCCGGGCAGCGACATGCTGGAAATAGTGCCGCTGGAAGACAATCTGCTGATCGAAGCCAAGGTGCGCCCCCAGGATGTGGCCTTTCTCCATCCCGGGCAGAAAGCCATGGTCAAATTCAGCGCCTACGACTTCACCATCTACGGCGGCCTGAAAGCCAACCTGGAGCTGATCAGCGCCGACACCATCACCGACGAAGAAGGTAAAAGTTTTTACCTGATCCAGGTGCGCACCGATAAAAGCCACCTGGGCAGCGACGAACATCCACTGCTGATCATCCCCGGCATGATCGCCACCGTGGACATCATCACTGGCGAGAAAAGCGTGCTGGATTACCTGCTGAAACCGGTCCTCAAAGCCCGCGCCGAAGCGTTGCGCGAACGCTAGAAGCGGTCTTCGGTAAGCCCCGGACGCAATCCGGGCTACCGGAGCTGTGTAGGGTGGATGACGCTTTACCCATCCACCAATTGCGGTGGTGGATGAAAAAAGCGTCATCCACCCTACGAAGTTGCAGGTCTTGCGGATAACTGAGCTTCTGTAGCCCGGATGCAATCCGGGAAAATTCCGCGCCCGAAAAAACGCTCCCGGATTGCATCCGGGCTACCGGAGCGCACCCCTCAAGCGTAGGGCGGGTGCAACCCGCCCTACAGCCTGCGCCAACGCAATCCGGGTGGGATAATCCCGGATTGCGCCAATCAGCTCACACCGTATCCACCAGCAGCGCGTTGTCGCCGAGCAAACCGTTGATTATCCGCGCGGTATCCACGCCGCCGCTGACGGCGCCATCTGCGCCGGGGGTAACCCCGTAGTGCGCAGCCAGGTCGATACCGGACAGTTCGATGCTCTGGGTCGCCGGGCCTGTGCCACTGGGGCTGACCGAGACCAAGGTGCTGAGCGCTTCACCGCTATCGACCACGGCGAAGTTGAGGTAATCGGCCAAGCTGTCGGGCGTCTCGCCGCTGAGCAGATCGCGCAAATCCAGCACATCGCCGGCACCGCCGCCTAGGGTGAAATCGAGAATGCGATCAGCGCCCTGCTCGCCTGTGTTCCAGACGAACGCATCCTGGCCGCTACCGCCAATCAGCAGGTCATCGTCCATTCCCCCGATCAGGGTGTCGGCGCCGCCCTGGCCGAACAGCAGGTCGTTTCCGGCGCCGCCGGCCAACGAATCATCGCCACCGCGCGGGTCGCCGCTCAGGTTGAATTCAATGGCGTGTTCGGCGATGTAGTCGCGCACCTGCGCCACGCTCGGCGCCACCCCGCCATTGCCGGCTTGCAGAAAATCGAGCAGGGCCTGATAGCCTTGACCGTCGTGGCTTCCGGCGGGATTTTCGGACCAGGCCAGATGGTCGGTGTTGAGGCTGTCGCCGAAGATGATGTCGTCACCCGCAGCGCCATTCAGCTCATCGTCGCCGAGCGGCAACGGGATGATGTCGGTGGAGTCGCCGATCAGCAGCACCTGCAGTTCCTCGGCGCTGTGCACGATCTGCGAATCGCCGGTCGGGGCGGTGACTGTGCTGCCATCTGGCAGGAACACGGTGCCGGTGCCGTTCGGGCCGGTGTTGTCGAACATATCCAACACCGCCGAAGTGCTGGCCGACCCTATGCTGATCGCATGCACCTGGATCGGGTCACCGCCAATGCCGGTATGCAACATGCTATTGGCGGCCTGCAGGGCTTCGTCGACATCGCGGAAATTGGAGACATTGGCGGTAGCCGCCACCGGGTTGCCGAACTCGTCCAGGTACATGGTGGGCTGACCGTCGGAGAGGAAAAACGCCAGTTGCTCGAAGTTGTTCGCGCTGTCCGCACCGGCATCGACGATCTGCTCGTTGAACCATTGAGTGGCCTGGATAAAAGCCGCCTCGTAGTTGGTATGGCCGCTCAGGCTGATGGCATCGATTGCGGACAGCAACAAGCCGACGTTGCTGGCGTTGAGTCCATAAATGGTGGTCACGGCCCCCACCGTGCTGCTGAACGGCAACAACTGCACGTTGATCACGCCGTCATGGTCCTTGATCTGATTGGCCAGGTTGCTCAAGGCATCTTTGGTTAACTGGATACGCGACACCCCCGAACCGGAATCGCGGGCCATGCTGCCCGAAACGTCGACGATCAGCGCGATGTTGTAGTTGTTGCCGGGGATGATCAGGTTCTGCACCCCACCGGCATCGCCGACCAGCACATCGTTGCCGGCGCTGCCGGTCAGGCTACCGGCGCCATCGACGTCCAACGGGTTGGCTACCAGGTGAGGCACAGCGGAACCCGCCTGGTCGTCGGCATTGCTGCCGACCACCAGCAAGGGCGGTGACGAGGGATCCACCGGCGTGAGCGGATCGACTGGCGGCGTTGCGGTGCCCGGGGCCGCCGCCGGGCCGATGGTACCCGGACTGGCAAAAGCCAGCGGCCCGGTGTCGAAACCGATATCCGGCTGCAACTGGCCGCCCGTCTCGCTGAGCAGCACGAACGAATGCCCGCCACCGCCGCCAGCACCATTGCCGCCAGCCTGGGGGCCGGCCGCCGGCGCCTCTGCGATCGCGGTGGGGTCTTCACTGGCGGCGATGGCGCGTTGCAGCGCCGCCACTTCCTGCAATTGCTCGGCGCTGGGCTCGGGCGGCAATGCCTCCACCGCCTGGCCCGCGAGCCACTCCGTGCTGAGCACCAGGCTACTGGCGCGGCCCATGGTTAACACACCGCCATGATCGAAGCGGATCGCTACTGCGCCGTCATTGGCGCAAACCACCTGCTCGCCGAGAAACACCCGATCGCCCTCGACCAACAGACGCGTTGAGCCGTCGCTACCGACAGCCGAGACTTCACCAACAACCTGGGTAACCACACCAATGGAACTGGCCATGCGTTCTCTCTCCTTAGATAAGCGACAGAGCAGCACCACAGGCGTACCCGACCCGATCCGTAGTGCTGCCAAGGCAATACAACAGGCGTTAGGCAGCCAGATCGAAGACTTGGTTTAACCAATAATTAAGACCGTTTTTTTCATAACCCAGAAAGGGTTAGCACATTTCGAGCTAACCAATGGCCATGCCGGACTAGCTGTCCAGACGCTTGCCCAGATGGTTACGCCGATAGGTCTGCTCGCCCATCGCTTCGATCTGCCCTTCGATCAGCGCTTCGAAAGGTTGCAGCAGGGCATCGAAACGCTGCGGCGCTTCGAGGATATCCAGGGCGCAGGCGATCGCTTCGATGGTCGATAACGCGCCGGGCATCGGCGCCTTGCGCAAGCGGTAACGCGACTGCAAGCCGGGCGCCAGCGTGACCCGCGGTAAGGCCGCCAGCAGCGGATTGCAGTGCAGCAATTTGCGCGCTTTGCGCCAGGTGCCGTCGGGCACCACCAGCAATAGAGGCCGCCCGCCCACCTGCTCGGCATAGCGCGCCACTGGCAACGCGCCCTCCCCCGGAAACAGCAGACAACTCTGATAACCCGGCTGCGCCAGCAATGCGGGCAGATCCTCGAAGACCTCACCCACCCTGAGTTCGCCGTTGCACAGGCCAAGAGCGGCCAGGCGCGCGGTGTTCAGCGCATGTTTGACCTCACTGGGGTGTTGCAGAATCAGCAGTCGGGTGCGGCTGTGCAGTTGCGGGATAAGCGCGCACAAACAGCGTTCGAGCGGGCGGCAACAGCGAGGGCATTGGGGGCGTGACATCGGTCTCTCCTGATGTCGCGCAGTTTGCCACAAGGCCGCGCGTGGCCTTAACAGGCTTTTCCTGCGGCGCGATCAAGAGTAATGTCTCGAAAGCTACCAATTATGTAGTACTCGCGATGAAAAAATGGCTCAGCCTGATCCTCGGCCTGCCCACCGCCAATGCCACCGCGCGCATGCGGGCCTGGCGCGGATTGAAAGCCAGCGGCGCCGCGGTACTGCGCGATGGCGTCTACTTGCTGCCGGACAACCCGGCCTGTCGCGAGGCCATGGTCGCCATCGAACGTGACATTCTGGCGATCAACGGCACCGCCTATCTGCTGCCGATCGACGATGCCGAAGGCGAGCGCTTTATCCCGTTGTTCGAGCGCAGCGCCGACTACGCCAAGCTGTTGGGCGAAGTCGACGCCTGCCATGCCGGGTTGCATGCCGAGAATGCGCTGGCCTGCACCAAGCAGATTCGCAAACTGCGCAAAGCCTTCGCGCAACTGGCGAGCATCGACTTCTTCCCCGGCCCGGCCAAACAGCAACTCGAGGAAGCCCTGCAACGCCTGGAAAGCGCGGTCAGCCGCGCTCTCTGCGCGGACGAGCCGAGCAGCCAGGATCTGCCGATAGCGATATTGCACAGGCGCGACTACCGCGGCCGTCTCTGGGCCACGCGCCGGCGGCCCTGGGTCGATCGGCTGGCCAGCGCCTGGTTGATCCGGCGCTTTATCGATCCCGAAGCACGCTTCGTCTGGCTGCGCTCACCCGAGGAGTGCCCCGCCGAGGCCCTGGGTTTCGACTATGACGGCGCGTCCTTCAGCCACGTCGGCCAACGCGTGACCTGCGAAACCCTGATCGCCAGCTTCGCCCTTGCCGAACCCGGCCTGCAACGCGTCGCCGCCCTGGTGCACTACCTGGATATCGGCGGCGCGCAGCCGCCGGAAGCCGCCGGTATCGAGCGGGTGCTGGCCGGGTTACGCGAAACCCTGACCGACGACGACCAATTGCTCAACGCCGCCAGCAGCCTGTTCGATGGTTTGCTGGCAGCCTTCGTAAAGGAAGAAACCCGTGACGAATGAACCCCAGACGCAGGCACCAGCCGCTGCAGAACCCGTCAGCCTGCTGCAAGCCTTCTGGTTCTGGCTCAAGCTGGGCTTGATCAGCTTCGGCGGCCCGGCCGGGCAGATTTCCATCATGCACCAGGAGTTGGTGGAGAAACGCCGCTGGCTGTCCGAGCGGCGATTTCTGCATGCGCTGAATTACTGCATGCTGCTGCCCGGGCCGGAAGCGCAGCAGCTGGCCACCTATATCGGCTGGCTGATGCACCGCACCTGGGGTGGGGTGATCGCCGGCGGGCTGTTCGTGCTGCCGTCGCTATTTATCCTGATCGCCTTGTCGTGGCTGTATATCGCCTTCGGCGACGTACCGCTGGTGGCGGGAATCTTTTACGGGATCAAGCCGGCGGTGACCGCCATCGTGGTTCAGGCGGCTTATCGCATCGGTTCGCGGGCGCTGAAAAATAACTGGCTGTGGGCGATCGCCGCGGCGTCCTTCGTGGCCATTTTCGCCCTTGAACTGCCCTTCCCGCTGATCGTGCTCGGCGCGGCGCTGCTCGGTTATATCGGCGGGCGCCTGCTACCGGAGCGCTTCAGCCTTGGTGGCGGCCATGCGGCCAGCGACAAATCCTTCGGCCCGGCGCTGATCGACGACGACACCCCGCCCCCTGCCCATGCGCGCTTTCGCGCCCTGCACCTGGCGAAAATCGCCGCCATCGGCGCCGCACTCTGGCTATTGCCGATGGGCCTGCTGATCTGGCTGTACGGCTGGGACGGCACCCTGACGCAGATGGCCTGGTTCTTCACCAAGGCCGCGTTGCTGACCTTCGGCGGCGCCTATGCGGTGCTGCCGTATGTTTATCAGGGCGCCATCGGCCATTACGGCTGGCTGACGCCGACGCAGATGATCGACGGCCTGGCCCTCGGCGAAACCACGCCGGGGCCGCTGATCATGGTGGTGGCCTTCGTCGCCTTCGTCGGCGCCTATGTGCAGCAGGTGTTCGGCCCCGAACAGGTGTTTCTCGCCGGCGCCGTGGCGGCCATGCTGGTCACCTGGTTCACCTTTCTGCCGTCGTTCCTGTTCATTCTCGCCGGCGGGCCGCTGGTGGAATCGACCCATAACGAACTGAAATTCACCGCACCGCTGACCGCCATCACCGCCGCGGTGGTCGGGGTGATCCTCAACCTGGCGTTGTTCTTCGGCTATCACGTGCTCTGGCCGCAGGGCTTCGCCGGCAGCTTCGACTGGCCTTCGGCGCTGATCGCCCTGGCGGCGGCCGTGGCGCTGTTGTGGTTCAAGCGCGGGGTGATCGAGACGATCGCGGCCTGCGCCTTGATCGGCTTGCTGGTGCATCTGGGACTGAACTGACATCTGGGGCTGAACAGGAGCCGAGCGATGAACCGAATCACCATCAGCGAACTGGCGCACTGGCAAGCGTCCGGTCAAGGCTTCAGCCTGATCGATGTGCGCCGGGCCAGCGTGCGTATCGCCGATACGGCGCAGATCCCGGGCGCGCAGTGGCGCGACCCCGACGCGCTGTTCGGCTGGAAAGACCAGATCCCCAGGGACAAGCCGGCGATTCTCTACTGCGCCCAAGGCCATGAAATCAGCCAGGGCTGCGCCGCAACGCTGGCCGCCATGGGCCTGGATGCGCGCTACCTGATCGATGGCTTTGCCGGTTGGCGCGCGGCCGGTCAGGTTGTCGAGAACCTGGAGGGCTAGTCCGCGGCGTTGAGCTGCGCCTTCAACAGGTCGCGAAAGGTCTGCAACAAGGCTTCGCGGGAACGCCCGCGGCGCAGGATCAGGGAAAACGGCGCTTGATAGCCGAAGGTCGCCGGCAGCAATACGCGCAGGCGGCCCTGCTCGACCCAGGATTGCGCGTAATGCTCCGGCAGGTAACCGATATAGGCGCCGGAGAGGATCAGAATCAGTTGGGCTTCCATCGATTCCACGGTCGCGGCGCTGTGCTTGAAACCATGCCGGGCCAATTCGGCCTGGCTCCAATACCCGCGACCGACCATGCGCTGCTGGGCGATCACCTCCTCGGGGATGCGTCGCTCGCCGAACAGCGCATGGCGCTCGCTGCAATACAGCCAGTGCTGCTCGCGGTACAGCGGCTGGTAAACCAGGCCGTTCATCCGCGTGGAGAACGCGCCTATGGCCAGATCCAGGCGGTTGTCCAACACCGCCAATTGCAGTTCGTAGGGGCTCATCACCGATAAATGCAGGTGCACCGCCGGGTGTTCCTGACTGTAGGCGCCTATCACCTCGGCGAGCGGCAAGGCCGGATCGCTGACGGTGGAGTCCAGCACACCGAGGTTCAGGGTGCCGCGCAACTCGCCCTTGAGCGCCGCCGCATAACGCTCGAAACCTTCCAGCTCGCCGAGCAGGCGCAGGCATTCCTGATGGAACAGCTCGCCCTTGCCGGTCAGGCTGAAGCCGCCGCGCCCGCGATGACAGAGGCTTAAACCGAGCTGGCTTTCCAGCTGGCTCATATAGGTGCTGATCGCCGAGGTCGACAGGTTCAACTCCTGCTGCGCCGCGGCGAAGCCCTGGTGACGCACCACGCTGACGAAGATGCGCAGCAGCTTGAGATCGGGCAAGGCTTGGGTCATGGGCGCGGGCCTCTCGTAGGATGGGTTAGGCGCGTGGCGTCAGGGTCGCGGCCTGCAGAGAATCCGGTTGCGCCGTAACCCATCATCCATATGCGCGGCGTTCCGCCTCGATGGGTTACGCGGCGCGGCGAGTTCGTGACGGCCGTTACCACACGCTCCGGGGCCGCTACCTGTGCGGCCCGACCTGCGCGGCCCGACCCATCCTACAGTCGCCGCCATTAGTTTAGAAATCTCTGAACTAAGTTTTTGCCCGCAGCGATTTTTCCCGGCGCCTGCCTGCCCAACAATCCGGCCCACGACTCAATAAAAACAACCGTGAGGCCCTCCCGTGGAGAAGATTTTGCACCAGCCCCTGGGCGGCAACGAGATGCCGCGCTTCGGCGGCATCGCCACCATGATGCGTTTGCCGCATATCCAGACCCCGGATGAAAAACGCGCCCTGGATGTCGGCTTCGTCGGCGTCCCCCTGGATATCGGCACCTCGCTGCGTTCCGGCACCCGCTTCGGCCCGCGCGAAATCCGCGCCCAGTCGGTGATGATCCGCCCTTACAACATGGCCACAGGCGCGGCGCCCTTCGATTCGCTGAATGTGGCCGATATCGGCGATGTGCCAATCAACACCTTCAATATGGCCGAGGCCATTCGCATCATCGAGGCCGCCTACGACGAGATTCTCGACTACGGCATCATGCCCCTGACGCTCGGCGGCGATCACACCATCACCCTGCCGATCCTGCGTGCGATCAAGAAGAAACACGGCAAGGTCGGCCTGGTGCATATCGACGCCCATGCAGACGTCAACGACCATATGTTCGGCGAGAAGATCGCCCACGGCACCACCTTCCGCCGCGCCGTGGAAGAAGGCCTGCTCGACTGTGACCGCGTGGTGCAGATCGGCCTGCGCGCCCAGGGCTATACCGCCGAGGATTTCAACTGGAGCCGCAAGCAGGGCTTTCGCGTGGTCCAGGCCGAGGAATGCTGGCATAAGTCCCTGGCCCCGCTGATGGCCGAAGTGCGCGCCAAGGTCGACGGTGGCCCGGTGTACCTGTCCTTCGATATCGACGGCATCGACCCGGCCTGGGCGCCGGGCACCGGCACCCCGGAAATCGGCGGCCTGACCACCATCCAGGCGATCGAAATCATCCGCGGCTGCCAAGGTCTGGAGCTGGTCGGCGGCGACCTGGTCGAGGTCTCGCCACCCTACGACACCACCGGCAACACCTCGTTGCTCGGCGCCAATCTGCTTTACGAAATGCTCTGCGTTCTACCCGGCGTGCAGCGCCGCTGAGCGCAACCGGGCTGTTTGTTCCGGCCGGGCGTCGCATGGCGCCCAACACTTAAATAACAACAACTAAGGTGTATCCATGAACCGCGAAGAACCCATGCTGTTGCTGGACGACCAGCCACCAGCAGCAACCGCCGTTGCACACGCTTACAACCTGCGTCAGTTGCTGATCTTCCTGATCCCCTCGCTGCTCGGCGTGTTGTTATTCCTCACCCCGATCGTTTACGAGGAGAAGGTGACGATCGGCCTGGGCCTGCTCGCCGACGGTTTGAAGGCCGCGACCGCTGCCTATCTACCGGCTATCGCGGTATTCCTCCTCGGCACTTCGGCGCTGATCGGCCTGTTCGCCAGCCTGCTGAAACCGCGCTGGATCACCGAACGCCGCGCCCTCAACGAGCTGTTCAACCTGCACCCCCTGTGGCTCGGCCTACGCCTGACCGGCGCCCTGTTCGCCGCCATGACATTCTGGCAGTTCGGCCCGGAATGGATCTGGAACGCCAATACCGGCGGCGTGGTGCTAAACGACCTGGCACCGGTACTGATCACCTTCTTCCTGGTCGCCGGCCTGGTTCTGCCGCTGCTCACCGATTACGGCCTGATGGAGTTTTGCGGCACGCTGGTACGCAATATCTTCCGCAAGGTGTTCGGCCTACCGGGGCGCTCGGCGATCGACGCCATCGCCAGCTGGCTCGGCTCCGGCACCGTCGGCGTGCTAATCACCGCCCAGCAGTACCACAAGGGTTTCTACAGCGCCCGGGAAGCGGCGGTGATCGCCACCAACTTCTCCATCGCCTCGATCGCGTTCAGCTTGCTGATCACCAACTTCATGAAGCTCGATCACCTGTTCGTACCCTTCTACTTGACCGTGGTGGTCGCCGGTTTGGCCGCGGCCATCATCACCCCGCGCATCCCGCCGCTGTCCTGGAAGAAGGACGATTACATGGTCGGCGTCGGCAAGCAGATCAACGAGGACGTACCGGGCAATGTCTCGCTGCTGCGCTGGGGCGTCGCCCAGGCGGTGAAACGCGCCAACAGCAATCCCTCGCCCGTGCAAATGGCGCGCGTCGGCGTGCACAACGTGGTGGACATCTGGCTCGGCCTGCTGCCGTTGGTGATGGCCATCGGCACGCTGTCGCTGGCGATCGCCGAGTACACACCGGTGTTCAACTGGTTGTCCTACCCGATAGTGCCGTTGCTGGAATTGCTGCAACTGCCGGAAGCGGCCAAGGCGGCCCCGGCAATTCTGGTGGGCTTCGCCGATATGTTCCTGCCGGCGGTGCTGGGCAAAGGCATCGAGAGCGAGCTGACCCGTTTCGTGGTGGCCTGTGTGTCGCTGACCCAGTTGATCTATATGTCGGAAGTCGGCGTGCTGATCATCAAGGCCAAGCTGCCGCTGAATGTGCTGGAGCTGTTCGCGATCTTTATCATCCGCACCCTGATCACCCTGCCGATCATCGCGCTGATGGCGCATTGGATAGTCGGATAACAAATCCGTAGGGCGGACATGCCGAAGGCTTGTCCGCCACCTGGGTGGACCCGGCTTCTCCATGTCCCCCTACAAAACGCGTGTTGTAGCCCGAATCAAGGATTCAAGACATGAGCACTTGCGGCGAATTTCTCGTCAAACAATTGGAAGCCTGGGGCGTCGATACGGTGTTCGGCATTCCCGGCGTGCATACCGTCGAGCTGTACCGCGGTCTGCCGCACAGCAAGATTCGCCATATCACCCCACGTCACGAACAGGGCGCCGGTTTTATGGCCGACGGCTACGCGCGGGTTACCGGCAAGCCCGGGGTGTGCTTCATCATCACCGGGCCGGGAATGACCAATATCCTCACGGCCATGGCCCAGGCCTATGCCGACTCGATCCCGATGCTGGTGATTTCCAGCGTCAACGAGCGCGACCGTTTGGGCCTGGGCAAAGGTTATTTGCACGAGCTGCCCAACCAACGCGCCATGACCGCCGGGGTAACGGCCTTCAGCCATACCCTGATGAGCGTCGAGGAACTGCCCGGCGTGCTGGCTCGCGCATTCGCGGTATTCGAGGGCGAGCGGCCGCGCCCGGTGCATATCGAGCTGCCTCTGGACATCATCACCGCCGATGCCGCATCCATGCGCCTGATGCCGCGGCCGAGCATCCAGCGTCCGGCGCCCAATCGTCCGTTGCTGCATGAAGCCGCGGCCATGCTGAAGAGCGCCAAACGGCCGCTGCTGTTGCTCGGTGGCGGCTGCGTCGAGGCCCAAGCCGAAGCCCGCGCGCTGGCGACTGCCCTGGACGCCCCCACGGCATTGACCATCAACGCCAAGGGCCTGCTGCCGCCGGACCACCCCTTACTGTTGGGCAGCAACCAGTCGTTGCGGCCAGTGCGGCAGTTGGCCCTGGATGCGGATGTGGTGCTGGCGATCGGCACAGAGCTCGGCGAGACCGATTACGACGTGGTGTTCGACGGTAACTTCAAACTGGGCGGCCAATTGATCCGTATCGATATCGATGCCCAGCAGTTGCAACGCAATTTCCCCCCTGACCTGGCGATCCAGGGCGATGCGCGCCTGGCCATGCGCCTGCTATTGGCCGACTTGGCGCCGGCCGAAGCCAACCCGCGCAGCAACGGCGCGCAACGTACTGCGGCAATACAGGCGCAGCTGCGCGAGGAGCTGGCCGGCTGGGCGCATTACCGCCAGTTGTTCGATACGCTGCTGGAGGTTTTGCCCGAGGCGCGCTTTGTCGGCGACTCCACGCAAACGGTGTACAGCGGCAATCACCTGGTCGAGCTGGACGGCGCGCGGCGTTGGTTCAACTCATCCACCGGCTACGGCACTCTGGGTTACGGCCTGCCGGCTGCCATCGGCGCCAAATTAGCCGAGCCGGGTCGCCCGGTGGTCTGCCTGATCGGCGACGGCGGCCTGCAGTTCAGCCTGCCGGAGCTGGCCAGCGCGGTGGAAGCCAAGGTCGGCATCATCGTGTTGCTGTGGAACAACAGTGGCTACGGCGAGATCAAGCGCTATATGGAGCGGCGCGACATCACCCCGCTGGGCGTGGATATCTACACCCCGGACTTTATCGCCCTGGCCCGCGGCTTCGGCTGCATGGCCGAGCGCGCCGAAGACCACTCTCATTTGGCGCAACTGCTGCGCGATGCGCCGCAGGATCGCCCGCTATTGATCGAAATAATGGAAGCGCCGCCGTTCCATCCTTAACGGCTGGCGGCGATCGAACGACTGTGCGCGAACCATGCCAAGGCCGGCATGGTTTACGCGCTAGATGCCTGGCTGAGAGGCCAGCCTAGCGACGCGGACGCTGGCGCGGCGCCTTCGGCGCGCGCGGGTCGTCGTGGCGTACCGGGATGGGTTGCAGCTTCGGCCGGTCGAGCAGGCCAAGGGCAACCAACATGTCCTCTAAGACGTTATGCAACTTGGCGAACATGGGAATTCCTCCTGCCAAGGGCTTCGACAAGGTGCCAGATGCACCCTCTGTCAGCGTAGATTAACCGCGGCGCAGCTCACATACTGTCGAGACGAACGGTTGCCCATCGCGCCGGGTAGCCAGCTTATCGGCAGCGCCGCGCCGTGCTGCAATCGATGCGTTAATCCAGGCCGCGGCGCACTCTTCTATTCCACCTGCTCGGTCTTGCGCCGGTAAGGAAACACGTCGATCACCTTGCCCGCGCGAATCGCCTCCTGCAGCCCCTTCCAATAATCGGCGTCGTAGAGATCGCCGTGCAACTCGCTGAACAGCCTGCGCTGCTTGGGATCGGCGAACAGGAACGGCGGAAACTCCTCGGGGAACACATCCAGCGGCGCCACCGAATACCAGGGCTCGGAAGCCATTTCGTCCTCGGGATAGCGCGGCGGCGGGATGCGGCGGAAGTTGGCCTCGGTGAGGAAGCAGATTTCGTCGTAATCGTAGAACACCACCCGGCCGTGGCGGGTCACGCCGAAGTTCTTCAGCAGCATGTCGCCGGGGAAGATGTTCGCCGCCGCCAGTTGCTTGATCGCCAGGCCGTAATCGTCCAGCGCTTCGCGCACCTGGGCTTCGCTGGCGCTTTCGACATAGAGGTTCAGCGGGGTCATCCGGCGTTCGGTCCAGCAGTGGCGCACCAGCACCGTATCGCCGTGCACTTCGACCGTGGACGGCGCCACTTCCAATAGCTCGGCCAGGCACTCGGGGTCGAATTTGCTCAGCGGGAAACGGAAATCGGAAAACTCCTGGGTATCGGCCATGCGCCCTACCCGGTCGACGGTTTTCACCAGGCGGTACTTCTCGATCACGGTGGCACGGTCGACGTTCTTCGACGGCGAGAAGCGGTCCTTGATGATCTTGAATACGGTGTTGAAGCCCGGCAGGGTGAACACGCTCATGACCATGCCGCGCACACCCGGCGCCATGATGAACTTATCGTCCGTGCTGGCCAGGTGGTTGATCAGCGCGCGGTAGAACTCCGACTTGCCGTGTTTGTAGAAGCCGATCGAGGTATAGAGTTCGGCGATATGCTTGCCCGGCAGGATGCCCTTGAGGAAGCCGACGAACTCCGCCGGGTAGCCGACCCGCACCATGAAATAGGAACGGGTGAAGGAGAAGATGATCGACACCTCCGCCTCGTCGGTGATCAGGGTATCGATCTGGATGCCGTGCCCCTCGCGGTGCAGCAGCGGGATCACCAACGGCCATTGCTCGTCGCGGGTATTGATCCGCCCGACCAGGTAGGCGCCCTTGTTGCGATACAGGCGCGAGGAGAACAGCTCGATGCTCAGCTCCGGGTCCTTGCACACCCAATCCGGCAGGTTCTCGCGCATTTGTTTGATCAGGCGCGCCAGGTCGCGCTCGAAGTTTTCGTAGGCCACTTCGAAGCGGTAGTCCTCGAAGATCTGCCGTAGCGCCTGCTCGATATCGCCCTTGGGCCGGTACACACGGGTCAAGGGTGTCGGCGTGTTGGGGCGCAGCGCCGGGCGCGTGGTGTGAATGAACATGCAGCCGTCGTTGATCTGGTCATGGCTGAACAGCCCGCAGAAAATCGAGTTGAACCAGGTTTCCGCCAGTTCGTCGTCGCAACGCAGGTCGATCAGCGCGATATAGGCCGACTTGACCAGCGGCCACTGACCTACATCCAGCAGTACACCGTCCACGTAGGCCTGACGCAGGCGCTCGCCGACTTCGCCGACACATTCTTCATAGAGTGCGATACGCGCCGCGGCGGCCTTCTGAATTTCCTGCCACTGCGCTTGCTCGAAGCGCACCCGCGCGCCGTTGGTGATCTGGCGGAAGCGTTCGCGGTAATCGTCGAAACCATCGAGGATGAGCTGGGCGATCGCGGTGGCGGGCCATTGCTGTGGCATGAACGAACCTCTACTGAATGAACACTGAGGAAAAGATTACGAGTCCGGCGAGCTTAGCCAGTGCCATCGCCGAGGAAAAGCGGGCAATGTCGCTAAATGGCTTTAGTTGCGGCGAAATATCGGCAATTCGCTGATTTGGCGGATTTAAGAGCTGCGTTGAACAGAGGATCGCCAGCAAGCTGGCTCCTACCTGCATGGGGAAGTCAGATTTAAAAGTTGTTTTCGGATTGCCTTGGCGCAAGCGCCCGGCAACACTGCTTGCCCTTTCCGCGAAGTTGGAATTCGCCGTGCGCCTCGCCGATCTGTTGCGTCTGTTGTTTCTTGCCGCCATCTGGGGCGCCAGCTTCCTGTTCATGCGCATCATCGCGCCGGTGCTGGGCAGCATGCCGACCGCATTCTTTCGCGCCAGCCTGGGGGCGCTCGGCTTGCTCGCGATTCTGCTGTTGATGCGCGTGCCTTGGGATTTTCGCGGCAAACTCAAGCAGTGCCTGATACTCGGCATCTTCAGCGCCGGCTTGCCGGCGGCGATGTATAGCCTGGCCGCGTTGGTGTTGCCGGCGGGGTATTCGGCCATCTTCAACGCCACCACGCCGATGGTCGGCGTGCTGATCGGCATGCTGTTCTTCGCCGAGGCGCTGACCTTGAGTAAGGCGGCCGGCGTGGCGCTGGGTCTGCTCGGCGTCGCCGTTCTGTCTCTCACCGGGCCGGTCGAGTTCGACCGGGAACTGCTGTTCGGTGCGGCGGCCTGCCTGGTCGCGACCACCTGCTATGGCTTCGCCGGTTTTCTCACCCGCCGTTGGATCGCCGAACAAGGCGGCCTGGACAATCGCCTGACGGCCTTTGCCAGCCTGTGCGGTGCCAGCCTGTTCCTGCTGCCGGTATTCGGCGGTGCCTTGCTGATGCAGCCACCGGCCGATTGGGGCGGCTTGGATGTGTGGCTGTCCCTGGCCGGGCTGGGGCTGGGCTGCACGGCATTCGCCTATGTCCTGTATTTCCGCCTGCTCGACGATATCGGCCCGATCAAAGCCTCGACCACCACCTTTCTGATTCCGCCGTTCGGCGTGCTCTGGGGCTGGTTGTTGCTCGACGAGCCGCTGTCCTGGGCCTACCTGTACGGCGGCGTGCTGATCGCGATTGCGCTGTGGTTGGTGGTGCGGCCCACGGCTACATTGGCGCCGGTAAAGGCAGGCTAAGCCGGAGGGTTCGGGGATACCGCTCCCGGATTGCATCCGGGCTACCAAAGCCTCATAGGGTGGATGACGCCTCCCGTGCTCCAACCGCCCGCAAACACAATAAAAAAGCCGCCTGGTCAGGCGGCTTGGCTGCGACGAATACGGCTTACTGCTGCAATTCCTGCTCGGTGAACATATCGGCGAAGAGCATGGACGACAGGTAGCGCTCGCCGGAGTCGGGCAATATCACCACCAGGGTCTTGCCTTGCATTTCCGGTTCCTCGGCGATGCGCAGCGCCGCGGCCATGGCCGCGCCGCAGGAGATGCCGCAGAGGATGCCTTCCTCGCGCATCAGGCGCAGCGCCACCGCCTTGGCGTCGTCGTCGCTGACCAGCTCGACGCGGTCGACCATCGCCAGGTCGAGGTTGTTCGGCACGAAGCCGGCGCCGATGCCCTGGATCTTATGCGGGCTGGGCTTGACCTCTTCGCCGGCCAGAGTCTGGCTGATCACCGGCGAGCCGATCGGCTCGACCGCGACCGAAAGAATCGGCTTGCCCTGGATCTGCTTGATATAGCGCGACACCCCGGTGATGGTGCCGCCGGTGCCGACCCCCGCCACCAGCACATCGATGGCGCCGTCGGTGTCCTTCCAGATTTCCGGGCCGGTGGTCTGCTCATGGATTCCCGGGTTGGCCGGGTTATTGAATTGCTGCGGCATGAAGTATTGGCTGCTGTCGGAGGCGGCGATTTCCGCGGCTTTCTCGATCGCGCCTTTCATGCCTTTGGCCGCTTCGGTGAGCACCAACTCGGCCCCCAGGGCTTTCAAGACCTTGCGCCGCTCCAGGCTCATGGAAGCCGGCATGGTCAGCAATAACTTGTAGCCGCGCGCTGCGGCGACGAAAGCCAGGCCGATACCGGTATTACCCGAAGTGGGCTCGACGATGGTCATGCCGGGCTTGAGCACACCGCGCTCTTCCGCATCCCAGACCATGCTCGCGCCGATGCGGCACTTCACCGAATAGGCGGGGTTGCGCCCTTCGATCTTGGCCAGAATGGTGACGCCTTTGGGGCCCAGGCGGTTGATCATCACCAGCGGCGTATTGCCGATGGCTTGCGCGTTGTCTGCATAGATGCGGCTCATGGCGATGTCCTTGTGCGTAGGTTGCCGAAAAGGCTATCAGCCTATGACGCATGGGCTATCCCGTCCAGTCCGGCCGTTTGCTTAATCTGAACCCTTGGTGCCGCTAGGGAGTCTTTCTCTTATGAAGAAACGCTACAGCATTCCTCAGTGGATACTTCTGGGCATCGTCGTCGCCCTGGTGGCGCTGCACCTCGCCTTGCCCGTGCTGGTACGCGACTATTTGAACGACAAGCTCGCCGATATGGGCGACTACCGCGGGCATATCGACGACGTCGATCTGGCCTGGTGGCGCGGCGCCTATAGAATCAACGAACTGAATATCGTCAAGGTCGACGGCAAAGTGCCCCTGCCCTTTGTCGAAGCCCCGCGCATCGATCTCTCTGTCAGTTGGAAGGCGCTCTGGTATGAGCACGCTGTGGTGGCCGAAGTGGTGTTTGAACAGCCGGAGGTCAACTTCGTCGATGGCGGCGCCGACAAGCAGGCTTCACAGACCGGCCAGGGTACCGACTGGCGCGAGCAACTAACCAAGCTGCTGCCCATTACCCTCAATGAGGTTCGGGTAATCGATGGTGTCGTGCATTTTCACAACTTCACCTCCACCCCACCGGTAGACCTGCGAGCCACCGAGGTCAACGCAAGCATCTACAACCTCACCAACGTCACCAATGAGCAGAAGCGAGCAGCGCTCTTCGAAGGCACCGCAAATTTACTGGGCCACGCACCGCTGGAAAGCAGCGCCTCGTTCGACCCCTTGCAGGATTTCGAAGATTTTCAGTTTAAATTGCGCGTCACCGATATCGACCTGACCCGGCTCAACGATTTTTCCTCGGCCTATGGCGGCTTCGACTTCAAGGCCGGTAGCGGCGATCTGGTCGTAGAGGCGAGCGCCGATGACGGCCAGCTCAGCGGCTATATCAAACCCCTGCTGCACAATGTCGAAGTGTTCGACTGGCAGCAGGACGTCGCCAATGACGACAAGGGGTTCTTCCGCTCGATCTGGGAGGCGCTGGTCGGCGCAGGCGAAACCGCGCTGAAAAACCAGTCGAAGGATCAATTCGCCACTCGCGTCGAGCTCAACGGCAGCGTGCATCGGCAAGACATCAGTGCCTTTCAGGCGTTTCTGGCGATTCTGCGCAACGGTTTTATCGAAGCGTTCTCCGCGCATTTCGAAAATACGCCGGAAGATGGCGAACAGGTCGAGGAGTGACGGACCATTCAGTGACTGAATAAGCCGTCTGCGTTCACAGTCACCCGGCTCGCGCGTTATAGTCGAGTTTTTCAAATACTGAACTCGCGGGTATGGCCCTGCGCGCTCCTGTACGAGGATTTTCACCGATGAAGTTCGAAGGCACCCAGTCTTACGTCGCCACCGACGACCTCAAGCTCGCAGTCAATGCCGCCATCACCCTGCAACGCCCGTTGCTGGTCAAGGGCGAACCGGGCACCGGCAAGACCATGCTCGCCGAACAGTTGGCCGAATCCTTTGGCGCCCGTCTGATCACCTGGCATATCAAGTCCACCACCAAGGCCCACCAGGGCCTGTACGAGTACGACGCGGTCAGCCGTCTGCGCGACTCGCAACTGGATTCGGACAAAGTCCACGACGTACGCAACTACATCAAAAAGGGCAAGCTGTGGGAGGCTTTCGAATCCGAGGAGCGGGTGATTCTGCTGATCGACGAAATCGACAAGGCCGACATCGAGTTCCCCAACGACCTGCTGCAAGAACTCGACAAAATGGAGTTCTACGTTTACGAGACCAACGAGACGATCAAGGCCAAGCAACGCCCGATCATCATCATTACCTCGAACAACGAAAAGGAACTGCCGGACGCCTTCCTGCGTCGCTGCTTCTTCCACTACATCGCCTTCCCGGATCGCGCGACCCTGCAGAAGATCGTCGACGTGCACTACCCGGATATCAAGAAGGACCTGGTGGCCGAAGCGCTCGACGTGTTCTTCGACGTGCGCAAGGTGCCGGGCCTGAAGAAAAAGCCTTCCACCAGCGAACTGGTCGACTGGCTGAAACTGCTGATGGCCGACAATATCGGCGAAGCGGTATTGCGCGAGCGCGACCCGACCAAAGCGATCCCGCCATTGGCCGGGGCGCTGGTGAAGAACGAGCAGGATGTACAGCTACTGGAGCGCTTGGCCTTTATGAGTCGCCGCGCCAGTCGTTGATCGCTCCGTAGGGTGGAAAACCGCGAAGTGTTTTCCACCTTGCCCATCACCTACTCCGTATAGTCCCGGTGGATGAAAAGAGCGTCATCCACCCTACGGGTAATCGGGAGGCATCCACCATGCTACTCAACCTGTTCAACGAAATGCGCGCCGCCAAAGTACCGGTCTCGGTGCGCGAGCTGCTCGACCTGATCAACGCGTTGAAGCACAACGTGGTGTTCGCCGATATGGACGAATTCTATTTCCTCTCGCGCACCATCCTGGTCAAAGACGAGCGGCATTTCGACAAGTTCGACCGCGCTTTCGGCGCCTACTTCAAGGGCCTGGAAAACCTCAACCAGCACATCGAGGCGCTGATTCCCGATGAATGGTTGCGCAAGGAATTCGAGCGTTCGCTGACTGATGAGGAACGCGCCAAGATCGAATCCCTCGGTGGCCTCGACAAGCTGATCGAAGAATTCAAGAAGCGCCTGGAAGAACAGAAGGAACGCCATGCCGGCGGCAACAAATGGATCGGCACCGGCGGCACCAGCCCGTTCGGCTCCGGCGGCTTCAACCCGGAAGGTATCCGCGTCGGCGATGCCGGCAAGCGTCAGGGAAAAGGTGTCAAAGTCTGGGATCAACGCGAGTACAAGAACCTCGACGATCAGGTCGAACTGGGCACGCGCAATATCAAGATCGCCCTACGCCGCCTGCGCAAATTCGCCCGCCAGGGCGCCCAGGACGAACTCGATCTGGACGGCACCATCGACCACACCGCCAAAGACGGCGGCCTGCTGAATATCCAGATGCGCCCGGAGCGGCGCAATACGGTCAAGCTATTGCTGCTGTTCGATATCGGCGGCTCGATGGATGCTCACGTCAAGGTCTGCGAGGAGTTGTTCTCGGCCTGCAAAACCGAGTTCAAACACATGGAGTACTTCTACTTCCATAACTGCGTGTACGAATCGGTGTGGAAGAACAACCTGCGGCGCACCTCGGAGCGTTTCTCCACCCAGGACTTGCTGAATAAATACGGCGCCGACTACAAGGTGGTGTTCGTCGGCGATGCCGCGATGGCGCCCTACGAGATCACCCAGGCCGGCGGCAGCGTCGAACACTGGAACGAGGAGCCGGGATACGTCTGGATCAAGCGCTTTATGGAGAAATACAAGAAGCTTATCTGGATCAACCCCTACCCCAAGGACACCTGGGGCTATACCGCCTCGACCAACATCATGCGCGAACTGCTGGAAGAGCAGATGTACCCGCTGACGCTACAAGGGTTGGAAGACGGGATGAAGTTCCTGTCCAAGTAAGCGAACCCGCCCCAGGACCGGGGCGGGTTTACGCGACAAGTTACTTCTTGCCGGTAAAGAGCTTGGCCAGCCAGCCGAACAGCAGCACCGGCACCAGCCAGAACTTCTTCAGTAGCAACAAGATGGTCGCGAACAGGCCGGCTTTGGCTGCCAGTTTGCCAGCGATCAGCGCGCCGATGCCGTAGGCGGCCACCTGGTCGATATCCGGATTGAAGTCGGCATAGCGGTTGCCGTCGTTGAACTCGGTCATGGCCAGCACCGCCGGCACGTTGGCCTGGATTTCCGGCAGCTGGTCCATATTGGCGATGAAGTTCAATACCAGCACACCTTTGCGGCCCAATACGCGGATGTTGTAGTTGAGCGTATTGATGTCGCTGTCGCCGAAACGCAGCTCCTTGGCCCAATGCAACTTCTTGCCCTGCGCGTCGTAGTGCGGTTGAGCAGCCCAGCCCAGCAACTCGATCGGCTCGTAGCCATTCTCGGCGCGCCAGGCATTGCTCTCGACCGTCTCTTCCTGCAATTGCTCGAGCATCTCGGCGTAATCGATATCGGCGGCGTCTTCATCGGAGACGAAACCGCTTTCTTCGAATTCGACGGTCACCGCCCAGGATTCCTCGGCCAGCGGCGAAATGCCGGCCGGTAGAATCATGCCCAGCGGAGCCTCGTCAGTCGGCGGGTTGCCCCAGGCATCGACCAATACCCGGTTGGCGTCGTTGCCATCGAGGAACACCAGGTTTTCCGGCAGGTTCAGGCTCGCCAGGTTGTCGCCCAGTACCACTTTGCCGGTTTGAAAGTTCAGGCTGGCGAGAAATTCCTCTTCGCTCATGCCCAGCTCTTCCTGCTCCTCGACCAGCTCTTCTTGCGCGGGCTGCTCTTCTTGTTGCTCTGCCATCGGCTCGGCTGGAGTCGCAGGTTCCGTTTGCGGCTCGGTTGATTCGGCGTGGGCAAATGGCAGGGCAGCAGCCAACAGGGCTACCAGGATCAGATCCTTGATCGACATAACAACGCTCCATTACAGCGGAATGATTAGGAGGCGCAACGCTATCACGCCGAAACTGAACTGTCGGCTGCTTCTTGACGCTTTTTGAAACATTTTCACAAAACCGCCCTACTGCTGCTCCGCCGGCAGCTTGGTGATGGCGAATCCCGCCAGCAGGATCGCCGAATAGACCAACAGCTCCGCCGACAGCGGCGTGCCCTCGTACCAGGCGCCGATCACCACGGCGAAGACCGGGAAAATGATGAAGACGAACGACAGAACGATCGGGCTGAGCCGCTTGAGCAGAAAGAAATAGACGATAAAGCCGCCGACCGAAGCGACCAGCCCCAGGTAACTCAATGCCGCCCAGGAGCGCGAAGTGATGGCGCCGAAATCGGGGCGTTCGAGCCACAGGCCAGCCAGTAACAGCATCAAGCCGGCGCAGCCGATCGGCAGGCAGTTGTAGGTGATCACGCCGATGGCCGCGCCCTTCTGCTTGGTCACCACATAACAGAGCGCATGCATCACCGCGGCGGCGAGAATCGCCAGCACGCCGAACAACTCCGCGCGCTCCACGTGCAGCCCCTGGCCGGTGATGATCATAAACAGGCTGGCGAAGCCGATCAGGATGCCGACCACCTGGGCGAGGTGAATCCGCTCACGCAGCAACCCGGCGGAGAAAATCAGGATAAATACCGGCATGCTGCTGAACAGCAACGCGGTGAGCCCCGACGACACATGCATCTCGCCATAGTTGAGCAGGTAATACGGCAGGCTGAAGTAGGCCAGGGTGACGAACACGCCGAAGCCGATACGGCCGCGGGGAAAGGCGATCGGCTCGCGGCGCAAGGCGGCGAACCCGAGAAACAGCGGAAACGCGATCAGAAAACGCAGCCCGGCGGCGGTCAGTGGCGGCACACTTTCGACGGCGATCTTGATCCCCAGCCAAGTGGTGCCCCAACTCAAGCAAACGATCAGAAACAGCAGGCTGGTGATGAAACCGGCCAGCCATGGTTTGTGCGCAGCTGCGCTGCTAACGAGGACAGTGGAGGTTGGCATGGCTCATCCTTTATCTTTGTTCGATCCTTAAAAAGGTGACAATCTCACTGAGATTGACTCCGTAAAAACAAACTATTCGGACGAAAAATGACTGTCAAAACAATTATTGACACGGTATCAATTCTCAGAAACGCACTGCAGAACGGCCAGGGCGTGAAATACAAGCGCCTGGCCCGAGCGCTGGAAGCGGGCATTCTCGCCGGCACCCTGGAGGCCGGCGCCAAGCTGCCGCCACAGCGCAACCTGGCGGACAAACTGGCGGTGACCATCGGCACCATCAGCCGCGCCTACGCCGAACTGGAACGTATGGGTCTGGTGGTGGCGCGGGTGGGCGACGGCACCTTCGTGCGCCAACGTGGCTTGGAGCGCCAGCGCGACAGCGGCTTTCGCAACGTCAGCGAAGCGCTGCAGCAGCACTACGACATGAGCCGCAACATGCATATCCCGGGGCAGGAAACGGCATTGCTCGCGCACAGCCTGCGCGAGCTGGCCGACGATCCGCAGCGCCTGCACGCGCTGGCGCTCTACAGCCCGGAACCGGGTCAGCCGCGCCACCGTGAAGCGGGCGCACGTTGGTTGGCCCATGAGGATTTCGTGCCCCAGGCGGAGCAGATCCTCTGCGTCAACGGCGGCCAACACGGCCTGCTCTGCGCCCTGACCGCACTGTTTCGCGCCGGCGATACGCTGGTCACCGAGCATCTCAGCTACCCCGGCCTGATCGGTGCCGCGCGTTTGCTCGGGATCAAATTGCTGGGCATCGAGATGGACGAACAGGGGCTTATCCCCGAGTCGCTCGACGAGCTGTGCCGCAGCAATCGGGTCTCGGCGCTGTACTGCACGCCGACGCTGCAGAACCCGACCACCGCGGTGCTCTCCAGCGAACGCCGGCAGGCCATCGCGCGGCTGTGCCGCGAACACAATCTGCTGATTCTCGAAGACGAAGCCCATGCCGTGCTACTCGAACGGCGGCCGCCCCCGCTGAGCCTGTTCGCGCCCGAGCGCAGCATTCTGATCGGCAGTTTGAGCAAGGCGGTCGCCGCCGGCTTACGGGTGGGTTATCTGCATGCACCTGCCGCGCTGATCGGCCGTCTGTCCGCCGCGCTGAGGGCCAGTTGCTGGATGGCCACACCGCTGACCCAGGAGTTGGCCAGCCAATGGATCGAAGACGGCACCGCGGTAACCCTGCTGCGCCAGCAGATCGCCGAGATAGAGCGGCGCAAGCAACTGGTCGGCGGCCTGCTCGAAGGGTTGAATTACCGCAGTCAGCCGCAGAGCCCACATTTCTGGATCGAGGTGCCCGAGCCCTGGCGCGCCTCGGCGATCGAAGCCGAACTCAGGCACAAGCAGTATCTGATCAGCCCGGCGGAAGCCTTCGCCGTAGGCCGCAATGCCGTGCCGCAGTTCGTTCGCGCCAGCGTCAGTAACGCGATCCACGACGATCAGCGACTCCACGACGGCTTTCTCGCCCTGGCCACCAGCCTGCGCCAGGGCGACGAGCGCTTCGAGCCCTAAGCGCCAGGGCCATGTTTGACTAGCGCCAGTGGCGCTGCTGCACCTGCTGGCTGCGTCCGATGCCCAGCAGCAGGCCAACCGTCAGTGCCAGGCTCTCCAGCACCAGGGCCAGTAGCAGGGCGCAAGCGATACCCCAGGCAATCGCCTCGGGCGCCAGTAGCACCTGGTAGCGATAGGCGGCCACGGTTTCTTCCAGCAGCTCACGGTCCGCGGCGGTCGCCAAGTGCCAGACCTGGGTGAACCAACCGCCCTGCATGGCTTGCCACTCCCGTTCGAGCCAGCGCGAGCGCTCGACCAGCTCGCCGACGCTTTGCGCGTCGCTGCGCATCACCGGGTCTTTACTGACCTGGTAATGCGCCACCAGGGCATCGAGGTCGCCCTTGAAGAATCGGCTGGCGGTTTGCCGGAAGCCCTTCAGGCCCTTCTCCGCCTCGATACGATGGGCGTCGACGCGCTTGGCGTAGTCATCGATAAAACCCGGCACCTGTACCCCGACCAACAACCCCAGGGCGAATAACGCCAACCGCAGATAACTTCTAAACATCGATCCCCCTACTGATAAAACCGCAAAAACAATGCATCTGACCTCAGTCCGCGATGCCCTGGGCGATGCATTCGCCGCCGCGCCACAGGCGCCATTCGCCCGGCTGGTATAGATCCCAGTTCTCGTTATCGGTCAGTGGTTCGGTGGCGACCACCGTAACCACATCGTCGGGTGTGGTTTCCGCCTGGAAATCCACCTGCATATCGGCGTCCTTCAAATGCGCCGGGCCGAAAGGCGCACGCCTGGTGATATGCGCCAGCTTGCTGGAACAGAAGCTGAACAACCAATCGCCATCGCTGAGCAGGCAATTAAACACGCCCCGCTGCCGATAGCCGGCACAGGCGTCGACCAGGGTCGGCAACAACGCCTCGACCGCCACCGGTTCGGCAAAGTCGCCGCGCAGACGGTTGAGCAAATCACAAAACGCCGTCTCGCTATCGGTGTCGCCAATCGGTCGATAAAAGTCCAGAAGCGGAACCAGGCCCGCCAACTGGCCGTTATGCGCGAAGCACCAATTGCGCCCCCACATTTCCCGCACGAACGGATGGGTATTGGCCAGGCATACACGGCCGACGTTGGCTTGGCGGATATGCCCGATCACCACTTCGCTTTTGATCGGGTAGCGCTGCACCAGCTGCGCCACTTCAGACTCGCTGCTCGCCCGCGGGTCCTGGAACAGGCGCAAGCCGCGGCCTTCGTAAAAACCTATACCCCAACCGTCGCGGTGCGGCCCGGTGCGCCCGCCACGCTGCATCAGGCCGGTAAAGCTGAAGACGATATCGGTGGGCACATTTGCGCTCATGCCGAGCAATTCACACATGCTCGGGCCCATCGCCTAAAGTGGCCAAGGCATCGCGCAAACGTTGCGCCTGCTGCTCAAAGCCCTGTTCCAGGCGCTTGCGACCGAGAGGCAGGAAACGCGTGAGGGCACGCCAAAGCAGCGACGACAGGTCGCCGGCTCGGCGTGGAATCAAATGCAGATGCAGGTGCGGCACATGCTGATTGGCCGAAGGGCCGTCGTTGATCACGAAGTTCAGGCCGGGGGCCGCGTAGCCGCTGGCGCGCAATGCCTCGGCGATACGCCCCGCCAGGAGTAGCAAGCGGTCGCGGGCGGCGGCCGATAGGTCTTTGAGTAGAGGCGCGTGTTCGCGGCTGACGATCAATACATGGGCGGGACGTAGCGGAAAAATATCCAGCAGGACGATGAAATCTTCGTCCTCATAAACCCGATGGGCAGGTAGCCGGTCCCCGACGATTGCACAGAACACACAGTCCATAAGCCCTCCTTGAATGCAGTGGGCTTATGCTGACGGGCTGACGCAGCGGACGCAAGCGCCCGCTAAAGCCTGGGCTCCATACGCAGACGCCGATTGCCGTTGCGATCGTAACGGGTATCGCCGAGATCGTCGCGCTGTTCCGACATCCGCTCGCGCAGGGTCGGTTCGTGATCCTCTTCGCGCGGCCCACGGCGCTCCCGCAGCCAACGCTCCACCGGCCAGCGCGCGGCGACGAAGAGCAAATACAGGGCGAAGGCAACCAAAGCGTACATGGCTAGGTCGGCCACCGCGCGCCAGGCGTTATTGCCGACCTTGAATATCAGGTCCAGGGCGGTCACGGCAATGGCCGGGGCGAACAGTTCCCTGGTGGGGTCGACGATGGTCGGGCCGAACAGCAGGACCGCCACCAGCACACGCAACGGCTCGCGCAGGTAGCGCCACATCCAGCGGGTCAGGCGGAACCACACCAACAGGCAACCGAGCGCGGCGATGGCATAGGCGCCCCAGGCGAGTAGATAGTCGTTTTCAGTCATCAAACAGCGCGTCCATATCGAAGCGGAGCTACAGCCCGGGAAAAAAACCCAGCGCCGCCGAATATTTCAACGGCTGGCTTGCGAAGTGCGGCTTATGATAACGGCTTTTGCCGGGCTCGGCGTCCCCGCTGTTGGCCGTGTTTTTGGAGTTCCCCCATGTCCCATGCCCCTATCGCCCGCAGAGAGAACGGCAGCGACCCTTATCGCTGGCTGGAAAACCGCGACGCTGCTGAGGTGCTCGATTATCTGCACGCGGAAAACGCCTACCTCGAGGCCGAGCTCACCGAGCAGCGCGAGCTGCGCGAAACCCTGTTCCAGGAGATCAAGGGGCGCATCCGCGAAACCGATCTGTCGCTGCCCACGCCCTGGGGCGACTACCTCTACTACCAACGCACCACCGCCGGCGACGAGTACCCGCGGCACTACCGTTGCCGAAAGCCCGCCGACGGCTCACTCACGGTCGACCAAGGCAGCGAACAATTGCTCCTCGACCCCAATGCCCTGGCCGACGGGGGTTTTCTCTCGCTCGGCTGCTTCAGCATCAGCCCGGACCAGCAGCGCCTGGCCTACAGCCTGGACTGCAGCGGCGACGAGATTTACCGCTTGTTCGTCAAGGAGCTGAGTACCGGCACCATCCGCGAGCTGCCGTTCGATGATTGCGACGGCAGCATGACCTGGGCCAACGACAGCCAGACCCTGTTTTTCGGCGAGCTGGACGATTGCCATCGGCCACACAAGCTCTATCGCCACCGTCTGGGCAGCGAAGGCGCCGAACTGGCCTTTCATGAAGCCGACGGCCGCTTCTTTCTCAACTGCTACCGCAGCAGCTCAGAACGCCAGCTGATCGTCCTGCTCGGCAGCAAAACCACCAGCGAAACCTGGGTGCTGGACGCAGACACACCGCAGGCGTCCTTCACCTGCCTGGCGCCCCGCGAAGAAGGCCACGAATATTACGTCGACCATGGCAAGCTCGACGGCGCTTGGGCCTGGTTGATCCGCAGCAACCAGAGCGGCATCAATTTCGCCCTGTTCAGCGCAGACGACTGCGCGACGCCGAGCCGCGAACAATGGCGCACGCTACGCGCCCACGACCCGCAGGTAATGCTCGAAGACATCAGCCTGAATGCCGGCGCGCTGATCCTCAGCCTGCGCGAAGGCGGCCTGCCGATCATCGAAGTGCAACCCCAGGGCCAGCCGAGCTACCGCGTGCAGCTGCCCGATGCGGCCTACAGCCTGCATGTGCAGGACAACCTGGAATTCGCCAGCCCGGTGATCCGCCTGCGCTACGAAGCGCTCAACCGCCCGGCGCAGATCCGCCAACTGGCGCTGCACGACGGCAGCCAGGTGGTGCTCAAACAAACCCCGGTGGAAGGCCCGTTCGACGCCGACGCCTATATCAGCCAGCGCCTCTGGGCCACGGCCGGCGACGGCACCCAGGTGCCGATCAGCCTGGTGGCCAGGCGCGACCTGCTCGGCGGCGGCATGCCCGCCCCGCTCTACCTCTATGGCTACGGCGCCTATGGCGAAAGCCTCGACCCCTGGTTCTCCCACGCACGCCTGAGCCTACTCGACCGCGGTTTCGTCTTCGCCATCGCCCATGTGCGCGGTGGCGGAGAATTGGGCGAAGCCTGGTACCGCGCCGGCAAACTGGAACACAAACACAATAGCTTCGGCGACTTTATCGCCTGCGCCGAGCATCTGATCCGCAAGGGCTATACCAAGGCCGAGCGCCTGACCATCAGCGGCGGCAGCGCCGGCGGTCTGCTGATCGGCGCGGTGCTCAACCAACGTCCCGGACTGTTCGCCGCCGCCGTCGCCGAGGTGCCCTTCGTCGATGTGCTCAACACCATGCAAAAGCCCGACCTGCCGCTGACCGTCACCGAATACGACGAATGGGGCGATCCCAACGAGCCCGAAGTCTTCGCACGGATCAAGGCTTATGCGCCCTACGAAAACGTCCAAGCCCAAGCCTACCCGGCGACTCTCGCCGTGGCCGGCTACAACGACAGCCGTGTGCAGTACTGGGAAGCCGCCAAATGGGTGGCCAAGCTGCGCGCCAGCAAGACCGACGACAAGCTGCTCCTGCTGAAGACCGACCTGGGCGCCGGCCACGGCGGTATGAGCGGGCGTTACCAGGCGCTCAAGGACGTGGCACTGGAATACGCCTTTATCCTCAAGGCGCTGGAACTGGACTGAAACACCCAAGGGACTTGTCCATGCAAACGTATCTCTACCGCTGGCTATTGCTGGTCGGCGTCGGCCATATCGCGCTCGGTTTGCTGCTGGCCTTCACCGCCCATGCCGGGTTTCTGCAGCCCTACTTCGACTACCTGCTCGCCAGCGTGTCGAAGGAGCGGCCGACCCCGGAATTCCAGACCCTGCTGAAAAGCATGGTGCAGCTGTTCGGCCCCACCGTGGCCAGCTGGGGCGCGCTCTTCACCCTGCTGATCGTGCTCTATCGCCAGCATGGGCACAGCTGGATCAAATACGGCCTGTACGTCGCGTTGCTGATCTGGTGCGTGGTCGATAGCCTGATTTCAGCCGGCCACGGCATGCTGATCCATGTCTACCTGAACACCAGCACCGCTCTGGCGATCGCTCTGCCGCTGTTCTTTCTGCAACCCAGGCACAACGTATCGGGCACTCCCCAGCTGCGTTATCTGCCTACGGCGCCTCAAACCGTATTGATTACCGGGGGCTCCGGCTTTATCGGTCAGCCCCTGGTCAAAGCCCTGAGCCAGGCCGGCCACCGCGTGCTGGTACTGACCCGTTCCATCGAAGGCGCCGCGCGTGGGCTCGATGGCCGCGTCACCCTGCTCACCAGCCTCGAGCAGATCGGCGACGACGAAGTCATCGACTGCATCGTCAACCTCGCCGGCGAACCCTTGGCCGCCGGTCGCTGGACGCCCGCCCGCAAAGCAGCGTTCGGTGCCAGCCGCGAGCGCATGACCGAACAACTGCTGCAGTTGGCCCAACGCCTGCGGCACAAGCCTAAAACCCTGCTGAGCGGCTCGGCGGTCGGCTACTACGGTCACCACCAGGATGCCTTCCTCGACGAGCGAGCCGCCGCCCACGACGGCTTTTCCCACCAGCTGTGCAAGCGCTGGGAGGACCGGGCGCTGGCGTTGGAAAGCCTGGGCATTCGCGTGTGCCTGTTGCGCATCGGCATCGTGCTCGGCCAGGACGGTGGACCACTGCAAACGCTGCGCCTACCGTTCGACTTCGGTATCGCGACGCAACTCGGCGACGGACGACAATGGATGCCCTGGATACACCTGGACGATGTGCTCGATAGCTGCGCTTTTCTGATGGGCCGGCCGGATATCCAGGGCGCGGTGAATCTCTGCGCCCCCGAGCCCGTCACCCAGGCCGCGTTCAGCCGACAGCTGAAGCAACATATCCGTCGAGCGTTGATCGGCGTTAAGGTTCCGGCCGCGCTGCTTCGTCTTCTGGTCGGCGAAATGGCCGATGAAGTACTGCTGAGCGGCCAGCGGGTAATCCCGGGCAAATTAATGGAAAAGGGTTATGTCTTCCGATACGGCACACTGGCAGTTGCACTGGACCATCTAGTTGCGAAAGCGCACCCGGGTTAGCGATAAACGACGACCGCTTCACCTCTTCCGGCAAGCGGCAGTTGGCAAGCCCTTGCCAGCCAGCTAACGTCGCTACCTGTGCGTCACCTTCCTCTTACCCAACGATTGAATACCATGTCCGACGCTAGCTCCTCCCTAATCCATGAAATCCACGACATGCTGCTCGATTGCGGCTTGTTCAATAGCCTGCAGGCGAGCGATCTGCAGTGCGCGGCGGGTTATTTCAGCATCAGTCGCTGCGAGCAGAACGAGGTGATTTGCAACGAGGGCGATGCCGGCACCTTTATGTGCATCATCCATTTCGGCGCGGTATCGGTGCTGAAGACCAACTCCAACGGCGACGCCGTGGAAATCGCCAAACTGCGCAAAGGCAGGGCTTTCGGGGAAATGGCCGTGCTCGACGGTGAACGGCGCTCGGCCAGCTGCGTGGCCATCAGCGAATGCACCTTGCTGATCCTGGCCAAGGACTCGCTGGAAAAAATGCTGCATGACGCGCCCAAAGCGGCCGCCAAGGTGATCCGCGCGATCGCCGTATCCATGTCCAAACGCCTGCGCATGGCCGATGGGCAGTTGGTCGAGCAACAGCTCTAGCAGGCTGTTGAAAACTACCTGCGTGGGCAATCCTGCGTTAAAGATGGCTATGTCCCCGTTATGTGTTGAATCGTGCGGGCCTGCCCCGATGTCTAGGCCGCGGTAATTCGTAGGGTGGGTTAGCCGCATGCCAGCACCGCCAAGCATCACGCCACTCGGGCCGCGGCGTAACCCACCATCGACGCAACGCGTTCTATCGCCTGGTGGGTTACGCGCCGCGCCGCTATCGCATTTGGATTATCGAGCAGTGTTCGGCGTCGCTAACCTGCGCGGCCCGACCCACCCTACAAAAGCTGCGTACAACAGGTAATTGGCACATAACCTTAAAGATGGCCTGCCAGGAATTCAGTCGTAGCTGCGGACTTTCGGCTTCTGCTGATTGCGTTGGCGCTGTTGCTCGAGCAACGGCAGGTCGCCATCGCGCGGTGCCAAGTTGCCGTCGCGCGGGCCCTGTGGGCCGTGCTTGAGCAGAGGTGGATTGCCCGGCCGGGGTTCAACGCGGTCGCGCGGCACCGGCGGCACGAAAGGATGCGGTGTGGCCGTACCCGGCGAGCCGGCGGGCCGCTTCGTCTCTGTGGCGTTTTCTCCATACGCAGCAGCGCCATAGGCCATTGCGGCCATGAGCAGGATAAGTAACAGACGCATCCGACACCTCGACTTCAAAGGCCTACGACCTTTAGGCTCCAGCCCTTCGCATAAGTGCCCGCAGCGTTGTTCCCAGCGACCGCCAGCGGGGCTAAACTGCCGATAGCCACGCATAATCACGAGACCGCTCATGAGCACGGACAAAGCCTCCACCGCCAAACTCGACCGCATCCTCGCCGAAGCTCAGCGCTCGCGCGAAGAAGGCTACCGTGACAAGGCGCTGAAAATGTACCCGCACGTCTGTGGCCGCTGCGCCCGTGAGTTCTCCGGCAAGCGCCTCAGCGAGCTGACCGTGCACCACCGCGACCACAACCACGACAACAACCCCCAGGACGGTTCCAACTGGGAACTGCTGTGCCTGTACTGCCACGACAACGAACACGCGCGCTACACCGACCAGCAGTATTTCAGCGAAGGCTCGACCGCCAGCCAACAAGGGCCGAAATCGACCCACAAGGCCTTCGCCGATTTGGCCGCGCTGCTGAAAAGCAAGGAATAGGCTACGCCCCACTCTATTGTGCTCAGGTGTCGCTGACTGCGTAGGGTGCGCCACGCGCACCGGCGCCAGCGCAAATTTCTGGTACGCACGGCGTACTCCATCCATGCAACACGCAATGGGCAGATTGCCCTGGCCTCCCCGCCTCCAGGCCTTATACTGCCGCCTCTTTGCGCAGAGGCCCTCGTTTCGTGGCGAACAAAAGATATAGTTGCATCGGTTTATTCAACCCCAAGTCCCCGGAAAACGTCGGCGCGGTGATGCGCGCCGCGGGCTGCTATGGGGTTAATTCGGTGTTTTACACCGGCAAGCGCTACGAGCGCGCCCGCGACTTCGTCACCGACACCAAGCGCGTCTATATGGATATTCCATTGATCGGCGTCGAGGACCTGCAAGCGATAATCCCGCTGGGCTGCACGCCGGTCGCCGTGGAGTTGGTGGAAGGCGCCCGGCCACTGCCGGAATACACTCACCCGGATCGCGCCCTGTATATCTTCGGCCCGGAAGACGGCTCGCTGGACGCCAGCATTCGCGCTTGGTGCGAGGATGTGATCTACGTACCGACCCAGGGCTGCATGAACCTCGCGGCCACGGTCAATGTGGTGCTTTACGACCGCCTGGCCAAAGGCAACAACACCAAGTCAGGGCCGAAATTCAAATAGCCGACTACTCCAACAGCTTGCTGTCGAGCGCCTTGGATGGGCCGCCGATGATGTTCTCGCTGATTTCGATCAGATCCTTGGTGGTGGCTTTATCCAGACGCATCAAGCCGCGGGTCACGTCATCCAGCGAGCGTGGTTCAGTGTCCTTGGTGGCTTGGCGGATTTCCCGGTCCAGCTCCTGCAGCAGCAATACCGCGCGGGCGGTGATGGGCCCGGTGGAATGCACGGTACGCAAGCTTTTCACCGGTTTGCTCCAGTCGATCAGGTGCTCGCGCACCTTCTGGTAGCGGTCTTCGCTCAGGCCGCCGGCCCGGCGCACCAGCTCGATGGCGTAGTACTCGGCCAGGCCTTCGGTGATCCAGTCGCTGCGATCGCGCGACTGAATACGGCTGAACAGGTGGACCAACTCATGCACCAACGAACTGGTGCCGTTCTCGCTGACCAGGGGACGGTCGGCGTGCATGTAATAGGAGTTACCCGCCGACAAGCCGCCACGCCACATCGGGTTACCGGCACCGACGATCAACAACTTACCCGGATCGCGCGGAAATACCGCCTGTGCTTCGGGCCAGACGAAGGTCAGCATGGTCAGGATGTCCATACGGCGCATGCCTTCGCCGATGGGGGCGGCTATGGTGACGTCGGTGTCGCCGAGTTTGGCGCGGCGGGTACCGAGTTTGCCGGCGATGATCCAACCGGTCGGGCGATCGAACTTGCGCTCGGGCACATCGATACGGAATTGGTTTTTGCCGATCCGCGGCCAGCCGGTTTGTACGCTTTTCCAGCCTTCGGGCAGTTCGAAGGTCACTCGTGAAACCAATTCGGTTTTCTTCTGCTGACGCAACACCGCACTGGGCACCAGATCGTCACCGCGCATCAGCACCCAATCCTCGCTCATGTGGGCATCGAAACCATCGTTTTTACGCTGATGATTGATACGCACCCGATAGCTGAGCTTGGCCTGCCCTTTGCCCGGCTTCCACACCCCATCCTCAGTCCATTGGCCATCGGCCTTGAAGTCGCTGTAGGCCTGCTCATCGCCCAAATTGAAAGTCAGGCTGCGGACCCGCTCGCCATCTTCCAGGGTCAGGCTGACTTCGGCCTGATCGCTTTTCGGCAAAAACTTCACGTGATAGTCCAGGTCGACTTTCTCCGCAGCCCATAGCGGAGCACTCAGCCCCAGCAGTGCGGTGGATAACAGCGTGCGGTAAATCGACATGCGGACAACTCCAAAACAGGACAGACCCAGCATAGACCCTCGACCAGACGGGCAATTCAATATCAGTGCGACGCTACGCAATCGCCAAGATGCAGCGCGACCGCGCGCAAGGGATCGTTCAGCCGGCGCGGAAGATCAAATGATCTTCCCAGTCGTCCTCGGCCACGCTGTTCTCGCTGAGCATGCGCCCGGACTGGGATATCTGCTCGATATGTACCGCCTCGGGGTCGCCGCACACCAGGTGGTGCCATAGCGGCAGATCCTTGCCCTCGCTGACCAGACGATAACCGCAGGTCGGCGGCAGCCATTGGAATTGATCGGCCTGGGCCGGGGTGAGCTGGATGCAATCGGGGACGAACTGGGTGCGGTTGGCGTAATCGGTACAGCGGCAGCTTTGCAGATCGAGCAACTTGCAGGCGATACGGGTGTAGTAAACGCTGCCATCGTCCTCGTCTTCGAGCTTTTGCAGGCAGCACAGGCCGCAGCCGTCGCACAGCGACTCCCATTCCGCCTGATCGAGCTGGGCGAGGGTTTTGCGTTTCCAGAAGGGTTCGACTTTGGCGGCCATGGTGCGCACTACGGTGATTGGCGAAAAGGCCGGCAGTCTAGCGTGCGCGCCAAGCGCGGCCAAGGATGATGAGCCGAATGGTGTGCCCTGGGAACGCTCCGACCCGTAGCCCGGATGCAATCCGGGGAGCAGTGTTATGGCCACCATCAATGCCCCGGATTTCATCCGGGCTACACCGTTTAATAACTGCGGGTTAATAACCGCGGGCGAAGTCCACGCGTCCGTTAAGCGCCGAACCTTCGCGCCAGCTGGCCAAATTGTCGATAAACACCTGCACCAGCAGACGCGGGTCGGTCGGTGCCGAGCTGTGCCCGGTCAGCAGCAGATGGGGAGTGTTCCAAAATGGGTGATCGACTGGCAGCGGTTCTTGACGACAGACATCGATCACCGCGCCGGCCAGCTGCCGTCGTTCCAGCGCCTGCACCAGATCGGCATCCACCACCGCCACGCCGCGCCCGGCATTGATAAACAGCGCGCTGGGCTTGAGCACGGCGAACAAGGCAGCGTCGTACAGGTCACGGGTGGCCGGAGTATCCGGCAGCAGGTTGATCAGGTAATCGGCCTCGGCGGCCAACCGCAGCAAATCCGCCAGCCCGCTCACTTCGTTGAACGGTGGCAACACCCGCGGCGTGCTGGCCACGCCGAACAACTCGACGCCAAAGGGCGCGAGAAACTGCGCCACACTCAGGCCGATATCGCCAGTACCGACGATCAGCACCCGGCGCCCGCGCAGGCTGCACGGCGCGCGATTCTGCCAATGCCGCGCCACCTGGTCGGCGAGCGCGGCGAACAGTTGCCGTTCGTGAGCCAGCAGATGGCAGAGCACATACTCGGCCATCACCTGGCCAAAGATGCCGACGGCGCGGGTCAGGGCATAGTCCCTGGGCAAATCCGCAGCCAGCAAGGGCGTCACCCCGGCCCAGGTCGATTGCAACCACTGCGGTTTAAACCCCTGGCGCAGCAACGCCGCGAGCAGATCCGGCTGGCCCAACCAGAGTGGGCATCTGCCGGCATGCCGGGTCAATTCGGTGACATCGGCGCCGGCCACTATCTCCAATTGCAGCTCCGGCGCCGCCTCGCGCAGCAAGTCGGTATAGCGGCGGTGCGCGGCTTCGGCGATCAATAGGCGCATGGTGGCTATACCGGGTCGTTGCGCCGCAGCAGCTCTTCGGGCAGGTGCTCGATGTAGTCGTCTTCCGGCGGCGGCATCTGCAGGTGGTAGCCCTGCTTGTCGAGGTTCTCCAGCACCATCTGGATATCCTCACGGGCCAGTGCGCGTTCCGGGGTCAGCACCATGCTGAAGGCCAGTTCCGGCGGGCCGAACGCGGCCAGCAACGGCTCCGGCACCCGGCTCAGGTCGTCGCTTTTCAGCACGTAGAGGTACATTTCGTTCTTGCGCCGGCTTTTGTAGATCGAGCAAATGCGTTTCACACGGATTCTCCTTCGGCGGCCAGGCAATCGAGCAAGGCCTGGCCCATTAATTCGCGCCGCCAGCCGCGCAGGGATTCCGGCAACCGGTAAGGGCCGTTGGGATAGCCGGTTTTCAACAAGGCTTCGAGGGTTTTCTTGCGCAACATCAGCTCCGGGGCGATGTTCAGGCGTTCACCTTCGCGCTGGCCGATCGCCCGCAGCTTCTTCAACAGCGCCGCGGCCTCTATCGGCAGGGGTTCGGGCAGTGCTTGCGGCCACTCCTCCTGCGGCGTCGCCGCGGCCTGCTTGATCAGGCGCAACAGGGTCTCACCATCCTGGCGCACGGTTTTCGGGTGCATATCCTCGATCCGCGCCAGCGCCACCAGATTGTCCGGCTGGGTACGCGCCAGGGGCCACAACGAGTGTTCGCGGACCACGCGGTTACGCGGCTGGTTACGCGCACGGGCTTCGCGTTCGCGCCAGGCGCAGAGGTCGCGCAGCACGGCCAATTGCTGGGGCGAGAGTTTCCAGGCCAGCTTGGCTTCGCGGTAGGTCAACTCCGGGGCGACTTCGCGCCCCAGATTGGCGACCAGCTCGGCGCCGTCCTCCAGCACCCAGGCGTATTTGTCGGCGGACAGCTGCCGTTGCAGTCGCTCATAGACTTCCGCCAGGTGCAGCACATCTTCCGCCGCATAGCTGACCTGGGTTTCGGACAACGGCCGCTGCAGCCAATCGGAACGGGTTTCGCCCTTCGGCAGCTCGATGTCCAGCACCGCCTGCACCAAGCGTGAATAGCCCATGGAGAAACCGAGATTGAGATAACCGGCGGCCAGTTGGGTGTCGAACAGCGGGGCCGGCAGGCTACCGGTCAGGCGCATGAAGACTTCCAGATCCTCGCTGCAGGCATGCAGCACCTTGACCACGGCGGGGTCTTGCAGCAACTGCGCGAGCGGCGTCCAGTCGTCGATCTGCAACGGATCGATCAGATAGGCCCGCTCGCCCTCGCTGACCTGCAACAGGCCAGCGATCGGGTAAAAGGTGTCGACCCGCATGAACTCGGTATCGAGCGCGACAAAGGGCAAACCGCGCCAGCTCGCGCAATGTTGCGCCAGGCTGGCGTCGTCGAGGATCCAGTGAATATCAATAGCCACGCGGCTCTCCCATCAAGAATGCCGCGCAGTATATATCGCAAGCGGCCTCGCTACCCGCTTGGCGTCATACCCGGGCCTCGTGGTCGACGGCCAGCGCCTCGCGCAAGCGCACCACCAGTTCGGCGGAACTGCGCTGCATCGGCGCACGCAACTCATCGCCGATCAACCCTTGCAGCGCCAGCAGGCTCTTCACCGGCGCCGGATTGGCTTCGGCGAACGACAGCTGGATCAGCGGCAACAGACGCTGGAAGATCGACCGCGCAGTGGCGATATCGCCGACTGCAACGCACTCGGCCAGGCGCACGAACTGCTGCGGATGGCTATGCGCCGAGGCCGCTATCGCGCCACTGCCGCCCAGGCACAGGGTGCTGAACAGTTGCGCGTCCTCGCCGGCGAGTACATCGAGCACGCCGTCGGCGATCAGCGCCTGAGTGGTTTCGGGATTGCCGCCGCAATCCTTGATCGCCACCACCCGCGGGTGCCGGGCGATCTCGCGCAAGGTCGCCAGCTCGATACGCGAACCGGTGCGGTAGGGAATGTCGTAGAGGATCAGCGGTACTTCGGCGGCATCGGCGATGGCGGCGAACCAGGCCCGCAAGCCCACCTGGGACGGCCGGATATAGTACGGCGCCGGCACCAGCAAACCGGCGATGGGCCGGCGCTGCACCTCGCGCTGCATGGCCAGCACCTCGGTCAGGTTGCAGCCGGCCAGGCCCATCACCAGCCGCTCGCCGGGCACCACTTCGAGCAGGGCATCGAGCAGGGCGAGCTGTTCGGCCTTGCTCAGCGCCGCCGCCTCGCCGGTCGAACCGCACACCACCAGCCCGGCCACGCCGGCGTCGAGCAGGTGCGTGGCGAGGCGCCGGAGGGCGGCGAAGTCGATAGCGCCGGCATCGAACGGCGTGACCAGCGGAACCCAGATTCCAGAAAACACAGACATGGCAAATCTCCTTGAGGTGACCGTAAAAGTCGCCGTCAAAAAGGCTGCTGGGAGTGGTGCTGCTGGAAAGGTTTCGACCTTCGCGCCCGCTGTATCCCGTCAACCCATCTGACGGGACAGCGCGCCCCGGTCAAATGAGCGACTGTTTCTTCGATTTACCCGCGGCGAACGCCTGCGCCTGGACACTGAGGTCCAGGGCGTAAACAGAGGCGATGGCGATGGCGGGCATTGTCGAGCTCGGTGCAAGCGATTGAGGCTGGATACTGCTAAATCGGATGCGTTCCTGTCAATGCCGATGGTGCGTCGCAAATGGGCTTGCCGCGTCGAGCGCAACTAATAGCATTCGGCAGACCTGCAATCCTGGTACTGGCCGTCCGCGCCTGCTAAAAAGCCGGTTCGTTCAAGGCTTCGGACCGGAGCCACACTTTCAGGGAATCAAGGATATGAAGAAACTACTCGGCCTCGTCCTGGCGCTGGTCGTGGCGCTGGCGGCCTATTTGCTCATCACCCCCAGCCCGATCGACCCCTTGGCTTGGGACGCACCCGCGAGCCCGGCGTTGACCGGTCCCCTGCAGGCCAACGAGCGCCTGAAGGATGCCGAATTGCTCGCCCGCGGCCAGGTGCATGGCCCGGAAGACACCGCGGTGGACGACCAGGGCCGGGTCTATGCCGGCCTGCGTGACGGGCGCATCGTCCGTATCGGCGCCGATGGCAAAGTCGAGCCCTTCGCCGACACCAAAGGCCGGCCGCTGGGTATGGATTTCGACGCCAATGGCAATCTGATCGTCGCCGATGCCTACAAGGGTCTGCTGCGCCTCGATCCGCAAGGGCAGATCGAAGTGCTGACCACCGAAGCCGAAGGGGTGCAGTTCAAGTTCACCGACGACCTGGATATAGCCCGCGACGGCACCATCTATTTCAGCGACGCCTCCGCGCGCTTTGAGCAGCCGCAATACCTGCTCGACCTGCTCGAAGCCCGCCCCCATGGCCGCCTGCTCAGCTACGACCCGGCGACCAAGGAAACCAGGGTGCTGCTCAAGGATCTGTATTTCGCCAATGGCGTGGCGCTGTCGGCGGCCGAGGACTTCGTACTGGTCAACGAAACCTACCGCTACCGCATCACCCGTTACTGGCTGAAAGGCGAAAAGGCCGGCACTCACGACATCTTTATCGACAACCTGCCGGGCCTGCCGGACAACCTGCAAGGCGACCGTAACGGCACCTTCTGGGTCGCCCTGCCGTCCCCACGCAAGGCCGATATCGATAAATTGCACCGCGCGCCCTGGGTGAAAGCGCAAATGGCCAAGCTGCCCCGGGCCTTCTGGCCCAAGCCGTTATCCTACGGCTTCGCCATCGCGCTCAACGAGCAAGGCGAAATAACCCAGAGCCTGCACGACAGCAGCGGCGAACACCTGCGCATGGTCACCTCGGTCAAGCCGGTGGGCGATTACCTGTACTTCGGCAGCCTGGACAACGACCGCATCGGCAAGCTGAAGATTCGCTGACAGCCGCCATGTAACTTGTAGCCTGGGTTGAGCACAGCGATACCCGGGGCACCCTTTCCCGGGTGTCGCTTCGCTCGACCCGGGCTACGGATTACGTGTGTTTTAGCCCCGTAGCACGGAGCATGCTCTTGTAGCCCGGATGAAATCCGGGAGCGGTGTGACGCCGGACATATTCCCCGGATTGCATCCGGGCTACAAAAGCGCTGCCCTATCGCTCGCCAAGCAAATCCACCGCACGCAGATGCTCGGCACCCCATAACCGGGCGATCTGCGCGGCGCGGCCGAGCGGTACGGGTTGGTTCTCGAAATCCACCACCACGCAAAAGTCGGCATGCCGAGGGCGCTCGGGCAGTTGGCTGAAACGGCCGTCGCTAAGCAGCCACAGGCCGATTTTTTTGCCCGGCGCGGTTTTGCGTACCTTGGCCAGGGTTTGCTCGGCCAGTTGCACCGCACTGACCGCCGGCGAGCCGCCACCACCGCCTATCGCGGCTATCCAGGCATCGTTATAGGCCACGGCCTTTTGCGGGAGTTGCAGCAGCCGCGCCTGATTGCCAGCAAAGCCGATCACCGCCAGTTCGCCGCGCTGCCGGTAGATCTGCTCGCTCCAGCGCAGCAGCAGCCCCTTGGCCAGGGCCAGGTTGCTGCGCTTGAGCATAGAGCCGGAACAGTCGAGCAGCAGGCAGTGCAGCAGACCGTCCTCGGCGGCCTGACGGTGGAACTGCAAATGCTCCGCCAGCAGCGGCGCGGCTCCCTTGTTCAACAGGGTTCGTGGCCAATGGATACGTGAACTCGGCGCCATGCCGGTCGCCCGCAATCGCCCCGCCTGCTCACCCTTCCCCGCCAGCGGCCCGCTCGCAGGCCGTTGGCTCAGGACTTTTTTAGCGGCAGCGGCCTCGCCCCGGCGAGGTTTTGGGTCGCGACGGCTTGTGGCGGCAATTCGCCCCAATCGCTGCCGCCATTGGATGGGGGTTGGTCATTGGCCGCACCGCCAGCCGAATTTTCCTGGGCGGACGACTGCGGTGCATCCGGTGGATTCTTGCGTCTGTGCGCCAGCACCAACTCGGCCACCGCCTCGACATCCGCCGCGCCTATCTCGTCCTTCTGCTGCCAGGCGGCGTGGGCGCAGGCGGCGCGCAGCAGCACCAGATCGGCGCGCACCCCTTCCACCCCGGCGGCATAGCAGAGTGCGCTGACCTGGCGGTGCAATGCGTCGCCGAACTCCAGGCGGGCCACCGTCGCCCGCGCCTGCTCCAGGCGTTCGCTCAAGCACTGCTGCGCATCGCGCTGCGCCTCGACAAAGCCCAGCGGGTCGCGGTCGAATTGCAGACGACTACGCACGATGCGCTCGCGGGTGGCGGCATCGATCTGCTGGCCAAGGCGCACGAACAGGCCGAAGCGATCCAGCAACTGCGGGCGCAACTCGCCCTCCTCCGGGTTCATGGTGCCGACCAGGGCGATACGCGCCTGGTGCTGGTGGGAAATGCCGTCGCGTTCGATGCGGTTGATCCCGCTGGCGCAGACGTCGAGCAGGAGATCGACCAGCGCGTCGGCGAGCAGATTGACCTCGTCGACATAGAGCACGCCGCCATCGGCGCGGGCCAGCAGACCGGGCTTGAACGCCACACGGCCGTCCTGCAAGGCGGCCTGGATATCCAGCGAGCCGACCAGCTGTTCCTCGCTGCTGCCCAGCGGCAGGTTGACGAAACGCCCGCTCGGCAGCAGGTCGGCCAGGGCCCGGGCGCTGGTGGATTTGGCGGTGCCGCGCGGGCCCTCGATCAGCACCCCGCCGATCTGCGGGTCGATGGCCGCCAGCAGCAGCGCCAGTTGCAATTGCGGCTGGCCGTGCACGGCGGAGAACGGGAAATGTGGGCGGTTGCTGGTGTTCATCGGCTTATTCCAATTGCTGTTCGGCGGCCAGAAGGTGCTGTTCGATCTGCTCGCGGTAGTCGCCCGGTGCCTGCCACAGGCCGCGTTGAATCGCTTCGAGCAGACGCTCGCTGATTTCCAGCAGGGCGTCGGGGTTGTGCTGCTGGAGAAACTCGCGGGTCGCCGGGTCGTTCAGGTAAGCGTCGGTGACGCTGGCGTACTGGTCGTCGCGTACCACGCCGGTGGTGGCATCGAAGGCGAACAAGTAATCCACGGTGGCGGCCATCTCGAAGGCGCCCTTATAGCCGTGGCGTTTCACCCCGTCGATCCACTTGGGATTGCTCACCCGCGCGCGCATCACCCGGCTGATTTCCTCGGCCAGGGAACGGATGCGCGGCGCCTGCGGGTTGCTGTGGTCGCCGAACAGCAGGCTCGGCTGCTGGCCGCTGTAATGGCGCACCGCGGCGCTCATGCCGCCCTGGAACTGGTAGTAGTCGTCGGAGTCGAGCAGGTCGTGTTCGCGGTTGTCCTGGTTCTGCACCACCGCCTGGATCTGCGTCAGGCGCGCGGCGAAGGTGTCGCGGCGGTCCTCGCCGTAGACCTTCTGCCCGTAGGCGTAGCCGCCCCAATTGAGATAGGCGCGGGCCAGGTCGCTGTCGTCCTGCCAGTCGCGCGAATCGATCAGGCCCTGCAGGCCGGCGCCGTAAGCGCCGGGCTTAGCACCGAACACCCGAAAACCGGCCTGCTGCCGCGCGCTCTGCGCGTCCAGCCCCTGGGCTTGCAGCTCGGCGCTCTCACGGAGGATGCGCGCACGGATCGGGTTGATATCCTCGGGCTCGTCCAGCTCGGCGACCCGCTGCACCGCAGCGTCGAACATCTGCATGACATTGGCGAAGGCGTCGCGGAAGAAGCCCGAGACGCGCAGGGTCACGTCCACCCGCGGGCGATCCAGGCGCTTGGCCGGCAGCACCTCGAAATCGCTGACCCTGTGGCTGCCATCGGCCCACTTTGGCCGCACCCCGAGCAAGGCAAAGGCCTGGGCGATATCGTCGCCGCCGGTGCGCATGGTCGCCGTGCCCCACACCGAGAGGCCGATACTGCGCGGGTAGTCGCCGTTGTCCTGAACGAAACGCTCGACCAGCAGCGCCGCGGATTTCTGCCCGAGGGCCCAGGCGGTCGGCGTCGGGATCATCCGTGTGTCCACCGAGAAGAAATTGCGCCCGGTCGGCAGCACGTCCGGTCGCCCGCGCGACGGCGCGCCGCTCGGCCCCGGCGGCACGAAGCGCCCAGCCAGGCCGCGGCAGAGCTGATACAGCTCCTGTTCGCCGCACGCGACCAGGCGCGGGCGCAGGTCGCCTTCGACCCGCTGCATCACCCGTTGCGTGCGCGGCCAGTCCTCATCGGCCAGGCCCTGCTCCAGCAGCTGTAACGCCAGCAGCTCGATGCGCTCACGGCAATCGCCCAGCGTGCGCCAGGGCCTTTCGCTTACCGCCTGCAAGGCTTGAGGCCGCGCGCCCTGCCAGGGCAGCGCCCAGTCGGCGTCCAGCGGATCGAAGCCAGGTTCCGCCAGCAGATCCTCGGCCAGTGCGCGCACCAGGCTGGCGTTGCCGCCCAGACCATCGCCGACGCCGTGGCGGGCCAAGGCCAACAGGGTGTCGCGTTGCAGGCGGCCCTGGGGCGACAGGCCGAAGACGTGCAGACCGTCGCGGATCTGGCTTTCCTTGAGTTCACACAGATAACTGTCGGTGCGGTTGAGCAGCAGTTGCTCCTGTTCCTCGTCGGCAGGCGCTTCCAGGCCCAGATCGGCGTGCAGATTGTGCTGCACGATCAACGCGAGTATCTGCTTGCGCAGCAAGGCGGCGCGGCGCGGGTCGAGGCTCAGGGCCTCGTAGAACTCGTCGACCAGGCGCTCCAGATCGCGGGTCGGCCCGTAGCTCTCGGCGCGGGTCAGCGGCGGCATCAGGTGGTCGATGATCACCGCCTGGGCACGGCGCTTGGCCTGGGTGCCCTCGCCCGGATCGTTGACGATAAAGGGATACAGATGGGGCATGGGGCCGAAGATCAGCTCCGGCCAGCACTGCTCGCTAAGCGCCACGCTCTTGCCCGGCAGCCATTCCAGGTTGCCGTGCTTGCCGACATGGACGATGGCGTCGCTGGCCCAGCTCTGGCGCAGCCACAGGTAGAAGGCCAGGTAGAAATGCGGCGGCACCAGATCCGGGTCGTGGTAGTTGGCCTTTTGGTCGAGCTGGTAGCCGCGCGCCGGCTGGATGCCGACAAACACCTGGCCCAAACGCAGGCCAGCGATCATAAAGCGGCCCTGGCGCAGCATTGGGTCCTGCTCAGGCGCACCCCAGCGCTCGGTGATGGCCTCGCGGTTGGCCGTCGGCAGCGTGGCGAAAAACGCCAGATAATCGGCCAGCGCCAGGCTCTGCCGCGCCGGGCGCAGCGCCCATTGCTCAGGGTCGTTGGTCACGCCCTGCTTGAGCAGCGCCATCAGCGCATTGCCATCGGCGGGCATATCCTCAACGGCGTAGCCCTGCTGTTGCAGGTGGCGGAGAATTTCGATCACCGAGGCCGGGGTATCCAGGCCGACACCATTGCCCAGGCGGCCCTCGCGGGTCGGGTAGTTGGCCAGCACCAGGGCCAGGCGCTTGTCCGGGTTGGCCAGGCTGCGCAGCCGGCACCAGCGCCGCGCCAGTTGACTGACAAAGGCGATGCGGTCACCGAGCGCCTGGTACTGCACCACGTCGCTCTGGGTCAGTTCGCAGCGCTGGCCGAGGCCCTTGAAGCTGATGGCGCGGCTGATAATCCGCCCGTCGACCTCGGGTAGCGCGACGTGCATGGCCATGTCGCGCGGTTGCAAACCCTGGGGATCGGCGCGCCAGCTCTGCTCATTGCCGCCGGAGAGGATCAGTTGCAGCACCGGAATATCGCCGGCCAGGGCGTGATCGCCGGGGTCGTCCATCGCCGACTGGGAGAACGCCGTGGTGTTAAGAATCAGCGCCACCTGATGCTCGATGCACAGCTCGCGCAGGGTCTGCAAACACAGCGCATCCTTCAGCGACAGCAGCGCTATGGGCAGCGGATTCAGGCCCTCGGCGAGCAAGCCGGTACACAGTTCGGCAAATACCTGGGTGTTGCCTGCCTGCAGATGCGCCCGATAGAACAGCACCAGCACGCAGGGCGCGCCTGCAATCCACTGCACGCGCCAGCTGTCGACCGAAGCATCGGCCTGCTGTGGGTGGAATACCGCCACCGGCGGCAAGGGCCGCGGCGGTCGCGCCGGTATTGGCAGGTCGAAGAAACGCGCGCCGATAAAACGGTAGAGCTCGGCAGCATTGGCCGCGCCGCCCTCGCGCAGGTAGCGCCAGAGCGTATGGCAACAGTCCGCATCCACGGTGCTCTGGCCGGTCAGGTTGGGGTCCTCCTGCATATCGCCGGAGAACATCGCCAGGGCGATGCCCTTGCGCCGGCACAGCGCAACCACCTGCTCGGTGCCGTAGGGCCAGTAACTCTCACCGCCCAGGTGGTCGATGACCACGATTTTGGCGTGTTGCAGCACCTGATCCAGGTACAGATCGATGGAAGCGTTCTGCCGCAGATGCAGCAGATTGGTCAGGCGCACCGAGGGATAGACGAGCGCTTCGCCGCCGGACTGTGCCTGTGGGTGGGCGGCGGCCAGCAACGCCAGGGTGGTGTCGGCGGCGCTAAGGATGACGATATCCGCCGGGTCCTGTTCGACCACGGTGATGGTCGCCCCGCTTTCGTCGATATAACCACCGGGCAGCGCCGACAACATGTGCATCGATCAGGCCTCGAGTACGGCGGCTTGCAGAGCGCGGATCAACAGCTGCTCATCCAACTGCTGGCCGATCAACACCAGGTGGGTGCCCGGCGTTTCGCCCGGCAGCCAGCGGCGGTCGAAATAGCTGTCGAAACGCTGGCCGACGCCGTGCACCACCAGGCGCATGGGCTTGTCCGCGAGGGCGACGAAGCCTTTGATGCGGAAGATCCGGTGTTGCTCGACCAGCTCTTGCAGGCAGGCCAGCAGACGCTCGCGATCCACCAGCGGCAGCTTGACCACCACCGAGTCGAACTGCTCGTGATCATGATCGTGCTCTTCGTCGTCCTCGTGGTCATGATGGCTTTCGCGCAGGTGGATGCTCTCCTCCGAAGCATGGGACAGGCCGAGCAGCAGATCGAGGTCGAGGCGACCGCGGTCACTGGCGAGCACCTTGACCTGGGCCGGCAGCTCCTCGCGCACCAAGGCGATGACCTGCTCGACGGCGGCGGGCTCGACCAGATCGGTCTTGCTCAGCACCACCAGGTCGGCGGCCAGCAGCTGATCCTCGAACAGTTCGTGCAACGGCGATTCGTGATCCAGATTAGGATCGGCGCGGCGCTGTTCGTCGACCGCCTGGGGGTTGGCGGCGAACAGGCCGGCGGCGGTGGCCGGCACATCGACCAGGGTCACCACCGCATCGACGGTGCAGGCGTTCTTGATTTCCGGCCAATTGAAGGCCTGCACCAAAGGCTTGGGCAGCGCCAGGCCGGAAGTTTCGATCAGGATATGGTCGAGCTCGCCGCGGCGTTCGATCAGCTCGCGCATCACCGGGTAGAACTCCTCCTGCACGGTGCAACACAGGCAGCCGTTGGACAGCTCGTAGAGCTGGCCGGCCGCTTCCTGACCGTCTTCGTCGCAACCGATGCCGCAACCGCGGAGGATTTCGCCATCGATGCCCAGCTCGCCGAATTCGTTGACGATCACCGCGATGCGCCGACCGTTGGCGTTTTCGAGGATGTGGCGCAGCAGCGTGGTTTTACCGCTGCCGAGAAAGCCGGTGACTATGGTGACGGGGATCTTGGTGGTGACCGACATGGGACTGCTCCAATTAGGGTAAGGGGACTGCACCGAACTCAGGAGAGCGGCGGAATACGGGCGACAAACTTGCCTTTGATGCCGGCCGGCCAAGTGCGAAACGGCACCTGTCCCGTGTCCGACTGCTGGTATTTGCGGGTGTAATCGAGCAACGCCTCGGCCGCCTCGCGCTCGGGGGCGAAATCGCCGAGTACATAAGCGATCTTGCCGGGCGCTTGCAGCACGGCGGTGCAGTGCCGCTGGCAGGCCATCAGGCAGCGCGTGCGTTTGATCGTCAGTGGCGGCGCGCCGGCTTCGAGCTGGGCCTGCAACAGCCCCTCGACCTCGGCGGCGAACCGTTCGCCCTTACGCGCGGCATCGGGCGCGGCGGCGTCCTGGCCGCAGGTTTCGCAGAGCAGCAGCGTGGTGGTCATGGTTGCTCCTGCAATTGTGGAGGCTGAAGTGGCGCACCCTGCGGCGGCGCGGTGGGCGGGCGACAGGCCCAGGGCAGGACGAAACGCTGCTCCTGGTGCTCGCCGAGCATCGCCTGGACCTGATAGACCTGTTGCAGGTTCTTCGGCGTCAGCACCTGGCGGGTGGTGCCGCAGTCGACCATCCGGCCCTGGTCGAGCAGCAGGATGCGGTCGCAGAAGCGGCTGGCCAGGGTCAGGTCGTGCAGCACCACCAGCGCGGCCTTGCCCTGGGCACATTGCTGGCGCAGCAGCTGCATCACGTTCAACTGGTGGAAAGGGTCGAGCGCCGCCACCGGCTCGTCCGCCAGCAACAGCGGGCTGCCGACCGCCAGGGCGCGGGCCAGGCGCGCGCGGGCGCGTTCGCCGCCGGACAATTGATCGAAGCGCCGCTGCGCCAGTTCGCCCAGATGCATCTGCGCCAGGGCCTGATCGATCGCCGTTTGGTCTTCGCCTCGCAGGCGTTGTCCCAGGCCCCAGCTGCCCCGGTGCGGCAGGCGGCCGAGGGCGACGTAATCGCGCAGGCGTAGCGGCCAGCTGCTCTGATCGCCCTGGCCCAGGTAGGCGCAGCGCAAGGCGCGCTGACGCGGCGACAACTCGCTCAGCAGCTCGCCATCCAGACGGACCTCGCCCCGGTATGGCAGCAGGTGGGCCAGGGCCTTGAGCAAGCTGCTCTTACCGGCGCCGTTGGGCCCGATCAGGCCGAGCAGTTCGCCGCGCTCCAGGCTCAGCGACACCTCATCGACCAGGCGTCGGCCGTCGATCTCGACGCAGATACCGTCCAGGCTCAGCATGCCGCCCCCATCCGCTGGCGCAGCACCAGCAGCAGGAAGAACGGTGCGCCTATCATCGCCGTGACCACCCCGAGCATCAGTTCCTGCTCGCCGCTGACCAGACGCAGCAGGATGTCCGCCCCCAGCAGCAACACCGCGCCGCCGAGGGCGCTGCTCAGCAGCAGGCGCGAGGGATGATAGGCGACCCATTTGCGCAGCAGGTGCGGCACCACCAGGCCGATAAAGCCGATGGCACCGGTCACCGCCACGCTGGCACCGACGCACAGTGCGGTGCCGACTATGATCTGCACGCGCAGGCGCGGCAGGTTGACGCCCAGGCTGCTGGCTTCGTCCTCGCCGAGGGTCAGGGCATCGAGTTGCGGGCCGCAGGCGAACAGCAGCAACAGGCCGGCGGCGATAAACGGCAGGCACAGGCGGATATCGGCGAAGCTACGATCGCTCAGCGAGCCCATCAGCCAAAGGACGATGTCCTGCACGTCGGTGGGATTCGGCGCCAGATTGATCGCCAGCGAGGTCAGCGCTGCGGTCAGGGCGGACAGCGCCACACCGGAGAGGATCAACGTCAGGTTGCTCGCGCTGCGCCGGGCAATCGCGTAGAGCACCAGGGTGGTCAGGGCCGCGCAGCCCATCGCCGACAGCGGCACCAACCAGGCGCTGAGGCTGCTCAGGCCGTAATACAGGCAGAGCACCGCACCCAGGCTGGCGCTGGAGCTGACCCCGAGCAGCCCCGGCTCGGCCAACGGATTGCGCAACAAGCCTTGCAGCGCCGCGCCGGCCGCACCGAGCGACATGCCGACGAGAATCGCCAGCAACACCCGCGGCAGGCGGATCTCGTTGACGATGACCTGCTGCTGCACCCGCACGTCGGCCAGGTCCGCGCCGGTCGCCGCCGAGGACAGCAGCGCGCGGCCGATATCGGCGATAGCCAGCGGCACCGAACCGATGCTTAGCGACAGCAGCAATAGCGTCAGCAAGGCCAGCGCCAGAAGCAAATTGAGCGGGCCGGGAATAAAGCGGCTCATGGCTGCGCCCCGCTGGCCAGGCTCAGGGCATCCAGCTGCGCGGCCAGTTCCTCGGCGGCGTGGATCAGCTGCCAGTCGCTGCAGCCCCAGTGGTTGCCGCTGATGCGGAGGACCGGGCGCGTGGCCATCAACTGTTGCAGACGTTGATGGCGCGAATAGGCGGATTTGGCGTAGCCGTTGTCGATCAGCATATCGGCGACAACGAACAAATCCGGCGGGCTGTCGACCAGGTCTTCGAGGGCGTAGCGGCTCCAGCCGGAACGGCCGAGACTGGCCAAATGGTTGCGCAAGCCGACCGCCTGGAACACCGTGTCGACGTAGGTATTGGCCCCGGCGCTGCCGCCGTTGGCGCGCAGGTAAAGCGCGCCGAGCGGCCTTGGGCGCTGCTGCAAATGCGCCAGGCGCGCCCGCACCTCGGCGACCAGCTCGCTGCCCGCGGCCTCGCGGCCGATCTGCCCGGCGACCCAGTGGGTGCTGTCGAAAATCTGCTGCCAGGTAGTCGGGTAAGGCACCACGACCGTCCTGATGCCGTGGCGGCTGAGCAATTCGGCCTGGTTGTGCGCCTGCCAGCGCCGCGAGGCGAGCACGATATCCGGATTCAGCGCGATGATCTCTTCCGCCGTGGCATCGTTCGCCGGGAACTCCCGGGCCCGCTCGGCCATCGAGGAAACCCGCGGGTCCTGGCTTTTGCGCGATACCGAAAGCAGCTGCGCGGGCGCGGCCAAACTCAACGCCAGCATATCGGCGCAGAGATTGGTCGAGACCACAGTCGGCAACGCCGCGGCTCCGGCCAGCGGAGCGCACAGCGCCAACAGCACCAGGGCGCAGGCGCGCAGCATCAGAAGTCGATACCGGCCTGGGCTTTGACGCCGGCGTTGTAGGCGTGTTTGACGTCGCGGATTTCGCTGACGGTATCGGCCAGTTCGATCAGTTCGGGCTTGGCCGCGCGGCCGGTGACTATCACGCTCTGGCCGGCCGGGCGGGCGCGAATCGCCTCGATCACCATGGCCGCGTCCAGGTAGTTGTACTTGAGCATGTAGGTCAGCTCGTCGAGCAGCACCAGGTTCAGACTGGGGTCGGCGAGCATACGCGCGGCATGCACCCAGGCCTCGTCCGCGGCGGCCTTGTCGGCGTCCCAGTTCTGCGTGTCCCAGGTGAAGCCGGTGGCCATGGCGTGGTAAGCGACCTGCACGGCGTTCTGCCGCAGGTAGGTGACTTCGCCGGAGGCCTGGGTGCCCTTGATGAACTGCACCACGCCGACCTGGTGGCCATAGCCCAGGGCGCGGTACAGGGTGCCGAAGGCCGAGGTGGTCTTGCCTTTGCCGTTGCCGGTGATCAGCACGACTATGCCGCGCTCTTCCTGGGCCCTCTCGATACCCGCATCGACCACGGCTTTCTTGCGTTGCATGCGCTCGGCGTGGCGCTGTTTTTTCTCATCGTCGATCATCAGTCACACTCCTGCCCGGGCCGGATACGGCCATGGCGAATTCCTCGCGCAAGCGCGACGCTTTAGTGCAACCACGGGGAGCAGGCGCGCGGCGATAAGCCTCGAACCCTGATGACGACTACTGAGGGAAGACCGCCCGAAACGCGGGCATGCAACAGCACCGGCAACCACCCACACCCCGGGGTACGCACCTTGTTTCGATCAGGCCGGTCTTCTGGCTCACCTTCATTCGAAGTCCGCGCCTTCCCGGGCGGTTGGCCCAGTGGCATATGACGGCTTCGTCAGGTTTACAGCAGCGGGGGCTGCGCCGGAATGCTCGAGGAATTACCTCAGAGGTCACCGGACTTCCCGTTTCAGCCCATGGCGCGGTTGCGCATGGGGCACCTGTTCGTTGGCCGGCAGGGTAGCGCAGTCGGCACCTTCCGGCAATTCACCGCGGTTGACGGCCGCCCGCGCATCATGGTCAGCTAGCGGCCTGTTTCAGGTGTCTCGCGTCATGCGCGCGAGGTGAAACGGGAAGCCGGTGGGTTCGACAGGGTCGAACGAGTCCGGCGCTGCCCCCGCAACGGTAAGCGCACGCAAGGGTCGTCATCGCCACTGTGTCCTCGGACATGGGAAGGCCGACTCTCACTGTCCAGTCGACAGTCGTCGTAAGCCCGGAGACCGGCCTGGAACCTGTTTGGCAACCCGCGGTGGGCGGGGCGCGCCGAAATCGGGTTGGTTCCGCTGTCCGCGCTCGCCCCCGCTTTTGTGCTGCTTCCCTTCCTCGCGTGGCCGTTTTTCGACTCCCAGGAAGGTTCATCTATGTCCACCAGCACGCTGTCCGCCAGCCCCGCGCTCGCCCTGCCGCTATCCCAACGTCTGATTCTCGCCATCGGCAGTTGCCTGCTCGGCGCCGCACTGATCTTTTTTGCCGGCTTCGCGCCGATGGAAGTCCTGCATAACGCCGCCCACGACGCCCGCCACAGCGCCGCCTTCCCCTGCCACTGAGGTCTCGACATGATCAAGCGAATCGCCCAGACCGCGGGCTTTGCAGGGCTGTTGGCCGCGCTGCTGCTGACCCTGCTGCAGAGCCTGTGGATCACCCCGTTGATCCTTGAGGCTGAGACCTACGAAAACGCCGAGCCACTGGCCGAACACAGCCATGCAGCTGGCGCGGCGCATGAGCACCAGCATGACGAGGACGCCTGGGCGCCGCAGGACGGCGCGCAGCGCACCCTGTTCACCGGCTTGAGCAATCTGGTCGTGGCGGTCGGTTTCGCCTTGATGCTCGCCGGTCTCTACAGCCTGCGCGCGCCCGGCCGGACCTGGCAGGGACTGCTCTGGGGGCTGGCCGGCTTCGCTACCTTCAGCCTGGCGCCGAGCATCGGCCTGCCGCCGGAACTGCCGGGCAGCGCCGCGGCCGAACTGGCGCTGCGCCAATACTGGTGGCTCGGCACCGCCGCGACCACCGCCGCCGGCCTTGCACTGCTGGCGTTCGGCGGACACTGGTGGCTGCGCGTCCTCGGCGTGCTGTTGCTGCCCCTGCCGCACCTGGTCGGCGCACCGCAGCCCGAGGTGCACGCAAGCCTGGTACCGGCAGCTTTGAGCGAGCATTTCGTCTACGCCTCGCTGCTGGTCAACGCGCTGTTCTGGACCGCCCTCGGCCTGATCAGCGCCTGGCTGTTCAGCCGCGCACCGCAGGCCAACTGATAGGTTTTCGTAGCCCGGATGCAATCCGGGAAGCAATCTTATGGCCGCCACCGATGCCCCGGATTTCATCCGGGCTACGGGTTGCGCTTTCGTAGGGTGGACATGGCGAGGCCTTGTCCACCGTTGTCGCCTTTCAACCACAACATCGCATAGCGACCTTGTTGGGTTACGCGGCGCCCTGACGGCGATGTCGCTGCTCAAGTCGCGATAATCGCCGCCAACCCAACCTGGCTGTTCAGCCGCGCACCGCAGGCCAACTGATCGATTTTCGTAGCCCGGATGCAATCCGGGAAGCAATCTTATGGCCGCCACCGATGCCC
>CBIHLQ010000040.1:0-55572 GCA_966210885.1 uncultured Pseudomonas sp.
AGGAGGCGATTGGACGCACCATGCAACACGCTATTGGGACATAGCCATAAAAAACCTGGCGTGCGGCATTCAGTTGCTGGAAAGGCGGTCGCCGCGCTCGAAACGCCAGGTGCGGATGATCTCCAGGCGGTCGATATCGGCCAGGTCGCCGGTGAAAGGCGCGAACGGCGCGGCGAGGCGGACGATGCGCATGGCGGCCTGATCGAGCAGGCGCTGGCCCGACGACTCGAGAACCTGCACCTCGTAGAGGGTGCCGTCGCGGTTGATCGACACCAGCAGGCGCAGGCTGCCGTAAATCTGTTGGCGGCGCGCTTCGTCCGGGTAATTGAGGTTGCCGATGCGCTCGATCTTCTTGCGCCATTCGTCTTTATACCAGGCGCCCTTGTCGCGCATGGTCGAGGCGGCGTTGAGGCGATGGATCTTCGGGCGCTTGGCATACTGCTGGATGTCCTGGGCCAGCTCGGCTTCCAGGCTGGCGATTTCCGAAGACAGTTGCGCGCTGTCGAACACCGGCGCGGGGGGCGTTTGTGGGGCGGGCTTGGTCTCTTCGCGTTTGACCGGGGTTTTCTGTTGTTGCGGGGCGCGGGTGGCGACCGCGGCTTTCGGCGCTTCCTGGCGGGCCGCCGGTTGTTGCGGGGTCGTCGGCGGGGTGACGCGTTTGACTTGGGTGTCCTGGAAGGGCGCCTGTTCGGTGGTGGTGGGGGCGGCCTTGTGTTCGAGGGTGCCGCTGCCTTGTTGATTGTCCTGGGCGAGGAAGTCGGCCTCTTTGGGCTTCTCCTCGCTCTTGAACGTCGACAGGGTGATTTCCAGGGTTTTGCTGATCTGGTTCGGCTCGGCCAGGCTGAAGCCGATGCCGAGGATCACGGCGGCGTGCAGGGCGGCGGCGAGGAACAGGGTAAAGCCGAGCCGGTCCGCCGGGCGTATCTCGGTGGACGGGGTAGTGGCTGGCGGTGTTGTGGCTGCGTTCATCGCGTTTCGGGTCGGCTCAGGTTGCCGCGCAGTCTGACGGCTTGGAGTGGCAGGCTGCAAGCGGCGAGCTTCAAGCTGCCACTTGCGTCAAGCTTTCTGTCTTTATGGCTTCATGTTCTGCAGCTTGCCGGCGATGCAGTCCATCAGGCGTTCGCCGATTCGCGTGTCGTAGGCGGCATCGATCTCGCGGATGCAGGTCGGGCTGGTGACGTTGATTTCGGTCATGTGTTCTCCGATGACATCGAGGCCGACGAACAACAGCCCGCGCTCGCGCAGTGCCGGGCCCACCGCTGCGGCGATTTCGCGGTCGCGATCGGTCAGCGGGCGTGCTTCGCCGCGGCCGCCGGCGGCCAGGTTGCCACGGGTTTCCCCGGCGGCGGGTATGCGGGCCAGGCAATAGGGCACGGGCTCGCCGTCGATCATCAGAATACGTTTGTCGCCGTCGACGATGGCGGGTAGATAAGCTTGCGCCATAATCTGTTGAGTGCCGTGGGCGGTGAGGGTCTCGAGGATCACCGAGAGGTTGTGATCGCCCTCGCGGTGACGAAATATCGAAGAACCACCCATGCCATCAAGGGGTTTGAGAATGATGTCACGCTGTTCTTTGGCAAACTCGCGCAGAATGTCTGGCCTGCGGCTGACCAGGGTCGTCGGGGTGTATTGGGGGAACTGGGTAGCGAAGAGTTTTTCATTGCAGTCGCGTAGGCTTTGCGGGCGATTGACCACCAGCACGCCTTCTTGCTCGGCTTGTTCCAGCAGGTAGGTCGAGTAAATGAATTCATTATCGAAGGGTGGATCCTTGCGCATCAGGATCACATCCAGTTCGCTCAGCGCCACATCCTGTTCGTCGCCAAGTTCGTACCAGTGCAGCGGGTCATTGAAAACCTGGAGCGGATTGAGGCGGGCACGGGCTTGGCCCTTGGCCTGGTAAAGATCTTTCTGCTCCATATAAAAGAGCGACCAGCCCCGCGCTTGAGCCGCGAGCAGCATGGCGAGCGAGCTGTCTTTTTTGAAAGAGATCCGGGCGATGGGATCCATGACGATGCCGAGGCGGACGCTCATTGGCGCTTCTCCGTAAGGGTGGCGGCTAAAGGGTTGATTCTAACCCCTGTCGTCGGGACGGTGCTGGCGAAATGGACGGTCAAGGAAAAACCCCGTATTCCGGGGCTTATAGATTGCATCTGGAGAGTATGCTAAAAAGGCCGAACGGTCGGGTTGCAGCCCGTCGATGGCAGGGCCTCAGGCGCACTGATACAGACGCAGAAAAATAACGACTCACCGAGGCGATGGTAGGGCAAACATGGAACAACATTCCGAGGGTTTGAGGGTAATGGTGATCGACGATTCGAAAACGATTCGGCGCACCGCAGAAACCCTGCTGAAGAAGGTGGGTTGCGAGGTAATAACCGCAGTGGATGGCTTCGATGCTTTGGCAAAGATCGCCGATACCCACCCCAATATCATTTTTGTCGACATCATGATGCCGAGGCTGGATGGTTATCAGACCTGTGCCCTGATCAAGAACAACAGTGCTTTCAAATCCACTCCGGTGATCATGCTGTCCTCCAAGGACGGCTTGTTCGATAAAGCCAAAGGCCGCATCGTGGGCTCCGACCAGTATCTGACCAAGCCCTTCAGCAAGGAAGAGCTGCTCGGTGCTATAAAAGCGCATGTGCCTAACTTCACCCCGGTGGACCAAGCATCCTGACGTCTTGCTGGATAGCCCAAGGCACCGCTTTCGTGGCGCTTCTGAAGCTCTCTCTATGTATTGGAAAACACCATGGCTCGAATTCTGATTGTTGATGATTCCCCAACCGAAATGTACAAACTGACCGCCATGCTGGAAAAGCACGGACATCAAGTACTCAAAGCGGAAAACGGTGCCGACGGCGTCGCCCTGGCGCGCCAGGAAAAACCCGACGCGGTATTGATGGATATCGTCATGCCGGGCCTCAACGGCTTCCAGGCGACCCGTCAGCTGACCAAGGATGCGGAAACCAGCCATATCCCGGTGATCATCGTCACCACCAAAGACCAAGAAACCGACAAGGTTTGGGGTAAGCGCCAAGGCGCGAAAGATTACCTGACCAAGCCGGTTGACGAAGCCACGCTGCTGAAAACCCTGAATGCCGTATTGGCCGGCTAACGCGGTGGCAGTGCGCAACTAACTATAATAAAAGGCCGCGGTTGGCATGTCGGAAGCCCAAACACCCTTTCAAACGCTCCTTGAAATCGACCAGCGTTGTCGGTCGCTTGCGGCTGGCCTGCCTTCGCAGAAGGCGGTGGTGCAAACCTGGAGTGGTATTGGTTTTCGCATGGGGGATCGGTTTTTCGTTGCGCCGATGGGTGAGGTCGGCGAAGTCCTGCACGAACCCCGGCACACGCTGCTGCCCGGCGTAAAAAACTGGGTGAAGGGAGTGGCGAACGTGCGCGGTCGTCTGCTGCCGGTGATGGATTTGTGTGGTTTCTTCGGCAACGAATTGTCGCCGCTGCGCAAGAAACGCCGTGTTCTGGTGGTCGACCACCAGGAGGTATTCGCCGGCCTGACGGTCGACGAAGTGTTCGGTATGCAGCATTTCCCGGTGGATACCTTCTCCGAGCAACTGCCGCCACTCGAAGCCTCGATTCAGCCTTTTATCCATGGCGTATTTCAGCGTGAGCAACCCTGGTTGGTGTTCAGCCCGCATGCGTTGGCCAAACACCAGGGGTTTCTCGATGTGGCGGTTTAATAAATTTTCGGTTGGGTCGGCGCTGCCGGCCTTTTGTCGTTACATGGAAACCGTAGTGCGATCGGTCCAGGCGGGGGCCAGATAATGAAAAAACTAAATGCAAGCAATCTATTGGCAGGTACGCGCAGTAGCTCGTTGATCGCGGGGCTGTTTATCGCCCTGATCGTATCCATCGTGCTGTTGTTCGCCAACTTCGCCTACCTCAACACCCAATCGAACTACGACACCGAGTACATCAGTCACTCCGGTGAGCTGCGTGTTCTGTCCCAGCGGATCGCCAAGAACGCCACCGAAGCGGCGGCCGGTAAGGCCGAGGCCTTCGGTTTGTTGCGCGATGCGCGCAACGACTTCCAGACCCGTTGGGGTTACCTGACCGAAGGTCATGAGGAAAGCGGCGTACCGCCTGCGCCGGAAGCCGTGCAAACGCAGATGGCCGCGGTGCAGCAGGACTGGGACAGCCTGCGGGGGAATACCGACGCCATTCTGGCCAGCGAACAGACCATCCTGTCGCTGCATCAGGTAGCCGAGACCCTGGCGGAAACCATTCCGCAGTTACAGGTCGAGTACGAAGAAGTGGTCGACATTCTGCTGGAGAGCGGTGCGCCCGCGGCCCAGGTCTCGGTAGCGCAGCGTCAGTCGCTGCTGGCCGAACGTATTCTCGGCTCGGTCAACAAAGTACTGGCCGGTGACGACGACTCGGTGCAAGCGGCGGATATGTTCGGCCGCGACGCCAGCCTGTTCGGCCGCGTACTCAGCGCGATGCTGGAAGGCAACGCCGCGATGGAGATTTCCCAGGTAACGGATGCCGAAGCCCTCGAACGTCTGGCGGAAATTTCCGAGCTGTTCGAATTCGTTTCCGGTTCGGTGGACGAAATCCTCGAAACCTCGCCCGAACTGTTCCAGGTGCGGGAATCGGCGAACGGGATTTTCACCGTATCGCAAACCCTGCTGGATAAAGCCTCCGAGCTGGCCGCTGGTTTCGAAGACCTGGCCGACGGCCGGGCGATCAACACCCTGGCCGGTTATGTGCTGGGCGTTCTGGCGTTGGGGTCGATCATCCTGATCGGTATCGTGATGGTGCGTGAGACCAACCGTCGCTTGGCCGAAACCGCCGAGAAGAACGAACGTAACCAGGCGGCGATTCTGCGTCTGCTCGACGAAATCGCCGACCTCGCCGACGGTGACTTGACCGTGGCCGCGACCGTAACCGAAGACTTCACCGGCGCCATCGCCGACTCCATCAATTACTCCATCGACCAACTGCGCGACCTGGTAGCCACGATTAACCTGACCGCCGTTCAGGTAGCCGGTGCGGCTCAGGAAACCCAGGCCACGGCGATGCATCTGGCCGAAGCTTCCGAGCACCAGGCCCAGGAAATCGCCGGTGCATCCGCGGCGATCAACGAAATGGCCGTGTCGATCGACCAGGTATCGGCGAACGCCTCGGAGTCCTCCGCGGTAGCGGAACGTTCCGTAGCCATCGCCAACAAGGGTAACGAAGTCGTACACAACACCATCACCGGCATGGATAACATCCGTGAGCAGATCCAGGACACCTCGAAGCGGATCAAACGCCTCGGTGAATCGTCCCAGGAGATCGGTGACATCGTTAGCCTGATTAACGACATTGCCGACCAGACCAACATCCTAGCACTGAACGCCGCGATCCAGGCCTCCATGGCCGGTGACGCGGGCCGCGGCTTTGCCGTGGTAGCGGACGAAGTACAGCGCCTCGCGGAACGTTCCTCGGCGGCGACCAAGCAGATCGAAGCGCTGGTTAAAACGATTCAGACCGACACCAACGAAGCGGTTATCTCGATGGAACAGACCACTTCCGAAGTGGTACGCGGTGCCCGCCTGGCACAGGACGCCGGGGTGGCGCTGGAAGAGATCGAGAAGGTATCCAAGACCCTCGCGGCCTTGATTCAGAACATCTCCAACGCGGCACGCCAGCAGGCTTCTTCGGCGGGCCATATCTCCAATACCATGAACGTGATTCAGGAAATCACCTCGCAGACGTCGTCCGGTACCACGGCTACCGCCAAGAGCATTGGTAATCTGGCCAAGATGGCCAGCGAGATGCGTAAGTCGGTTTCCGACTTTACCTTGCCGGATGTCGGGGATAACGCCTGAGAGGCAACGCGCTGACCTGGATGGGTCGCCGTCGTATATAACCCATGGCCACGAGCGAGAGGGACGACATGCAGCCAGGCGTCTGGGCTCTGCAACCGGTGGCGGACATGTCCGCCGCGGAGTTCCGCAAATGGCAGACGTTGCTTGAAGAGCGCACCGGTGTAGTGGTCAACGAGCAGCGTCGGGCGTTTCTGCAAACCAACCTGACCGCGCGGATGCGCGAATTGGGCGTAACGGATTACAGCAGCTATTACCAGCAGGTAACCGCTGGGCCGCGTGGTGCCGTGGAGTGGTCCACGCTGTTGGATCGATTGACCGTTCAGGAAACCCGTTTTTTTCGTCATCGCCCCTCATTCGAGGTGCTCGAGCATTACCTGCGTGAACGCTTGGCGCAGGGTTTGCAACGACCGTGGGAGATGTGGAGCGTCGGGTGTTCCAGTGGTGAAGAGCCCTATTCATTGGCGATCACCGCGGCAGAGGTACTGCGCGAGACCGAACAGCCCGCACATTTTGGCGTAACGGGTACGGATATCAGCCTGAATGCCCTGAGCAAGGCGCGGGATGGCCAGTACTCGGCGCGCAGGTTGGACCAGATGGATGAGGACCTGAGTCGGCGTTATTTCCTGACTCAACCGGATGGACGCTTGAAAATCATGCCGAGCCTGGCGGCGCGTGTTTGCTGCGCCAGGCTCAACGTCCTGGAGTTGGCCAAAGCGCCGATGTCCGGGATGGATGTAATTTTTTGTCAGAACTTGCTGATTTATTTTCGTCGCTGGCGGCGCCGCGAGATCCTCAATCGTCTGGCCGAGCGCCTGGCACCGGGTGGTCTGCTGGTGGTGGGAGTGGGCGAGGTGGTCGGTTGGCAGCATCCGGAGTTGATTCCGGTGGCCGATGAGCGAGTGCTGGCGTTTACCCGCAAGGGATAGGTTTATGAGTGGAGTGGCTATGGGTGATCGGCACGACTATGTCGCCCTGGAGTGGGTCAAAGGCGAAATCGCGGAAACCCTGAAGCAGGCGCGTCAGGCCCTGGAGGCGTTCGTCGAGAACCCCCAGGACTCGACACGCATGCGTTTCTGCCTGACCTACGTGCACCAGGTGCAAGGCACCCTGCAGATGGTCGAGTTCTTCGGCGCGGCATTGCTCGCCGAGGAAATGGAGCACCTGGTTCAGGCGCTGATCGACGGCCGCGTGACCAACCAGGGCGAAGCCCTGGAAGTGCTGATGCAGGCCATCCTGCAACTGCCGGTTTATCTCGATCGGATCCAGACCGCGCGACGCGATCTACCCATGGTGGTGTTGCCGCTGCTCAACGACTTGCGCGCGGCCCGTGGCGAAAAACTTCTCTCGGAAACCAGCCTGTTCGCCCCGGATATGTCGGCGCGGGTGCCGGCCCTGTCCAGCGAGTCGCTTGCCGCGCTGCGTACCAACGAATTGCCGCAATTGCTGCGCAAGCTGCGGCAAATGCTGCAAGTGGCGCTGGTCGGTGTGATCCGCAGCCAGGACCTGCCGACCAACCTGGGTTACATGGCCCGGGTATTCGCGCGCCTGGAAACGCTGTGCAAGGACGCTCCGCTCGCGGCCTTGTGGCAAATCGCCTCGGGCATGGTCGAAGGCCTGGCCAACGGCAGCGTGAGCAACGGCGCCAGTGTGCGGACCTTGCTGCGCCAAGTCGACAAGGAGCTCAAGCGCCTGGTCGAGCAGGGCGCTGACGGCATCAACCAGCCCGCCCCCGACGAACTGAACAAGAACCTGCTGTTCTATGTGGCCAAGGCCTCCGCCCAGTCGCCACGCCTGCAGTCACTGAAAGAACAATACCGACTCGATGAGGCCCTGCCCGATAGCGAGGTGATCGACGAGGAGCGCGCGCGTCTGGCTGGACCCGACCGTGACGCCATGCGTTCGGTGGTCGGCGCCTTGTGCGAAGAACTGGTACGGGTCAAGGACAGCCTCGATCTGTTCGTGCGCAGCGACCGTAAACAGCTCAGCGATCTGGAAGCGCTGATGGCGCCCCTGAAGCAGATCGCCGATACCCTCGCGGTACTCGGTTTCGGCCAGCCGCGTAAAGTCATCGCCGATCAGTTGGAGGTCGTCCAGGGCTTGTCCCAGGGCAAACAGGAACCGAGCGACGCGGTGCTGATGGATGTCGCCGGTGCGCTGCTGTACGTCGAAGCGACCCTGGCCGGCATGGTCGGCCCCGCCGAAGATTCGGCGCGTGAAGAGAGCCATCTGCCGACCACCGACGTGGCGCAGATCCACCAGTTGGTGATCAAGGAAGCGCGCAACGGCCTGGAACAGTCGAAAGACGCGATCATCGAATTCATCGCCTCGCAGTGGAACCACGAGCACCTCGCGCGCGTGCCGGAGCTGCTGACCCAAGTGCGCGGCGGGCTGGCGATGATTCCGCTGACCCGCGCCGCCGATCTGCTCAATGCCTGCAACCGCTACATTCAAGAACAATTGTTGGCGCGCAAGGCCGTCCCCAACTGGCAGAACCTCGACACCCTGGCCGATGCCATCACCAGCGTCGAGTACTACCTCGAGCGCTTGGCCGAAGACCATGCGACCCAGGGCGACCTGATCCTCGACGTGGCCGAAGAAAGCCTGGAAAGCCTGGGTTATCCGCTTAAGGAAAAGCCGTCGATTCTCGACCGTATCGAACCTCCGGCAGAGTCGTTCGCGCCCCACGCCGATCCGCTGGACGAAATCGAAGTGCTCGCCGACGAGCCCGTCGAAAGCCTTGTCGCCGATTTGCCGTTCGAGCCGGCGGCACCGTTGACCGATCTGCAAGAGGCGTCGCCGAGCGACGAATTCAGCAGCGAATTCGGCGAATTGAGCGATGAGATAACCCCCGCCGAGCAGGCGCAGCCTGTCGCGGATGCCGGCTGGAGCGATCAGCCGCTGGAAGGCGAGCTCGAACTCATCGATTTCAGTGCCGAGCCGATCGATACCGACTGGTCATTGGCGCCCGAAAGCGAAGCGGATCAAGCGTCGCCGCAGCCGCTCCTCGATGACGACACCTCGTTTGAAACCCTCAGCCTGGATGAACTCGATGGCCCCATGACCTGGGACGAAGCCGAGATCGCCGAGTTGGAGCTGCCGGACGTCGAATTGCCGAGCGCCGCGGTCCCCGAGCAGCCAGCGGAAGCCGCCGACAAGCCGCTGTCCATGGCCGATGTCATGGCCGTGCCCGTGCAGGCGATCAATCCGCCGGCCCATGACGTGCCGCCGAGCCTGTTGCCGCCACCCGCGGACGAAGAACCGATCGATGACGAATTGCTGGAAGTCTTTATCGAGGAAGTCGGCGAGGTGCTGGAAACCATCGCCGAATACATGCCGCGCTGGTTCGCCAACACCGACGATAGGGACGCTCTGGTAGAACTGCGCCGCGCCTTCCATACCCTCAAGGGCAGCGGGCGCATGGTGCGCGCGCTGATTATCGGCGAGCTGGGCTGGTCGATCGAGAACCTGCTCAATCGCGTGCTCGATCGCAGCATCGAACCCTCCGCCGAAGTGCAACAGGTGGTGGCCGATGTAGTGGCGTTGATGCCGTCCCTGGTCGACGAATTCGCCGCCAAAGCGCAGCGCCAACGCGACGATGTCGATCTCCTGGCGGCCACCGCCTACGCGCTGGCCAAGGGGCAAGCGCGCCCAAAAACTGAAGCCTCGGTCGCCCAGGTAGCCGCGTCAGAGGGCATCGCCGAGGCTACCAAGCAAGAGGCCGTGCAAGAGCTCGATGGCGAGCCCCTCAGTGGAGAGCCCCTCGATCCGCAGTTGCTGGAAATTTTCCGCAACGAGGCCGAAACCCATCTCGATACCCTGGTGGGGTTCCTCGCCGACTGCGCGCAAGAACTGCCCCAGGCCATCACCGATGACCTGCAACGCGCCCTGCATACGCTCAAGGGCAGCGCCTACATGGCCGGCATCGCGCCAGTGGCGGAAATCGCCGCGCCGTTGGAGAAACTGGTCAAAGAGTTCAAGGCCAACCTGATCCCTATGGATTTGGCCGAGGCCGAGTTGTTGAGCGCGGCGGAAAAAATGATCCGCCAAGGTCTGTCTCAGCTGGAAAGCGAGCCACTCGCGCCGCTGGAGGGCTCCGCCGAATTTCTCGAGCAGGTGCAAAAGCTCCATCACGACCGGTTGGATGCCGCCAAGGTCGGCCGCGAAAGCGAACAGGGCGAAACCCGCGATCCGCAACTGATCGGTATCTTCCTCGCCGAGGGCATGGATATCCTGCTCGATGCCGAGGATTTGCTGAAACGCTGGCGCGAGCACCCTTCCGAGCGGCAAGAACTGAGCGCGCTGCTGGAGGAGCTGACGACCCTGAGCCGCGGCGCCGAGATGGCCGAGTTACCGCAGATCGATGAGCTCTGCGAAGGTTTGCTGGACCTCTACGGCGCGGTCGAAGAAGGCAGTCTGGCGGTTAGCGAGCGCTTCTTCAGCGAGGCCGAACAGGCCCACGAGGCCTTGATCAGCATGATGGATCAGGTCGCTGCCGGCCTGCAGGTCAGTGCCCGCCCCGAGCGCGTCGCCGCCTTGCGCAACCTGCTCGACGAAGCCCTGGACCCGGGTAAATTGGCCTTGCTGTCGAGCGACGGCCAGGGCGGTATCGACATCGTCGAGCTGGACGCCGCCACTGCCGCGCTGCAGGAAACGCAATGGCCGGGCGAAGATAACGGGGTGGATGACAGCGAAGAGATCGAGTTGGCGGCGCTCGCCGAACCGGTGTTCGAAGAGCCACAAGCCCCGGTCCATGACGCACTCGACGCCGAAATGGTGGAGATTTTCCTCGAAGAGGCCGTGGATATCCTCGAAAGCGCGGGCCAGGCGTTGGAGCGCTGGCTAGCTGAGCCGGACAACAAAGCGGCACTGTCTTCCCTGCAGCGCGATCTGCACACCCTCAAAGGGGGCGCGCGGATGGCCGAAATACGCCCTATTGGCGATCTCGCCCACGAGCTCGAGTCGCTCTACGAGGGGTTGGTGGACCGGCGTTATGGTTACTCCCCACTGCTGGCCGGCTTGTTGCAGCAAAGCCACGATCGCTTGGCTGTGCTGCTCGACCAGTTGCAACAGCGCGCCCCCCTGGGTCAGCCGCATGAGTTGATCGAGGCGATACGCAGCTTCCGCCAAGGCGGCGAGCCGAGCTTGCCGGTTGTCAACGAGCCGGACGATGCTGTCCCCGAAGCCGAAGCCGACGCCGAAGCCGAAGCCGAAGCCGAAGCGTCGGCGGAACTAGCCGAGCTTGACTGGCAGCCCGAGCAAGAGAATTCGCCAGAGATCGAATCGCTGCCCTTGGCCGAGGTCGAGGATAAACTCGACCTGAGCGAGTTGGACGAGCAGCCGGATGATCTGGCCGAGGCCCCGGCACTGCCGGCGGCAAGCGAACCCGCAGACGAGCAGCCCGCCACCCTGGCCGAGGCCGAGCCGGCAGCGCGAGCGGTCGATGACGAGCGCGATCCCGAACTGGTGGAAATCTTCCTCGAGGAAGGCTTCGACATCGCCGAAAGCTCTGCTGCGGCCTTGCAGCGCTGGATGGAGGATGTCGATAACAGCCTGGAGCTGGAAGCGCTACAGCGCGATCTGCACACGCTCAAGGGCGGCGCGCGGATGGCGGAAATTCGCCAGATCGGCGATCTGGCGCACGAGTTGGAGTTTCTCTACGAGGGGCTTGGCCAGGGGCGCCTGCGTGCCAGCCAGGAGCTGTTCGCGCTGTTGCAGGCCTGCCATGACCGTCTAACGGAAATGCTCGAAGCGGTACGCGGCAATGCCGCCATTCCCGATGGCGAGGCGCTGATCGCAACCATCAAACGCTTTCGCGCCAACCCCGACGAGCAATTGAGCGTGCCGTCCTCGGTGCAGCTCAAGGCTGTGGCCGAAAGCGCGGACGAAGTCGAGAGTCAAAGCGGCGACGATACCGAATCGGAAATCCTCGATATCTTCATGGAGGAGGCCGACGAGCTGCTGGAAGCCATGGAAATGGCCATCGGCCGCTGGGAAGGCAACCGCGAAGACACCGCGGCAATCGATGACATGCTGCGCATTCTGCATACTCTCAAGGGGGGGGCGCGTCTGGCCGGGCAGAAGCGCCTGGGGGATTTGACCCACGATTTCGAGCAGCACCTGACCGAAGCGCAGAACCAGGGCGCGCCCTGGCCGGAAAGCGTGTTCGTCGACGTGCAGTCGGCATTCGAAGGACTGCAAAAAGAAACCGATCAATTACGCCAGCGTCTGCAGAACAGCCTGGTCGGCGATGCGCCGAGCGGCCACGCCAGCGCGCCCGAAGCCGCGACCCAGGTCAGCCTGGCGACGCCGATAGTGGCCGCGGCCAGTGCCGCGCCTGCCGAAGAGCTGGTGACCAAGGTGTTGCCGTTCGTGCGCCGTGCCCAGGAAGCGGCGCAAGAAGCCGCTTCCCGTCGTGCGCCGCAAGAGCTGGTCAAGGTGCCGGCGGAACTGCTCGAAGGCCTGGTCAACCTGGCCGGCGAGACCTCGATCTTTCGCGGTCGTGTCGAGCAGCAAGTCAGCGACTTCGGCTTCACCCTCAGCGAAATGGACGCCACCATCGACCGGGTGCGCGACCAACTGCGCCGTCTGGATACCGAAACCCAGGCGCAGATTCTCAGCCGTTATCAGGCCGAGGCCGAACGCGCCGGCTACGAAGATTTCGATCCGCTGGAAATGGACCGCCACTCGCACCTGCAGCAGTTGTCGCGGGCGCTCTTCGAGTCTGCGTCCGACTTGCTCGACCTGAAAGAAACCCTGGCCGCGCGTAACCGCGATGCCGAAACCCTGTTGCTGCAACAGGCGCGGGTCAATACCGAACTGCAAGAAGGCCTGATGCGTACGCGCATGGTGCCCTTCGATCGGCTGGTGCCGCGTTTGCGGCGGATCGTCCGGCAGATCGCCGGCGAACTGGGTAAGCAGGTCGATTTCGTCGTCGGCAACGCCGAAGGCGAGATGGACCGTACCGTGCTCGAACGCATAGTCGCGCCTCTCGAACACATGCTGCGCAATGCCGTCGACCATGGCATCGAACCCGCCGCGGTGCGCCGCGCCGCCGGCAAGCCGGAACAGGGCAGCGTGCGCTTGAGCCTGGGGCGTGAGGGCGGCGATATCGTCCTGACACTGTCCGACGACGGCGGCGGCATCAAGCTCGAAGCGGTGCGCCGCAAGGCCATCGAACGCGGTCTGATGGATGAGGATTCGGATCTGACCGATCACGAAGTGCTGCAATTCATCCTCGAGGCCGGTTTCTCCACCGCCGAGAAAATCACCCAGATTTCCGGTCGTGGCGTGGGCATGGACGTGGTGCACTCCGAGGTCAAACAGCTCGGTGGCTCGATGAGCATCGATTCGAACCTCGGCGTCGGCACCACCTTCCGTATTCGCCTGCCGTTCACCGTATCGATCAACCGCGCCCTGATGGTGTTGTCCGGCGAAGACCTCTACGCCATTCCGTTGAATACCATCGAAGGTATCGTGCGGGTTTCGCCCTACGAGCTCGAAGCCTATTACGCCCCCGATGCGCCGCGTTTCGAATACGCCGGGCAAGCCTACGAATTGCGCTACCTCGGCGACCTGCTGAACAACGGGCAGCAACCCAAACTGGTCGGACAGAGCCTGCCGTTGCCGGTGATTCTGGTGCGTTCGAGCGAACACGCGGTCGCGGTGCAGGTCGACTCCCTGGCCGGCTCGCGGGAAATCGTGGTGAAGAGCCTCGGTCCGCAGTTCGCCGGGGTGCATGGCATCTCGGGCGCGACTATCCTCGGCGACGGCCGCGTGGTGGTGATTCTCGATCTGCTGGCGACCATCCGCGTGCTGCACGCTCACCAGTTGAATCAGACGCAACCGCGGATGCTGGCCAAGACCGCGACCGCCGAGGAAATCGAGGCCGATCGGCCGACTCTGGTCATGGTGGTCGACGACTCGGTCACCGTGCGCAAGGTCACCAGCCGACTGCTCGAGCGTAACGGCATGAACGTGCTGACGGCCAAGGACGGTGTCGACGCCATCGCGCAGTTGCAGGAGCACAAACCCGACATCATGTTGCTGGATATCGAGATGCCGCGCATGGATGGTTTCGAAGTCGCCACCCTGGTGCGCCACGACGAACGTCTGAAGGATCTGCCGATTATCATGATCACATCGCGTACCGGTGAGAAGCACCGCGAGCGGGCGATGACCATTGGAGTCAACGACTACCTCGGTAAGCCTTATCAAGAGTCGCTGTTACTCGAACTCATTGGACAACTGGTTAATCGCCACTCGACGGATCGCAACCCGGATAAACGCCCATGACAGATAAAACCGCCGCACGTATTGCGGTCATCGCCGATACCTCGTTGCAGCGCCATGTGTTGCAACAGGCTTTGACCAGCAGTGGTTATCACGTGGTACTCAATAGCGACCCGGCGCGTTTGGACGAAGACGTCCTCGGCGCTTGCGAGACCGATCTGTGGCTGGTCGACTTGGCGCTTTCGGAAGATTCGCCGCTGGTCGACAGCTTGATGGAGCGGGCCAGCGCGCCAGTGCTGTTCGGCGAGGGCCATGCCCCCGAGCGCCACTCGGAGAATTACCCGCGCTGGGAGCGGCGCCTGTTCGGCAAGCTGAAAAAGCTGGTCGGCGACCCCTCCCTGGCGATCGGGCCGAGCCTGCAGGCTTTGCTCGACGACACTTCGCGTCCGCCCCGCCTGGATCTCCCGGAAACATTGGCGGCAACCCCGCTGACGGCCGGCGAGCCGGCGCGTCAGGTGTGGCTGCTGGCCGCGTCCCTGGGCGGTCCGGAGGCGGTGAAAGAGTTTCTCGATGCCTTGCCCGGCGGCTTGCCGGTGGGTTTCGTCTACGCCCAGCATATCGCCGCCAGCTTCGAGGCGGCCTTGCCGCAGGCGGTGGGCCGGCATAGCCAATGGCATGTCAATGCGGCGCGGCATGGTGATCCGGTGCGTTGCGGCGAAGTGGTGGTGGCGCCTATCGCGTCCGAGCTGAACTTCAACGACGAGGGCGCTATGCAGTTGACCGGCCGGCCTTGGCCGGAGCCCTATAGCCCGTCGATCGATCAGATGATGCTCAACCTGGCGCAGCATTTCGCCGGGCTCTGTGGGGTCATCGCGTTCAGCGGCATGGGTAGCGACGGCAGTGCCGCCGCCGCATACGTCCGTCGTCAGGGCGGTCTGATCTGGACCCAGCGCGCCGACACCTGCGCCGCGCCGAGCATGCCCGACAACCTGCGCGAAGGCGGCTACAGCAGCCATAGCGGCGACCCCCGCGAGCTGGCTGCGGCACTGGTCAGCCACCTGGCCGAGCAGTGCAGTTAACTTCGGGCCATCGCCCCGCATAGGATGTTTTTCAATGAGCAAAGCCGTCGCCACCCCGAACGCCGTGAACAGCCTGACCAGCTTGATGGTGCCATTGGCCGATCGCCTGCTGCTGCTGCCGAACGTGGCTATCGCCGAATTGATTCCCTACCGGGCGCCGCAAACCAGCGAAGGCATGCCGAGTTGGTTTCTCGGGCAAATCGCCTGGCGCGATCTGCGTTTGCCGCTGTTGTCGTTCGAGGCTGCTTCCGGTGGGCATAGCGAGGTTTCGGCGGATGCGCGGATCGCGGTGATCAACGCCCTGGGCGGCCGGCCGGCGGTGAAATTCATCGCCCTGCTGGTGCAAGGTATTCCCCGCTCGATCAAGGTCGGTCCCGACCTGCAACATGCTGGCGTGCACCTGGAGCCTTTGGAGCTGGAGGCGGTGAGCATCGGCGAAGAAGTGTTGAAAATCCCCGACCTGATCGGCCTGGAACAGATGCTCGCGGATGCCGGCTTGATCTAAGCCGCAAGGCAAACAAAAGCCCCGGTCGCCGTGCCCTCCTAGGAGGGCTGGGCGCCGGGGCTTTGTCATGGCAACCGGGCGGTTGCCATGCGCAGGGGTTACTCAGTAGCTCTGAGTCTTGCTGGCGTTGACCGTCGAGATCGCCTCGTCGGTCTTCTCGTGCTCTAGGTTGTCCTCGGAGCGGTGGCCAGTCCAGTAGTCGGCATTCTTGATACCGAGCTTCTCCGGGTGGAACACCGGATCCTTACCTTCCTTCTGCTGCGCCTCGTAGTCCTTCAGGCAGGTGTAAGCCACCTTGTGCATCAGGATGATCGCACCGATGTTCAACCAGGCCATCAGGCCCACGCCGAGATCGCCCAGGTCCCAGGCGAAGGTGGCGCTCTTCACCGTGCCGTAGACGGTGGCGGCGATGATGCCGATCTTCAGCAGCAGAGTCAGCCAGGGGCGGTGGATCTTGCGGTTGATATAGGCGATGTTGGTTTCGGCGATGTAGTAGTAGGCCAGGATGGTGGTGAAGGCGAAGAAGAACAGGGCAACGGCGACGAAGATATTGCCGAAGCCGGGCATCATGTTCTCCATCGCCGTCTGCACGTAGCCTGGACCCGCCGCGACGCCGGCGATACCGGTGAACATGGCGCTACCATCCGGAGCCTGCACGTTGTACTGGCCGGTGATCAGCAGCATGAAGGCGGTGGCGGAACAGACGAACAGGGTGTCGATATACACCGAGAAGGCCTGTACCAGGCCCTGCTTGGCCGGGTGGCTGACCGCTGCTGCGGAGGACGCGTGCGGGCCGGTGCCCTGGCCGGCTTCGTTGGAGTACACGCCGCGTTTCACGCCCCACATGATCGCCAGGCCCAGAATGGCGCCGAAACCAGCGTCCATGCCGAAGGCGCTCTTCAGGATCAGGGTGATCACCTCAGGCAGCTTCTCGATATTCAGCATGATCACGACGCAGGCGACCAGGATGTAGCCCAGCGCCATGAACGGCACCACCACCTGGGTGAAGTGGGCGATGCGCTTAACGCCACCGAAGATGATCAGGCCAATCATCACGGCGAGGATCGCCGCGGTGGTATTGGGGCTCATGTCGAAGGCGGTCTGTGCGCTGGAGGCGATAGAGTTGGCCTGTACGCCCGGCAGCAGCAGGCCGCAGGCGAACACCGTGACTATGGCGAAGATCCAGGCGTACCACTTCATGCCCAGGCCCTTCTCGATATAGAAGGCCGGGCCACCGCGATACTGGCCGTCGATTTTTTCTTTATAGACCTGGCCGAGGGTGGACTCGACGAACGCCGAGCTGGCGCCGAGGAAGGCCACCATCCACATCCAGAACACCGCACCGGGGCCGCCAAAGGTGATGGCGGTGGCCACGCCAGCAATATTGCCGGTACCGACACGACCGGCGAGGGTCATGGTCAGGGCCTGGAAGGAGGTGATGCCGGCCGAGTCGGTGCGCCCGGTGAACATCAAACGGACCATTTCGCGGAAGTGACGAATTTGCAAGAAGCGGCCGCGTAGCGAGAAATACAGGCCGACGCCCAGGCACAGATAAATCAGTGCGGGGCTCCAGACCAAACCATTGAGGTAACTAACCAATTCAGACATCGAGGGGATGCTCCTGTGCCGGTGACGGTTGCCTGAGCTCTTATGGAGTACAAGGCCCGTTCGACTTGTTATGGGTGTTGTGAGTCGTTGGCGCGATATGTGCCGTTACGATAGTTGATGCATCCTGCCGCCGAATAGCTTGAGCAGGATGCGAAACGTAGGCAAAAAACAGGCCGCTGGAAAGATTTTTCTCTAGCATTTTCAAAGGTTTGCGCGCATCAGAAAAAAGGCCTGAGAAAGGTCGCGAAAAAAATGCTTTATGGCGTATTTCAGATTGTTACAAGAGATTGTCTTGTGAGCCGGTTTTCACTTTTATCCGTAAACAGGTACGATCGTACCATATTTATGGGGCGAGGGTTTCCGGCGGTAACACTTGCATCATATTGGTGCGCCCGAGAGGCGTCAGGGGTGGCAGGTGTTACTTCGGGCGCTCAAGAAGGGATTGTCAGCCTAGAGTGTGCCGCGTGCGTGCCGCGCCCGGGGGCACCATGGCGCCTAGAAATCGCCCCATAGCTGCTGCGCCAGGCTCAGGGCCACCACCGGTGCGGTTTCGGTCCGCAATACCCGTGGTCCCAGGCGCGCGGCGTGAAAGCCTTGGGCCTTGGCCTGCTGCACTTCGGCATCGCTGAGACCGCCTTCCGGGCCGATCAGAAAGGCCAGGCTGCCTGGCTTGGCATGGCTCTGCAGCGGCTCGGCGACCGGGTGCAGCACCAGTTTCAATTCGGCTTCGACCTGCAGAAGCCAATCGGCCAAGCCGATCGGCGGATGGATCCGTGGGGGCACCGAGCGCCCGCATTGTTCGCAGGCACTGATCGCGATCTGCCGCCAGTGGGCCATGCGTTTATCGGTGCGCTCATCCTTCAGGCGCACTTCGCAGCGTTCGCTGACGATCGGGGTGATATCCGTCGCCCCCAACTCGGTGGCTTTCTGGATCGCCCAGTCCATGCGCTCGCCACGGGATAAGCCCTGACCCAGATGGATGCGCAAGGGCGACTCGGTTAGCCCGGCAAAGGACTCGCGTAACTCGACCCGCACCGCCTTTTTGCCAACCTCGATCAGCTCGCCGAGAAATTCCTGACCACTGCCATCGAACAATTGCACGGCGTCGCCGACGGCATGACGCAGCACGCGCCCGATATAGTGGGCCTGGGCTTCCGGCAGCGCATGTTGGCCGAGGGATAGCGGGGCATCGATAAAGAAACGGGATAGGCGCATAGGTAGGACAAACTGCAAGCGACAAGTAAGAAGCCGCAAGCTTAAAGCTTATAGCTTGCGGCTTGAAGCTTGCGGCTAGCCCGGATCGCGAAAGTCCGGATGGAGCGTATTGCCCTGGGCCACGCTGACCGAGGTGCGGGTGGCGATCTCGATCCCCTCGCTGGCCACCTCGGCGAGAAAGTCGATCTGCGCCGGGGTGATGACATAGGGCGGCAGCAGATACACCACGCTGCCCAGCGGTCGCAGCAAGGCGCCGCGCGATAGCGCATGTTGGTAGACCTTGAGGCCGCGGCGCTCCTGCCAGGGGTAGGCGGTCTTGCTGGCCTTGTCCTGGACCATCTCGATGGCCAGGGCCATGCCGGTCTGGCGCACTTCGGCGACATGCGGATGCTCGGCCAGGTGTGCCGTGGCGCTGGCCATCCGCGCGGACAGGGCTTTATTGGCCTCGATCACATCGTCCTGCTCGAAGATATCCAGGGTCGCCAGCGCCGCCGCGCACGCCAGTGGGTTGCCGGTGTAGCTGTGCGAGTGGAGAAAGGCGCGCAAGGTCGAGTAGTCGTCGTAGAACGCCTGGTAGACGGTGTTGGTGGTCAGGCAGGCGGCCAGCGGCAGATAGCCGCCGGTCAACGCCTTGGACAGGCAGAGGAAATCCGGGGTGATGCCGGCCTGTTCGCAGGCGAACATCGTGCCGGTGCGGCCGAAGCCGACGGCGATCTCGTCATGGATCAGGTGCACGCCATAGCGGTCGCAGGCTTCGCGCAGCAATTTGAGGTAGATCGGGTGGTACATGCGCATCCCGCCCGCACCCTGGATCAGCGGTTCGACGATCACCGCCGCGACCTCATGGCCGTGCTCGGCGAGGGTTTGCTCCATATGCGCGAACATGGCCCGCGAGTGCGCTTCCCAGCTCATGCCATCCGGGCGGAAGTAGCAGTCCGGGCTCGGCACCTTGATGGTATCGAGCAGCAGTGCTTTATAAGTGTCGGTGAACAGACCAACGTCGCCCACCGACATGGCCGCGATGGTTTCGCCGTGGTAGCTGTTGCTCAGGGTGACGAAGCGCTTTTTCGCCGGTTTGCCGACGTTGAGCCAGTAGTGAAAGCTCATTTTCAGCGCGACTTCGATGCACGAGGAACCGTTGTCGGCGTAGAACACCCGATCCAGACCGGCGGGGGTCATGTCGACCAGGCGCTCGGACAGCTCGATCACCGGTGCATGGCTGAAGCCGGCGAGGATCACGTGCTCCAGCTGGTCGACCTGATCCTTGATGCGCTGATTGATCCGCGGGTTGGCATGGCCGAACACGTTGACCCACCAGGAACTGACGGCATCCAGGTAGCGTTTGCCATCGAAGTCCTCTAGCCATACGCCTTCGCCACGCTTGATCGGCACCAGAGCCAGCTGTTCGTGATCCTTCATCTGCGTACAGGGATGCCAGAGTACGTTCAGGTCGCGCTGCATCCAGTGGTCGTTGAGGCTCATATAGGGTCTGTTCCCGTTTAAATAGGGTCTCTCGGTCATTTGCGTCAAGCCTATCAGAAGCCCTGCGGCGAAGGGACGACACAGCCGGGAGATGCCGAGCGAGATGGCGCAATCGAGGGGCTGTGAGAGGTTGGCTAAATATCGTATTTCTAGATGTTTAAAAGCAGAAAATTCCGCTTTAAGTCGATAGGTATATTGCTAGTCTTGCTCGATCTTTTCAGTCGTCCCAGTTGAGATCCTGCTTTCATGCAATGGCGTAATTCCCCCTCCCGTTACGGTTTGGTCAGCGTGCTTATCCATTGGCTGGTGGCTGTGGCGGTGTTCGGTTTGTTCGGCCTGGGTTATTGGATGGTCGGCCTGGACTACTACAGCAGCTGGTATAAAACCGCGCCGGATATCCACAAAAGCATCGGCATTCTGTTGTTTGCGCTGATGCTCGCGCGCCTGTTCTGGCGCCTGCTGAGCCCGCCGCCGGGCAGCTTGCCGGACCATGGACGCTTGACCCGCCTGGGCAGCAAGCTCGGCCATGGCTTTCTGTACCTCGGTCTGTTCGTGCTGATGGTCTCTGGTTACCTGATTTCCACTGCCGATGGCCGCGGCATCGAAGTGTTCGGCCTGTTCACGGTGCCGGCGACCATCACCAGCATCCCCGATCAGGAAGACGTCGCCGGCTTGGTGCATGAGTACCTGGCCTGGGCGCTGGTGATCTTCGCCGGCATCCATGCGCTCGCCGCGTTCAAGCATCATTTCGTCGACCGCGACCGCACCCTGGTGCGTATGTTCGGTCGTTAACTCCCATCACCTTATTCCGGCTGCCTGGAATCGTCCCGGCAGCCGCTTGCACAACCTTACAAGGAGAGAATGCCCATGTTGAAGAAGACCCTCGCCGCATTGACCCTCGGCACCGCATTGTTGGGCGCCGGCCACGCGATGGCCGCCGATTACGCCATCGACAAGCAGGGCCAGCACGCCTTCGTCAATTTCAAGATCAGCCACCTGGGCTACAGTTGGCTGTACGGTACGTTCAAGGATTTCGACGGCAGCTTCAGCTTCGACGAGAAGAACCCGGAAGCCAGCAAGGTCAAGGTCAGCCTGAACACCGCCAGCGTCGACACCAACCATGCCGAGCGCGACAAGCACCTGCGTAGCGGCGATTTCCTCAATGTCGACAAGCACCCGACCGCGACTTTCGAGTCCACTTCGGTCAAGTCCACTGGCGAAGGCACTGCCGATATCACCGGCAACCTGACCCTCAATGGCGTGACCAAGCCGGTGGTCATCGCCGCCAAGTTCGTTGGCCAGGGCGACGATCCTTGGGGTGGCTACCGCGCCGGTTTCGAAGGCAGCACCATGGTCAAGCTGAAGGACTTCGATATCCAGAAAGACCTCGGCCCGGCTTCCCAGGAAGTCGAACTGATCATCTCGATCGAAGGTGTGCGTCAGTAACATGGTCGGGCCGCGTAGCGGCCCAACCGCTCATAGGCGCAGGCGTGGATTCGAGCGCCGCAACAACGAAAACGCCGCCCTTGGGGCGGCGTTTTCGTTTGCGCTTAGCGCTCGGTCACTCTTCGCGATTGCGCGTCAGCAGGGCAGGCTTCTCGCCTCTCGGCCGGCTGCTCGCCAATTCGTCGAGTTGCTCGGGCGTGGGGAAGCGGTCGAGCCGCGAGCCCTTGTGCACGATCACCGGCTGCTTGTCGCGCGGGTTTTTCACGGCTGCTTCCTGACGGGGCAGCTCGTCGCGATCCAGCGAGGTGATGCGACCGTCGCCGCGTGGCGGCCGCGCGCGGCCGGAACCATTGCGCGCTTGACCGCCCTGGCCGCCTGAGCCCTGGCGACGGTTCTGTCCGCCCGCGCCGCCGTTACGCGGACCTTTGCCGGTCGGGCGATTTTGGCCGGCGCCATTACTGGCGCCATTGCCGGCGTTCGCGCCGCGTGCAGGCGAAGCAGGCGCACCGGGCCGACGGCCGCGGTTCTGCTGCTTGTTCTGGTTCGGGCTGACATAGTCGACCCGGTTGCCGAAATTATCGATCTCATCGTCGCGGAACTCGTCCGGCGCTCGATCCGGAGGCAAGGCGGGCACCGCGGGTGCGGCGGCACGGGCTGAACCGCGTGGCTGCTGCGAGCGGCCGCCGCGGGGCTTGGCCGTACGGGTTTGCTCTTTGCCGCTGTCCTTGCCCTTGTCCTTGCGACCGCCGCCATGACGTTCGCCGTCCGGCTTGGCGCCGCGCGGTTGGCGTGGCTTCTGCGGCTCGCGCACTTCCGGGCGTTCGGCTTCGACTTTGCTGGCGTCGAAGCCGAGCAGGTCGCCGTCGGCGATTTTCTGCTTGGTCATCCGCTCGATGCCCTTGAGCAGCTTCTCTTCATCCGGCGCGACCAGGGAAATCGCCTCGCCGCTACGCCCGGCACGGCCGGTACGGCCAATACGGTGGACGTAATCTTCTTCGACATTCGGCAGTTCGAAGTTGACCACGTGGGGCAACTGATCGATATCCAGGCCGCGGGCGGCGATATCGGTGGCCACTAGGATGCGTACCTTGTTCGCCTTGAAATCGGCGAGGGCCTTGGTGCGGGCGTTCTGGCTCTTGTTACCGTGAATCGCCACCGCGGTCAGGCCGTGTTTGTCCAGGTACTCGGCCAGACGGTTGGCGCCGTGCTTGGTGCGGGTGAACACCAGGATCTGCTCCCAGGCGCCGGCGGTGATCAGGTGGGCGAGTAGGGCGCGTTTGTGGCTGGCCTGCACGCGGAACACGCGCTGTTCGATACGCTCGACCGTGGTGTTCGGCGGCGTTACTTCGATGCGCTCGGGGTCGTGCAGGAGCTTGCTGGCCAGGTCGGTGATGTCTTTCGAGAAGGTCGCCGAGAACAGCAGGTTTTGCCGCTGCGTGGGTAGCTTGGCCAGTACCTTCTTCACGTCATGGATAAAGCCCATGTCGAGCATGCGGTCGGCTTCGTCGAGCACGAGGATTTCCACGTGGGACAGGTCGATGGCTTTCTGGTTGGCCAGGTCGAGCAGGCGTCCGGGGCAGGCCACCAGGACGTCGACGCCTTTGGCCAGTGCCTGCACCTGGGGGTTCATGCCAACGCCGCCGAAGATGCAGGCGCTGACGAATTTCAAATCGCGGGCATACAGCTTGAAGCTGTCGTGCACCTGGGCGGCGAGCTCGCGGGTCGGTGTCAGGACCAACACGCGCGGCTGTTTCGGGCCGTGACGTTGTTCGCGATCCGGGTGACCGTTGGGAAACAGTCGCTCGAGAATCGGCAGGGCGAAACCGCCCGTTTTACCTGTACCCGTCTGGGCCGCCACCATCAGGTCGCGACCTTGCAACGCGGCGGGGATGGCCCGCTGTTGCACCGGAGTGGGTTGGGTGTAACCGGCGGATTCGACCGCGCGGACTAGTGCCTCGGAGAGACCGAGGGAGGCAAAGGACATGTGTAATCCTGTCTAGTGAGGGCTTGGCCCTATGGGGTGTATTGCCTGGCTTGAATCACGCTTGGGGCGCGCAATCCCGTCCGGTACTGCTGACCTCTGGGGGCTAGCATCCGGGCGCAAGCCTGGCGGGAAGGCCCGAGTATAACAGAGCTGAGCCTTTGCGCAGCTGTAGCCTGCTTAACGGTTTAACAGCGTTGCGACGGGCTTCTATCGGGCACTGGGATGCAGGTCCGGGCGCGGAGCCCGAGCGGCAAGTTGCAATGTAGGCCGCATGCCGTAATGGCTCAGCAGCAGACTGTAGGTCGGCTCGAGCTTGAGCAGGCGCAGTTCGCGGGCGAAGTCCTCGGCTAGCCGTTCGAGGCCGGCGTCGCGTCGCAGTCCGAGGTAGAGCGAGTCGCGGCTGATCACTCGGGGGTGGTGAGTGACCGCATCGTTCAGGCCCATGCTGTCGAGCACGAAGCGTCCTGCATAGCGATCGTTAACCACCAGATGCACGCGCTCGTGCATCAACTTGCCGAAGTTGGCCGTGTGGCTGGGCGCCGGCTCACGGACAAACAGCGGCGATTCGGCAAAGCTCCGGTCGGAATACCAATAGCGGCTGGCCACGCCTATTTTCAAGCCTTGCAGGTCATCGAGGGCACGGAACGGATAGGGGCGGTTCTTGGCGTAAAACAGTACCAGGTCGATCCGCGACAGCGGCTCGCTGGGGAACACCAGCGTGGCTTCGCTTTCACGGTTGCGGTAGGCGCCGAGAATCGCATCGGCTTTGCCCTGCTCCAAGGCCACCGAGCAGCGCTTCCAGGGCAGCATCTGCCATTCGGCTTGCACGCCAAGACGCTGCAGGACGATCCGCGTGACATCGTAATCGAGGCCGTGCAGTTCGCCGTTCTCTTCGTAGATATAGGGTGGCCAGGCTTCGCTGACAATGCGCAGCGTTTGTCCTTGGGCGGCGAGACTCAAGCAACTGAGCAGAACGGCGAAGAAGATGCGGCGCTGAGTGTGCATGGCGCAAGAGTAAGCGGCAAATAACGCGACTGTATAGTCATTAATTGGTCGTGTACTACTAAAGTCGGGCGCTAGCCGACCATTGGCGTGATATTCGCCAACCGTGATGAGCGATACGGCGCCCGTGGCGAATATGCCGCGGGCGCAATCGAAGGGGCTTACCGGCGAACATTGCCGCAGGCTCGCCCCGTCCGCTCAGGTCGCCAGCTTGTAGCAGGGCACATAGGCGTTGTTGCCCGGCAGCTTCATCCGGTGCTGCTCGACGAACGCCCGCAGCAGGCGATCCAGCGGCCGCATGATATCCGGGTCGCCGGTAATTTCGTAAGGACCGTATTGCTCGATCAGGCGAATGCCCTTGTCCTTGACGTTGCCGGAGACGATACCGGAAAAGGCGCGACGTAAATGCGCCGCCAGTTCGTGCACCGGTTGATCGCGGGTCAGTTTCAAGCTCGCCATGTTGGCATGGGTGGGCTCGAACGGGTGCTGGAAGCTTTCGTCGATCTTCAACAGCCAATTGAAGTGGAAAGCGTCGTTGTAGTCGCGGCGGTACTGGGTGACCTCCTTGATCCCTTCGGCCATCTCCCGCGCGACCAGGCTCGGGTTGTCGATGATGATCTTGTAGCGCTGCTGCGCGGCTTCGCCCAAGGTGGCGCCGATAAACGCATTTAGCTGCTGGATGTAGGGGGCGGCGCTCTTCGGCCCGGTCATGATCAGCGGGAAAGGCAGGCCATGGTTGTCCGGGTGCATCAGGATTCCGAGGAAATACAGCAGCTCTTCGGCCGTGCCGGCGCCGCCCGGGAAGATGATGATGCCATGGCCCACGCGCACGAAGGCTTCCAGGCGCTTCTCGATATCCGGCAGGATCACCAGCTCGTTGACGATCGGGTTGGGCGCCTCGGCGGCGATGATGCCGGGCTCGGTCAGCCCCAGGTAGCGGCCGCCGGTATTGCGTTGTTTGGCATGGGAAATGGTGGCGCCCTTCATCGGGCCCTTCATCACCCCGGGACCGCAGCCGGTACAGACGTCGAGACCGCGCAGGCCCAGTTCGTGACCGACGACTTTGGTGTATTTGTATTCCTCGGTGCTGATCGAGTGGCCGCCCCAGCACACCACGATTTTCGGCTCGACGCCGGCGCGCAGCGTGCGGGCGTTGCGCAGCAGGTGGAAAACGTAATCGGTGATGCCTTGCGAGCTGCTGAAGTCGACCCGCTGATTCTCCAGCTCGCTCTGGGTATAGACGATATCGCGCAGGGCGCTGAACAACATTTCCCGGGTACTGGCGATCATTTCGCCGTCGACGAAGGCATCGGCGGGGGCGTTGATCAGTTCCAGGCGAATGCCGCGGTCCTGCTGATGGATGCGGATTTCGAAGTCCGGATAGGCTTCCAGAATGGTTTTCGCGTTATCGCTGTGCGAGCCGGTGTTGAGAATGGCCAGGGCGCACTGGCGAAACAATGAATAGACGCTGCCCGAACCGGTCTCGCGCAATTGCTGGACTTCGCGCTGCGAGAGGGTTTCCAGGCTGCCCTTGGGAGTGACGGTGGCATTGGTGGTTTTTCGTGTGGCCATTGCGGCGCTCCATGGTTGAGATATCAGCCATACATGGCTTGCTGACCGTTGAACATTGATTGCCTGTGGCGTAACGGCGTTGCCGGTGGGTGGGGGGCGGCGTTGTGCATGCGGCCGCTATTCGACTGATTCCATCCAGTCCGCCGTCGCTCGCCAGGTTGTCAACGGCCTATCGATCGCGTGGTCGAATACGCGCGGGGGTGTTGGTTAGTCTGTCGCCCTTGGCGATAGTTTCTGCACGTATAGACGCGGCCGCCATCGATTGAAGGCACATGGCCGGATGGCGGTGTCCTTATAACGAATATAGCCCATGCCGCGCCGGCATGAGTGTTCGTGCTGTGCAAGTCGCCCGAGATAGAGCCTTTTGAACCCGGACTTCGGCCCGCAATGGCCACCGCCGCGGGGGCGGCGGTGGCCGAAGCCCGAACCTTTAGCAGGCCGTTGAAAAACTACCTGCGTTGGCAATACTGCGTTAAAAACAGCCTCGGGTGCGAGCCCAGGCTAGGCGCCCCCATCAAAATGCTCATTTACAGCACGTAAACTCCGCTTTTGACTCGCTTCGCTCGCCCTGCGGGTCAGCCTGCGGCTGTTACTCCGCTTCGCTGCGTTTCGGCTGTTTTTGTGGGGACGCCTAGTCCTTGTCTTGCCTGCCTCGCCTACGGTTTTCAATAGCCTGTTAGCGCGGCAGCTGGAGGTTATTCCAGATCGCCAGGCTCGGTTCCGCCAGGTTCATGCTGTAGAAGTGCAGCCCCGGAGCACCGCCCTGCAGCAAGCGTTCGCACATCTCCGTGACCACCTGCTCGCCGTAGGCGCGGATGCTGTCGCTGTCGTCGCCGTAGGCCTCCAGCTGTTTGCGCACCCAGCGTGGGATCTCGGCGCCGCAGGCATCGGAGAAACGCGCCAGTTTGCTGTAGTTGGTGATCGGCATGATCCCCGGCACAACGGGAATATCCACGCCCAACTGGTGGATCCGCTCGACGAAGTAGAAGTAGCTGTCGGCGTTGAAGAAGTACTGGGTGATCGCGCTGCTGGCGCCGGCCTTGGCCTTGCGCACGAAATTGGCGATGTCGTCTTCGAAGTTGCGCGCCTGCGGATGCATCTCCGGGTAGGCGGCGATTTCGATATGGAAGTGATCGCCAGTCTCCTCGCGGATGAAGGCGACCAGTTCGTTGGCGTAGCGCAACTCGCCGCTGGCCATGCCCATGCCGGACGGCAGATCGCCGCGCAGCGCGACTATGCGGTTGATTCCGGCGCTCTTGTAGAGGTTGAGCAGCTCGCGCAGCTCCGCCTTGGAATCGCCGACGCAGGACAGGTGGGGGGCGGTACTCACGCCGATATCGTTATTCAGTTGCAGCACGGTATTGAGCGTGCGATCACGGGTGGAGCCCCCGGCACCGTAAGTGCAGGAGAAAAAGTCGGGGTTGTAGGTCGCCAGCTGGCGCGCCACAGTCATCAGTTTTTCGTGCCCGGCTTCGGTCTTGGTGGGGAAGAATTCGAAGCTATAACGGCGTTCTTGAGACATGGAGAAGGTTTCCTTCGTAGGGTGGGTTAGCGACGCTGGCCGCTTGAGTTAAGGCCATCTATGGTTTCTGCGCGGCGCGTAACCCGCCAAGCGGCAGTCGGGGCGACGCTAGAAACCTGTCGTTAGCGATGGTGGGTTACGCCGCTGCGCGGCTAACCCACCCTACGGGCTGTGGTTAGTACCGATAGGCATCCGGCTTGAACGGGCCTTCCTGGGTCACGCCGATGTACTCGGCCTGCTGCTTGGTCAGTTGGGTGACCACACCGCCGAAGCCCTTGACCATTTCCAGCGCCACTTCCTCGTCGAGTTTCTTCGGCAGCACTTCCACGGTCAGGCGGGTGGCCTTTTGCGCGGGCAGCAGGTCGGCGAACTTCTGACCGAACAGGAAGATCTGCGCCAGCACCTGGTTGGCGAAGGAACCGTCCATGATCCGGCTCGGGTGGCCGGTGGCGTTGCCCAGGTTGACCAGACGGCCTTCGGCCAGGAGGATCAGGTAGTCGTCGTTCTGCGCGTCGAAGCTACCGGCGCCGGTGCGGTGGATCTTGTGCACCTGCGGCTTGACCTCTTCCCAGGCCCAGTTCTTGCGCATGAAAGCGGTGTCGATCTCATTGTCGAAGTGACCGATGTTGCAGACCACGGCGCGCTTCTTCAGGGCCTTGAGCATGCCGGCGTCGCATACGTTGACGTTACCGGTGGTGGTCACGATCAGGTCGATCTTGCCCAGCAGCGCGGCGTCGACGCTGGCTTCGCTGCCATCGTTGATGCCGTTCTTGTACGGCGAGACCAGCTCGAAACCGTCCATGCAGGCCTGCATGGCGCAGATCGGGTCGACCTCGCTGACCTTGACGATCATGCCTTCCTGGCGCAGCGACTGCGCCGAGCCCTTGCCCACGTCACCGTAGCCGATCACCAGCGCCTGCTTACCCGACAGCAGGTGGTCGGTGCCACGCTTGATGGCGTCGTTCAAGCTGTGGCGGCAGCCGTACTTGTTGTCGTTCTTGCTCTTGGTCACCGAGTCGTTGACGTTGATCGCCGGGACTTTCAGGGTGCCGGCTTTGAGCATGTCGAGCAGGCGGTGCACGCCGGTGGTGGTTTCCTCGGTGATGCCGTGGATCTTGTCCAGCATCGCCGGGTACTTCTCGTGGATGATCTGGGTCAGATCGCCACCGTCGTCGAGGATCATGTTGGCGTCCCACGGCTGGCCGTCCTTGAGGATGGTCTGCTCGATGCACCATTCGTATTCCGCTTCGGTCTCGCCCTTCCAGGCGAACACCGGGATGCCGGCGGCGGCGATGGCGGCGGCGGCCTGGTCCTGGGTGGAGACGATGTTGCAGCTCGACCAGCGCACTTCGGCGCCCAGGGCGATCAGGGTTTCGATCAGCACGGCGGTCTGGATGGTCATGTGGATGCAGCCGATGATCTTCGCGCCCTTGAGCGGTTGCTCGCCGACGTATTTGCGGCGCAGGCCCATCAGCGCGGGCATTTCGGATTCGGCGATAATGATTTCGCGGCGGCCCCAGGCGGCCAGGGAAATATCGGCGACTTTGAAGTCGGCAAAACCGGCAGGCGTCAGTACAGCGCTCATAAATGAGTTCTCCATTCGTTTGAGTCGAATGGGCGCCGTTGATGCGTATGGTTAACGCCCCATCCGAGCCTGACAGATGAAATCTGATTTGGGTCTACTGCGGTGCGGCAGGTAAGCCACGTGGCTTGCGAGATCCAAAACAGATTTTCAATCTGCTGCAGCGCCCCTCGGACAGGTGGCGGGCACGCGCGGAGCTGGCCGCGCGCGTGAAACGTGCGAAGTATAGCCAGCCCGGCGAAGAAGCCCAAGGCTTTCCGTCGCTCGGCTTAAGGTCGAGGGCGCAGAGCCCGGGTGCGTTCACACGCGGTTGCCGCCGCCGCGCTTTCTGGCCTGCTGGGTCAATGCTTCGGCGATCTTCTCCAGCCCCAGGATTTCATCGGCGGCGCCCAGGGCGATCGCCTCGCGCGGCATGCCGTAGACCACGCTGCTGGCCTCGTCCTGGGCGATGCTGTGGCCGCCGGCCTGCTGAATCTCGCGCAGGCCGAGGGCGCCGTCCTTGCCCATGCCGGTCAGCAAGGCGGCGATCACATTGCGCCCGGCGCACTGCGCCAACGACTGGAACATCGGGTCGACGGCGGGCCGATGGCGGTGCACCTGCGGGCCGTCCGAGAGGCGGATCAGGTAATTGGCCCCCGAGCGCTCGACCAGCAGATGGTGGTCGCCGGGGGCGACGAAGGCATGGCCGGGGAGGATGCGTTCGCCGCCCTGGGCTTCCACCACGCGCAGACGGCTCAGCCGGTTCAGGCGCTCGGCGAAGGTGCGGGTGAAACCCGGTGGCATGTGCTGGGTGATGACGATGCCGGGGCTGTCCGCCGGCATATCGATCAGCACCTCCTTGATCGCCTCGGTGCCGCCGGTGGAGGCGCCGATGGCGATGATCTTCTCGGTGCCGACAATCGGCGCGCGTGCGGCGCCGGGGATCTCTTGCCCGGCGGCGCCAGCGGTGCGCTGGGCGGCGCGCGGCCGCAGGCGGGCGAGACTGGCGGCCTTGATCTTGTCGCGGATACCGGCGGCATAGGCTTCCATGCCTTCGCGGATGCCCAATTTGGGTTTGGCGATAAAGTCCACCGCGCCCAGTTCCATGGCGCGGAAAGTCGCCTCGGCGCCGCTTTCGGTCAGTGAGGAAATCATCACCACCGGGGTCGGCCGCGCGGCCATCAGCTTCTCCAGAAAGCTCAGGCCATCCATGCGCGGCATCTCGATATCCAGAGTGATCACGTCGGGGTTGAACTGCTTGACCAGATCGCGGGCGACGAAGGCGTCCGGCGCGGCGCCGACCAGCTGCAACTCGGGGTCGGCGCCGATGATTTCCTTGAGCAGGCTGCGGATCAGCGCGGAATCGTCGACTATCAGTACTTTGATCGGCATACGGACTCCCTAGAACAAATCGATGGCGCCGCCGACCGGCGCCTTCCTGATGCGCAGGCTGTAATCCGACTCGCGGTCGAGCAGGGTGGTGTTGTGCAGGTTTTTCAGTTTTTTCACCAGCACCCGGCCGTTGGCGGGAAAGAAATAGACCTTGCGCGGGTAGATATCCAGGAGGTCTTCGGCGAGCAATTCGATGCCTTCGGTGTGCAGATAATCGAGGACGAAGTCGACGTTGCGTTGGCCGATATTGTTGGCGGTGATGCCGCGCAGCACGCAGCCGCCGCCGAACACCTTGGCCTCCAGCTGATGGCGCCGGGCGCCAAGCTTGAGCAAATGATTGATCAGCACTTCCATGGCGTAGACGCCATAGCGCGCCGAGGACGAAACCGGCCCGAAGCCCTCGTCGCTGTTGCCCGGCAGCATGAAATGGTTCATCCCGCCGATGCCGTTCTGGCGGTCGCGCAGGCATACCGAGACGCAGGAACCGAGCACGGTGACGATGAGGAGATCGCGCGGGGTGACGAAATATTCGCCGGGCAGGATCTTCACCGCCTCGCGCTCGAAGTACTGGTCGTAGTAGCTGTTCGGCGCCAGCGCGCTGTCATAGTCGAGTGACATGTTCAGGCTTGCCTCGGCGTCGGGCGATAGACCGTGCGGCCGATCAGGGTGACCAGGTGACCGGCCTGGATAAAGCTTTCCGAGTGGCCGGCGAAGAACAGGCCCTCGGGGCGCAGCAGGGCGACCATGCGTTCCAGCAAGCGGTTCTGCGTGGGCTTGTCGAAATAGATCATCACGTTGCGGCAGAAGATGATGTCCAGCTCGCCGGCGATGCCCCAGTGCGGGTCGAGCAGGTTGATCTGGCGGAACTCGATCAGCTCGCGCAGTTCGTCGCGGACCTTGACCTTGCCGGCCTGGCCGCCCTTGCCGCGGAGAAAGAAGCGCTGTTTGCGCTGCAGCGACAGCTGTTCCACCCGCTCCAGCGGGTAGATGCCCTGGCTGGCCGTGGCCAGCACCCCGGTATCGATATCCGAGGCGATAATCGACACCGGCGGCTGCCAGTCGATCAGGGTTTCCAGGCAGGCGATGGCCAGCGAGTAGGGTTCTTCGCCGGTGCTCGAGGCCGCGCACCAGATGCGCAGCGTGCGCCGCGTCTGGGCGTGCTGGCGCAGGTAGGCGGCCAGTTGCTCGAAGTGATGGTTCTCGCGAAAGAACGCGGTCAGGTTGGTGGTCAGGGCGTTGACGAATTGCTGCCATTCTTGCGGATCCCGTTCCAGGGCCTCGAAATAGTCGGCGAAGCCGCTCAGGCCGAGATGCCGCAGACGCCGACTCAGGCGGCTATAGACCATCTGCTCCTTGCTGCTGGCGAGGCTGATACCGGCGCGTTGATAGAGCAGGCGGCGAATCCGCTCGAAATCGGCCCGGGTGTAATGGAACTCGCGCACCGCCTGTAATTCAGTCATGCCGCATAGCCGCCGCTCGTCAGGGTTTGCAAGGGGCTGTCAGAATTCCTCCCATTCGCTGTCCTTGCCCAGGCCCCGCTGCGGCAGGCTTTTGCTCGGGGTGCGCGCTTGGCGCGTGCTGGTCTGGACCGCGCGGGGCGTGGCACGGGGGATTTTTCGCGCCTCGCTCTGGGCGTGCTGATCGCCGCCCAGGTCGAACTTGAACACCGCCACCGCCTGGGACATTTCCGTCGCCTGTTCGAGCAGGGATTCGGCCGAGGCCGCGGCTTCTTCGACCAGTGCCGCGTTCTGCTGGGTCATCTCGTCCATTTGGCTGACCGCGCCGCTGATTTCCTCGATGCCGGTGCTTTGCTCGGCGGAAGCCGCGGCGATCTCGGCCATGATGTCGGTGACCCGTTTGATCGAGATGACGATCTCGCTCATGGTCTTGCCGGCCTGGGCAACCAGGGCGTTGCCGTTGTTGACCTTGTCCACCGAATCGGAGATCAGTGTCTTGATTTCCTTGGCCGCCGCCGCCGAGCGTTGCGCGAGGTTGCGCACTTCGCCGGCGACCACCGCGAAACCGCGGCCCTGCTCGCCGGCGCGCGCGGCTTCGACCGCGGCGTTGAGGGCGAGGATGTTGGTCTGGAAGGCGATGCCGTCGATCACCCCGATGATATCGGCGATCTTGCGCGCCGACTCGTTGATCGAGGACATGGTCTCGACCACCTGGTTGACCACATTGCCGCCGTCCACCGCGACCTCGGAGGCGTTCACCGCCAGCGAGTTGGCCTGCCGTGCATTGTCGGCGTTGAGCTTCACCGTGCTGGTCAACTCCTCCATGCTCGACGCGGTTTGTTCCAGGCTCGAGGCCTGTTCCTCGGTCCGTGAGGACAGGTCGGTGTTGCCCGCGGAAATCTCGCTGGCGGCGGTGTAGATGGTGTCGGCCGCCAGGCGAATCTGTCCGAGCATGCGCGACAGGCTGCCGGCGGTTTCGTTGGAGTAATCCTTCAGCTGGCCGAAGGTGCCCTGGTAGTCGGCGCTGATGCGTTCGGTCAGGTCGCCTTTGGCCAGGGCGCCGAGTACCCGCACCACATCGCGCAGGCCCTTGTCGGCGGTTTCCATCAACTGGTTGAGGGCGGTGGCGAGGTTGAGGAAGAAGCCCGACTTGTCCGCCGCGTCGACACGCTGGGTGAAATCGCCGAGGGCGGCGGCATTAACCAGACCGGCGACTTCGCGCTCGACGCGGACCTCCAAGGTGCGGTCGTTCCACTCGATCACCGAACCGAGGCGTTCGCCGCTGTCGCCCAGCACTGGGTTGGCGATCAACGAGAAAGTCCGGCCGCCGATCTCGATTTGCGTGCGGTAGGTCGAGGTGAGGTTGGCGAGCAGGCGCTTCTGGTGGTCCGGATTCTTGTGGAACTGGTCCATGTTGCCGCCGAGCAGTTTGTCCGCGGCGAAGTTGGGCAGGGCCTTGCGCAAATCGCTCTCGGCATGTTGCATCATCGCGCCGACGGTCTTGTTCATGTAGATGATGTTGCGTTCGTTGTCGGCGATCATCACGTTGGTGGTGCAGTTATCCAGCGCGCTCTTGATCCGCGCGTTGCTGGCGGCCGCAATGGCCGAGGCCTGCAGCGAACCGAGCATGACCCGTAACGATTCCATTACGCTCTGCGGCGCCGCGCGCGGTAGCTCCAGGTCGAGATTGCCGGTGGCGATGCTGGCGGTGATTTGCGCCAACTCCGCAGGGTCCGCGCCCAGCTGACGACGCAAGCCGCGCACCAGCAGGAAGACCAGTAGGCAGGCGATCAACAGGGTTACGGCGCCGATGATCAGCAAGAGATTATGGGCGCTGGCGGCATGTTCTTCGGCCTGGTGGCCTTGGCGTTCGACCAGGCTGTTCTGCAAGGCGATCACTGCGTTCACCCGCTGCAGCGTCTCTTGCTGGACATCGCGCAGGTCGGTGAGAAGAACGCTCTGGGCGGTGACAAAGTTGCCGGCATCGTAGAGGCTCAGGTAGCGCCTCAGCTGCGTCTCATGGCCCGCCAGCGCCTGGCTCAGCGCTTGCAGCAGCTCGCGGCCCTTGTCGGAAGTGACCGTCTCCTCGAGCCGGTCCATGTTTTCTTGCAGGCTGACGCTGGCCTTTTCGATTTTCTCGCGTTCTCCGGCGACCAGACCGGGATCGTCGCGGGCGATCAATAGGGTGCGTACGGCGCGGGCAATGTTGTTGCTCTCGTCGATCACGTTGTTGGCCATGACTGTTTTAGGGAAGCTGTGCTCTACCAGCTCCTCGACCTGGTTACGCAGGGCGTCGATCTGCCGCACGCTGATGACCAACACCAGCAACAGCAGGGCCAGCAGGGCGCCGAAGCAGAGCGACAGCCGCTGGACCATTGAGAGTTGCTTCAGGTTCATGGGGATCTCCTTGAGGTTGCCAGCGCTGTCTCAGTCGTTGGGGTTATTGAGCAATGCCAGCTCGCGGCTGCTCATAAGTTTTTCGATGTCCACCAGGATCAGCATGCGGTCGCTCACGGTGGCCAGGCCAAGCAGGTATTCGGTGTCGAAGCTGCCGCCGAATTCCGGTGGCGGCTTGATCTCCTGGCCGGTCAGGGCGATCACGTCGGACACCGAGTCGACCACCGCGCCGACGATGCGCTCGAGCACATTGAGGATGATCACCACGGTGAACGGGTCGTAAGTCACCGAGGGCAGGTTGAATTTGATGCGCAGGTCGACGATCGGCACTATGGCGCCGCGCAGGTTGATCACGCCCTTGATGAAGGCCGGGCTGTTGGCGATCGCGGTGACCTGGTCGTAACCGCGGATTTCCTGGACCCGGAGGATATCGATGGCGTATTCCTCGGCCCCCAGGGTGAAGGTCAGGAACTCCCGGGCGGGTTGGTTGCCGGGGTTCTCATTCGCTTGGTTCATAGCTGTGCGCTCCTTTACCGGCCAGGCGCGGCAGGGTGTCGATGTCGAGGATCAGGGCGACGCTGCCGTCGCCCATGATGGTGGCGCCGGTGATCCCATCGACGCGGCGGAAGTTCTGCTCCAGGCTTTTGATCACCACTTGCTGCTGGCCGACCAGATCGTCCACCAGCAGGGCGAATTTCTCGCCCTCGGCTTCGAGAATCAGCACGATCGCCGCGGTCGGATCGGGCGCCGCGCCGCCATTGTCGAGCAGGTCGTGCAGGGCCAGCAGCGGCAGGTACTCGCCGCGCACGCGGATCACCGTGCCGCGATTGCCGCTGAGGCCGTGGAGGTCGTCGGGTTTCGGTTGCAGCGATTCGATGATGTAGGTCAGCGGGATCACGTAATGCACGCGCTGCACCGAGACGATCATGCCGTCGAGGATCGCCAGGGTCAGCGGCAGACGAATGGCGATGCGGGTGCCCACGCCTTCCATCGATTCGATGTCGATACGCCCGCCGATCGCCGAGATATTGCGCCGCACCACGTCCATGCCGACGCCGCGCCCGGACAGGTCGGTGACCACTTCGGCGGTGGAGAAGCCCGGCATGAAGATCAGCTGCCAGACCTCGCTGTCGGGCATTTCGTCGCTGACCGCCAGGCCCTGCTGGCGCGCTTTTTCGATGATCTTGGCGCGGCTCAGGCCGCGCCCGTCGTCATTGACCTCGACGACGATGCGGCCGCCCTGGTGATAGGCCGCGAGGCGCACCGTGCCGTGCTCGGGCTTGCCGGCGGCGAGGCGCTGCGCGGGCGACTCGATGCCGTGGTCGACGCTGTTGCGGATGATATGGGTGAGCGGGTCGGTGAGTTTTTCGATGACCCCCTTGTCCAGTTCCGTGTGTTCGCCTTGCAGGTGCAGCTCGACTTTTTTGCCGAGCTTGCCGGCGGTGTCGCGCACCACCCGCGGGAAGCGATTGAAGATAAAGCTGATCGGCAGCATGCGGATCGACATCACCGATTCCTGCAGCTCGCGGGTGTTGTGTTCGAGCTGGCCGAGGGCCTGGTGGATCTGTTCGAACAGGCTCGGGTCGAGGTCGACGGTGAGCTGGGCGAGCATCGCCTGGGTGATCACCAGTTCGCCGACCTGATTGATCAGGCTGTCGATCTTTTCCACGCTGACGCGGATCGAGCTGGACTCGCTATCCGCGCCGCCGCGCGAGGCGGCTGGCGCGGTATCGCCGGCGCGGCGGTCGCTACCGCGTCTGTCGCCGCTGCGGCGGTCCGCGCTGCGCCGTTCCTCCTGCGGTGCCGGGGGTACGCTCGGGCTCGGCATGACGGGCTGGACGGGCGGCAGCGAACCGGGCGCATCCTCGAACAGGCCGTAAGCGGCATCCGCGGCGGCGGGTTGCTCGAACAGCCCATAGGCCTTGTCGGGCGTGGCTGGGCTGGCCAGCCCCAGGGCATCGTCGAAGAAGCCGAATGCATCGTCGTCGCTTGCTGCGGCGGGTAGCTCATCGAAGAAACCAAAGGCTTGCTCCTCGCCGGCGGATGCGGCCAACGGCGAGCTGGCGGGGGCCTGATCGATAAAGCGTTGCAAGCGCGCGAGCGTATCGGCGGTGGGAATATCCGGGTTCTCGCGCTGCTTCTGGTGGGCGGCGAGCAGCTGCGCGAGCACGTCGCGGGCGCCGAGAAACACATCGATCATCTCCACCTGCAAGGCCATGCGCCCGCTGCGCAGCTTGTCCAGCAGGGTTTCCAGTACGTGGGTCAGCGCGCTCAGGTCGTCGAAACCGAACATGCCGCTGGAGCCCTTGATCGAATGGGCGGCGCGGAAAATCCCGTTCAACGCCTCCGGGTCCGGCGCCTGGGTATCCAGGGTCAGGAGGAGGTGTTCGAGGTTGGCCAGATGCTCCTCGGCTTCCTCGAAAAACACCTGGAGAAATTGCTCCATGCCGTCGTTCATCTGCGCGCGCCTGTGCAGTGCCTGGGTGGTCGATCAGGGCAAAACCTTCTTGGTCACTTCGAGCAGCTTCGGTGGATCGAAAGGCTTGACCAGCCAGCCGGTGGCGCCAGCGGCTTTGCCCTGCTGCTTCATCGCGTCGCTGGATTCGGTGGTGAGCATCAGGATCGGCGTGCTGCGATAGCCGGGCATGCCGCGCAGGCTCTTGATCAGGCTGATGCCATCCATGTTCGGCATGTTCTGGTCGGTGAACACCAGCTGGTAGCTTTTGCGCTGCGCCTTGCCCAGCCCGTCGCGGCCATCCACGGCTTCGTCGACCTCGTAGCCGGCGGCACGCAGGGTGAAACCCAGCATCTGCCGAATCGAGGTGGAATCGTCGACTATCAGGATGGATTTGCTCATGAGGTCGCTCCATTGTGCGTGCGGAGAGTGGCGGCCGCGGCGTGTTCGGCGGGGCGCGGTTTTCCCTGCTGCCCCTGGCCCCAGCACAGTTCGGCCTTGACGCTGTTGCCCGGCGGGTAGAACACCAGGTGCTGGCACAGGTTACGCACCAGGATCAGGCCGCGGCCGTGGTACTGGTGGGTCAGATCCTGGGGCGCGTCGAGCAGCAGCCGACCGACATCGAAGCCCCGGCCGCTGTCGCAGACCCGGACTTGCAGACTGTTGCCCGTGGCGCTGCCTTGCTGGCGTACCTCGACCCGGATCTCGCCCTGGGTGAGGGCGGCCAGGCGCTCGCGACGGGTCTCGAAATAACGCTCGAAACCATCGGGCAGGTTCTTGATCGCCGAGTTGAGGCCGAGCAGGCCGTGGTCCAGGGCGTTGCTCAGCAGTTCGTAGAGAATCACCGCCAGGGCGCCCTGTTTTTCCGCGGCCAGCCCCAGGGTGTTGCACTGGGCGGCGACTATCGGCGCCAGGTCCAGGCGTTGCAGCTGCGAGGCGCCGAAGGTCAGCTGTAGCTGCCAGTTCTCGGCGACCCCACTGGTTTCGGCAGGCGCCGGCGGACAGTCGACGGAGACCTCCGCGGCGCTGCATTCGAGCAGCAGGCAGGACAGGTCGTCATGCGGCAGGCGTCCGCCCATATGCTTCTGCAGGGCGAGTTGCAGCACATCGATCGGATTCTCCTGCGGCGCCTGTTGCAGGCATTGCTCCAGGCGCGCCTTGCCGAACGGCTCGCGCTCGGCGTTCTCCGCTTCGATCAGACCGTCGGAGTACAGTAATAAACGACGCCCCGGTTCCACGGCGACGGTTTCGTACAGGTTTTCGAACTCGTCGCCATCGACGATGCCGAGGGGCAAGTTGGCTGAGGCGAAACGGTGCACCACCTGGCCTTGCGGGTCGAGCAGCAGGGCCGCCGGGATGCCGCCGTTCCATACCGAGAGCAGGTTTTCGCGGGGGCGGAACAACACCAGCAGGGCGGCGACGAAACGGTCGACCGGCGAGTAGGCGCGGTGGCGCAGGTTCAGCTCCCAGGCGATGCTGTCGAGGGTGAAGCCCTTGCCGGCCATGGCGTAGAAGGCCTGCGACAGCGGGATCAGGGTCAACGCCGCGGGCAGACCATGACCGGTGGCGTCGGCCAGCATCACGTAGAGGTCGCCGTTGCTCGAAGGGCAGGCCAGCAGCAGGTCGCCGGAAACCTCGTTGGCCGGTTGCAGCAAATAACGCACTTGCGGATGGTCGAGCAGGTCGCTGCGCACCAGCCTGCTCATCAGGAAGCGGCTGATGCGCCGTTCCTCGGCTTCGGCGTGACGGTACAGCAACAGCTCGCGGTTCTGTTCGGCGACCTGCTCCTGCAGCACGGTGATGCGCCTGAATGCATTGATCTTGGCGGCGAGGATGGCGAAATTCACCGGCTTGGCGATGAAGTCGTCGCAGCCGGCATCGAGCGAGGCGACCTGATCGTCGGTTTCACTCAGGCCCGAAAGCATGATGATCGGCTTCCAGCCACTGACTTTCTGCAACTCGCGGATCAGCCGGGTCGCGGCGATACCGTCCATGCCGGGCATCAATTGATCCATCAGTACCAGGTCGAAGGTCGCCTGCCGATACGCCTGCACCGCCCGCTCGCCGTCGCCGACCACCGTGCACTCGTGACCCAACGACCGGATAAAGGTCTTGAGAAGTAAGCCGAGCGTGGGGTCGTCATCGACGCTGAGGACGTTCAGGGGGCGCATGGCTCGACTCAACTGATCTTGAACAGCTTTTGAAAGTTGGCCACTTCGAAGACCTCCTTGGCGATGCCGTGCAGGCTGCGCAGCTCCACACGCTTGTGTTGCGCCTGGGCCTTGTCGCGCAGCAGCAGGAGGATGCCGAGGGCGGCCGAGTCGATGTATTGCACCGCCTGCAGATCGATGATCAGTACCTGTATCTCGGCTTTCGCCAGTTCCTGCTCATAGGCCTCGCGAAAGGTCCGATAAGCCTGGAAGTCGAAGCGCTCCCCGAGCCGGATGATGGCAATGCCTGCTTCACTCATGACAGTGGCTTCCCTTCCTAGAAAAAGTCTATTTCGCCGGCGTGCATCGAGGTCTGGTTGACCGGGTTGTGCACGTGGCTGTCGAGTTGTTTGCGTTGGGCATCCAGGCGGTCCTGTTGGGCGTCCTGGCTCAGTTGCGCGACGCCTTCGAGGCCGCCGGACACCTGCTCGAGTTTTTCCGTGTGCTTGCGGATCTGGGCCAGCAGCTGGCTGCTGAGGTCCTGGAACTGCAAGGCGGTGATGGCTGCGTTGACGTCGACGGAAAAGGCCCTGGATATCTGCTCCAGCTCCTCCACGGCCAGCACGGTCGAGCCGTTCATCTGCTCCAGTTCGTTGAGCATGGTGTGGATTTTCTTCTTCGAGGTCATGGCCACGCTCATGTCCCTGGCCGCCAACTGACTGATGGCGGCATCGGCCTGCTGCAACTCGGCGTGCACGGTATTGATATGGCTGCGTATGGCTTCGGAAAACACGCTGGAGCGGGTCGACAACGTGCGCACTTCGTCGGCGACCACGGCAAAACCCCGGCCGGCCTCGCCAGCGCGGGCGGCCTCGATGGCGGCATTCAAGGCGAGCAAATTGGTTTGTTTGGCGATGGCATCCATGTCGGCGGTGGATTTCACGATTTCGCCGATCTTCGCCGTGATGCGGTCGATGCTGTCGACCAGCTCCATGGAGGTGCGGCTGGTTTCCACGGTGGCATCGACGAAGAAGGTCAGGGTCTCCTGGGTGGTGCTGACGAATTGGCCGAAGTTCACTTCGCGACTGTCGTGCTGGTCGGCCCGGTAGCGGTCGGTGAGCGAGCCGGCGATCTGCAACTGACGTTCTATCAACTGGTTGAGTCGGGTGAAGCTGCCGATCAACCCCTCGATCGCCGTGCCGAGCAACCGGTCGATCTGCTGGCTGCGCTCGGCGATCGAGTGCGCCTCGTTGGCCACCCCTTGGCACAAGGGTTCGAACTCGTCGCGCAGCGCCAGATTGGCCGACTCCGCCTGTTCGGATTCGGCGGCGCCGAACGCCTCTTGTCGGCGCAGCCGGTGAATCAAATAGGCGCCGCAAGTCAGGCTGAGGAGCGCGCCGGCAATCAGCGCCGGCCAACCGGGCAGGCCGGCACCGAGCAGCGCCAGGCTCAGCAGCCAGGGCAGGCCGAACAGGCTGGAAACAAGGGGGATAGGTAGCGGTGAGGCGCTTTGTTCGAGCATTGAGCGACTAATCCCTGTGCGATATGACTCCTGGGTTTGGCTTAACCCTAGGAGTGCCGAAGGCTTTGTCAAATGAGTCAATTCTCCGTCGCGCGAACCTGGGCGTCGACGAACGGAGCAAGCACGGAAACGCCCGGCTTTAAGCGCTTTGTCTACGGATTAATGGAATTAAAAGCGTTTTTAAAGGTGAAAAATATTCTTAGAGAACGATGAACTAAATTGACCGAATAGACAGTAAGTCGGCGAATCGGCAAATATGCACGCCGGGCAGGCTGCGCGGCTTGCTGGTTTTGCCGCCGGAGTACGTCCGCGTGCCGGCGGGCGCCGATCGTTAGCCTGCTTCCGTGCCGCATTGAGCCGGTGTCTGGCAAGGTTCTACGACTAAAGGCGTAGAGGCTTTTTCCGATTGGCCGACGCTAGCGGTTAGGCGAACGGCTATGGTGGATATTCGGAGAGGTTTTTGAGGGATGGGGCCATGTCGGTAACGCTGCTTTTCGATCGACTGCTGTGCGCCATAGGTCTGCGCACCCTGAACCAGCAGTTTCTGTTTTCCTATGCATTGATGTTTCTGCTGGCACTGGTCGCCTCGGTGGCGCTGTATCTGAATATGGCGGTGTCGCCGGAAACCATCAACGTGGCGGGCGCCCAGCGCATGCTCAGCCAGAAGATGAGCAAAGAGGCCATGCTCCTGCGCGAGGGGGCCATCGAACGCGCCGTCCTGGACGCCACCATCGCCCAGTTCGCCGAGGCCCACGAAGCGCTGCAAAACGGCGACCCCGAGCGCAAGATCAGCGTTATCCCGTCGCCGGCGGTGCAGGCACAGATGGTGCTGGTTGGGCGCTTGTGGCAGGACTTTCGCCCGCGATTGGAGGCGTTGGCCGGCGCTACCAATGAGGTCGACCTAGCCGCTTTGGAAAGCGCTTCGACCCAGCTGCTGCGGGAAATGAACAAGGCGGTGGGATTGATGGCGGCGCATGTCGAGAACCGACAGCGCGGTCTGATGTGGCTGGCCTTTGGCTGCTTGTTGGGCATTCTGCTGTTGGTGGTATTGGGTCGGCAGTTCGGCCTGCGTCCACTGATGACCAGCCTGGGCCTGGTGGAACACGGGCTGACCCGGGTCGGCGGTGGCGACTTCACCCGCGGACTGGAGGGCGGGGAGCGCGCCAATGAAATCGGCAGGATCATCGCCGGCTACAACCGCATGCAGACCGAGGTGCGCGCCTTGCTGGGCGAGGTCAAAGCCTCGGGCGGCAACACCCAGACCCATGTCGAAGAGGCGGTGGCGGCTGCCCAGGCCGCGGGCGACGGTGCGCGGCGCCAGCACGAGAACCTCGACCAGGTGGCGACCGCGATGACGGAGATGAGCGCCACCGTGGCTGAAGTCGCGCGGCATGCCAGCCTGGCTGCGGAGTCCGCACGCAATGCCGATGAATGTGCCCAGGCCGGACAGCGCGCGGTGCAGCGCAGTGCCGAGCTGTTGGCCGGCCTGAGCGGGCAGATGGAGCGTAACGCCGAAGGCTTGGCGGCCCTGCGCGAGGAAACCGCCGGGGTCGGCAAGGTATTGGAAGTGATTACCGCGATTGCCGAGCAGACCAACCTGCTGGCGCTCAATGCCGCCATCGAAGCGGCCCGCGCCGGCGAAGCCGGGCGTGGCTTCGCCGTGGTCGCCGATGAAGTGCGCACCCTGGCCAGCCGCACTCAGCAATCCACGGGGGAAATCCAGGCGATTATCCAGCGCCTGCAGGCGGGGGCGGAGCAGGCCGTGGCGGCGATCCAGAGCAGCAGCGAGCTGGTGCGCGATAACCTGCTGCATGTGCAGGAGGCGAACCAAGTGCTCGATACCATCGTCGGTGCGGTGGACAGCATCAATACGATGAACGCGCAGATCGCCACCGCGGCGGAAGAGCAAAGCCAGGTGGCTCAGGATATCGACCAGCGCGTCGCCGAAGTCTCCGGTCTGGCTGAGCGCAGCCATGGCGATGCGCGGAGCGTGATGCAGGTCAGCGAGCGGATTCATAGCGAGATGCAGCGCCTGACCGCGCAACTGAGCCGCTTTCAGACTTGATGGTCGGGCTCGAATGGCAGGTGTCGGGTGGTCGATCCGGTGATTGTGGCTCCGCGATTGACGCCCCATCTGCGATACTGCGCGCCTTCCAAACCGCCGCCGATAGCTTTCAATGAAAAGTCGATACCTGCTGTTGCCCTTTCTCGCGTTGACGCTGGCCGCCTGTGGCGGGGTCGATCCGAATTCGCCGCAGGGACAGCGGCAAGCCATCTTCAAGCAAATGCTCAAGGTCAGCGAAGACCTGGGCGGCATGTTGCGCGGGCGCATCGCGTTCAAAGCCGAGGAATTCGGCGCGGGCGCCAAACAACTCGACCGGCTGACCCGCACCCCCTGGCAGCATTTTCCCCAGGTCCGTGAGGAGGGTGGCGAAAGTCGCGCCAAGGACGAGGTCTGGCAACGTCAGGAGCGCTTCCGGCAGCTGGCCCGCGAAATGGAAGCCAGCACCGCTGCGCTGGTCGATGCCAGCGCCGCCGTTCCGTTACAGCGCGCCGATCTGGCGGCGCCGATGCAACGGGTCGAGGACAGTTGCAAGGCTTGCCATGAGGAGTTCCGCGCGTTCTGAGCCGGCGCTATTCAGAATCCCTCGATCCGCGCTGCGCGCAGTTGCGCGCGCATGGCCCGGACTTCCGGGTGCTTGAAGAACGCCCCTAACTGCGCCGCGCGCGTCGGGCCGACGCCGGGTTGGCGTTGCCAGTCGACAGGGCGGCGTTGCGCCAACTCGTCCCAATCGCCGTCGAGCGGAGCGTCGCCGGCCGGCGGCATGCCCAGGGCGCGTAGCCAAACGTCTGGCGAACGTTGACGGGCCAGGGCGAAACTCCGGCTGATTTTCGCCGCACTGCGCGGGCCCAGGCCGGGAATCCGGCGCAACTGTTCTTCGCTTAACTGCAACCAATCGAGCAGGCCGTCGAGCCGTTTGGCGTGCAGGAGTTTGTCCCAGGTGCCGGGGCCGATACCGGGCAAGGCCAGGCCCTGTTCGCTGCTGAGCCAGGTCAGGCGCGCATGGAATTGCTCGGCGCAGGACGGGGTGATGCGCCAGCAGCTCAAAAAATCGTAGGCGGCGGGGTCGGGCACCGCTAATTTGGCGCGTTGCTGGGTGCGCCAAAGCACACTGTCGAGTTTCGGCACGGTCAGCCCGGCCAGGCGGATCACCACCTGATCGCCGGGGCGGATATCCAGGCGTTGCCAGCGTTGCAGCGAACCGACGGCGACATGCTCGATCGTCCGATCATCGAGCTTCACCGGCTGCAAACGCAGCACGGGGGTGATGCGCCCGCTGCGGCCGATGCGGAACTCGACTTCCTGTACCACTCCCAGGGCCTGGCTGAGCGGGTATTTCCAGGCGGCGGCCCAATGCGGTTCGGCTTGCCAGCGCTCGGTCGCGGGGCGTTCGCTCTGGCGCAGCACCACGCCGTCGCTGGCGAACGGCAGGGCGCTGCGGTACCAGTGTTCGCGCCAGCGCTTGGCGTGATCGAGGTTCTTCAGCGGTTGGCTGAAGTTCAGGCTATCGCTGAAACCCAGTTCGCTCAGCCGTTGCAGGCGTTCGGGCAGCGTCGCCGGGCCGTCGGGCCAATCCCAGACGAACAGGCCGATGGCGGCGGCGTCCTCTGGTGTCAGGTCGTGTCGGGCCAGCAGTCCGGCGACCTTGCTGCGGGCGCCCAGGCCGCCGGATTTGGCCTGCACGTGCTGCGGCAGCCGCCAATAGAGTTCGCCTTGCAGCACGGCGTTCTGTTCGCCGGGCAATTGCGCCGGTATGGCCTCGATCAGGCGCGCCTTGGCGGTCCAGTCCTGGCCGCTGCGGCCGTCGCCACGGCTGATCGCCTGGTGCAGGCGGCCGTCGCGGTAAATCAGGCTCACGGCCACGCCGTCGACCTTCGGTTGGATCCAGATACCCTCGCGGTTGCCGATCCAGGCGGCGACTTCGCCGCTGTCCGCCAGTTTGCGCAGCCCGGTCTGGATCACCGGATGGGCGATACGGCCGCCGCTGCTGGCCAGAGGATCGGCCGTTGCCACCTCGACCGTGGCAAAGCAGCCTTGCCAATGCTGTAATCGCAGGCGGGCCTGGTCATAGAGTTCGTCGGCGACCAGGGATACGCCTTGGCGATGGTAGGCGTCGTCCCAGTGGGCGATTTGCGCGGTCAGTGCTGCGGTCTCGCCCTCGGCGCGTTGGGCCGACCAGTCGGGGCAAGAGCCGGCCCAGGTGTGCGCGGCAAGGGGGAAAAGGAAAAGCGCGGGCCAAGCTTTCATGAGAGCATCCTTGCTCGTGGGGTTGCCTGCAGCTTAGCAGCTATTATTGATCGATCGATTCAACCATCTCGATTGGGGCAGTAACGGTATGAAGATGGGTTTTACGTTCTTTGGCGGTCTTTTCACGCTTTTCCTGCTCATCGCCGGCACACCATGGGGTATGGCGCGTGCCGCCGATAACGCCGCGGCGCAGTGGCACTTCATCCACAACGCCCCGGAGACGGTGGATGACCGCCGCTACGATTACCACTGGCGGGTCCTGCGGGCGGCACTGGAGGCCACCCGGGAAAAATATGGCGCCTATGTCCTCGAACCCAGCCTGCCCATGAGCGAGAAATTTCAAGTCGTCGAGATGCAGAGAGCGCGCGGGGTGCTGAATACCATAGTGCTGGACGCCACCATCGCCCTGGAGGAAACGCTGCAGCCGGTGAAGATCCCCGTCGACAAGGGGCTGCTCGGTTATCGGGTATTTCTGATTCCGGCCGAGCTGCAATCGCGTTTTTCCAGCGTGCAGTCGTTCGAGCAGCTGCGCCAGTTCCGCTTCGGTCAGCAGCGTGAATGGTCCGATGTGGCCATCTACAAGGCTGCCGGCCTGGAGGTGGTCACGGGCAGTAGCTACGAGGGGCTGTTCCGCATGCTGATGCTCGGGCGTTTCGATGCGTTTGGCCGCGGCGTGACCGAGGTGAGCGAGGAGCTCGAGCACTGGCGCAAGGATTACCCGCAGATGGCCATCGAGCAGGAGCTGCTGCTCTACTATCCGCTGCCGGTGTATTTCTGGTTCCCTCGCAACGAGGAAGGTAGTCGCCACGCGCAGCGCGTCGAAGAGGGCATGCGCGCGATAGTGGCCAATGGCACGCTCGATCGCCTGTTCACCGAAGAATACGCCGCCACCATCAAGAAACTTGGCCTGGATAAGCGGCGCGTGTTCCGGATCGGCAACCCCCAGCTGCCGCCGGGGCAACCCTTCGACAATCAAGCATATTGGTTCAACCCGGCTTTGCCGTAATGCTGTTCACTTAATCCAAGCGAGCAGCATTTTTTGTAGCCCGGATGAAATCCGGGGGGCAATCTGGCGTCTGAAAAATCGCTCCCGGATTGCATCCAGGCTACGTGCCGCCGCATCCTGCGGCTCTAAAGCCCAGAAAATGCCGCTTGCCTGGTTAGGGGAAAGAGGCATTTTCTAAAGTGAACAGGATTACGGTTTGCGGGTTCTTGAGTGCCTTGGATTCGCCCCTGCGCTGCTGACGTTTGCGCGGCTCAGTCGCTCGCCGGGCGGCTATAGGTAGCCGTCAGCGAAGTCGTGCCGAGGCTATTGGCGTTGAGCATGTAGCCGACCAGCGCCGGCATGGCGTTGGCGTCCAGATCGAGTTTCTCCACGCTTAACGCATGCACGGTGAATCTGTAATGGTGCGGCTTGTCGCCTGGCGGCGGACAGGCGCCGCCAAAACCCGGAGCGCCGAAATCGGTCAGGCTCTGCACGCTACCGGCGGGCAGCTTCGGGCCATCTGCCTGACCGGCGGCGGCCGGCAGCGCGGTGACGTTGGCGGGTAGATTGAACACTAACCAGTGCCACCAGCCGCTGCCGGTCGGTGCGTCCGGATCATAGACTGTGACGGCGAAGCTCTTGGTGCCGGCGGGGGCGTTCCGCCAGTTCAGGGCGGGGGCGCGGTTCGCACCGTTGCAGCCGAAACTGGAAAACTCCTCGGACTTGCTCAACGGCTGGCCATCCCGAATGTCCGGGCTGCTGAGTTCGAATGCCTGGCTGAGGCTACAGCTGAGCAGGCTGGCGCAACACAGGGTGAGGACGCTGGGACGCATGACGAGGCTCCTTGAAATGGGGGAGCCACGAGTATTGGGCAAATGCCTCAGGCCGACGCGCCCGTTTCGCGCAATCTCTCGCCCGCGCCGCTCGTCTGTCGCAGCGTGCTCGGGGAGCAGCCGAATTGGCGTTGGAATGCCGCGGCAAAGCGCGAGGGCGACTGATAGCCGCAGGCCGCCGCGACTTCGCCGAGGGCCTGCGGGCTGTTACTGATCAGGCTCAACGCCTGCTCCATGCGCGCATCCTGCAGCAAGCGCCGGAACGACAGCTTCTCGATCGCCAGCTTGCGCCTTAGCGTCGCTCCGCTCATGGCCAACCGGGCGGCGACGTCTTCGGCCTGCCAGTCGTGGCTCAGGTCGCTGCGCAGCAGTTGCAGTACGCGTTCTGCGGTACGCCTGTGGTTCTGGGTGAACAGCGCGCCGCCCTGGCCAGCGGCGGCCAGCGTTAGCATCAAACCCTGCCAGGCGTGCTCGGCCTGGGCGGCTTGCAGGCTGCCCTGTTCGGCGCTGGGCAGCAGGGCAAGAACATTGCCGAGGGCCGCACGGGCCTGTTCCGTCGGCTGAAAGACCTCGGCATTGGCTTTAGCCGACAGCGTCAGGCGTGCCAGTTGCGGTGCGAACAACTCGCGCAGGCGTTGCCGCCAACCGTCCAGCTCACCCAGAGCCCAGGCATGGTAGTGGCCGCTATGCGGGTCCGGCTGGTTGAGCATTTCGACCCGCCGATGCCCCGGCAGCACCAGCCATTCGCCTGCGCAGGCCATGAGTTCGCCTTCGCCCAGGCGAATATGTTTGCAGCCTTCGGTCACCACTATCAGCAGTGGCGAGAGGATCGGTGTGCGGTTCAGGCGCTGGGTCTGGTAACTATGGAAGGCCAGCAGGGGCAAGGGGCTGCTCATGGTCGGATCCTTGATCGTGGTCGCAGGCGTGCAGCAAAAAGCCCCGCATGGAGCGAGGCTTCTTGTGAGGCCGGGCGGTGCTTACAAACCGGCGGCGACGCGCAGGTCGGCGACCTTGTCGGTGTTTTCCCAGGTGAAGGTGGTGAAGCTGTCGTCGCCGACGGTCTTCTGCTCCGGGGTGCGACCGAAGTGGCCGTAGGCGGCGGTTTCCTGATACATCGGATGCAGCAGGTCGAGCATCTTGGTGATGGCGTACGGGCGCAGGTCGAACACCTCGCGTACCAACTTGATGATCTTGTCTTCGGCGATCTTGTGGGTGCCGAAGGTATTGATCGAAATCGAAGTCGGTTGGGCCACGCCGATGGCGTAGGACACCTGGATCTCGCAGCGCTCGGCCAGACCCGCAGCGACGATGTTCTTCGCCACGTAGCGACCGGCATAGGCCGCCGAACGGTCGACCTTGGACGGGTCCTTACCGGAGAAGGCGCCACCGCCGTGACGGGCCATGCCGCCATAGGAGTCGACGATGATCTTGCGCCCGGTCAGGCCGCAGTCGCCCACCGGGCCACCGATGATGAACTGGCCGGTCGGGTTGATATGGAACTGGGTGTCCTTGTGCAGCAGTTCGGCGGGTAGCACGTGCTTGACGATCAGCTCCATCACGCCTTCGCGCAGGTCGTTGTATTTGACCTCGGGGTTGTGCTGGGTGGACAGCACCACGGCGTCGATACCGACCACCTTGCCGTTCTCGTAGCGGCAGGTGACCTGGCTCTTCGCGTCCGGACGCAGCCACGGCAGCAGGCCGGACTTGCGCGCTTCGGCCTGGCGTTCGACCAGGCGGTGACTGAAGCAGATCGGCGCGGGCATCAGCACGTCGGTTTCGTTGCTGGCGTAGCCGAACATCAGGCCCTGGTCACCGGCGCCCTGGTCTTCCGGCTTGGCGCGGTCGACGCCCTGGTTGATGTCCGGGGACTGCTTGCCGATGATGTTCAGCACGCCGCAGGTGGCGCCGTCGAAACCGACATCCGAACTGGTGTAGCCGATGTTGCAGATCACGTCACGGACGATCTGCTCGAGGTCGACCCAGGCGCTGGTGGTGACTTCGCCGGCAACGATGGCCACACCGGTCTTGACCAGGGTTTCCACGGCCACGCGGGCGTGCTTGTCCTGGGTGATGATGGCGTCGAGCACCGCATCGGAAATCTGGTCGGCGATCTTGTCCGGATGGCCTTCGGAGACGGACTCGGAGGTAAAGAGAGAGTATTCGCTCATCTAGCGGTTTTCCTGTTTTGACCGGTGGGTGAGGGGCTTGCGGGCCTGTTCACGAACATCATGAATAAGCACCTTGGCGATTGGATTGCTCGGGCTTGGCGAAATGCCGTACCTGGATTTGGAAACCGTTGCGTAAACCGACATACAGGCTCTCGCCGGGCAGCAGCCCGGCGGCCGTGGCCCAACGGGCCAGGTCGTCCTGTTCGAAACCCAGCCACAGATCGCCACAGGCTTCGCGGGCCCAGCTCTGGTTGTGGCTGCACAACTCGGTGATCAGCAGGCTACCGCCGGGGCGGATGCGCTGCGCCAGGTGCTTCAGCGCATCGGCGGGCGCGGCGAAATGGTGCAACACCATATTCAGCACCAGGCAGTCGCTGGCGGGATAGTCGTCGACCAAGGCATCGGCCAGTTGCAAGGCAACATTGGCCAGCCCCTCCTGGTCGCACCGCAAACGCGCCAGTTCGAGCATCGCCGGGCTGTTGTCCAAGGCGGTCACCTGGTCGAAGCGGCGCGCCAGTTCGGGCAGGAAACCGCCGTCGCCTGGGCCGATTTCCAGGGCCGTGGCACCGGTCGCGAAGTCCAGCGAGTCGAGCAGGGCCAGGGCGCTGTCGCGGTATTGCGGCAAGCCGGCGATCAAATCCTGCTGGGCTTGGAAGTTCGCCGCCATGCGCGCGAAGAAATCCTGACTGGCCGCCGCGCGCTGGCCGTGCACTTCGGCGATGCGCCGTTGCACGTCCTCGGGCAAGCGCAGTTCGTCGACCTCGCCGAGCAACGCCGCATGCAGCGCACCGCCGAGCAGGTCGACTTGCGCCAGGGCGCGGCGGTAGAAGATCGCATTGCCCTCGCGGCGCGTGGCCACCAGCCCGGCCTGGGCCAGCACCTTGAGGTGATGGCTCATGCCCGACTGGCCGATGGCGAAGATCTGCGCCAGCTCCAGCACGCCGAAGGAGTCGTTGCTCAGGGCACGCAGCACGTTCAGGCGCAGCGGATCGCCGCCGGCCTTGCACAGGGCGGCCAGCTCGTCGGCTGCATCGAAACGTATTTGGGGCGCGCGCATATTCATAGGCTGAGCAGTCTAGTCGGTCATTTTTCATCCAGCAATACCAATATCAAAAAGTTTTGATATTGGATGCGGGCCCGCAAGCGGCAAGCCATAAGCTGCAAGTAAAAGCAAAAAGTTTGACGGTGTTTGGGCGAGCGCCACTCCTGATTCGCTTGCAGGGGGCGGCCATCCACCTTGCAGCTTTTATCCATCTGTCATTGCCCCCGCAGGCTCAGTGGGGGAAAATGCCCACCTTTTTCCGCCCCCTTCGTCTTAGAAGCAGCCCCCGTAGGAGATTTAGTGATGCCCAGCCGTCGTGAGCGCGCCAATGCCATTCGTGCCCTGAGCATGGATGCCGTGCAGAAAGCCAACAGCGGCCATCCGGGTGCCCCGATGGGCATGGCGGACATCGCTGAAGTGCTGTGGCGCGATTACCTCAAGCATAACCCGAGCAACCCGAGCTTCGCCGACCGCGACCGCTTCGTGCTGTCCAACGGCCACGGCTCGATGCTGATCTACTCGTTGCTGCACCTGACCGGCTACGACTTAGGGATAGAAGACCTCAAGCAATTCCGTCAATTGCACAGCCGCACCCCGGGCCACCCGGAGTACGGCTACACCCCTGGCGTGGAAACCACCACCGGCCCGCTCGGCCAGGGCATCGCCAACGCCGTCGGCTTCGCCATCGCCGAGAAAGTGCTGGGCGCGCAGTTCAACCGCGAAGGCCATAACATCGTCGACCACTTCACCTACGTGTTCCTCGGCGACGGCTGCATGATGGAAGGCATCAGCCATGAAGTCTGCTCACTGGCCGGCACCCTCGGCCTGGGCAAGCTGGTGGCGTTTTACGACGACAACGGCATCTCCATCGACGGCGAAGTCGAAGGCTGGTTCACCGACGACACGCCGAAGCGCTTCGAAGCCTACGGCTGGCAGGTTATCCGCAATGTCGACGGCCATGATGCCGAAGAAATCAAGATGGCCATCGACACTGCGCGCAAGAGCGAGCAGCCGACCCTTATCTGCTGCAAGACCACCATCGGTTTCGGCTCGCCGAACAAGCAGGGTAAGGAAGAGTGCCACGGCGCACCGCTGGGTAACGACGAAATTGCCCTGACCCGCGCCGCCCTGGGCTGGAACCACGGCCCCTTCGAAATTCCCGCGGACATCTACGCCGAGTGGGACGCCAAGGAAGCCGGCGCCGCCGCCGAAGCCGAGTGGAACCAGCGCTTCGCCGCTTACGCCGCCGCCTACCCCGAGCTGGCCTCCGAACTCAAGCGGCGCATCGCCGGCGAGCTGCCGGCCGATTTCGCCGAGAAGGCCGCGGCCTATATCCGTGACGTCGCCGAGAAGGGCGAGACCATCGCGAGCCGCAAGGCCAGCCAGAACGCACTGAACGCCTTCGGCCCGCTGCTGCCGGAATTCCTCGGCGGTTCCGCCGACCTCGCCGGCTCAAACCTGACCCTGTGGAAAGGCTGTCAGGGCGTGTCGGCGCTGGATGCGTCCGGCAACTACATGTTCTATGGCGTGCGCGAGTTCGGTATGAGCGCAATCATGAACGGCGTCGCCCTGCATGGCGGTTTCGTGCCCTACGGTGCGACCTTCCTGATCTTTATGGAGTACGCGCGCAATGCCGTGCGCATGTCCGCACTTATGAAGAAGCGTGTGCTCTATGTGTTCACCCACGACTCCATCGGTCTCGGCGAAGACGGCCCGACCCACCAGCCGATCGAGCAGCTGGCCAGTCTGCGCGGTACGCCGAACCTCGATACCTGGCGCCCTTGCGACGCCGTGGAATCGGCGGTGGCCTGGAAGCATGCGATCGAACGCAACGACGGCCCGAGCGCGCTGATCTTCAGCCGGCAGAACCTGCCGCACCAGAGCCGCGACGCCCAGCAGCTCGGCGATATCGCCCGCGGCGGCTATGTGCTGAAGGACTGCGCCGGCGAGCCGGAGCTGATCCTGATCGCCACCGGCTCTGAAGTCGGCCTGGCGGTTGCCGCGTACGACAAGCTCAGCGAGCAGGGTCGCCAGGTGCGCGTGGTGTCGATGCCGTCGACCAGCGTGTTCGATCAGCAGGACGCCGGCTACAAGCAATCGGTACTGCCGGTGCAGGTCGGCGCGCGCATCGCCATCGAAGCCTCTCACGCGGACTACTGGTACAAGTACGTCGGCCTCGAAGGTCGCATCATCGGCATGACCAGCTTCGGCGAGTCGGCCCCGGCGCCGGCGCTGTTCGAGCACTTCGGCTTCACCGTCGATAACCTGCTGGAAACCGCCGCCGAGCTGCTGGACGCCTGAAAGCCTTGGTAGGAGCGAGCTTGCTCGCGATGCTCAAACATTGATCGCGAGCAAGCTCGCTCCTACAGGTTGACCGCATTCGTGCCAAACATGCCAAAAACCAATCGCCCCTACCGAATCGCCCTTAACGGCTATGGCCGCATCGGTCGCTGCGTGCTGCGCGCGCTGCATGAGCGCGGGGTCGACGCCGCGCTCGAGATAGTCGCGCTGAACGATCTGGCCGATCAGGCCAGCATCGAATACCTGACCCGCTTCGACTCCACCCACGGGCGCTTTCCCGGCGAGGTGCGGGTCGAGGGCGATTGCCTGCATATCAACGGCAACTGCGTGAAGGTGCTGCGCCAGCCGACGCCGGAAGATATCGACTGGGCGGCGCTGAATATCGATCTGTTGCTCGAGTGCTCGGGCGCCTATCACACCCGCGCCGACGCGCAGCGTTTCCTTCAGGCGGGTGCGCCGCGGGTGCTGTTCTCCCAGCCGATGGCCAGCGAGGCGGATATCGATGCTACCGTGGTTTTCGGGGTCAATCAGGACTGCCTGAGCGGTGCGGAAACCCTGGTCTCCAACGCCTCTTGCACGACCAACTGCGGCGTGCCCTTGCTCAAGCTGCTCAACGAGGCGGTTGGTCTGGAGTACGTCTCCATCACCACCATTCACTCGGCGATGAACGACCAGCCGGTGATCGACGCCTACCACCACGAAGACCTGCGCCGCACGCGCTCGGCGTTCCAGTCGGTGATTCCGGTGTCCACCGGCCTGGCCCGCGGCATCGAGCGTCTACTCCCGGAACTAAGCGGGCGAATTCAGGCCAAAGCCATCCGGGTGCCGACGGTGAACGTCTCCTGCCTGGACATAACGCTGCAAACCGCCCGCGACACCAGTGCCGAGGAAATCAATCGGCTGTTGCGCGAGGCCGCCGCAAGCGGCCCGCTACGGGGCTTGCTGGCTTATACCGAGCTGCCCCATGCCAGTTGCGACTTCAACCATGACCCGCACTCGGCGATCGTCGATGGCAGCCAGACCCGGGTCTCCGGCCCGCGTCTGGTCAACCTGCTGGCCTGGTTCGACAACGAGTGGGGGTTCGCCAACCGCATGCTTGATGTCGCCGAACATTTCCTTTCCAAAGCCTCTGTTTAACCAGCCCCCGTGAAGGACTGATCTATGACCGTTCTGAAGATGACCGACCTCGACCTCCAGGGTAAGCGCGTGCTGATTCGCGAAGACCTCAACGTGCCGGTGAAAGACGGCGTGGTGAAGAGCGATGCGCGCATCCTCGCTTCCCTGCCGACCATCAAGCTGGCGCTGGAGAAAGGCGCGGCGGTGATGGTCTGCTCGCACCTGGGTCGCCCGACTGAAGGTCAATACAGCGAAGAGGACAGCCTCAAGCCGGTCGCCGATTACCTGTCCAAGGCCCTGGGTCGCGAAGTTCCGCTGCTCAAGGACTACCTCGGCGGCGTCGCGGTCGAGCCCGGCCAACTGGTGCTGCTGGAGAACGTACGCTTCAACAATGGTGAGAAGAAAAACACTGACGAGCTGGCCCAGCAATATGCGGCGCTGTGCGATGTGTTCGTGATGGACGCCTTCGGCACCGCCCACCGCGCCCAGGGTTCCACCCATGGCGTGGCCAAATTCGCCGCAGTCGCCTGCGCCGGCCCGCTGCTGGCGGCCGAGCTGGAGGCGCTGGGCAAGGCGCTGGGCAACCCGGCCAAGCCGATGGCAGCGATCGTCGCCGGCTCCAAGGTGTCGACCAAGCTCGATGTGCTCAACAGCCTCAGCCAGATCTGCGATCAACTGATCGTCGGCGGCGGTATCGCTAATACCTTCCTCGCCGCGGCCGGCTTCCCGGTTGGCAAGTCGCTGTACGAGGCCGATCTGATCGACACCGCCAAAGCCATCGCGGCCAAGGTCAGCGTGCCGCTGCCGGTGGACGTGGTGGTGGCCAAGGAATTCGCCGAAAGCGCCGCCGCAACCGTCAAGCTGGTCGCCGATGTGGGCGAGGACGACATGATTCTCGACATCGGCCCGCAAACCGCGGCGCAGTTCGCCGAGCTGCTGAAGTCCTCGAAGACCATTCTGTGGAACGGCCCGGTCGGGGTGTTCGAGTTCGACCAGTTCGGCAACGGCACCAAGGTGCTGGCCGAAGCCATCGCCGAAAGCCCGGCATTCTCGATCGCCGGCGGCGGCGACACCCTGGCGGCCATCGACAAGTACGGCGTGGCCGAGAAGATCGGCTACATCTCCACCGGCGGCGGCGCTTTCCTCGAGTTCGTCGAAGGCAAGGTATTGCCGGCGGTCGAAGTACTGGAACAGCGCGCCAAGCAATAAATAAGAACAAGCGCCGGGCATAAAACCTTGGCGCCGACCGTGGGTCAGTAATTCAACTGGGCCTGCAACAATGCGAGGGCAACCGATGCACAAGGCGACGCTGGTCATCGCGCTGTTGATGCTCACCGGCTGTGCCGGTCGCGCTGCGCCGCAGCAATGGACGCATTGGGTCTGCGACAGCGGCGCCGAAGTGTTCTGGCGCTTCGCCGATGACCGCGATCAGGTCGAGGTGCGCATGGCGGCTGCTCAGGAGATTCACCGGCTGCAGCAGGAGCCCGCCGGTTCCGGCGCACTCTACAGCGATGGCCGGCTATCCTTGCATCTCAGGGGCGAGGAAGGGCTGGTCTACTGGACGGCCAACGACGATTTGATCGGGCGCGGCTGCAAGGCGCCCTGATTTGGTGACGGGCTCAGGCTCGGTTGCCTCCCCCGGATTGCATCCGGGCTACAGATTGACCCCTTCATGCTGAAGGGGGCGGGCACGACGAACAGCTTGCCCGTGAATACTTGAATAGCGCCTGCCCCTGCGGCAGGCTTGCACGATTAACGACCCTTATTGGGAGACAGGAAAACCATGGCACTTATCAGCATGCGCCAGATGCTCGACCACGCCGCCGAATTCGGCTACGGCGTGCCGGCCTTCAACGTCAACAACCTCGAGCAGATGCGCGCCATCATGGAAGCCGCCGACAAGACCGATTCCCCGGTTATCGTCCAGGCATCGGCCGGTGCGCGCAAATATGCCGGCGCACCTTTCCTGCGTCACCTGATCCTCGCGGCCATCGAAGAATTCCCGCATATCCCGGTGTGTATGCACCAGGACCACGGCACCAGCCCTGATGTGTGCCAGCGCTCGATCCAGCTGGGCTTTTCCTCGGTGATGATGGACGGCTCGCTGAAAGAAGACGGCAAAACCCCGGCCGACTACGACTACAACGTCCGCGTGACCCAGCAGACTGTGGCGTTCGCCCATGCCTGTGGCGTGTCGGTGGAAGGCGAGCTGGGGTGCCTTGGTAGCCTGGAAACTGGTATGGCCGGCGAAGAAGACGGCGTCGGCGCCGAAGGCGTGCTCGATCACAGCCAGATGCTCACCGATCCGGAGGAAGCCGCCGACTTCGTCAAGCGCACTCAGGTCGATGCGCTGGCCATCGCCATCGGCACCAGCCACGGCGCCTACAAGTTCACCAAGCCGCCGACCGG